>JARRKU010000006.1:0-117700 GCA_037387725.1 Desulfobacteraceae bacterium
ATTGACTCCATTGAGGATATGAAAATCCTCTTTGACCAGATCCCCCTGGATCAGATGTCGGTGTCCATGACCATGAACGGGGCGGTGATCCCCATTCTTGCCATGTATATCGTTGCCGCCGAAGAGCAAGGCGTTAAACATGAGCAACTCAACGGCACGATTCAGAACGATATCCTCAAGGAGTATCTGACCCGAAATACTTATATCTACCCGCCCGAACCTTCCATGCGAATCGTTTCGGACATCATCGCTTTTTGCTCCGGGCATATGCCCCGGTTCAATACGGTCTCCATCAGCGGCTATCATATGATGGAAGCCGGCGCCAACTCCGTCTTACAGTGCGCATTTACCTTGGCGGACGGATTGGAGTATGTGCGCGCCGCGTTAAGCGCCGGATTGAAAATCGATGAATTTGCACCCCGGCTCTCTTTCTTCTTCGGCGTGGGCATGAACTTTTTCATGGAGATTGCCATGCTGCGGGCCGCCCGCTACCTCTGGGCCGACCTGATGTCCCAATTCAACCCCACCAATCCAAAATCCAGCATGCTGCGCACCCATGTGCAAACTTCGGGTTGGAGCCTGACCGAACAAGACCCTTACAACAACATCATTCGCACCACCATCGAGGCCATGGCCGCGGTGCTGGGCGGCACCCAATCCCTGCACACCAACTCCTTTGACGAGGCCGTTGGCCTGCCCACTGATTTCTCCGCCCGGATCGCCCGCAATACCCAGTTGGTTATTCAGGAGGAGTCCCAAATCTGCCATGTGGTCGATCCCCTGGGCGGTTCCTACTACGTGGAGGCCCTCACCGGAGCAGTGATCCGGGAGGCCGGTAAAATCATCAAGGAGGTGGAGGAACTGGGGGGCATGGCCAAAGCTATCGAAACCGGTATGCCAAAGATGCGCATCGAAGAATCGGCTGCCCGCCGACAGGCGCTCATCGATCAGGGCCTTGATGTGATCGTTGGGGTCAACAAATATACCATTGAAGAGCAGCCCTTGGATGAGGTGCTGGAAGTGCCCGAATCCGTACGGGATGAGCAGGTGGCGCGGCTGAAAGAAATTCGCGCCCGGCGGGACGCCGCCAAAGTAACGCAAGCCCTTGCCGACGTCACCCAGGTAGCGGAAAACAGCGGTAATCTGCTGGCCGCTGCCCTTGAGGCGGTTCGCGCCCGTGCAACGGTGGGGGAGATCTCCGATGCCATGGAAAAGGCTTTTGGCCGCTATGTGGCCACCACCCAGTGCATCTCCGGCGTGTACGCTTCGGAATTCAGGGATAAGGAGGTCATCGCTGCGTTGCGCAAACGCACAGATCAGTTTAAAGAGAAACAAGGTCGCCGTCCACGGATTCTGATGACCAAAATGGGACAGGACGGCCATGACCGCGGTGTTAAAGTTGTGGCCACCGCCTATGCGGATTTTGGTTTTGATGTGGATATCAGTCCCATGTTCCAGACGCCGGATGAAGCCGCGAAGATGGCGGTGGAGAACGATGTCCACGTGGTGGGCGTATCGACCCTGGCTGCCGGGCACAAGACTTTAGTGCCGCAGCTGGTGGAAGCGCTTAAATCGGCCGGGGCATCGGAGATCAAGGTGGTGGTGGGCGGCGTGATTCCGCCTTCGGATTATGAGTTCCTACGACAGGCCGGCGCCGTGTGCGTCTTTGGACCCGGTACACCACTGATCCATTCGGCCAACCAGACGTTGAATGCGTTAGAAGCTTAAATAGGGAGTTCAAAGTTCAAGGTTCAAGGTTCAAAGTTCAGGACCATTTCAGTCTCCACTCGAAGGTGGTCCTCGGAATGATGAAGTCACTGAACCGATGCTGTGCTAACTGTCTAAACTTGAACTCCGAATTCCGAACTCTGAACTCTGAACTTTGAACTACCCGCCGGCTTCCCGGCGAGATCGAAGTCCGCAGTGAAAATCGAGCCACTAAATTATTACCTCGACGGAATATTATCCGGTAACCGGCGGGTGCTGGCCAAGGCGATTACGCTGGTGGAGAGCTCTCTGGTTGACCATCGCCGGTTGGCCCAGAATCTGGTGGATGAGGTTCTGGACCGCACCGGCAAGGCGATTCGGTTGGGGATTACCGGTGTGCCGGGGGTCGGCAAAAGCACCTTTATCGAAAGTTTCGGCATGATGCTGATCGAGCGGGGCATTCGAGTGGCGGTCTTGGCCATCGATCCCAGCAGTTCCCGATCCGGTGGCAGCATTTTGGCAGACAAAACCCGCATGGAACGTCTTTCCGCTGCCGAGGGCGCTTTTATCCGTCCGTCACCTTCCGGGGGCACCTTGGGCGGCGTGGCCCGTATGACCCGCGAGACCATGCTGCTGTGTGAAGCGGCCGATTTCGACGTGATCATCGTTGAGACTGTTGGAGTGGGACAAAGCGAGGTTGCAGTGGCCGGAATGGTGGATTTTTTTCTGGTGTTGATGATCACAGGTGCTGGCGATGCGCTGCAGGGCATCAAGAAAGGCATCCTGGAGCTTGCCGATGCGGTGGCCATCAACAAGGCTGACGGAGACAATGTGGAGCCGGCCCGAAAGACCCGCAAGGAGTTGGCGTCGGCCATGCACCTGATGCAACCGTCGTCTGCCGTCTGGACGCCGCCGGTACTGACGTGCAGCAGCGTTACGCTTGAGGGGCTTCTGGATGTCTGGCAGACCGTCCAGGACCACCATAGGCGGCTGTCGGCCAGCGGTGAGCTGGCGGAAAAGCGCAAGGGGCAAGCATTGCAATGGATGTGGTCGATGATCCATGAAGGGCTCAGCGACAGATTCTATCAGCACCCTGAAATCCAGCGCAATTTGGAGACCATTGCCGACAGCGTCCGCAATGGCATGATGATGCCCACAACTGCGGCTCAGCGTCTCCTTTTTTTGCTTGACAATGAAGGACTATATCATAGAACATAGCTTTTCCTTTATTATCGGATAGTAGCGTCGATGAGAGCAAATGTGGGCGATTAGATTGCAGATTTTAGCCCGTGCTTGGTGCTGCATTGAATAAAGATGATGCGGGTGAAAAAGGGGCCGTTTAATTATTTGGAGAGGGGGAAAGGAATTCATAATGGGAAAAGTGGATGAGAAAATAAAAGCCCTCAGGGAGAAAGAGGCCAAGATCCTTGAGATGGGCGGAGAAAAGCTGGTTTCCAAGCAGAAGGAAAAAGGCAAACTGACGGCCCGCGAACGAATGGCGCAACTCTTTGACAAAGGCACTTTCCGTGAGATCGACATGTTTGTCAAACACCGCTGTTCCAATTTCAACATGGCCAAAGTGGATATTCCGTCCGATGGTGTTATCACCGGTCACGGTTTGGTGGACGGTCGTCCGGTATTCGCGTTTGCCCAGGATTTCACCTCCCGGGCAGGCAGCCTGGGGGAAATGCACGCCGCCAAGATCTGCAAAGTGATGGACCTGGCCTTAAAAGCCGGGGTACCGTTTGTGGGCATGAACGACTCCGGCGGAGCACGTATCCAGGAAGGCGTGGACGCCCTGCGCGGCTACGGGGACATCTTTTATCGCAACTCGCTGGCCTCGGGGGTCATCCCCCAGATCTCCGCCATCATGGGGCCGACCGCAGGCGGCGCTGTTTACTCCCCGGCCATGACCGATTATGTTTTCATGGTAAAGAACAGCAGCTATATGTTCATCACCGGCCCGGAAGTTATCAAGGCCGTGACCGGTGAAGAAATTTCTTTCGAGAACCTGGGCGGCGCCATGGCGCATAACGAAAAAAGCGGCGTGGCGCAGTTTGCTTGTGAAAATGACAAGGACGCCATCGACCAGATTCGCAAGCTACTCTCCTACCTTCCGGCCAACAACATGGAAGATCCGCCCAGAGTCGACACAGGCGATGACCCCCAGCGCACCGACAAGGCCCTGGACGGCATTATTCCGGACAACCCCAACCAGTCTTACGACATGAAGGCGGTCATCACCGCAATCGTGGACAATGGAGAGATCTTCGAGCCCCACCAGTTCTTCGCCACCAATATCGTGGTCTGCTTTGCCCGTCTCAATGGCCGCACCATCGGCATCATTGCCAACCAGCCTAACGCCATGGCCGGCTGTCTCGACATCGATGCTTCGGATAAGGCCACCCGATTTATCCGCTTCTGCGATGCCTTTAATATCCCGCTGCTCACCATCGCCGACGTACCCGGCTATCTACCGGGAAGCCAGCAGGAGCATGGCGGTATCATCCGCCACGGTGCCAAACTGCTTTGGTGCTACAGCGAAGCAACCGTGCCCAAGCTGTTGCTGATTACCCGCAAGGATTACGGCGGCGCCTATATCGCCATGTCTTCCCGTCATCTGGGCGCGGACATGGCCTTTGCCTGGCCAATGGCTGAGATCGCGGTGATGGGCGCCGAGGGCGCGGCCAACATCATCCATCGCAAGGAGATCAATGCCGCCGGCAATCCCAAAGCCAAGCGAGTGGAGAAGATAAAGGAGTACGAAGATCTCTTCTCCAACCCCTATGTCGCCGCCGGTCGCGGTTATATCGATGCGGTGATTCAACCCAGCGAGACCCGTCCGCGGCTGATCGACGCGTTGGAGATCATGTGCACCAAACGGGAATTGCGGCCGCCCAAGAAACACGGCAACATCCCGATGTAAAATGGCCGAACGCAAACGTATAACCAAACATGGGTGAATCGATGGAGAAAATGGAGAAGAAAATCGCCGCTGCCCTCGCCGCAGTGAGCGCTTATATGCAACAAGAGCAGGAAGCCTATGCCGAAGCCGTCAATAAGGCCATGGAAGGCCCCAAGGCGCCGGCCATCGAACTGAATCTCTGGGGGCAAAGCGGGCGTCAGGGAATGATGACCATGCGCAACCTGATGCAGATGAAAGGGTTTGACCGCTCCCGATAGCATTCAATGATAACGATTAAGCCATAGGAGACCTCGACGATGAGCGACCAAGTTAAAATGACCACCATGAATTTCGATAAGGACCGCCCGGCTGCGGGAAATCCCGTCAAGATTGAGGACTTGAGCCTCAGGGACGGTCATCAGTCCCTGTTCGCCACCCGCGGGCGTACCGAAGATATGATCCCAGTGGCCGAACTGATGGACCAAGTGGGGTACTGGGCGGTGGAAACCTGGGGTGGCGCCACCTTCGATACCATGCACCGTTTCCTTAACGAAGATCCCTGGGAGCGCATCCGCACCCTGAAGCGGTATTTCAAGAAAACCCCCTTCTCCATGCTGTTGCGCGCCCAGAACCTGGTCGGCTACCGCAACTATGCCGACGACGTCGCCAAGGCATTCATGGATCGGGCCTGCGAGAACGGGATGGACATCTTCCGCACCTTCGACGCCCTGAACGACTACCGCAACTTCCAGACGGTCGTTCCCAAGATTAAGGAATACGGCAAACACTTCCAAGGCTGCATCTGTTATACCATGACCGAACCGCGGCTGGGCGGTGAGGTTTACAACCTGGACTACTACGTCAAAAAGGCCAAAGACCTGGAAGTCATGGGCGCCGACTCCATTTGCGTCAAAGACATGGCCGGGCTCATGGCCCCCTATGATGCCTTTCAACTGGTCAAAGCCCTCAAGGCGGCGGTGAAGCCGCCCATTCATCTGCACAGCCACTTCACTTCCGGCATGTCTCCCATGACCCATTTAAAAGCCATCGAAGCGGGCGTGGACATCATCGACACCTGCATGTCACCGTACGCCTATCGTACGTCACACGCCGCCGTGGAGCCGCTGGTCATGGCGCTGCTGGGCACCAACCGCGACACCGGATTCGACATTCGACTGCTGGCCCAGATCAACGAAATCTTCGAAAAAAAGGTCATGCCCAAATACAAACATCTGCTGGACGACTCCAAAGTGTCCATCATCGACATTAACGTGCTGCTGCACCAGACTCCGGGCGGTATGCTCTCCAATCTGGTGAACCAGCTGCGCGAAATGGATGCCCTGGACAGAATCGACGACGTCTACAAGGAACTGCCGCGGGTACGCAAGGAGTTGGGCCAGGTCCCCCTGGTTACCCCCACCAGTCAGATCGTTGGGGTGCAGACGGTCAACAACGTGCTTCACGATACCCCGGATGAACGCTACAAAATGATTACTGCGCAGGTGAAAGATCTATGTTACGGCCTCTATGGAAAGACAGCCGTCCCCATCGATCCGGAAGTGCAGAAGAAAGCCTTGAAGGGGTACCAGCGCGGCGAAGAACCGATCACCTGCCGCCCCGCTGAAGTCATAGAGCCTGAGCTGGAGAAGGCTAAGGAAGAGATCGGCGATTTGGCCGCGGACATGGAAGATTTGGTGCTCTATGCCCTCTACCCGGTAACCGGAAAGAAATTTCTGCAGTGGAAGTACGGCGTTGAAGAAGCGCCTGCAGAAGTTCAGCCGATAACGTTGGAGCAGGTCAAGGCCAGGGACGAACTTTTGAAAAAAGCCAAGGCCGGCGGACTTGTGGAGAAAAAGTCGGGCACTCCGCCCAAGGGAGAGGCGATGCGGACCTTCAACGTCTTCGTCGATAACGAGTACTTCAATGTGGAGGTTGAGCCTACCGGCGGCGCCCCTGTTATTGCACTGCCGGCCGGCGGCGTGCCCGTGGCGCCTGCAGCACCTGCTGCTCCCGCTGTGGCGCCTGCCGCGGCGCCTGTTGCGCCCGCTGAGAAAGCGCCGCCCGCGGCTGCGCCGGCTCCAGCGGCGGATAAACCGGCTGAGCCTGCAGCGGCACCGGCGGCTGTTTCCGGCACCCCCCTGTCGGCGCCCATGCCCGGCATGATCGTCAGCTACGAGAAGAACGTGGGGGATGAAGTGGCCGAAGGCGAAACCGTTCTGGTTTTGGAAGCTATGAAGATGGAGAATGCTCTGCCGGCACCGTGCAGCGGCACCATCCAGGCGGTTAACTATAAAAGTGGCGATACCGTGGCAAAAGGGGACGTCCTCTGCGTCATTGGCTAACACTTTAGCCACCACAGGGTTGAACCCTAATGCGGTATTAAAATATAGATGAACTGTCGAGCAAAGGGGCCTGCAGGCGGCAGCCTCCAGGTACCCCTTGCCGGCTACGAATTACTTGAATCCGAAAAGTGCTGCAGCCCCCCTTCTCGCGCATTGCATCAAAACAATATCGTCAGTTAACATATAGAGAGGCCTATCCATGAAAATCCATGAATATCAGGCAAAAGAACTGTTTAGAAAAAACGGGGTCGCGGTTCCGGACGGGGCCGTGGCGTTCACCGTTGATGAGGCCAAGGCGGTTGCTGAGAAGCTGGGGTCCTACCCGGTGGTGGTCAAAGCACAGATTCACGCTGGCGGAAGGGGGCTGGGGGGTGGCGTCAAGGTCGCCAAAAATCCGCAGGAGTTCGATACTTACGCCAACGCCATTTTGGGGATGAACCTCGTCACCAAGCAAACCGGACCGGAAGGAAAACAGGTCAAAAAACTTCTCATCGAGCAGGGGCTGGATATTGCCAAAGAGCTTTACCTGAGCATTCTGCCCGACCGTGCCACCGCCAAAATGGTAATTATGGCCAGCGAGGCGGGCGGTATGGATATCGAAGATGTGGCCGAGAAGACGCCGGAAAAAATCATTAAGGTTTACGTGGATCCCAATCTGGGCATTCGCGGCTACCATCTGGCCGGCGTGGCTTACGGGCTCAACCTGCCCAAAACCTGTATGAAGCCGTTTACAGCCCTTTTGAAAAATTTGTACCAGGTCGCCGTACAATACGACTGTTCTCTGGTGGAGATCAATCCGCTGGTACTAACGGTGCAAGACGAGGTGATCGCCCTGGATGGGAAGATGGATTTCGACGACAATGCCCTTTATCGTCATCCTGATGTTCAGGCATATCGAGATTTGGATGAGGAGGACCCCACCGAAGTGGAAGCATCCAAGCATGGCCTCAACTACATCCACCTGGGCGAGGGCGGTAATGTGGGCAACATGGTCAACGGGGCCGGGCTGGCCATGGCCACCATGGACTGTATCAAATATGCCGGTGGTAAACCGGTTAATTTCCTCGATGTGGGCGGCGGCGCCAGCGCCGAGCAAATCGAAAACGGCTTTCGCATTTTGCAGGGAGACGAAAATGTCAAGGCGATCCTCATCAATATCTTTGGCGGGATTCTGCGTTGCGACCGGCTGGCCAACGGCGTGGTACAGGCTGCCCAGAAAGTCGGCATGCGCGTTCCGGTGATCATCCGCATGGAAGGCACCAATCTGGCGGAGGGACGCCGGATTCTGGATGAATCGGGATTGGAGCTGATCAATGCCAAGGATCTCAAAGATGCCGCGGAGAAACTCAAGGCCGCCATCCAGTAACCCCAATGTTTCATAAAAAAGATGGCAATATGATTGGAAAACGTTGGGAACTTAAAAATTAAACTGAATTAGGACATTCTGCGAGGAATAAACTATGAGCATACTCGTAAACAAAGATACCAAGTTGTTGGTACAGGGCATTACTGGAAAAGAGGGCCAGTTTCATGCCCGGGCATGCATTGAATACGGCACCCGGGTCGTGGCCGGCGTTACCCCCGGAAAGCGGTGGCCCAAGCCGTTCAAGCCACGAGTGCTGATGCCAGCATGATTTTTGTTCCTCCACCCTTTGCGGCCGAAGCGATTATGGAAGCAGCCGATGCTGAAGTGCCGCTCATCGTCTGCATCACCGAAGGAATACCGGTGATGGACATGATGCGGGTGAAAAACTACATCAAAGACAAGCCGGTGCGACTAATTGGCCCAAACTGCCCCGGGATCATCACCCCCGGACAGTGCAAGATCGGCATCATGCCGGGTGTCATCCATCAACCGGGAAAAATAGGAGTGGTTTCGCGTTCCGGCACCCTGACCTATGAGGCGGTCCACGCCCTGACCCTCGCCGGACTGGGGCAAACCACCTGCATCGGCATCGGAGGAGATCCGGTGAACGGCACCAATTTTATCGATTGCCTGGAAGCCTTCCAGGACGATGATGCCACCCAAGGCATCGTCATGATCGGCGAAATCGGCGGAAGTGCAGAAGAGGAGGCTGCAGACTTCATTAAAGCCCATGTGACCAAGCCGGTGGTCGGCTTCATTGCCGGGTTAACCGCTCCGCCGGGACGCAGAATGGGGCACGCCGGCGCCATTATCAGCGGTAATAGCGGCACTGGCCAAAGCAAGGTGGCCGCCATGAAGGCAAACGGCATCCATGTTTGTGATAATTTGGCCTATTTGGGCGATGTGTGCGCGGAAACGTTTGTGTAGAATTAAAACTTAATTGCTGATGAATTCTTAAAATGCCGCCGAAGCGTCATATTTTTCAATAACCACGAAGGACACGAAGAGCACGAAGCTGAAAATTTGATATATTTTTTTGTTTCTTCGTGGTGAAAATCTGACTTTCTACGAATTCATCAAATGCGAATTAGCACGAGAACTCCAAAATGCATGAAATGGGAATCGCCACGGAGATTGTGCGTATCGTTGTCGAGTCCATTCCGGATGACATGACCGATCCCAAAGTGGAGCGCATCAATCTCAAGGTGGGCAAGCTGGCGGCGGTGGTCTCCCAGAGTCTCCAATTCTGCTTCGAAGTGGCGGCAAAGGAGACGCCGGCCGAAGGGGCCGACCTCCATATCGAAGAGATCGCGGTATCGGCCTCTTGCCGGACTTGCGGGCATCGATGGCAAATCGACGATCCTGTTTTCCGCTGTCCGGAATGCGATAGCGGATCCATCGAGATGCTCACCGGCAGGGAACTGGACATTGAATCGATTGAGTTGGCCGGGGAGTGATACATTTTGAAGATAGCATTGCGGACAATAATTATTGGATAGGCTATTATGTTCGATTTTTATAGAACTCAGCGACATTGCCATCATGACCCCAAGGGGCCTCACCACCACCACGACGGTGAGGCGGGGGCCGTCATCGAGTCCCATGGTTCCGGAACCCGAAAGATCCAGGTGGTCCGCAATGTGCTGGACGCCAATAAAATGGTGGCCGATCGGTTGCAGCAAAGATTTGATTCCCATGGTGTCTTCGTGCTCAATCTGATGAGTTCACCGGGTTCTGGAAAGACCACCACCCTGGTGCGCTCGCTGGCCGATCTGATGCCCGAATTGCGCTGCGCGGTCATCGTGGGGGATATCTGTTCCACCCACGATGCCGATAAGCTTGCGGCCAGCGGTGCGCCGGTGGTTCAGATCAACACCGACCAATTCGGCGGCGAGTGCCACCTGGCCGCCCATGTCATCGACACGGCCCTATCCGGCATTGACCTTCATGACCTGGACTTGCTCATTGTGGAGAATATCGGCAATCTGGTCTGTCCAGCCGAATTCGATATCGGTGAAGACCTGAAGGTGGTGATGCTTAGTGTGACCGAAGGTGAAGACAAGCCCATTAAATACCCCCTCATGTTCCGTGTCTGCGACGCGGCCCTCATCAATAAGATCGATCTGGTTCCCTACCTTGATCTGGATACAGAGACCATTCGAAAGAGCATTCTGCAGATCCATCCCGAAATGCCAACCTTTGCCATATCGGCCAAGACCGGAGACGGTTTCGAAGCCTGGTTGGGGTGGCTGCGGGAGAAGGTACGGCATAAGGCGGGCATACAGACCATCTAAGCGCTATTCCGTCCTGTTGGGTCATCCTATTTTGCCTGCGCTCAATTAGGGTGTCATATCAGTACAATGTATCCTTGCGCGGCATTGCATGTACCGTCATTGTGAGTTATAATTCTTATATCTTCTGATGGCCGCTATAATCCTGTATTCAGAACGGATGCTTCAATGACGTTCTTGCCCGGGTTATCCGAACCGGGGAAAGGCAGGTCGAAGATGTACACCTCCTTCTATGGCATGACGGAAAAGCCATTTCAGATCAGCACCGACCCCCGCTTCTTGTGGATGGGAGAGAAGCATCAGGAGGCATTGGCCAACCTGAGATACGGTCTGATGGATCGGAATGGCTTTGTGGTATTGACCGGTGATGCTGGCACCGGCAAGACCACCTTGGTCAACGCCTTGCTGGAAGCTTTGGGCGAAAATGTGTGCGTCGCCAAAATCAATCACCCCAGCCTTGAAACCAATGATTTTTTATCCTTGATTGCACGATTATTGGATCCAGGGTTTGAATCGACCAATAAACGAGATCTGTTGTTATTTTTTAATGCCTTCCTCCAGCAATCCAACGCTGACGGCAAGGTGGTGCTCCTGATCATCGATGAAGCGCACCGGCTTCCCATGGAGCTGCTCGAAGAGATTCGGCTGCTCTCCAATATCGAACACCACGGCCAGAATCTTCTCAGTATCTTTTTTGTCGGGCAGGACGAGATCAAACCAATGCTGCAGAAGCCGGAATGCCGCGCATTGCGCCAACGGATCACCTCGTATTATGACATCGACTCGCTGCTGGCCGAAGAAACCCAGCTCTATGTGGAACACCGTCTGAAAGTGTCCGGCGTCAGGCAACAAGTTTTTACGGTCAATGCGCTCCGACAGATTTACGCCCTATCCCACGGTAACCCTCGCGTCATCAATAATATATGTGATCGTGCGTTGCTGACAGGATATGTCAGGGAGCAAAGGACCATCGATGCGGACATCATTATCGAGTGCGGGAAAGAGTTGCAGTTGGATACCGGTTTGCAGCGGATCGACAAAGCGGATCCAGATCATGTTTCTTCGGATCGGCGATCGGATTTCTTTGAAAAGCTGCGGGCAGGCGCAACGTCTGTGAGAAAATGGCTGCACATCATCCTTGAGCGCTCCGGTACCCTGCTAAATAAAACCTTTACCCGGGGGAGAACCATCGCAGAGAAGGGGTTTGGGGTCCTGGTAGGATTAATCGACCCATCCAAGGGGTACCCTCGCCGCAAGTTAATACCAGCCGTCCTGTTGGCGGGATGCGTGCTTGTCTCCCTTGCGGTGATCGCCGGTACCTTTACCGCTGCCAAAAATCCAGACCCATCTTCCGGGAAGAATCAGGACGAGGAAATGGCGCATGTCGCAGGTACCCCGAACGGATATGCTGTGCAGGAATCTGTTGCTGCGCCTTCTGCCACTGATCAGGCTGAAGATCAGCCCGGAATATCTGAGACGACGGCCCTGACCGGCACACCGAAGCCGCCGGAGGCCGCACTCGTGGAAAAGGCGGTTGCCGCAATGGCAAAAAGCGATTTTAAGTCGGCCGTTGAACTGCTGGAGTCCACTCCTGTGGGCGCGGCAAGTGAAAATGCAAAGGAAGGTGGGCTTTATGCCCAGGCATTGGTCGGCCGGGCTAGAGAGATCATGACCACATCTCCCACGGAGGCCGAAGCAATGCTGATCAAGGCATCTGAAGTAGCGCCTTTAATGGCGGATCCTTACCTCTTGTTGGGCAAGCGGTATATTCGCATCAAGGATTATCCCAAAGCCATCGGTGCCTATCAAAAGGTGATCAGTCTGGATGCGACGTCCGCGGATGCTTTCTTCAACATTGGTTTCATCTATGCCGCCATTGGGGAGTTCGAAGCGGCGGAAAAGGCGTTTGAAAAGGTGGTATCCCTTAAGCCCGCCTATATCGAAAAATCCCTTTTCAATTTGGCTGTTATTCAGCAAAAGCTGGGCAAAAAAGCCCAGAGCATCGCTAATTTGGAAGAGGTGGTCGCCCTGAGTCCTGAGAATGAAAAAGCGTTGGCCTATTTAAACCGGTTGCGTGAGGCCTCGACACCAGACCATGGGAAGCAGAGGTAATGTTGGGATGGGACTGGTGGCGCGCTGTGCTGCTGTGTGGCATTGCATGGGGGTGGGCAGGCGGTTGCGGGCCAAAGCCGATGAACCTATGGGTGGAACCGTATCAGCACATGGTTTTATCCCCAACGGATGCGTTGGATGAGGGGGAAGAACAGCCCGTCGGTCCGGCCGAAAAGGAGGCGGCCGAGGAGAACAACAGTGCTCCTCCGGTTGCGGAGCCGGTGAAAACGGTCTCCGCAGAGAAGGCCCCTTTGATCCATAAAGTTCGATGGGAGCATGAGACGCTTTACAACATCGCCCGCTGGTATACCGGAAAGGGATCCAATTGGCGGCACCTTGCTGCGGCAAATCCAAAGATCAAACCCCGCCGCATGCGGATTGGCGAAATCATCCGTATTCCCGGGCCATTGTTGACCACGCGACGCCCCATGCCGGAGACTTATCTGAGACCCCGATCTACCCGCAGCTCCAGCCCTCCTCCGGAATCGATTCAAAAACAGCCTTCTCAAGAACCTGAGATACAGACGCCTCCTCTGTATGGACCTGTGGTAGATGATGCAACTCCATCCTCTGAAGAGAAAGACGTGTTGCCGGTACCCCTGGAAACACTGGACGATTAGGTGGACGGCAATAGTTCCGGTCATTCCAGCACATAGGTGCCCGGTGCCGGACACAAGGGGGGGAGGGTTGGCGTGCCGGCCCTTGGCGGCAATACTTTTGGGCCGCTTTTCGGTTCCAGCCAGTGAATCCAGTCAGGCCACCATGATCCCTTGCTGGTGACCTGTTTTTCCAGCCACTTGTCTGCATTCCGTCTTCGCGTCGCCGCTGCAGCCCAGTATTTCTTTTTGGACCATTTCGACGGGGGATTGACGATTCCGGTGATATGACCTTCATCCGCCAGAATGAATCGAACCTTGCCACCCATCAATCTACATGTCTTGAAGGCGCTTTTCCATGGGCAGATATGATCCTTGGCGGCCCCCACGATATAGAATGGGGTGCGCACCATGCCAAGGTCGATGGATCGACCGCCGATAATCAGGCCGCCGGGATGAACGATTCGGTTAGCCTTATAAAACGCGTTGAGGTAAAAATTGCACATGGCTTGGGGAAGGTTCGTACCATCGCTGTTCCAGTACAGCATATCCGACCTCGGCGGCTTTTCGCCGAAAAAATAGTTGTTGACGGCATAGCGCCAGATCAAGTCTCTGGGATTGAGCATGCGGAACGTGGCCGCGATTTGATGTTTCTCCAATATGCCGGTGTCGGCCGTCTGCTCCTCAACGGCTTCAATGATGTCAGGCGGTAACAGGACGCCAATATCGCCGGGTTCTGAAAAGTCCACCAGGGTGGAAAAAAGGGTCACATCGGAGATGGGAATGTCGGTTTTTTCCTGGGCCAGCCATCCCATAAGCGTTGTGATCAGCGTACCGCCGATGCAGTATCCAGCCAAATGAACGCTTGGGACATTGCACACCTCGCGGGCGACCTGAGCAGCCCGCAACGCTCCTTTGAACATATAATCCGCAAAGGTGATATGGCGCAGGTCAGGCCCTGGATTTTTCCAACTTGTAATAAAGACAGTGAATCCCTGGCGCACCAGATAGGCAACGAAGCTATTATGGCGTGAAAGGTCGAAAATATAGTATTTGTTAATCCACGGTTGCACGAGGACAATGGGAATCTGCCTCACCTTCTCGGTTTGGGGCGCGTATTGAATCAACTCCATGAGTTCGTTGCGGAAGATGACAGATCCAGCCGTTGCGGCCAGGTCCTGGCCGAGGGTGAAGCTGCTTTCGTCGCACAAGGAGACGAGCCCTTTTCGGGTCGACGCATCGTCCATCCAGTTGCGAAGGCCCTGGCTAAGGCTCTCGCCCCGGCTTTGAAAAAACCGCTGAACCGCTTTCGGGTTCGTCCAAAAATAGTTGGCCGGTTCCAGCATGTTCTGAATCTGGTTGATCCAGAAGCGGGCACGCCGGCGGGAGGACTTGGGCAGGTCCGGTGCGTGATCGACATACGCTGCGATCCACTCGGACCATGCGCGGTGGTATTGTTGTGAAGACCAGGCCATTTTGCCGACCCATTGGACGATGGTTGATTCTCCATCGTCCCTAATATCTTCAGGAAAGGATTGCAGATGCTTGAGGACTTTCGCATGGGTGGATTGCAGGCTCTCATTCAACGTATGGCAACATCGGCGAAACGCCTCGTCATCCTTCATCCAGGCGGTGTTCACGTCGCTCAAAGCATCGGCTATATCAAAAGGATCACTTTTGTTTTCCATTTTTTTCCTTTTTCCAAACACAAAGACCCAACGGTTTACGACGCCAGGGCGCTTTCCGGATTCTCAATATAGGCGATAACCTCTTGAAGGCTGGTTTCGTCTGCAAGCAGTTCCAGGGGGACCTCCATTTCAAATTGTTGAAGCAAAAAGGTTTGAAAATTCACGGCAGCCATGGAATCCCATTCAGGCATCTCCCCTAATAGCGTCTCTACCGATATGTCCGTACCCTGGCATTCCGGGAACAATTCTTCCAGTCCCTTGATGAGTTGAGCGGCAGATACTTCCATTACGGTCCTCCTTGTTGTCGGTTAATGATCGATTGAAACTTTGTTTTATGCGCTCGCCATGCTCGAGGTTTGTTATATTTGGATGAGATTGGCACCCCATGACAATCCGCCGCCAAAGGCGGCTGTCACCACAAGGTCTCCCTTTGCCACGATATGGCGTTGGATGACCTCGTCCAGGGCGATGGGAATCGATGCACTGGCGGTATTGCCGTAGCAAAACATATTCATATAAAACTTCTCTTCGGCAATGCCCAAATTCTCGGCAATATTCAGGATGATATTGACGTTGGCCTGGTGGCAGATAAAGCATTGGACGGCATCCAGGTGCTGGTTGGTCTTTTTCATTAGGTCTTCAATGACCTCGGTGCCTTTCTGAACGGCGAAATTGTAGACCTCCCGGCCTTTCATCTGGAAGTAGATCGCTTTGGCATCGGGTATGGTTTCGAACGGCATCATGGTACCGCCACCGGGGATGCAGATGGTATCGTTTCTGCTGCCGTCCGTGCGAAGAATGGAAGCAAGGACGCCTTCATCATGGTCCGAAGCCGTGAAGAGGATTGCCCCGGCCCCGTCCCCGAAATAAGGGAAGGTTGCGAAGTCTTTATGGTTCAGAATTTTTGAATAGATTTCAGACGCCACGAACAGGACATTCGTGCAGGTTCCTGAACGGATCAACGCCCGGGAGAGGGCTATGCCGTATGTGCTGCCCGAACAGACCGAATTGATGTCAAAGGCAAAGGACCGGGTCGCTTGCAGCAGGTGTTGAAGGCGGGTCGCCGTCGCCGGCTGGATACGGTCCGGGGATGAGGTGGACAAGATTATCGCTTCCACTTTGCCGGGGGGAAAATCGCTGCGCTCCAAGCACTGTTTCGCCGCCTGGAACGCCAGGTCTGACGTGCACTGGTCCGAATCGGCATGATGACGGCAAAACACTCCGGTCTTCTGGCTGATGATCAGTTTGGCCGTTTTGGGGAATTGATCCAATGCTTCGTTGTGGATCACCCCCTCCGGAAGATAGGAACCTGTACCGGTGATAGCGGCATTGGGCATATTCGGGTCCTTTAATCGGATTAGATAATATTTCCCAACAGGAAACGTTCCACGCACTGACGAATTTTTGTGGACGGTATGTTACTGAAATGCTTCATGCATCGCTGACACAGGTCCGCCCCGGTGCCGGTCGTCTGAATTCGGTGTCTCGGTTCTGTCTTTCCGCAGAGATCGCATCGAATTTGTGGTAATTGCGCTTCCGAGGTCAGGATGTCGTGGCTGCGTTCAATAATTTGTGCGCCGGCCGCGTAGCGGTCTTTTCCGTTTTTGGAGAGCAGATGGATCCATCGGATGCGGGCCACATAGGAGCGGTAGGCCTCCGGTCCTGAGCGGTTCGGGGCGTAATTTTCCATTAGAATACACACTTCCGTTTCGGGTTCCAATTTGTGGGTGGTTTCGTAGCACAGCCCATCCGCGCTATAATCATAGGTGCGGGTCGACTCAAATTGCGCACTGTTCAGCAGAGCGTATTGAATCGGGGCTTCATGGGCCTTTCGGACGTGTGCGCGTGGGATAATGTTGGTCATGGCGGTAGTCTCCTTGAGCGTAGTTGATGGTTATGTCCATGGGGGAGTCGATACCGTGGTCCGGGGTATGGGTCCCACGCGTAACCGGATGCATCGGTCTCTGGAAAAATCTATCCCCCGGGCCTAAAGGACAGGCCCACAGATATTACGGAACTGATAGAGAGATGTGTAGCCTAAGGGATTTGCCGCTCCAGGTGACAGTTATTCGTCAATAGTAGGAGATACAGTGTGATGAGTTGTTGAGAATTTCGTATTCAAAAAGGCGCGTCATAGAATCGGCTAACGATGGTACTTGTAAACCGGTGGACGCGTTACGTTAGAAAGCATTATCAAAAAAGCGCCACGCAATGTCAAGGAAAATTAAGCCGTGAAATTGTTATTTTTAGGTTAGTGCCGACCAAATTCCCAATGATTGTCCGAGACGGTTTTCGCCGTCGCAAAGGCCTGCGGCGGAAACCGCCAGTGGATTGTTTTGGTTGAATCCACCGGCGGAACAAAGCGGGACAGCGCAGATACTGTGACGGAACTATTCTGATGTCAGCCGGATATTTTGCACGCCCCCGCCGCCTGGCTCCAGAAAGGGGACATCTTTCGAAGCCGCTCGATAATCGGCGGCAGTTTTTCGATGATAAAGTCAACCTCTTCTTCCGTATTGTAGACGCTCAGACTGAAACGTATCGATCCATGCGCGGCGGTAAAGGGCACGCCCATGGCACGCAGCACGTGGGACGGTTCCAGCGAACCGGACGTGCACGCTGACCCGGAAGAGGCACAGATATTGAATTCATCCATCATCAATAAGATCGCTTCTCCTTCCACGAATTCAAAGGCGATGCTGGTGGTGTTGGGCAGCCGGTTGTCCGGATCGCCATTGACCATGGAGTTGGGAACCGCTTCCAGCAGGGCGCTTTCCAGTTTATCCCGCAAAGCCCTGACCCGCTGGTTCTCTTCTTGCATCTGCCCAGCGGCCAGCTCTGCGGCTTTACCCAATCCAACAATGGAAGCTACATTCTCGGTGCCGCCGCGTCGACCGTGTTCCTGGTGCCCGCCCAGCATAAACGGTGCGAATTTGGTTCCTTTTCGAACGTAGAGGGCGCCGATACCTTTGGGGGCGTGGAGCTTATGGCCAGAGAGCGACAGCAGATCCACGCGACTGTCGGCCATGTTGATGGGGAGCTTGCCCACAGCCTGGACAGCATCGGTGTGAAAGACGATGCCCTTGCTATGGACTTTTTGGGCGATCTCATCGACCGGGAAGATAACCCCGGTCTCGTTGTTGGCCCACATCAAACTGACGATGGCCGTATCCTCGGTAAGATGGTCGTACAGGTAGTCCAGGTCCAGATTGCCTTTGCTGTCCACCGGAACGAAGGTGGTGCGGTAGCCATTCTGGGAGAGGTATTCGCCGAGGTTTTTAATGGCCGGATGCTCTACTTTGGATGTGACGATGTGGCGTTTGTCCGGATTGCCGCGCAATGCCGCCCAGATGGCGGTGCTGTCGCTTTCGGTGCCGCATGACGTATAGACGATCTCTCCGGGATTAGCCCCCAGCAAGTCGGCCAGTTTGGCCCGGGCCTCTTTTATTTTCATGCCCACATTGCCGCCGAAGGTGTGCATGCTGGAAGGATTGCCATAGAACTTCGAGAAGTAGGGCATCATCTCTTCAACGACTTCCGGCGCCACCTGGGTGGTGGCGTTATTGTCCATATAGATTGGCTTCATGCGGAAACCTCCTCGACGGTGAGGGTCGCGGTCACCAATTCCTTGAGTTTGGATTCCACGTAGTCTTTGAGGGTCACCTGGGACATGGCGCAGGAGGCGCAGGTGCCGATGAGCTTGACCATGACGCGGTCGCCGTCCACATCCACCAATTGAATGTCGCCGCCATCTTGTTTCAATGCCGGTTTGATCTCCCGTTCCAGGGTCTCTTCAATGAGTTTTATCTTCTGGATATTGGTCAGCACCTTGGGCTTGGGAGGGGCGTCGACGGGCGCACCGGTTGCCCGGGCAATGATCTCCTCGATTTTTTCATGACAATTACCGCAACCGCCGCCGGCCTTGATGTAATTGGTGATCTCTTCCACGGTTTTCAAAGAGTGCTCGGTTAGCGCCCTTTCGATCTGAACGTCGGTGACACCGAAACATTCGCACACCAGGTTGCCTTCGGGTTTCTTCTCCGGTTCTCCCAGATAGCAGGCAATGGCCTTTTCCAGCGCCTCCTGCCCCATGACCGAACAGTGCATCTTCTCCTTGGGAAGCCCGCCCAGAAAATGGGCGATCTCCTCGTTGGTGATCTCCTGGGCCTCCTGCACGGTCTTTCCAATGACCATCTCGGTCAAGGCAGAGGAGGAGGCGATGGCACTGGCGCAGCCAAAGGTTTGAAACTTGGCATCCGTGATGCGCTGATTCTCATCGACCTTGATGGTCAGTTTAAGTGCATCGCCGCAGGCCAGCGATCCCACCTCTCCAACACCATCCGGATTGTCCACCTCTCCCACATTGCGAGGATTGATAAAGTGCTCCTTGACCTTTTCCGTGTATTCCCACATAGCTTCCTCCAGCGGATTAATCTTTTTGCAGGGCATATATCCCTGTTTTTACCCTATCTTGCAACCGCTAAAATTATAATCATCAATTTTCATATGGAAAGGTGCCCCGATACCACCAGCAATTCTAGCTGAATGTCATTCATGGTGACCGGTCCATGATGCCGTTCCTTTGAAAGTTAATTTTTAGCGAACTTATGTGTACCATGGACGACTTTTCGAAAGCGATACCGATAGCGACCCCGACCCCGAGGTCGCGGCAAATCGAGGTCGGGGTCGCTATCGGTATCGGGGGCGTCTTTTTCCTTGCTGAATCGTGTTCAGTTAGAATCGCTCCAAAACCACTTAACGAATTGCGTATAGCGCCCCAATTACGCTATACTGAAACATTCAAACCGGTATAGATTTTAATGCAATGGATTGTTCTTTTGTGGCAGCGTCTGGACCATGGTCAGCCTGTCGTGGAGGGGGACCTTGGGAATATCGAATATCGAACAAGGAACCGCAGAATGTAATCGTAAGGTATTGCGCCATCTAACTTAAAAATGGCAGAGCGCAGCGATTCCACGCAATCCAATGGGTACGGAGGTAATGATGGAAACACGCAGAGCCGCGTTTGCCGGCAGCTGGTATCCTGCCAACGCCGCAGATTGCGAACGTGAGATAGCGCAGTTCCTGTCCAGGGGGCCGCAACCGGAAGGGGACGGCCGAATCTGGTTGGGCGGTGTCGTCCCTCACGCCGGCTGGTATTACAGCGGACAGATTGCCTGCAATGTCATTCATTGGCTCAAGGACGATTCTCCTCCGGATCTGGTGGTATTGTTCGGTATGCACCTGCATCCCCGGTCAGCCAACCACATGATGGCATCCGGCGCCTGGGAAACCCCCTTCGGGGAGCTGCCGGTGGCTGAAAAATTGGCGGATCACCTGAAACAGCGATATCCGTTTGAATTGGAGACACCTCGGCGATTTGTACCAGACAACACCATCGAGCTGCAGCTTCCCTTTGTAAAATATCTGTTGAATCCAGCCCAGATATTGGCCGTTGGGGTGCCCCCCCAGCGCGATTCCCTGGAGATCGGACGAACCATAGGCGCCTGGGCCAGCACCAATGGGATGCGCCTTAAAGTCATCGGCTCCACCGATCTCACCCACTATGGCCGCAACTATGGATTTTCTCCCCAAGGCAGTGGTGAATCGGCTGTTGATTGGGTTCGCGAGGAAAACGATCGCCGGATCGTTGACGCCCTGCTCGACATGGCACCTGAAAGAGTGATCGATGAAGGCACCTCCCGCCAAAACGCCTGCTGCGCCGGTGCGGCGGCTACTGCTGTGGCCACTGTCCAAAAAATGGGCGCTCGGAAATCCAAAAAGCTGGCCTATGCCACCAGCTACGACAAAAGCCCTGGCGATAGTTTTGTGGGCTATGCTGGCGTTGTGTTTGGTTAGACTTATTTTTCATTTAATTGCAGCTTACGGCTATCACAGCTGAAATCAACAACCTGCCAGGAAAACCGGCTCACAAACACTTCTTCTTACCTGCCCTGAGTATTGCGGTTTTGCCCTAAAGATTTAACTTATAGATGAGATTGGCCGATATTGTGCATATACCAGTACCAACGGGCTGCTGCGGATGATCTTTCGATTGCGCTGAATGAATATGAATCGTGAATTCAAGTGGGTAACGAAAAACACCGCGACGGGTCCGGGCAATTTCTGTTGGGAGGTGTCACAAAAATGGCGATCATGACGTATGTGCGAAAAGTTTTGGGCAAACGCCGGCAAAAGCCGACATTGACCTATGTGCAGGACGAACCATTCGAATCCAAAACAGTGGTTGAGAGGACTCAGCCTTCCGTAAAGAGAACCCTCCGGGAGTTGGAAAGCGAAATCGATCTGAGCCGTCATGCCGATATAGAGGAATATGCGAAGGATATCAACGTATCCAGAGAGTCTATTGAACGGTGGATCTCTTCAGGTTTGCTCATGCCCGAGGAGCTCAAAATGGCGGAAAAACTGGTCCAGTTGATGCGCAAGCGTTGAAAATTAAATCGAATATATTTCTGTTGCCGAAAAAATGCTAAAGTGGCTGCCTCAAGCGCCGATATAAAGGACAGAGGCTTCGCGGGGGAGCCTCTAAAGGATATATTAATTTATATCTTCCTTTAGCCGGCGGGGCGGCGTCAGCCGCCCCGTTTTCTTTGGGGGACAATCGCTATTGCCGTCTCAATCCTTTGGGCCTTGCTCCCTCTCCTTTCAGCAAAACGCATAAATCACCACCCGGATCGTTGTGGCTAATTATGCCGCTGGGTTTGCTCGCCATATGCGATAATGGGAGGCACGCCAGGTGGAGGATCTTAGCCTGTCACAGCGGCTCCGCGTCTGCAACATCCTGCACGGCAAGTCGGTCCGCAGGCATTCCCACCATGCGGCATGCCAGATGCTCGCCGGAACTGTCCTGCATATAATCGACGATTTGATGGGCCAGATCATGACCCACCCGCGTCTCTTCGTCTACGATGATGGTCGCTCCGGCTTTTTTGACCGCATCCAGTTGACGATTGTAACGGCAGCGTACGGCAATGGGCAGGCGTGGCCGCAATGCCCGCATGTGAGTTACGATTTGAATCACCGTTGGCGGGTCGGGCACGGTCACCACCGCCATACAGACATCTCTGAATCCGGCATGCAGCAGCACCTCCTCCTGAACGGCATCGCCCAGATGGAGTTCCAGTTCCAGTTTTTTGGCTTTACCCCGGCTTTGGGGGTTGGCATCGATGACAACCGGCGTTAACTCCTGGGTGACCAAGTGGCGCGCCACCTCCTGGCCGGCCGGCCCCAATCCCACCAGCAGAACTTTCCGGGATGCACGAGTTTCTTCCTCGCTCTCTACGAAACCGTGGCCTGAACCCCTTCCGCGTACCCGGTTCAGCAGCCGATCCGCCAGGGGAAATGCCTGTGAAACCATGTAGGGGGCGGCAAACATGAGCAAAATGATGACCGATACCACCAAATCGAAATGATTGCCGGTTAAAATATTTCCATTCCGGGCTGTGGCCGCAAGCACAAAGGAGAATTCTCCCACCTGGGCCAGGCTTATCCCGGTGGCCAGCGCTTGCCGATAGCTCAGTCCGAACCATCGTACGATGAAGAAGATGATGCTGGTTTTGAAAACGAAAATCGCCCCGGACACACCCACGATCCAGTGCAGGTGCAGCAGAAACCATAAAGGTTTGGCCAGCATGCCCACCGAAGCAAAAAAGAGGGTGACCATGATGGTCCGTGCGACGCCGATATCCGCTCGAATTTGAGTGGCGAAGGGCGATTCTCCCAACAGAAGCCCCGCTACAAAGGCACCTAGCGCCGGTGAGAGTCCCATTGCGTGGGCTCCCCATGAGGCCCCCAGCCCGATGGCCACGGCCAACAAGGCCGTCAGCTCACGGTTGGCAAACACCCCGCGACTGGCCAAAAGCAGGGGAATACCTTTGTATAGGATGATATAGAGGATCAGGCCCAATCCGCCGGCAGAGGCCATCACTTTCAGGATGTGAAATGCGATACCGGACTGGGTCGCGGAATCGGCTGAGAAGAGGGAGACCATGATCACCAAGGGGACGATGGCGATATCCTGAAAAAGCAGAATCGCAAGGCAGGAACGCCCACGGACGGAATCGATCTCGCTGCGATCGACCAGCACACGCATTACCACCGCCGTGGAGCTTAAGGCAACAATCGCGCCGATGGTGACGGCTCTGGGAATGGGTGTCCGGAAAAGGAGGAACAGGCTGATGATGCAGAGGGTGGCCCCTACCTGAAGGGCGCCGCCCCCGAATGCAAGCCGCCCCATCTGCTTGAGCCGCTGAAAGGAGAATTCGAGGCCGATGGAGAAGAGCAACAGAGAGACACCTAACTCTGCAGCTTGGTTGACGGCTTCAGCGTTGAAGAGCAAGGGCCCGATGATGGTGCCGGTCAAAAGGTAGCCTACGATGGGGCTCTGCTTCAGGCGCTGGGCCAGGGCACCAAGCAGAAAGGCGCCGCCCAACAACATGACCAGTTCCATTGAAAAGTACCAAACATCCATGGCCGGCTCCTGTTTTGCCTGTCAGGTGATGTGTGCGTATCTCATTTATTTTTTATTTTTCCCCGCCTTTGCGATCTTCGCCCAGGTGTCCCTTAAGGTGACCGTTCGGTTGAAGACCGGCTGGTCCGCCGTACTGTCCTTTGAATCCACACAAAAGTAACCGAGGCGCTCGAATTGATAGAAGTCTTCGGGCGCCGCACCGGCAAGGCTTGGTTCCAGTTTACAGCCGGTCAGGGTTTCCAGTGAGTTCGGATTGATGAAATCTTTGAAGGTTTTGCCGTCAATCTTTTCGTCGGGGTTCTCCTTGGTGAAGAGCCGGTCGTAAAGCCGGACTTTGGCATCTATGGCGTGCTCTGACGATACCCAGTGCAAGGTGGCTTTGACCTTGCGGCCGTCCGGGGCATTGCCCCCTTTGGTATCCGGATCGTAGGTGCAGCGTAGTTCGATGATCTCTCCGGTGTCGGGGTCTTTGATGGCCTCTTTGCAGGTAATAAAATAGGCATATCGCAGGCGGACTTCGCGGCCCGGCCCCAGGCGGAAGAATTTTTTGGGCGGGTCTTCCATGAAATCATCCTGCTCGATGTAGAGAATACGGGAAAACGGTACCTCGCGTTTGCCCATTTCCGGATCTTCCGGATTGTTGATGGCCTCCAGTTCCTCGGTTTGCCCTTCCGGATAATTCTCGATGACCACTTTCAGCGGCCGAAGTACTCCCAATACCCGCGGGGCGCGTTTGTTGAGATCCTCTCGGATGCTGTATTCCAGCAGGGCGATGTCCACCGTGCTGTTGGCCTTGGCCACGCCGATGCGTTCGCAAAAGTTGCGAATGGCCTCGGGGGTGTATCCCCTGCGACGAAATCCGGAGATGGTGGGCATGCGCGGATCGTCCCACCCGTCCACCAAGCCTTCTTCCACCAGTTGAATCAATTTGCGTTTGCTCAGCACGGTGTAGCTCAGGTTGAGCCTGGCGAACTCGTACTGGTGGGGTCGGCATTTGGTATTGAGCTGATCCAGCACCCAGTCGTAGAGTGCGCGATTGTTTTCGAATTCCAGGGTGCAGATGGAGTGGGTGATGCATTCCAAGGCATCGGAAAGGCAGTGGGTAAAATCATACATGGGGTAGATGCACCAGGCATCCCCCGTGCGGTGGTGATGGGCCTTGCGGATGCGATACAGGGTGGGATCGCGCATGAGCAGGTTGGGATGCCCCATGTCGATTTTGGCCCTCAGCACATGGGTGCCGTTATCAAACTCGCCTTTGCGCATGCGCTGAAACAGATCGAGGTTCTCCTCCACCGTTCGATTCCGAAAAGGGCTCTCTTTTCCCGGTTCGGTCAAGGTGCCGCGGTGTGCGCGAATCTCATCGGCGCTCAGACTGTCCACATACGCCTTGCCTTCCCTGATGAGGGTTAAAGCGAAATCATAAAGCTGTTCAAAGTAGTCGGAAGCAAAAAACTTCCGATCTTCCCAGTCGAATCCCAGCCAGCGCACATCTTCCTGAATGGACTCAACATACTCCACCTCTTCCTTGGTGGGATTGGTATCGTCGAATCTCAGGTTGCAGGTGCCGTTGTAGGTTTGGGCCAGTCCGAAATTGAGGCAGATCGATTTGGCATGGCCGATGTGCAGGTATCCATTGGGTTCCGGAGGAAAACGGGTGGCCACTTTGCCGTCATGTTTGTTGCTGGCCAGATCTTCTTCGATGATCGCTTTGATAAAATTGGATGGGGCCGTGGTGTTGGTTTCAGCCATATGTTGATTCCCTCTAAAGTGAAGGTTCGTTGAAATATCTGGATAAAGCCTCCCAACAGCGGCAGGCGTTTTACCGGCGAAGGGATAGCGACGGTAGCACCAATGTCTGCAATAGAATTACTTTATGACCCCCTGAGTGTCAAACGGCTTTAGCGGCGGCGCCAATAAAAAAGGAGCCGATATACGGCTCCTGTAAATGTCTTTTGGCTGAGGGACCAGGATTCGAACCTGGGCTGAC
This sequence comes from Desulfobacteraceae bacterium, assembly GCA_037387725.1. Taxonomy (GTDB): domain Bacteria; phylum Desulfobacterota; class Desulfobacteria; order Desulfobacterales; family Desulfosarcinaceae; genus JARRKU01. The sequence continues at coordinate 25,489 of JARRKU010000006.1, forward strand.
GGAGTCAGAGTCCGTAGTCCTACCACTAGACGATCCCCCAGCATCAGGGACATCGGCAACCATAATTAAGTTCCCATTGCGAGTCAAGGGAATTTTGGGGCTTTAGGCCCCGGTTCATAGTTCATGGTTCAAGGTTCCCGGTTCCATTTTTCCCCGCGATTGCCAGGGGAAGATTGTTCATGCGCGCCCATAGGTGTCGCGTTGTCGCATGTGTTGCAATTAGGTCCAAATGCAACACACCCCGCCCCTGAGATTCTCCCAAACCCCCGATCCATGCACCTTTGCTCAAATTGAACCGAACTGTTGCATTTGATACCTTTGCAATGCGACAGTCGACGTCAGTCCCTGCCCTTTTTCACAACCTGTTATACTTTATAGATTAATAATTATATCAAGTCTTTATAAATACAATAGCAAAACAGTATGAAATTGGCCCGCTTGTTGCTCCCTATTCAGCATGAAGGGATTCTGGCTCTCACTAAAGGAGCAAAATTTTGACCATTAAATGCCGGAAATACTGTCTGGAAGCCATTCGCTTGTCGGAAAAGCTTATCCAGTTGGCGCGGGACGCCAACGCCGGCTGTGATCAAAATGCGAGCCTGGTGCTTTTTGGCATTATTCTCGACACCGGCTCCCGAATACGCCTTGAAGCCCAAAAGCGGCTTAGGGAAATCGAAGCAGAAGAATCGCACAAGAAATCGCCTGCCCCCTGATCGTCCTCGTCCTGTCTCGCCCGTTTCGACCTGATCGCTTCGATTCGCATTTGAAACTGAAACCCACACTGCGGAAAGGAGATGACATGATGAGGAAAAAGTTTTTCAAGATGACCCGAAGACAGGTTTTGAAGGCGGGGATGATCGGCGGTGCTGGTCTGATATTGCCCTGGAAATTCAAGATACCCAGCGCCCTGGCGCAGATACCCGGTGGATCCCTGGCGCCGGGGGATGTCAGCAAGTATACGCTGCCCCTGGTCAAGCCGCCGGCCATGCCGGGCGATTTCAAGAAGAACAAAGATCAGTACCGGATCGGCGTGCGGCAATTCAGTCAGCGGATTTTGTCACCCGAAGGCGGCCTACCCCAGACAACCGTTTGGAGCTACGGTGATATCCGCAGCAAAAAGCATATGTTCGACGGTGGAACGTTCAACTACCCGGCCTTTACCATCGAGGCTAAATGGAATAAATCGACCCAGGTGCAGTGGCGCAATGAATTGGTCGACGCCAACGGCAACTTCCTGCCCCACATCCTGCCGGTTGACCCGACCCTGCACTGGGCCAACCCGCCAGGAGGGCTCGCCGGCCGCGACACACGTCCTGCTTATACATCCACGCCGGGCGCCTACACCGGGCCGGTCCCCATTGTCACCCACGTTCACGGCGCGCATACCGCCGAAGACAGCGACGGCTATCCCGAGGCCTGGTACCTTCCCAATGCCGCCAACATTCCGGCCGGTTTCGCAACGACCGGCCGGTTCTACGACTACTACAACACCAAGTACGGCCACAATTGGTCACCGGGGACGGCCAGCTTCAAGTATCCCAATGATCAGCGGGCCACCACCCTCTGGTACCATGACCACACCCTGGGCATGACCCGGCTCAATGTTTATGCCGGACCGGCTGGTTTCTGGCTTATTCGCGGCGGTCCGGACGACGTGGTGCTGGACAGCCGCGACGGCAGCACGGCGCTACTGCCGGGACCGGTGCCCGGTGTGGGGGATGATCCGCTGGGCGAATACGGCGAGATTCCCATCGTGGTCCAGGATCGCTCTTTCAACTCGGACGGTTCGCTCTTCTACCCGGACACGAGGGAGTTCTTCGACGGCTACACCGGGCCTCACATTCCCGATACACCCGTGTCGCCCATCTGGAACCCCGAGTTCTTCGGCAACATGATGGTGGTCAATGGCTTTACCTGGCCCTACCTGGAGGTGGAACCGCGCCGCTACCGCTTCCGGCTGCTTAACGGCTGCAATTCGCGTTTCCTGATCCTCCAGTTCGAGCACCCGGGGGTCGAGGTATGGCAGATCGGCGCTGAGGGCGGGTTCCTTCCCGATCCGGTGCGGCTGAACGATTATCCCTACCCCGGCAGCACGGGGGGCGGCGCAACAGTCCTCTTGGCGCTGGCCGAGCGGGCGGACATCATCGTTGACTTCAGTGCTGCAGCAGGCTCTTCCTTCAGGATGCTCAACCTGGGGCCGGACGAGCCGTTCGGCGGTGGACAAATCGGCCTTGATTTCGACCCGTCGGATCCGGATTCCACAGGCCAGGTGATGGAGTTCCGTGTAAGATCCGGGCCTGTGGCCGATCCGAGTACACCGCCGCAGTACTTGCAGCTGCCAGCCCTGCCGTCCATCGGCACCACCGGCATCATGCGGGATCTCAGCCTCAACGAAGAGGCATACGAACCTGTGGATATTCCTGTCGCGGCGCTGCTGGGAACCCACAACACCGGCACGGGTCAATCCACGCCGCTGCTCTGGATGGATCCGGTCAGCGAGAACCCGACGGCCGGCGGTGTCGAGGAGTGGAATATCTACAACGTCACCGAGGACGCTCACCCGATTCATATTCACCTGGTCCAGTTCAAGGTGCTCGGACGAGCGGCAATGGGCGGAGGTCCCAGCATCGCAGGCAGCAACGGACCGCTGCCTTGGGAGACCGGGTTCAAGGATACGGTGATCGCTTATCCGGGAGAGGTGACCCGTGTCAAGGCCCGCTTCGACCATCCCGGATTCTACGTATGGCACTGCCACATCGTGGAGCACGAGGACAACGAAATGATGCGACCCTACCATGTGGGGCCGATTCCGGCGGATGCGCCAGCCGGATGATCGGGAGCGGCTTGTGTGAAAGGGCCGGGACCCGATGACCCGCAGTGGGTTATCGGACATGACAATCCGCAGCGGGCGCGGTGCGGATTGATGAACAAAAACCAGATGGAATCACAGGGGGGAGCAGAGGGCACAGAGAAACCGGCCAATCAAAATGTGACCGCTGTGTCCCCTCTGTGCTGATAAATCATTTCAGCCGATTCAACATAGGCGATTCTGAAGAGAGAGGGACAAATCAGATGACCAAATCCAACACTGGAAAAAGGTTCCCAGCCCGCATCCCGCCTGCTGCGAAAGCCCGTATTGTCCAACTGTCCCTTAAGCATCCGGATTTCGGCGCCAAGCGCCTGTTGCCGTTGCTCAACCGGGAAAACATCAACGTTTCGGTATCCTCGATCTACAATGTTCTGAAACGCAACGGTCTTCAGACCCGAGAAAAACGGTATGCCAGAGTCCAGGTGCGGCCAGGGCGGGAAGAGCTGGACCATCCGCCAGTCGCCCTTCGGGCTCTCAGTGGTGCGACCGGCATTGTAGCGGACGATTTGATGCTGATCATATCCCCCCATGAAAAGGACCGGCATCCAGTGCCGCAGGTTTTCGCTTCCAAGATTCCAACTCGCGACAGCCGGCCGGTTCTCCAAAGGTCGGTGAAGCATAAGGTCCGTAAAGCTTCGGCCCTAAAGCTGGTCTGCCTCCTGCTTCTTGCTGTGGCTGCATTGATAGTACACCTTACGGTGCTGAAAAGCCCCCGGGCAGGGAAAGCACTGCTACCCGTCGCCGTGGTTCATCCATCACCCTTCCGGGCAGAAGAAGATGTTAGGGAAATGACAGCTGCAATGTCGCCTGTCAGGGACGGTGCCATCTGGACACACGGGTTGCCTGAAAGCGCCAGTCTCACTGAATCTCCAAAAGATTTAAAGCCACTGCCGGTTGATCCCAGGGCGCAGCCGTATCTTTCCGGTGCCGGGCAGTATGGCGGCCGCTCCCGAAGCCCCTGGTCCTTTAATTTGCGTTTCGAGGAACTCGAGGCCCGGCTTGAGGGTACCCGACGGCTTGGGCAAGAGGCGGTCATTCATCCCTATCTAAAGGATAATCTTCCCGCAGGATTCACGATCACCCACCTGACGCCCGATGCCATATGGAACAAGATGGGGCTGCAAAACGGTGACGTGATTCAAGGTGTGAACGGCGAAGCGATCTCCAGCCCTGAGCAGGCGCCCTATTTTTTTCAAGCACTCGCTCAAGGCGGTGTGGTGGAGATAAAGATTAAACGCCACCGTCGCACCCGGTACATCAGTTTGACCCTCCAATAGCCGATGTGGCCCTGTAAATATTTTTAGAATCTAATTCCAAAAGTCTTTGGCCCAATCCGGGTGTTGGGACCGGGTACCAAATCCTCAATATACAAGCGTAGGCCTGCGATTTAGAACCTGACCCCGCCTACACCTTGGGTCAAAATCCGTCTGGTGGATAGCTTCTGTTAATCTTCCCGGCCGGTTGCGGCCAGAAAGCGGTATAGGGTGGATCGGTGGACCCCCAGCAGGCGGGCGGCCTGGCGTTTGTTCCCACCTGTCCGGCGCAGCGCGTCCTGCAACCTGGCGTGGTCCAGCTTGCGGCGCCTGCGGCGGTGGGTGCTATGGGTGGATCGCGAAACGATGGCAGCAGGCAGGTGCCTTGGCTGGATGGGATTCCCTTTGCTTTTCACACTGGCCGAATAGATGACATTTTTCAGCTCCCGAACGTTTCCCGGCCAGTCGTAGGACCTCAGCAGGCGCAAGGTTTCATTGGAAATGTTCGGCTTACGGCCCGCTGAATGGTTCGCGGCGGAAGAAATGAAGTGGTCGGCCAGTAGAAAGATATCGTGTTTTCGCTTGCGCAAGGGCGGCACCAGAATCGGGATGACGCACAAGCGGTAATAGAGATCCCGACGGAACCTGCCCTCGGTCATTTCGCGTTCCAGGTCTTTGTTTGTGGCGCTAACCACGCGTACATCCACATGGGTGGTGTGATGGTCCCCTACCCGTTCGAAGATACCCTCCTGGAGGATCCGCAAAAGCTTAACCTGCATTGCAATGCTCAATTCGCCGATCTCGTCGAGAAAGATTGTGCCGCCATGCGCCAGTTCGAAACGCCCTTTTTTGTCCCGGATGGCGCCGGTGAAAGCGCCCTTTACGTGGCCGAAAAGTTCGCTTTCCAAAAGGCCCTCGGGCAGGGCAGCGCAGTGGACCGGGACAAACATCTGGTCTTTGCGCTGGCTTCGCTTGTGAATCGCCTGTGCGACGAGTTCCTTGCCGGCACCGGTTTCACCCTGAATAAGAACCGGAAATTCGCAGGTTGCGACATCGATGATATCGGCAAACAGCCTGCGCATGGATACATCATCCCCGATGATGTTCTCAAACCCATGGGATGACGAATGTCTGCGGAGCCTGTTTAATTCGGTAACATCACTGAAAAAGGCAAAATGGCCCTTGAGGTTGCCGTGATCATCCCTGAGCGATTCGATTTTCACTGAGACATCGATCATGTGGCCGTCTTTATGGTGCAGGAAAGCTGTCGATGTAGTGAACTTGCTCTGGACGGACGCTGTGTCAATGGCGCTTTCGTCCCTATCAAATAGAAGGTCTGCCAGGGGGCGGCCAATCAGCTCCATGCGGGTGAAGCCGATCAGATCGCAGAACCTCCGATTGACCTGAGTGATGATACCTGCGCGGTTCTGGATGCTGAGGCCGTCGTTCATGGTATCCGTAATCAAGCGATAGCGCTCTTCGCTGTTGCGGACGGTGCGCTCGATTCTGCGCTGCTCGGTGACATCGATGCCGTAATGCAGGTAAGTCTCCTGGTCCACCGGTATCCAGAAGAGATCCCAAATACCGCCAAATGCCTCCATCTCTTTGGAAACCTGGGGTTTTTTGGTTTCCATGGCCTGATCGGCCAGACAGAATCCGCATTTGATGTTTTTGGTGAACGCCGTGCCAGCGGCATTACATTGAACCAATTCGGCTGAAACGCTTCCAATGGCATGCCGTCCGAACCCGTTGTTACAGAAATCTCCGATACGGGCACCCAGATTGAGGGCCGGCAGGTTGGCCGCCAGGATGATACGATCCCGCCGAACCAGCATTGCCGGGTAAGGCAGGGTATCAATCAGGGTCTTCTGCAACCGCGATCTTTCACGCTGCAGCTTTTCCGCCTGTTTGCGTTCCTGAATGTCAAGGATATTGGCTAGGATGGCCGGTTTTCCTTGATAGTAAATGGCCGTGGCCAGCAGGTGCATCCACCTGATTTCACCTGTTGCCGTAACCATACGAAATTCAAAGCCATCCGGAGATGAGCGCGCCTTCATCAACCCAATGGCTTTGCGTCTAACGGCACCACGATCGCGCGGATCGACAAGATCGAAATAGTTGGTCTCCAGGACTTCCTCTTCTGTAAGACCAACGATTTTTCGAAGGGCAGGGTTGGAAAACACGACCTTCTCGTCCTGGAAAATTATTATCCCTGATAAAGAGCACTGGATGACGGCCCTATGGAGGAGGCTTGGTTTGATTGGATCGAAAATGCCGTGCTTTTGGCATTGATTGCACTTGATATCTGTCACAATAAACCCTGGAACGGTGCAGGTACACCGGCAGGGCGCCACAGCCGCCCCCACCGGCAATGGTACGTATAACCTTATCCCCTACTGAGTCATCGACCACTCCAATTAACGGGTGGCCTGGATTCCCGGCCATTGGCTGTCAAAACAAAAGTTCGACAATGCTTTGATCGTTGCACCGGTAGCCGGATGCAACACACCGGGAAGAAAACACCCCATCAACTCCTGACCCAGTTGTTATTTTGCATGCAAAAAACATACTAAAAAGGAGCCGTGATGACGGATTGAACCCATGCTTGGCAAAGGTATTGTAAATATAAGGTGATTGGCTTGGAAGGAGGAAGCCGTCTGTTTCAGCCTGTTTCTGAATTGTGGCATATCTTTACACAATCATTGTGAACACTAATACTTATTTCGAGGTCAATGCTCCTATGCAATCTTCTGAAACAGAAACAATTCATAGGAGCAGGATTGCAAGTAGTAGTCCCCCTTGATTTGGTTCAATCGATACAAGCTGTGGTCGTACTTGGCTTTGATTTTCTTTTTGAAAAACAGGTTGAACAGTTTAAGCAGATAGGGCCTTTTCTGAAGAGCGGAAGATTCCTTGATGCTTGTGATAATCACATCGGTAATGGGAAGAACGTAATCAAAGATCAATGTATTGCAGAAGCGAATGGTCGGCAAGGTATTTGCGGTTATGTCCCTGTGTAAAACCACCTTCAGATCAGGATTGGAACTGAAAGCCGCTTCAAACTCATCGCGGTGATGAAAGTTCTTGCTGAAAAGGTCTTTCTTGTCTTTCTTTTTTGCAAAAAAATCGCAGATCAGGATATATCCCCCGGGATTCAGCAGAGATGCGGCTTTTGTCAGAGCGGACCGCATTTGCCGAATATAGCCGAAGCTCTCCATAAAAAGGACCAAATCGAATTTCGTTGCATTGTCCGCATAATCTTCAAACTTGCTTAGAATGAGATTCCCCGGACCCACTTTGCGGTCTATCTTTTTCCCCAACACAGGGTCCGGTACCATGCCTTTGACATCCATACCTTTTTCGGAGAGGCGTTTAAGCATTTCTCCGGTTCCGCAACCCACATCCAAAACTGATCGGACCTCATCCGGAATGGTCTGTATACAGAGTTGCAGGTAGTTCTCCTGCGCCTCTCTCAAGTCTCGATTGCTGACAAACTCTGTTTGCGGGTTTTCGCAGTAGCCAAGATGCAAATGCTCAGATTTGGACATCAACAAAAAAATCTGAAGCCAATAGTCCGGTATTTTTTCCATGGCAGTTCCATCTCCTGGTCCGACGAGGCGATACCGGTCAAATTCTGCTCTATTCGTCCTCCATGCCCCGCTCCGAATGCTCGTCAAATTGAATTGGGGAACATGTCCAACAGATCATATTTTACCTACCATTACAATAGATCGTGTGGTTTGGCCGGCTTCCGCGCCGGCCGGAAATAGATCGGCGCCTTCTTTGTTTTGCTTTTTTTAATGCGGTTGTTCTGGCGAAGATCGCTAACTTGCGGCCACACGGGCTTCGATGTACTGAATCGCTTTTTCCAGGCGCGGTATTACCCGTTCCTTGCCAAGAACGGCAATGATCTCAAAAATGCCGGGGCTGACACTGGTGCCGGTCAAAGCCACCCTCACCGGCTGGGCGAGCTTGCCCAGCTTTATTTGATACGTTTCCAATAGGGCTGCGAACAATTGTTCAATATTTTCCTCGGTATAAACTTCTGCCGCCTTCAGTCGATCCTTAAGGGTTGCAAGGGGCTCAAGCACATTGCCCTTGAGGAACTTCTTCGCGGCCTTATCGTCGAAATTCTCAATCTCCGTGAAGTAGAAATAGGCCTGATCGGCCATCTCTTGCAGGTTTTTGCTGCGTGGCTGCAGGGTGGGGATGATGCGGTGAAGGTATTCATCGTCTTTGGCCTCCCAGCCTTTGGCCGTAAGAAAGGGCACCAGTTGCGGGCCTAAAACCCGGGGTTCGGTCGCCTGGATGTGGTCGGCGTTGAGGGCCTGAAGTTTGACCGGATCGAACACGCCGGCGGATTTGCCGATACGGTCCAGGGTGAAGCGGGCGATCAGTTCATCGCGTTTGAAGAACTCCTGATCGCCCAAAGACCACCCGAGCCGGGCCAAAAAGTTGACGAAGGCATCGGGCAGCATCCCCATGTCGCGATAAGCGGTGACCGATGTGGCGCCGTGACGTTTGCTCAACCGGGCGCGGTCGTCCCCCAACACCATGGGCACGTGGGCGAAAACCGGCAGTTCCGCGCCCAGTGCGTTATATAATAGGATCTGTTTGGGGGTGTTCATCACATGGTCATCCCCCCGGATGATGGTGTTGATGTCCATGTCGATGTCGTCCACTACGGCGGCAAAGTTATAGGTTGGCGTTCCGTCGCTGCGGCAGATAACGAAGTCATCCAGTTCATCGTTTTGAAAGACGATGAGGCCTTTGACCGTATCTTCGATGGTGGTGGTCCCCTCATAGCTGGTTTTAAATCGGATGACGGCATTGGGCTCAGGTCCAAGACCTTTTTCGCGGCAGGTGCCGTCATAGCGGGGCTTGCGGCCTTGGGCTCTGGCCTTTTCCCGCATGGCATCGATCTCATCGGAAGTGCAGGTGCAATAGTAAGCGTGGCCCGCTCCGAGCAGTTTCTCCAGATGCCGGTGGTAGATATCGCTGCGTTCGCTCTGGTAGAAGGGGCCTTCATCCCAGTCAATCTTCAGCCAATCGAGTGCATCGAAGATGGCCTGTACCGATTCTTGGGTGGATCGCGCGCTATCGGTATCTTCAATGCGCAATATGAACCGGCCCTTGGTATGACGGGCGTGGAGCCAATTAAACAATGCCGTGCGCGCGCCCCCCACATGAAGATATCCGGTTGGACTTGGGGCGAATCGTGTTCGTACGGTTTTCATGTTCTTCCTTCCCAAATTCCTATGCGTTCATTAGCATGGATGGATATTGGTAAAAATATGTCATAATATAAATATGTTACTGATTTACTCACTATTTGGTTTTAAGCAAATAGCAGCTAGTCAAACCCGCGCGACGCCAATTTTATTGAAAAGCGGGTCATTCTTCACCGCTTTCGTCCCGGGGCATTCAGAAATAATTTCCTCCGGGTTGGAATTGCGAACCAAGTAAAAATTCATCATAATCATAGATAGATATACCGATGATGCCTTGGCGCACCCAAAGAGCATTCCCATAGCATATTGACATGGCCGGAACAAGTATTTCCATGGGCCGCTGCCAGAAAAGTCCTTGACAATCTCCTTGAATTTATTTACTAGATGCCACGTTCTCTGAGTGGCCGCAATTAAGATTTAAATTTTAATAATTACAGAATGTTAGGAGTTTACTCATGGCTGTACCGAAGCATAAGACATCCAAGTCAAAACGCGATAAACGTCGTACCCATAAGAAGATCGACGGCCCGAACCTTTCGACCTGTCCCGAATGCGGAGAGGCTGTCGAACCCCACCATGCATGCGCCAGTTGCGGATCCTACAAAGGCCGCACCGTCGTCGATACGGATGAGGATTAATTGTCCGGCCTGCTGGAACATGCCTGCAGCCCAGCGATAGAGAGAAACCCCCGATAAAGATGAAAATGCCACAGCCGAAAGTGGTGTACCCTCACATCAACCGGATAAAGGACGCATGTTCATGAATGAAATCGAATACAGAGGCTTAGACGACGAAAGCCGCCAAATGGTGGTGGAAACGGTGCGTCAGCTTTCCAAAAAGCTGCTGACCAAGGAGAAGGTGCTGGAGTGGGACAAGCGCGAAATATTTCCTGAAGAGGCGATCCGAGAGATGCTGGGCCCCGAGATTGGGTTGCAGCTGCTGTTTATTCCCGAAGCTTACGGTGGCATGGACGGCGGTGCACGGGATTGCTGTGCCGTGACCCGGGAGATGGCCAAAATCTGCCTCGGGGTGGGCACCGCGTTTTTTGCCATCCAATTGGGGACCGATCCGATTCTGGTGGGCGCCACCGAGGAGCAGAAACAAGAGTGGCTGGGCCGCATCGCCGAAGGGGAAACCCTGGTGGCCTATGCCGTAACTGAACCGGAAGCCGGCAGCAACTTGGCGGCATTGAAGACCAAAGCCGATCCGGTGACAGACGGGAGCGGCCAGATTACCGGATATAAAATTACCGGAGCCAAACAATTCATATCCACCGGCGGTTATGCTGACCTAATCACGGTTCTGGCCAATACGCCGGAAGGTCCCTCCTTTTTCGTCGTCGAAAAGGGAATGGAGGGATTTACCCAGCATAAGGGGGAGGAGAAGCACGGCATTCGCGCCTCCAACACCTCTCCGCTGACCCTGGACGAAGTCTTTGTCCCCATTGGGAACCTTGTCGGCGGCGAGCCCGGAAAAGGTCTCAAACAGGCTAACCAGGTTTTCGGCTATACACGCCTGATGGTGGCCTCCATGGGGCTCGGCGCCGGCGAAGCTGCATTGGAAATCGCCGTTCCGTATGCCAAGGAACGCATTCAGTTTGGAACACCCCTGTCGGAAAAACAGGGCTATACCCACAAGCTCATCGTACCCAATGCCGTTCGGCTGGCGGCCGCATGCGCCTATATCGATGAAGTTGCCGTGATGCTGGACAGCACGGCCCATGATCTCCAGGTGGAAGGGGCTATTGCCAAATATTTCGCAACCGAGGCCGCAGACAAAACGGCCAATGATTGCATTCAAGCCCTTGGCGGATACGGCTATATCTGCGAGTTTGGAGTGGAGAAGATCAAGCGCGACGTCAAGATCACCTGTATTTATGAAGGTACCAGCGAGATCCAGCAGAGCATCATTTCCACCTTCCGATGGAAAACCACCCGCAAGACCAAAGGCGATTTCTATGGCAAGATCGCCGGAGAGATGGCGGCATTGGACAACGACGTCAAAGATGCCGGTTGCCGAATCTATGGCCTGGCAGCCGCAGCATTGAACCAGACCATCGATTTCGCCCACAACAATCGGCTCACCCGGCAGCAGGCGCTGATGTTCGATCTGGCCGACATGATGACCTGGGTTGAGGTGGGGGCTGCGCTGGCCCGCAAGGCGGCCGGCCTGGAAAAGGCCGGTGACGGGCGTGCGGCTGAATTCAAGGCCATGGCCCGAATTTTTGCCGGTGAGGTGGCCCAGGTGGTCGGTGAAAATGCCCTGAGGGTTGTATCTGGAACCGGCGCCGCCGATCAAGACGCCGTTGACCAGTTTCTGTCCGGGATCGGCTATCAGGACCTTTTGAACGGACGGCGCAATTGGGCAGCGGATATGGATCAGGTGGCCGATATTATCTTCGAACGATAGGATATGCTGATGTCTGAAAAAAATGAACGTGTTGTAGTGGTAACCGGGGGATCGCGGGGCATCGGCCGCGCCATCTGCCTGGCCATGGCTGAGCCGGGAACCCGCATCTTCTTCAACTATTTTTCACCGGCCAACCCGGAAGCCGAAGAGGCTGCGGCAGCCGAAACCATTGAGATGGTAGCGACAGCCGGCGCAAGGGCCCAGGGGATTTGCGCCAATGTGGCGGTCCCCGCGGAAGTGGGCCAGTTTTTCGATCAGGTCATGGAAGCCGCCGGTCGTATCGATGTGCTGGTTAACAACGCCGGCATCACCCGGGACAATTTGCTGGTGCGCATGAAAGAGGAGGAGTGGGACTCGGTGATGAGTGTCAACCTCAAAGGCCCTTTCCTCTGCAGCCAGATTGTGGGCAAAATCATGATGAAGCAGCGATCGGGCCGCATCATCAACATCGCCTCGGTTGTCGGGGTGATTGGCAATTTCGGCCAAGCCAACTACGTGACCTCCAAGGCCGGTATCATCGGTTTGACCAAGACGGCGGCCAAAGAGTTGGCCCCGCGTGGCGTGACCGTCAATGCCGTGGCGCCCGGTTTCATTGAAACCGACATGACGGCGGCGCTACCGGAAAAAGCGCGCGACGCCATGTTGGCCACGATTCCCCTGAATCGACCGGGACAACCGGAGGATGTCGCCGATGCCGTGGCCTTTCTGGCCTCTGACAAGGCGTCCTATATGACGGGGCAGGTGCTGCACGTCAGCGGCGGGATGTATATGTAATGGATTTTATCATCGGATCCAGTTCCGATGATCTTGTGAAATAGACGATAAACCGCTTCTATGCTTTGCCGGCATTTGCCGGATACCCGGCCGTCCGCCATGCGGGCGAAGGGTTGACCCTATTGGAAAGGAGATTTGGATGTCAGTTGAAGACAAAGTAAAAAAGATTATTGCTGAGAAATTAAGTGTCGATTTGGATGAAGTTGTACCAGACGCATCGTTCGTTGATGATTTGGGTGCCGATTCCCTGGACCTGGTGGAACTGATCATGTCCATGGAAGAGGAGTTCGATATCGATATTTCCGATGAAGATGCCGAGAAACTGGTTTGTGTCAAGGATGCCATCGACTATATCAACGCCAACTAGTTTGATCTCATAGCTCGTCGAAGCTGACGGGATTGACCGTTGCCTAAGAATTGTCCGTGACAGCGGTCGCCTTTGTGGTCAGATAAAGTCTGATAAGAGTCAGTAATCAGATGGCGGTAGCTACCGCCGGATAGGTTCGGCCGACGCTGTCGGGAGGTATTTTCCGTGCAAGGAGGTATTGTTTGGAAAGACGGGTCGTAATTACAGGTATTGGACTGATAACGCCGCTGGGTATCGGCGTGGATGAGTCCTGGGCGGGAATTATCGCCGGAAAGTCGGGCGTTGGCGAGATCACGCGGTTTAATGCGTCCGTCTACAGCACGCGCATCGCCGCTGAAGTCAAAGGCTTCAACGCCGAAGATTTCATGGAGAAAAAAGAAGCCAAGCGCATGGAGACCTTCATCCAATATGCCGTGGCGGCCACGAGAATGGCCATCGACGATTCAGGGTTGGTCATAGATGATGACAATTCGAACCGGGTGGGCGTATTGACCGGCTGCGGTCTGGGCGGATTGAACATGCTGGAGATTACCGCCAATACCGTGGATACCAAAGGTCCCAAACGGGTGAGCCCTTTCTTCATCCCCATGCTGATCGGTAACATGGCGCCGGGCATGATCTCCATTATCTTCGGCGCCAAAGGGCCCAACTCGTCGGTGGCTACAGCCTGTGCTGCCGGATCCCATGCGGTGGGAGATGCCTATGAGATAATCAAATACGGAAGGGCCGATGCCATGATCACCGGCGGTGTTGAATCGGTGGTGACCCGCACCTGCATCGCCGGGTTCGGCGCCATGAAGGCGCTTTCCACCCGCAACGACGATCCCGATCATGCATCGCGGCCGTTTGATCGTGATCGAGACGGTTTTGTGGTGGGTGAGGGCAGCGGTATTGTGATCCTCGAGTCGCTGGAGCATGCCCAGGCGCGCGGTGCGAAAATCTATGCCGAACTCGTCGGATACGGCATGAGCGGTGACGGCTATCATATGACATCTCCACCGCCAGACGGAGAGGGCGCCGCGCGCTGTATGCAGTCGGCGTTGGACAATGCCGGTATCACACCGGACCGGATCGATTACATCAATGCCCACGGAACCTCGACGCCTTTGAACGACCTGTATGAAACACGGGCCATCAAAATGACGTTTGGAAAAGCCGCTTACAACGTGGCGGTCAGTTCCACCAAATCGATGACCGGTCACCTTCTGGGCGGTGCCGGAGGCGTTGAGACGATCTTTACGGCCTTGGCCATTCAAAACAATATTCTGCCGCCCACCATCAATTTCGATAACCCGGGCGAAGAGTGTGATTTGGACTATGTGCCCAATAAAGCCCGCGAAAAGGAAGTGACTTACGCCATGAGCAATTCATTCGGTTTCGGGGGCACCAATGCATCCCTGATCCTGAAGAAGTTCATTGCCTAAATCTTTGGAAGGGCAGTTTCCAGGACCGCTTTTCCCACGCGACCATAAGCCATTGGCACCATATATATGGGCCAATGGCTTTTTTTATACTGTATAATGGGGCTCGGTCGCGCCTTCCGTAAGATTTTTTCTTGCGGTATGCCGCTGATAAAGATATGAAAAACTGTCACGAAAGACGCTATTGATAAGGTTCAGACAGTTCATGAAAGACAGATTCAACGGAGGGGCGCGATGAGCGGCTTGCAAATCATTATCGGATGTGACCACGGTGCATATCAGCTCAAGGACATTTTAAAGGACCAACTGATCAAAGTGGGTGCCCAGGTTGAGGATGTGGGCGTCTTTGGCCCCGAATCGGTGGATTATCCCAATATCGGCATGAAGGTGGCATCGGAAGTCTCAAAAGGACATTATCCTCGTGGCATACTCTTGTGCGGCACCGGTCTGGGGATGTCCATGGTCGCCAATCGATATCCACATGTCAGAGCGGCTTTATGCAACGATCTGTTTTCCGCCAAATTGAGTCGGCAGCACAATGACGCCAATATCCTGGTGATGGGAGGTCGGGTGGTCGGCGATGTGCTGGCGTTGGAGATATTGAAGACCTGGCTCGAGACCCCGTACGAGGGCGCTCGGCATCAGAAGCGTCTGGACCTGTTTGATTCGATTCCATGCTGATCTTTTCCGGGAAATGCGATGGAGAATATGATCTTTTGATTGAACCGACCTCAGTATCGCTGGCACCGGCGACCGCCTATCGGCTTATGGGGTGCACAATGGAAGACCCAATAGATTCTTGAAAGACGAGGTAAGTGGTTTGCGCAGAGACATCATTGAAAAAGTGGATCCTGAAATCAGCCGGGTGCTCGATAGCGAACTAACGCGGCAGAGCAGTCATTTGGAATTGATTGCCTCGGAAAACATAGCCAGCAAAGCCGTGATGGCGGTGCAAGGCAGTGTCTTGACAAACAAATACGCGGAAGGGTATCCGGATAAACGATTTTACGGCGGTTGTGAATTTGTGGATGTGGCAGAGAGCCTGGCCATAGAACGCGCCAAAAAACTCTTTGGTGCAGAGTACGTCAATGTCCAGCCCCATTCCGGTTCCCAGGCCAACATGGCGGCCTACTTTGCCCTGCTGGAGCCGGGGGAAACGGTGTTGGGCATGAATCTGGCCCATGGCGGTCACCTGACCCACGGCGCCAAAGCGAGCTTCTCCGGACAACTGTACAAGTTCGTACATTACGGCGTTGGAGAGCAAACCGGCACCATCGACTATCAGAACGTTCGGCAGCTGGCCCTGAAATACAGACCCAAAATGATCGTGGCTGGCGCGAGCGCCTATCCTCGTATCCTGGATTTTGATGCCTTCGCGGAAATCGCGGACGAGATCGATGCCTATTTAATGGTGGATATGGCCCATATCGCCGGTCTGGTGGCCGTGGGGCTGCATCCATCGCCTGTGGGCAAAGCCCATGTCGTCACCTCCACCACTCATAAGACGCTGCGGGGGCCGCGGGGCGGTTTGATTTTAGCCAAAGGTGAATGCGCCGACAAATTGCGCAGCGAAGTGTTTCCCGGCATCCAGGGCGGCCCGCTTATGCATGTGATTGCCGCCAAAGCGGTGGCCTTCAAGGAAGCGTTGGACCCGCAATTCAAGGCGTACCAGCAGCAAGTGCTGACCAATGCGCAGGCGCTGGCTGATGTGCTTCAGTCGTCGGGACTGCCGCTGGTTTCCGGCGGTACGGACAACCACCTGATGCTGGCCGATTTATCATCATGGGAGATAACGGGCAAAGACGCTGAAGCCGTTCTTGGTAAGGCCGGCATAACGGTCAATAAAAACGCCGTTCCTTTTGACAAACGCGGTCCATTGATCACCAGCGGTGTGCGTATCGGAACTCCCTTTGTGACGTCTCGCGGCATGACCGAAGTCGAGATGAAGGCGATCGGCACCATGATCATCGACGTGCTGCGGCATCCGGATGAACCAGAGGTGCTGTCGCGGACCAAAAAACGTGTCGCCTCATTATGCGATGATTTTCCACTTTACTCCTGAACCGATAAAGGAAGGCTATGAAATCGGACGTTCAAAACCGCCCCTCCTGGGAAGCCTATTTCATGGATATCACCTGCCTGGTGGCCAAAAGATCCACCTGCACCCGACGGGCGGTAGGGGCCGTCATCATCAAGGACCGTCGCCTGCTGGCCACAGGATACAACGGCGCTCCGAGTCATATCCGCCACTGCGCTGAAGTGGGATGTCTCAGGGCACAGATGAAAGTTCCTTCGGGCGAACGCCATGAACTGTGCCGGGGAATTCATGCCGAGCAAAACGCCATCATTCAGGCGGCCTATCACGGTGTTTCCATCAAAGGCGCCACCCTTTTTTGCACAAACCAGCCGTGTTCCATCTGCGCCAAAATGATTATCAACGCCGGTATCAAGCGGATTGTCTATCAATCCGGCTATGCTGATCCATTAGCGATGGAGATGTTGGACGAAGCCGAGGTGGAACTCATTCACTTGGAAAGCAGCCAATGGGAGGTGTGCCCATGAAGTGTCCGTTTTGTGGGGAACAAGACAACAAAGTGATCGATTCGCGGGTAAGCAAGGACGGCAGCGTCATCCGAAGGCGCAGGGAATGCATCGATTGTACCCGAAGGTTTACCACCTATGAGCACATCGAAGAGATTCCCATCATGATTATCAAAAAAGATGGTCGCCGGGAGGTGTTTAACCGTGAAAAGGTCCGTTCAGGGATGCAGCGGGCGTGTCAGAAACTGGATATCAGCACCAACGTCATAGAGGATTTTATCGACGATTTGGAACGCGATCTGCGTGAGACCGGTGAGAAGGAACTCCCGTCTCGGGTTGTTGGGGAAAAGGTAATGGCCAAGCTGCATACCTTGAGTGACATCGCATATGTCCGGTTTGCATCGGTATATCGGGAATTCAAAGACGTAAATGACTTTGTGTCGGAGCTTAAGAGCCTCCTCAGCGAACGCTGAGTTGCAGGGACCGGAGGACGCCATGGCCTGTGTTGCCGGAGGTTCGCAGTAGTCGCGCTACGGCTTCACCTCCGGACGCCTTGACCATGGCGCGCTCCGGCCCCTGCAACGCGGCGGCCCCTGCAACGCGGTCTGGAGGACGCCATGGCCTGTGTTGCCGGAGGTTCGCAGTAGTCGCGCTACGATGGCGTACCTCCGGACGCCTTGACCATGGCGCCCTCCGGCCCCTGCAACGCGGGAATAATATGGCACTATCTCGCTTTTGATTGGAACGCCATTCCGGAATTGGCGGTTAGATGGATCACGAAAAATATATGCGGTTGGCCTTGGAACTGGCCGCCAAAGGCGCGGGGTACGTTTCACCCAATCCGATGGTCGGTGCGGTGGTGGTCAAGGACGACCGGGTGGTGGGCCGGGGATATCATCAAGCCCTGGGAGGGCCGCATGCCGAGGTGAATGCCATCGACGATGCCGGTGATGCTGCCAGGGGCGCCACCCTTTACGTGACCCTCGAACCGTGCAACCATTACGGCCGCACGCCGCCATGCACCCAAAAGATCCTCAACGCCGGTATCCGGCGCGTGGTGGTGGCAATGGCCGATCCCAATCCCCACGTGACGGGCGGTGGCAATGCCTACTTGGGATCATTGGGGCTGGAGGTTACTTGCGGCATCTGTGAAGCCGATGCAGTGGCGTTGAACGAAAGCTTTATCAAATTCATGCATACCCAGCACCCTTTTGTCGTGCTGAAGTTGGCTGCTACATTGGATGGACGGATCGCCACGCGAAGCGGAGACGCCCGCTGGGTCACCGGCCCCCAGGCCCGTGCCTTCGTCCATCAACTGCGCCATAACATGGACGCCATAATGGTGGGCATCGGGACGGTGTTGGCGGATGATCCCGAGTTGACCACACGGTTGGAGCACGCGGATGCTGAATCAGACCTCAGCTGCAGAAACGCTCATCATTTGCGGTCCGGAGGCCTCGGAAGAGAAAGGCGCACGCCTCAGGGAAAAAGGGGCGTGCCTGATACAGCTTCCGCTGGCGGAGGGCCGCATCGATTTGAGGTTGCTGATGAAAGAATTGGGCGCTCGGGGCCTAACCAGTCTTCTGGTCGAAGGCGGTGCCCAAGTCGCGGCCGCGTCCCTGAAAGACGGTATCGTTGACAAGGTGCATTTCTTCTATGCACCCAAGATCATGGGGGGAGACGGCATCCCCATCTGTACTGGAAAAGGGCCGGAGAGAATGAGCGATTGTTTGCCGGTCAGCCGGACAACGGTCAGCCGTGCAGGTGAGGACATCCTGGTAACCGGGTATTTGAATGTTAATTAGTGTTTCGTTTTTGGTCATTCGTGTTTAAGTTAAGATTCTTGGCGACAGGCAAGTAGCGCCGGCCTCGTGTTTAATACCCAGCAGCGAACACTCACACGGATCGATATGTTTACAGGCATCATAGAAGGTTTGGGAACGCTGAAGACCGTAAAGCCCGGTGATGGGGCCATGCAATTGACCATCGAAGCCGGCTTTGAGCTGGAGGGTACCCAGCTTGGGGACAGCATTGCCGTTAATGGTGCGTGCCTTACCGTAACCCGCCTGCAGGGACGCCGGTTTCATGTGGATGTGTCTCCGGAAACGGTGGAGAAAACGACCTTCAAGCACGCCACCATCGGAGAGCGCGTAAACCTGGAGCGCGCATTGCGTTTATCCGATCGGCTGGACGGTCACCTTGTCTCGGGGCACGTGGACGGCATCGGGCATCTCTCCGGTCGGGAAACCCGGGCCAATGCCATTGTTCTGACGTTTGACGTACCGCCCGAGCTGGGACATTACATGATCAAAAAGGGATCGGTGGCTGTTGATGGCGTCAGTCTGACCATCAATGATTGCGGTACGACCCATTTTCAGGTAAGCATAATTCCCCACACCGCCGAGATCACAACAGTCGGTATGAAAAGGGTGGGGGCTGGTGTGAACATCGAAACCGATATGATTGGAAAGTATGTGGAGCGCTTTGTATCCGATATCGGCAAACCGGGCAATTCATCAGCTCATGGCGGTATTGATTTGACATTATTGGCGCGGTCCGGATTTCTCGAGTAAAAAGCGCTAAACCAAGCGATACGATGTGTTGTGAACTGTCGAGATGGGCATCGGCCGTGTGAATCCCATGGCGGATCAATATCAGCGGCAGACAACGCATCACCAATGCCCTGAAGAAGGAGGGTAAAGATTAGAATGGCACGCATTACCGTAGAAGAGGCCATAGAACAAATCCGCCAAGGCAAGATGGTGATCCTGGTCGATGATGAGGATAGGGAGAATGAAGGTGATCTGACCATGGCGGCTGAAAAAGTAACGCCCGAAGCCATTAATTTCATGGCAAAATATGGCCGGGGATTGATATGTCTCTCCTTGACCGCCGATCATTGTGCCCGTCTTGAGCTGCCATCCATGGTGAAAGACAACACCTCTCCCTTTCAAACCGGCTTTACGGTTTCCATTGAAGCCAAGCATGGCGTCACCACCGGTATTTCAGCCGCCGACAGGGCCACGACCATTTTAACGGCCGTGGCCGATGATGCCACAGCATCTGATCTGGTTCGTCCCGGCCATATCTTTCCATTGAGGGCCCGGAACGGCGGGGTGATGATACGCGTGGGGCAGACCGAAGGATCGGTGGACCTGGCCAGGCTGGCCGGCCTGAAACCCGCCGGCGTAATCTGTGAAATTATGGATGATGACGGCACCATGGCGCGCATGCCGTCATTGCAGAAATTCAGTGAAGAGCACGGTGTCGGCATCGTTACCATCGCCGATCTGGTAGAGTACCGCATGCGCACGGAGCTCTTTGTCCACCGTGCCGCCGAGACCATCATCCCCACGGAGCATGGCGGGGAGTTCTCCATGATCGCCTATGAAAATGATGTGGATGATCTGCTCCATATTGCGATGGTCAAAGGGCCGATCGATCCGGAAAAACCGGTTCTGGTGCGGGTGCATTCCGAATGCATGACCGGCGATATCTTCGGCTCGATGCGATGTGATTGCGGGAACCAACTGCACCAGGCCATGGCCAAAATCGCCGGCGAGGGCAGCGGCGTGATCGTCTATCTGCGCCAAGAGGGACGGGGCATCGGATTGGTCAATAAACTCAAAGCCTACGAACTTCAACAAAAAGAGGGATTGGATACCGTGGAGGCCAATCGCCAGCTCGGCTTCAAAGACGACCTGCGCGACTACGGTATCGGCGCACAGATGCTGCGGGATATCGGCGTCCGTAAAATGCGCCTGCTCACCAACAATCCGAAGAAGATGGTGGGCTTGGAAGGTTACGGTTTGAGTATTACGGAACAGATCCCCATAGAAGTGGAAGCCAACGAGTACAACCGATGTTACCTGGAGTGCAAAAAGCTTAAAATGGGGCATATGCTGCAATTAGATGAGCAGGAAAGCTGATTAAAAGTTTAATCTTAGAACTTTAAACTGGAGATTTCCCCTTGAAAATAATGCAGAGCCTAAACGACTAAAATTATTTGCAAAGGATGCCTAACCTATCGATACTGGATGGAGGTAGCGTGATGCCGAGAGTGGTGGAAGCCGGTTTGGTGGCCAAAGGGAAGAAGTTCGCCATCGTGGTAAGCCGATTCAATGATTTTATTACCGACAAGCTGGTCGGGGGGGCGGTGGACGCGCTGGTAAGAAGCGGTACCCTGGATAAAGATATCGACGTGGTCAAGGTGCCGGGCGCTTTTGAAATTCCACTGGTGGCCCAAAAACTGGCCGCCCGCAAAAAGCATGATGCCGTCATCTGCCTGGGCGCGGTGATCCGCGGCGCCACACCCCATTTCGATTACGTGAGTGCGGAAGTTTCCAAGGGGATTGCAGCGGCCAGCATGGAGACCGGCATGCCCATCATCTTTGGCGTGGTCACCACCGACACCCTGGAGCAGGCCATCGAGCGAGCCGGAAGTAAAGCCGGCAACAAAGGCTGGGATGCAGCGTTGGCCGCCGTGGAGATGGCCAACCTCATGGGGACGATGGAAAAGATCTGAGTATGGGAACCCGTCGTCTTGCCAGGGAACTGGCCATGCAGGCCTTGTTCTCCATGGACATGAGCTGTACCTTTTCTTCTGAAGCATTGGCCGATTACCGCCGTTGCTTCCCCCCCAGTGACCGGTCGATACCCTTTTTCAACCGGCTAACGGGTGGGGTTCTGCAATATCTTGAAGATATCGATCGCGTCATAGAGCGGCACTCCAATAACTGGAAGGTGCGCCGCATGGCTTGTGTGGACCGCAATGTGTTGCGCCTGGCGGTTTTTGAGCTGCTCTATTGCGAAGATATCCCCACTAAAGTGTCGATCAATGAAGCCATTGACATTGCCAAAAAATTTGGTGCCTCTGAATCAGGGGGATTTATTAACGGTATTCTGGACAGTATCCGAATCGCCTTGGAGAAAAATGAACTGGTGCCGATTCCGCTGCCGCCGCCGGCAGATAATGGATCGCCACTGAAAGGATAGATGATGAAAATTTACCCTATGCCGGTCGGCCCGCTGCAAGCCAATTGCTTCATCGTAGGATGCGAGGAAACCCGCAAAGCTGCGATTGTCGATCCGGGCGGTGATGCAGATCGGCTGTTGTCGCTTTTGGAAAAAGAGAAGCTGGAAGCCGCTGCCATCATAAATACCCACGGCCATTTCGATCATGTGGGGGGCAATAAAGCCGTTAAAACGGCCACGGGCGCTGAATTGATGATTCACAAAGAGGACGCCCCCATGCTGGCCCACCTCACCCAAACGGCTGCGGCATGGGGATTGCGGGCTGAAGATTCGCCCGTTCCGGACCGTCTGTTGGAGGATGGCGATCTTATCGACTTCGGAAATTTGCAATTCAAGGTAATCCATACCCCCGGTCACTCTCTGGGCGGCATCTGTCTGCATGTGGAAAGCGAGCAGGCGCTTTTCGTGGGTGACACGCTCTTTGCCGGTTCCATCGGACGCACCGACCTGCCGGGAGGGGACTATGATACCCTTATTCGCAGCATCCAAACCCGGCTGTTCGTGCTGCCGGATGAAACCGCCGTATACAACGGACATATGGAGTCCACCACCATCGGGCAGGAAAAAAGGTTTAATCCTTTCTGTAAAATGATTTAGAATCGGATCATGACGTGGAAAATAGAGCGACATAAGACCCGACAGATTAGAATGGGTGCAGTTGCCATTGGGGGAGGGGCGCCGATCTCCGTCCAATCCATGACCAATACACCGACGCAGGATGTAACGGCCACTGTAGCGCAAATCCACCGGCTGGAGGCCGCCGGATGTGAGATCGTGCGGGTTGCGGTGCCTGACCAGGCGGCGGCGGTGGCCATTGGTGAAATCAAGTCCCAAATTGCGGTTCCTTTGATTGCGGATATCCATTTCGATTACCGTCTGGCCATTTCCGCCGCCCATAACGGCGCCGATGGATTGCGCATCAACCCCGGAAATATCGGCGGACGCAGGAAAGTGGAAAAGGTGGTGGATGTCGCCAAGGAGCGGGGGATGCCCATTCGCATCGGCGTCAACGCCGGCTCCCTTGAAAAAGATTTGCTCAAAAGCTACAACGGCGCCACTGCCCAGGCCATGGTGGAAAGCGCCATGCGCCATGTCGCATTGCTGGAGGCGTGCCATTTTGATCAAATCAAAATCTCCATCAAAGCATCGGATGTGCCGCGAACCGTTGAGGCGTATCGAAGCCTGTCCGCCGTAACGGATTACCCGTTGCATCTAGGTGTAACCGAAGCCGGGTCGTTGTATGCCGGCTCGGTGAAGTCCGCCTTGGGCATCGGCATGCTTCTGGCCGAAGGTATTGGCGACACGTTGCGCGTCTCCCTGACGCGTGATCCGGTTGAAGAGGTCCGGGTGGGCTTCGAGATCTTAAAGGCACTGGGAATTCGGCAGCACGGACCTGAAATCATCTCCTGCCCCACTTGCGGCCGCTGCGGCTATAATCTTTTTGATGTGGCCGAACAGATCGAAAAGGCCTTGCTGACCCGCAGCGTCCCGGTAAAGGTCGCTATTATGGGATGTGCGGTCAATGGTCCCGGTGAAGCCAAAGAAGCGGATATCGGCGTGGCCGGAGGGCCGGGACGCGGCATCCTCTTTCGTAAAGGAAAAGTGTTGCGCGAAGTCCCTCAGGATGAACTGGTCCCGGAACTGCTGAAAGAGATTGATTCCTGGGAGCAAGCGTACAAGAACAGGTCCTGATATGCAACAATGGGGTAATCACCGGCACAGACCGCGTTGAAAAATTCGCACTGAAAGGTATGAACAGATGGCCAAAAAAGTAAAGACAGCAATTTCGCCCACCCGTGAAGAAGATTACCCCGAGTGGTACCAGCAGATCGTCAAAGCCTCGGATCTGGCCGAGCGTTCAACGGTGCGAGGGTGTATGGTGATCAAGCCCTGGGGTTACGCCTTGTGGGAGAACATTCAACGTGAATTGGACGACATGTTCAAATCCACTGGAGTGAAAAATGCTTACTTTCCGCTTTTCATTCCCTTAAGCTATCTGGAAAAAGAGGCCGAGCATGTGGAGGGCTTCGCCAAAGAGTGCGCCGTGGTGACCCATCACAGGCTGGAGCAAGGACCTGAGGGCGGTCTGGTCCCCAGCGGCCAGCTGACCGAACCCCTGGTGGTGCGCCCCACATCCGAGACCATCATCGGTGAGTCCTATTCCCGCTGGGTGAAAAGCTATCGCGATCTGCCCCTTTTGATCAACCAATGGGCCAATGTGGTACGCTGGGAGATGCGCACGCGCATTTTTTTGCGGACCAGCGAATTCCTCTGGCAAGAGGGGCACACCGTCCATGCGTCGGCCGAAGAGGCAAAAGAGCGTACCGCCATGATGCTGGATATCTATGCCCGTCTGGCGGAAGAATATCTGGCCATACCGGTGATCAAAGGCAGTAAAACGGCGGCCGAGCGATTTCCCGGGGCCGTGGACACCCAATGCATAGAGGCCATGATGCAGGATCGCAAAGCGCTTCAGGCCGGTACTTCCCATTTCCTGGGACAGAATTTCGCCAAAGCTTCGGGGATCTACTATCAAACGGCTGATGAGACCGAAGATCTTGCCTGGACGACCTCCTGGGGGGTGTCCACCCGCTTGATCGGCGGGTTGATCATGACCCACGGGGATGACGATGGGCTGGTTGTTCCCCCCAGAATCGCCCCTGCTCATGTGGCCATCCTGCCCATTGCCCACAAATCAGAGGACCACTCCCGGGTTCTGGCGTATTGCGACCGATTGGCCAAGGCGCTGCAGCGCCAGTACTTCCATCATCGCCCTCTGGTAGTGGAAATCGACGATCGCGATATCGGTGGTGCAAGGGGGTGGGAGTGGATCAAAAAAGGCGTGCCCTTGCGCTTGGAGATCGGTCCCCGCGATATGGCCAACGATGCGGTTTTCATGGCCCGCCGGGACAAAGGGCACAAAGAAAAAGTCTCCATGCCACGGGAGCAGTTTATCTCCCAAATCGGGAGCATATTGGATGAAATGCAAGCCAACATGTTTGATCGCGCCAAGGCGTTTCGCCATGCGCACACCCATGAACTGAATGACAAGTCTGCCTTTACTGCGTTTTTTACCCCCCAAAACAACGAAAAACCTGAAATTCACGGTGGCTTCGCGCTCTCTCACTGGTGCGGGTCAGCCGAATGCGAAAAGCAAATAAAAGAGGAGTTGGCTGTCACCATCCGGTGCCTGCCGTTTGATATGCCGAATGAGATGGGGCAATGCGTCTGTTGCGGTGGGGAGAGCGACCGGCGAGTGGTATTTGCCAAGGCTTACTAACGAGATTATTCTATGATTTGTAAAGGACAGGGGCGGCGGTAAGGCGAATGGCGCCCCTGGTCGCTGCCTTTTACCCTGTACCATCAAGGCCCGATGTTTACGAAGAGGTCAGAAGATCGTAACGCTACTACGGGAGAGACGTCAGGCATCTATGATTCGCATCAACGACATCCTCGATAAAATTTACGATTACAATCCGGATGTGGACCTGGGGCTCATCGACCAAGCCTACATTTTTTCTGCCAAAGTGCACGATGGTCAAATGCGCCTCTCCGGCGAACCCTATCTCTCCCATCCTCTGGAAGTGGCCGGCATATTGGCGGACATGAAGCTGGATGCGGTCAGTGTCGCTGCCGGCCTGCTCCATGACGTTGTTGAAGATACCCACGCCACCGAAGAAGAGGTAGAGGGGATGTTCGGCCTGGAGGTGAAGCGCATCGTTTCCGGTGTGACCAAGCTGAGCACCCTTCCTTTTCGAAGCGCCCAGGCCCGCCAGGCGGAGAGCATTCGAAAGATGCTGCTGGCCATGGCAGACGATATTCGGGTGATCTTGATCAAGTTGGCAGACCGCGTCCATAATATGCGAACCTTGCAATACCATAAAAGCGCTGAAAAGCAGCGCAAGATCGCCAAGGAAACCTTGGATATTTATGCGCCCATTGCCGCACGGCTGGGGATTTACTGGGTCAAAAACGAACTGGAAAACATCGCCTTTGAATATCTCAAGCCGGAAGAATTTCAGCGCATCAAACAGCTGGTGGCCAAGGACAGGGAAGCGCGTGAAAATTATATCGACACCGTCAAATCCTTCATAAAGCTCAAGATGGATGAGAGTGATTTGCCCTGTGAGGTCTTGGGGCGCTACAAACATTACTACTCCATCTATCAAAAGATGGTGCAGCAAAATCTGGCTTTCGATGAAGTTTACGACATCATCGCCTTTCGCATTATCCTCGATACGGTTCCCCAATGCTACGAAGCCCTCGGGCTGCTGCACTCTCTTTGGAAGCCCATCGCCAAGAAATTCAAGGACTACATCGGCATGCCCAAGCCCAACATGTACCAGTCCTTGCATACCACGGTCATCGGGCCGTATGGTGAGCGCATTGAGATCCAGATACGGACGCGGGAGATGGACCGCGTTGCCCAGTCGGGAATCGCCGCCCACTGGAGCTATAAAGAGGGCAAAAACGTGGACTCCAAAGTGGCCGAGACCTTCTCGTGGGTTCAGCAATTGGTGGAAAACCAGGCCAACATCAATGATCCCAATGAATTCCTGGAAAATGTCCGCATCGACCTCTTTCCGGATGAGGTTTATGTCTTTACACCCCAGGGGGAGATCAAGTCCTTGCCCAAGGGGGCGACACCGGTGGATTTCGCTTACCTGATCCACACCGAAGTGGGGCAGCAATGTGTGGGCGCCAAAGTGGATGGACGCATGGTGCCGCTAAAGTATGAGCTGCAGACCGGCGAAAGGGTGGAGGTCATCACCCAGAAAGGCCATCAACCCAGCAAGGATTGGTTGAGCTTCGTCAAAACGGTCAAAGCCCGGTCCAGGATCCGGCAATGGATCAAGACCCAGGAAAAGGAGCGTAGCCTGCAGCTGGGGCGGGAGATGTGCGAAAAGGCGTTCCGCAAATACAAACTCAATTTCAACCAACTGGCCAAAACCGATGAAATGCAAAAGGTGGTGGAGGGTTTTGGATTAAAAGCGTTGGAAGATCTGATCATCTCGGTGGGATACGGTAAGATCACACCATTGCAGGTGGTCCGTAAGATCGCGCCCAAGACAGAGGCCGAACAGCTTCAGGGTACTATTGCCGACAAGGGGGAGGCCGTACAAAAGAAGAAAATTGGCGGCGGCGTCATCGTCAAAGGTGTCGAAGATATCCTCGTCCGTTTCGGCAAGTGCTGCCAGCCGGTACCGGGGGATACCATTATCGGATTCATTACCCGCGGTTTCGGCGTTACGGTTCACCGGGCCAATTGTGCCAATGTGGTCAATACCAATCCGGAGCGGTTGATTGAGGTGGAGTGGGCCCAAAAGACCGCCGAGACTTTCCCCGTCAAGATCGTGGTCAGAGCGATGGACCGCATGGGCCTGCTGGCCGATGTGGCCGCCAGCATCAGCAAGTGCGGCGCCAATATCCTTACCGCCAGATCCGAGACCAGCAACGACAAAGTGGTGTCGAGCTATTTTACATTGGCCGTGGAAAACACACAGCAGCTGGAACAGGTCCTTTCAGGGCTAAAAAATGTGAAGCATGTGCAGGAAGTCCACCGGATGGGATAACCGCAAGGCTGCAAAAGCCGGAGGACTCCAGAACCAAGTTGCCTAAGCCACAGCCATAATAAAGCATCCGGGTCCAGAGGACCGGGCTTTTGATGAATCCCTGGAAGGTATTGGAACCGCAGAATATCGAACAAGGAACCGCTGAATGTCCAAGTGTGGAATCGCTTATTTGTCACTGTCCAGGATCGAGCGGATTTTGCGGGATAACTCGCAGAGGCCGAAGGGTTTTTGAATAAATCCGTTGCATCCCCGGGATAGGATTTCTTTTGCATCGCCATTGATGCTGTAGCCGCTTGAAAGCAATACTTTCACTTCGGCGTCGATCCGTTTCAATCTGTCGTAAACCTGCCCACCGTTCATTTCAGGCATGATCATGTCAATGATCACCAGCGCTATCTCAGTCTGATGGCGGTTATATGTTTCAATGGCCGTCTGGCCGCAGTTGGCTGTGTGGACGCGATACCCCATTTTTTCCAGCATCGGCCTGCCGACATCCAGGACCATTTGTTCATCATCCAGCAGCAGGATCGTCTCGCTGCCGCTCAGAATGGAAGACGCTTTGGAGTGTACCGACGTACACTGATCGGAAGTTCCGGGAAGGTAGATGTTGAAGGTGCTGCCCTGTCCTTTTTCACTATATACCGTGATGAAGCCGTTGTGATTTTTAATGATACCATAAGCCGATGCCAGCCCCAATCCAGTGCCCCGGCCCATCTCTTTGGTGGTAAAAAATGGGTCAAACACCTTTTGGATTGTGGCTGAATCCATGCCCACGCCTGTATCGGTAATGGAGATCTTTGCATAATCTCCCGCTTCCACCTGAAACGGTTTTCCTTGGGCTACATCCAGAATGATATTGTCCGATGACAGGTATAGATTTCCGCCGCCCGGCATTGCTTGCCAGGCGTTAACATAAAGATTCAGCAATACCTGCTCGATTTGCTGTCGATCAACTGCTGCGTTCCAAAGCTGTTTATTGAGACGCTTGTGGATCGTAATCTCTTTTTTGGTGCGACCGAACATTTCAATGCTTTTGTCGATCAGGTCGTTAAGGTTGACAGACCTTACTTCATATTTTCCACCGCGAGCAAACCCGAGGAGTTGCTTGGTCAGGTCGACGGCGCTCTTGATATAATCCTGGATGCTGGTCAGGTGATCGTGAAAGGACGAGTGTTCTAACACTTCGGTCATCATCAATGATGCCCTGCCTTGGATGCCCATGAGAATATTGTTGAAGTCGTGCGCTACGCCACCAGCCAGCGTCCCTATGGCTTCCATCTTCTTGCTTTGCTGCAGCTGTGCTTCCAATGCATTCGCACGGGTATTGTCCCGGATGACAACGAGCATCCCGGCCGGCTGTCCATTATGGTCCAAATACCTGGAGGCGCTGATCTCCACGTCCAGCACCCGATCGTCTTTGGTCAGACGTTTGGTCTTGAAGTACTTTTCCGGTTGGCCATTTGCAATGACCTGCCGAATTCTATTTTGGCTCTTATTGTGTTCCGATGGTGGGACAAACGGTATCCTCCGACCTTTCAACTCTTCGAGGTGCCAACCGAAAGTTTCGGTAAAGCTTGGATTGATATAAATCACCCGTCCATCCAGATCATAGATGGCGATGGCATCCGCAGAAGACTCGAGCAATGATCGATAGATCGCCTCCTGTCGCTTGGATTTTTCGTAAAGTTTGCGATATCCAGCCTGTTTATCCTGTAATGCCAGCGTGCGCTCGTGAACCATCTCTTCGAGCCTGTCGCGATGTCGAATGAGCTCTTCCTCCATTAATTTGTGCTTGGTGATGTCGATGATGAAGACAAGGACGCCGCTCAATTCGCCGCGTTTGTTTTTTATCGGTGTGGCGATATGATCGATGTAGATTTTGTTGCCGGAGACGTCGATCCTGCTGTGCTCTGCTCTCCCGCTGGGATGTCCCTCGTACACCCATTGGGCCGGACATTTGTCGCAAATGTGGCCACTGTTATCGGCGATGCGGTAGCAATGGTCGCCTATAATGTGGTCGCCATAAATCTGCTTGGCTTTCTCATTGTATCCGACCACACGGTATTCCAAGTCCAGTTCCCATAGGGCGATGTCCATTACATCGATTAATTCGGTCAGAGTGGTGCTCAGGCGATCGCTTCGGGCGACATACGAAGAGATGGGGCGGTTGTTCTCTGGTATTGGGATGGGTTGTCCCGGAGGGGCCAAAGTATGATACCGGCAACGATGTTGCGGTGTCAGGTGTTTCACCCTGGCCATGGGGACGGCTCAGCCGTTTGAACTGGCCCTGTCAGAACCTAAAAAAGAGGAGGCATGTGCTGGAAGTTCACCGGATGGAATAAAATTAGGGGGCTTTAACCACGCGTCCCGATTTAATGCATGAGGTGCAGACCATCATTTTTTGAGTGCGACCGTTTTGCACGGCCCGCACGCTTTGTAGATTGGGATTGAATCGGCGTTTGTTGACGTTGTGGGCGTGGCTGACATGATTTCCCACCAATGGTTTTTTGCCGCAGATATCACAAATCTTTGCCATTTTTCTACTCCATTGAATCAGTTTAAACCCTACGGTCCATGGGGTTTCCGAATATCATTCCTTGATGCGTTAAGGCGCAAATTAAAAATAGGCTTTTTAACCCGTTTTTTTACGAGTGTAAAGGGTTTTCTGTGGGCGGGCGTCCAATTCCAGTAATCGGGCACAGGGACCGGCCGCCATTAATTCATCGATTTGGACGATAAGTTGTTATGCACCGGGTGCTATGCACCCGGTTACAACTGCAACGATACAGCACTGACGTGCTTTTGTTTTTCCGGCCTATGGCCGGAAATCCAAGCCACCCGCTTAGCGGGTGGTCGTTGACTCCTTTTCAGTCTGTAGGGCGATTATGGCTTCACATTGGGCGATATAGGTCAAGGCCTGATGATGGACACCCACATCCGGATATTGGGTGACCACTGACATGAATCGGCTCAGCGCTGCTTTATAGTGCTTGGATTTGAAATAAAACCGGCCTACATAGAATTCGTGCCCCGCAATATTTTGCAGGCATTTGGTGATATGGGTCTGGGATCGATGGGTGTAGGGATCATTCGGATATTGTTGCTTCAGGCGTCGAAACACCTCGAGCGCCTTATGGGCCGGTGTCTGGTCGCGGTCGATGGAATCAATTTGTTCGTAATAGCATCGTCCGATCTGGTAGATCACATAGGGTGTCGCTTCATTGCGCGGATGGAGCTGCTCAAATTCTTCATATGCCTGAATCGCCTCGGCGTAACTTTTGAGGTGATAGTTGGCGTCAGCTATCTTTAGTTCCGCCAGAATGGCATATTTGCTGAACGGATACCAGTCTTTAAGTTGTTCGAAGTTCTTGATCGCAGCATTGTATCTGCCATTTTCATATTCCGCCATCCCGTCCTGGACGAGTTCGTAAGCGGGTTTTTCACTCTCTGAGCTGCCAAAGCCCAGCCAGGAACAACCGGAACAGAGTGACAGGGTAACAAAAACAAATACGAGTAGGTGAGTTTTCATGGCATCCCATCAGCAGTATGATCTGGGCCTAAGCGGAGTGTCTCTGCGTCATTGCGCGTTGGCTGCGTCATGCATTGAAACTATAGAAGGGTTTTGATGGTATCTTCCAACTTGGATTTGGCCACCATGCCGGTAATCTGGTCGACCACCTTGCCGTCTTTGAAAAAGATGAGCGTTGGAATGGCCTTGATGCCAAACTTGCCGGGTGTCACAGGGTTGTCATCCACATTACACTTGGTGAATTTCACCTGATCGCCATAGGTTCCTGACAGTTCTTCGATGACCGGGCCGATCGCTTTGCACGGTCCACACCAGGGGGCCCAAAAGTCTACAACAGCCGGCTTGTCAGATTGCACGATTTCAGCTTCGAAGCTGCTATCATCGATGTCCATGATTCCCTGTGCCATATTTTCATTTCCTTTCTAATGGGGCGATTGAATGGTTCGCCCAAAATAATATGTACCCATGCGGTTGTCAACCATTGCACCACATGGTGGAATATCTGTACTTAATTGGGATTTTTTGGGTATATGGGGCCGGATCGTCAGGCCGAATGTTTCAAGTCTCCAAATATGCCGGTGATCACCGATCCCCGGCTTAATGTCTACAATTTTTCTATAGGGCTAATCCGAGTCGGTAAACGTGTTGCTCCATTCGCACGACTGCCGGTAGAGATCTGGAAGCTTTTCTTCGGGGATTTTGACTACCTGACAGATTTTTTGCATTTGATCCCACTGCGCTTTTTCATAGGTTTCAGCGAGGAAAAGAAAGCCCACCAACCGGCCCTTTCGATGAACCAGAGCCTCTTTGATGTCGATTTCCAGCGGCAGTGATGTCATCACTTTGTCCATTGGTTGATCCAGGATTGCGTCTATGAGAGAGAACATGCCCAGGGTGAAGAGCTCGGCTGGTTTGACGGCCGCCTTTACAATGCCGCCGATCAGTTCACAAAATTTTCCGCGAATGCACGCCATGCGAATCAATTCACCGGGCTTGCCCTTGGCCAGGTTGGACATGGCAACCAGAGAGACGAATCGTCGAATTTCCGCCTCTCCCATGTAAACCAGGGCCTGCTGGATAGAAGAGATGCGTTGCGCTTTGGCGAAAAAGGCGGAATTGATATAGCGCAGGAGCTTATAGGAGAGGCTGACATCGGGAATGATCAGATTCTCCAACTTCTGGATGTCAAATTCGGGTTGGTTGACCTCTGCCAAGATCTGCAACAGCGCCAGCTGTGACCCGGGGATCTCTTTTCCGGTAACCAACTCCGGTTTGCAGAAGAAGAACCCCTGGAACAGATCAAACCCCATATCGATAGCCTGCTGGAACTCATCATGTGTTTCGACTTTCTCAGCCAGCAGGGTGATGTCGGTTCGATGCTGGATCTGCCGAAGGTAAGATTGAATATCCTCAATGGAGGAGAGGCGAAAATCGAATTTGATGATTTTGGCCAGATCGATCAACGGTTGCAGTTCCGGTGTATACGTGAAATCGTCCAATGCGAAGCTGTAGCCTTTATCGGCCATCTCATTGCATGCCGCCACCAACTCAGCCGTCGGGTTGACGTTCTCCAAAATTTCAATGACGGTGGCGTCGTTAGGCAGCAAAAGGGGGTACTTTTGAACCAGAAGACTTTCGGTGAAATTGATGAACGATTTTTTATCTCTTACAAGAGAATCCATACCGATGGAAAAGTAGGAATTGGTGAGTACGGTGGATGTGGCCACATCACCATCTACCCCTGGGTCGTATTTCGCGTCTTGATTCCTGAATAATAATTCATATCCGGATATTCTTTTGCGGCGATCAAAAATCGGTTGTCGTGCGACGTGAGCATCCATTCAATGGCAATCCGTTTGTGCTTTTATAAATCCTTATGGGCGTTTTGAATCAGTATCGGCTTGATATGCCAGAACTTTAGAGCGTGTTTTCCCTTGGGGTTATCCGGGGCTCATGAACAGCGCTGTGAACCGATGCGCATGTGTGATATGAAATCTCGATAGTTCACACCGAATTGGGTCGGGACGCCAGGATATGCCATAGGAAAGGTTGAAATGACGGAAAACATAAAAATTGGCGCTTTGGTTTCGGGAGGTGGTACCAATTTGCAGGCCATTCTCGATGCATGCGACAACGGTCAGGTCAACGGTGAAGTGGTCTTCGTCGGCTCGGATAACCCCAGGGCCAAAGGCCTGGATCGCGGCCGGGCGTGCGAAATTGATACGTTTACAGTAGATTATGGCGAAATTATCCGGCGCTACCGGGATGGCGCATTGACGGAGACGCCGCCGGCTGACTTCAACCTGAGAGAAGTGTGGCAAAAACAAAGCTTGTTCGGAGCCCAAGCCGATGATTTGAAGGTGGAGGCTTTTTTGACCACACGGGCCATTGCCGAGAAGCGCCTGCTCGAAAAAATCAAGCCTTATAAAGTGGACTTGCTGGTGCTGGCCGGATTCATGCGCAATTTAACCCCCTATTTTATCGACCGCTTTGCCGCTGATCCAAATCATCCCAATATCATGAATATCCATCCCGCCCTGCTGCCCGCTTTCCCCGGAATCGACGGTTATGGTGATACCTTCAGGTATGGTTGTAAGGTGGGGGGGTGCACGGTGCATTTTATCGATTACGGAGAGGACAGCGGACCGATCATCGGCCAGAGGGCTTTTGCCATCACCGAAACCGACGACTTGGCGTCCATCCGACGTAAAGGGCTTGAATTGGAATGGCAACTGTACCCTGAATGTATCCAGATGTATGCCCAAAAGAGGCTTCAATTGGTCACGTTGACCCACACGGTCGGTGGAAGTTCGGTCCGGCAACGCAAAATAGTGAAAATCGTGCAGGTCCCTGAAACGCAATGAATTCGGATAGAAGCGGTTTGCAACATCCCTTCGAACCCAACCTCTTTAATAGGCGTCAGATTTAATGCTGACGCCGTATTCTGAGCCCGAATGGAGGTTGTAAACCACTTCTATAGATATCGCATCATCATGGGGAATGCCACAAAGGTTCCCACCGAGCTGCCGATATTGGTAAATACCACCACCAGCAGAATGCGGGTGACCTTGTTGCGCCAGAACCCTTTGATCGAGAGGATATCCTGCTGCAAATGCTCGAAATCTCTGACCTTGGGTTTGCGGGAAATGGCTTCCACCAGACCCGATACCCATCCGGCGGCGATCAGGGGATTCAGCGAGGTCAGCGGCGCCGCCATCACCGAAGAGAGGATGGTCAGGGGATGGGCCAGCGCAATAAGCGCACCGATGCCGGCCAGGATGCCGTTGGCGCCAATCCACCACTTCAACATACCGGCACCCGCCTGGGATCCGCCCACAAAAAAGCCGTATGCCAGCAAGGCCACGATAATCGCGGGGATACACCACTTCAGAACGGCGCCGATACGACCCTTGGGCGGCATTTGATCCAGGGTCTCGATTTCAATGGACCGCTGCCAATATTTTAAAATACCAGGTATGTGCCCTGCCCCCACAGCTGCGACAATCTTGTGGCCGGGCGCAGTCCGGATCTTTGCAGCCAGGTATTGGTCGCGTTCATCGATAAGGGTGTGCCGCAGGGTCGGAAGGGATTGGCCGACTTCCGCCAGGATGGCTTCCAGCATATCCTGTTGTTTCATGCGTTCCACATCCTCGGCCTTGATCTCCTCAACTTCCCCCAAGGAGAGCACCATCTGGAAAATAAGCTTTAGCCGCGACCATAACCCCATTTTTCGCCACGTCCGGCTTAGCGTGATCCGTACATCTCGATCGGCCAGGTGAATTTGGGCGCCAACAGTCTGGGCCGATTCAATAGCCTGGATCATCTCTTGACCCGGCCGGATATCCAGCTTTGCGGCGATTCGCTTTTGGAAGGCCGCCAGCATTAAATTGGAGAGCAGCAGGAAGGATTTTTTCTCTTTGATCACCTTGATGATGTCCATGTTCTGCCACTGGTCTTTCTGGCTGATGGTCTGATACCGGCTGGAGCAGAGCTCCACGCAAACCGTGTCGGGCTTCTCGGTTTCGATGACCTCTTTGACCAGGTCCACACTTTGCTGTGAGACATGGGCCGTTCCGATCAGTACGACTTCCTTATCTTCATACGATAAGCGGTGGATGGGATCTGGGTTGTTTTTGAGTTCCATTGATACTACGATAGGTCGCCTTTTAGGTTATTGAGGAACGCGTTCGCGTCGGGAATTAAAAACATGGGCCAATATATACGCTTTAGCGGCAAAGTCAATTTATTAGGAGCCGGTTATCGTTATGCAAACGCCAGATGCATCATCCTTTCTCATTGAACAAGAGCCATATTATTTGAGCACCGATAACGAAATGCAGGTGTTTGAGTCCGCATGGCAGGCCAAATTGCCGGTGATGCTCAAAGGGCCCACCGGTTGCGGCAAGACGCGCTTCGTTCAGCACATGGCCTGGCGGTTGAAGCGGCCGCTGATCACCGTGGCCTGCCATGAAGACTTGTTTGCCTCCGATCTGTTGGGACGATACCTGCTTCAGCACGACGAAACGGTTTGGGTGGACGGTCCCCTGACACAGGCCGTGCGCATGGGAGCGGTATGTTATCTGGATGAGATCGTCGAAGCCCGCAAGGATACGACAGTCGTTATTCATCCCCTCACCGATGACCGCCGTCTGCTCAGTATTGAGAAAAAGGGGGAAGTGCTGGCCGCCCACTCCGATTTTATGTTGGTCATCTCCTACAACCCCGGCTACCAGTCGGTGCTCAAGGACCTCAAGCAGAGCACCCGGCAGCGATTCGTGGGCCTTCAATTCGACTATCCGGAAGCGGAGAACGAAGCCCGCATTGTGGCCAGCGAAGGCGGTATCGACTCCTCGACAGCCCGACGCCTGGTGGCGCTGGCCGGAAAGATTCGCAATATCCGGGAGCAGGGGCTTACAGAGGGGGCCAGTACACGATTGCTCATCTATGCAGCGCATCTGATCCGCAGGGGAATTGATTTGAAAACAGCCTGCCGGACGGCGGTTTGCCTGCCGCTCACCGATGATGAGCGACTTCTGGAGACATTGGAAGACCTGATGGCCGATTTGTTTTAGAAGTGGTTTACAACCTCCCCTCGGGCCCAATCTCTATGTTGGGGTGAGGCATTTAATCCTCAAAATACAACAGTATTCCTGCTTAAGGGCCGGCTGACCCTTATCTCGCCGCCGCCCGGCAGAGCCTCCCTCGACTTGCTGGCCGAAGCGACCATCTGGGGGCTTTCCCAGGAGCCTGGAATGGGCGAGGCCATTGCCAAAGGGCTATTAAACCTGATGGCGCACGGGGCCTTTGAACGACTTGGGGAATACGAAAAATTGGTTCGGCAGGCTGCTGAAACCGGCCCTACCCTCGGTCGCATCATGGCCACCTATCTGGCCCCGGTTCTGATGCGCGGGGATGAATTTCTGACCCGCTTTCAGCACACGGTGGCGCTGATGCTGAATAAAGGGACCTATACCCTCACCGCCCCGCTGGAGGTGATGGCGGAGCTGCTTTCGGAGGAAGACCTTCAGGGCGCAAAGGCTTTTCTGGAACTGCTGGATACTACTTTTTCCCAACACATGACCTACAATCAATGTCTGCGTCTGGTCTACCTGATTCCCAAAGCGGTGGCCGGCTTCGCGCCCCGAAGACGACGGGCGCAGATCGCCCAATTCATCAGGGTGGCGGCAGTTGATCTGAAGCTGGTGGACTTCTTTCTCGAAGGCCTGGAAAAAGGAGCCGGGTTGCTGGATCGGGCGGCGTTGGCCGATTTCGTGGACCAGGCGCTTGCACGGCGTGACCGCTCTGCGCAAGCATGTGAAAAATTCTTGAGTCTGGCGTCCAAAGTCGGAAGGGATGCATGCGCCGCGCTCCAGCGGGCGGTTCCCCTGATTCAGGTGGCCGGTCAACTCAATCGATACCTGAACGCCCGCCTTGGCAGGGCCGTTGCCGTAAAGCCGATATCGGAACTTCCCAAGGGGGCGTCGGCGGTGCCATGGGTATGCTCGGATGGTCGCTACATCTATCTGCCGGAGGAGATTGACGAATACGGCGACCAGGACACCAATGGCGCTTTGTATCGTGCCCTGGTGCGATTGGAAGCCGGATTTTTCGAGTGCCGCACCTTTGATTTTGATTTGGAGCGGGCGGCAGACCGCTTTGCTGAAATCGACGCGCGTGCGAGACGTGACCTGGAGGCTGGCGACCGGAATATGGAAAGCGATGGGGAGCGCTTCATTCATCAATTCACCCATCCTGGCGTGGCAGCCGATCTCTTCGATATTTTTGAACAGGCCCGCGTGACCGAATATGTTCGGCGCCATTATCCCGGCCTGATGCGCCAAGTGGGGCCCATCATTCGCGACCAATGGACGTCATCGGATCATTTTCTTGAACCAGTCTACCGGGAACTTGTCCTGTCGGAAGATAGGTCGGCACCGGAGGCAATGTCCAAGGGGGTGTCGCAGCATCTGGTCTCTTTATTCCTTGCCAAAATTAGGCCTGACAGTGGCGTGGAAGATGTTGCCAGCCTGGTATGCTTTGGCTATGATTTGATCAAGGAAGCATTGGGACGGAGAATGTCCGGCTATTCGGCGCTGTCGCTGCCATTTGACCGGAGGGTGCGTTGGGATTTGGTGAATCGCGCCTTTGCGACCCACGACCAGAGCGCCCGAAAAATTCAAGCCAATCTCCAGGAAAAAGGGCTGCGTGTCTATCGATCCGACCTGCGCAATTGCCTGGTTGAACAGCACGGTGTGCTGTCAGCCGATGATGTCGCCGCGTTGGTCCTTGTCGAGGGCCAGAGCGATGGTGTGGCAGATGCTTCCGTCGATCTATCCGTTTTGAATTGGGAGGATCTGCTGGGGAAAGCCATGAATCCTGGAAGCGCGGCGCACAAAGCACCCGATGATGCATTTGCTTATCCTGAATGGGACTATCATCTTCGGGATTATTTGTCAGATCATACCCGCGTATATGAGAAAGCCGTGACAGAGAAACCGGGGGATGATTTTTACGAACAGGTTCTCTGGCGGTACCATGGCTTGCTGGCCAATATGCGGCGCGCCTTCGAACTCCTGAAGCCGGAAGGTCTGACGCTGCTGCGCCAATGGCCTGAAGGGGATGCATTTGATTACCGCGCTTTGCTGGATTTTGCTGTGGATAAAAGGGCGGGGCAAATCCCATCGGATCGCCTGTTCATCAAGCGCCTTAAGCTTGAGCGCGATGTAGCGGTGATGCTGCTGGTGGATCTCTCCCGGTCCACGGCCAACCGGGTTCCAGCAGGAAATGCCACGGTATTGGATGTGACCAAGGAAGCGGTGGTGCTCTTTTGCGAGGCCCTCAATGTTGTGGGTGATGATTTCGCCATTGCCGGCTTTTCGGGAACCGGCCGACACAGCGTAGACTTTTACGGTATTAAACGGTTTGGACAGGACATGAACCGGAAGATTCAATCCCGCATATCAGCACTTCAGCCCCAGCGCAGCACCCGTATGGGGGCCGCAATCCGACATGCCGGGACGCTTCTGGCCAGAGCCGATGCGCGGGTCCGATTGATGATCATCGTCTCGGACGGTTTCCCCAACGATTTGGGCTATAAATCCGACTATGCCATCGCCGATACGCGTCGTGCAGTGCAGGAAGTCCGCTCCCGCAATTTTCATGTCAAGGCTATCACGGTCAATGTGGGCAGCGATCCCCGGCTGGATGATCTTTACGGCCGCACCCATCATCATGTCATCGGTGAGGTTCGTGAACTTCCGGATAAGTTGCTGAGATTATATGGGACCCTGACAAGGTGTTGAACCATTCTACTGGAGGCTAGCGTGCTCATTCACGACGATATTTATGCGTGGAAGGGGTTTGGCGGTCTGCTCGATCTGGCATCCGGTCAGTGCCGGCTGCGAATTTTTGATCTCTCTGCGGAAAAAAGCAGCAATGTCAAGTTCATCAAACATCTGGTGGTGGTGGTCTCCGACCTTCCGGGCCACGAAACCAATTTGAAAAGCGTGTCGGTTCGCAGTTGCACCAGCCATATCGCCACCTGTGTGGTTCGTGATTTTGGCCTGGATTTCCATCGAATGATCTATGTGGAATACCAGCCGTCCAGGACTTATGGCGATAAAAATCAACATCGTATTTCGGCCAAATTCGACGTCGTGGATTTTGAATGGCATGACGATAAAGCCATGCATCCCAAATGGCGCAAACTGACCTCACCCCTGCTGGACACCGTCAATGATTTGATCGAGCAGACGGAGTAACCGGCTTGCTGGAGGCCTCTGCCTGCCACTTTACCCGAACCTGATACAGTACCATGCGCAAGAACAAAATATCGAATATCGAACAAGGAACCGCAGAATGTCGAAGTAAGGTACTCTATCATTTAATGTATGAAAGACAGAGCGCAGCGATTAGTTGTTCCCAAACCGGGCGCTATGCACCCGCTTACAACTGCAACGACCGAAGCACTGACGTGCTTATGTCATTCCGGCCTTTGGCCGGAAATCCAAGTCACCCGATTCTCGGGATGGTCGTTGGCGCCACACTTCGACATTGGGCATTCCTTGTTCGATATTCTGCGGTTCTATCCCTTTCCGGTGGTTCAACCATAACCGTCTCTTCTATACCCGGATGCGTTACTGGCTCAAATCGAGAAACATGGTCAGGACCCTTCCGCTCTCGCGCTCTCTGAGCTGGAGGCGCAATTGTTTGGCCGATTCCGCCTCCCCTGGGAAAAAAATAACGCCGTGGGCCAGGTTGCCCGTTTCGATGGCCTGGTTTTCCAGAGATTTGTCTTTGAGATCCCTGACAATGACCGCCCTGGCATCATTTTCGGCATAACTGGCCGCACCGCCCAACACCGCACCGGCAGCCGCGCCGATGACAGCGCCCTCTCCGGTGGTGCGCGCGACATCATCACCGGATACGATACCGATGGCGGCGCCGATGATGGAACCGGCTGCAGCGCCCAAAAACCCTTTATAAGCACCTTCCTTAAACACCTGTTGGGTCTGGGCGTATTTGGTGGCGCGCTCATAGGCGAAACGATCCGTCAACACCGGCCACAAATTGCCTTGGCGATCCTCTAAAAAGGTTTGTCCCGGATTGATGGTGACACCCTCCAGGCCCTGGTTGTCAAATACCAGTTGAACCGGCAACATCCCGGCGCCGCGGACGTCAAAACCAAAGGCCTTTCGGGCCATTTCCCTATCGGAGAAGGCGCGGCCCCCCACCTGGATGCCGTTGACCTCCACCATATTGCCGTAGGCGGCCGGTGCTTTGAACGGCAGGGGTTGGGCTTTATAAGCCGTCGTGCATCCCATAACCGTCATCATTATCGCTGCAGTAACGGAGATGATCAGTTGCGCCTGCTTGCTCATGGGGACCTCCTTATTGGTTGCCGGCTGAATTGCCAGTGAGGATCCTCGAAACGGGTTTTTTCGATGATTGCATTTAAGAAAATATAGCAATTATTGGCAGATGGCAAAGAGATGACGGTATTTCCCGGTCATATGGCGGGGAAGCCCTTGGCAGATCCGAAATGGAAGGTAAGCCAGGGCGGATGCGCTCGGCATCTAACAGGCCGCACCCCATCATCCGGGGGTGATGGTGGTCCAGTCGATCTGCTTAAAGTGTTGATCGAACGATTTTATGGATTGCTCCAGAAGATGAAAGGCCTCCTGTGCACCTTCCAGCGAACCGCTTTTGCCGATCTGCTCCAACAGCAAGGCTGCATGCGCGATGGCTTTGGCGCCCAGATTCGCCGCAGCGCCTTTAAATTGATGGGCGTCGCTGCCAAGGGTATCGAAATCCTTTGATTGCAATGCTTGTTGGATACGCGAGGTGTAATCCGGAATGGTTCGATGAAGTTCCTCAAGCATCATC
This sequence comes from Desulfobacteraceae bacterium, assembly GCA_037387725.1. GTDB lineage: Bacteria > Desulfobacterota > Desulfobacteria > Desulfobacterales > Desulfosarcinaceae > JARRKU01. The sequence continues at coordinate 66,375 of JARRKU010000006.1, forward strand.
TTCAAAAAATCAACATCTCCCATTGCACGATTCAGTGCCTCAGGCATATCGATAATCGGTGTGCCGTCTTCCATGACCTTCCCCCTCCGATCACTGGGTGTCTATGACTGATAGAAACATTGCCCTATCATTCGGCAGTCTTACCCAGGAAGTTTAACGATTTTCTGGACAGCAGGAAGATGTGAGCCGTTAGGTCGAAATAGCGCGGAATATACAACGGTTATTAAAGCAAACTAATCATCGGCATGCAATGGCTCTTTATGAAAATTTCTCTGAATTTTACCATAAATCTTCTTGCAGCCGGCACCATAACATAGCATGATGACGATTAGATATTCCTGATGGAATTTAACCGCATGTTATTTATATTCATTCTCTAATACCGGAAGCTGCTGTTATGCGATTTCGCCCTTGTATCGATTTGCACCAGGGAAAGGTGAAACAAATTGTCGGCGGCACCCTCGATGATGAAGATGCGCATCGGCTGGAAACCAACTTTGAATCGGAAAAATCAGCCGAGTGGTACGCTCGGCTTTACCGACAGGACCAACTGATCGGCGGCCACATCATCCAACTGGGGGCCGGCAATCAAGAGGCTGCCCGGTCTGCTTTGGTGGCTTGGCCGCTTGGCATGCAGGTCGGCGGCGGCATTACACCGGATAATGCCCAGGCATGGCTCGATGCAGGTGCCTGTGCCGTTATCGTGACCTCATGGGTCTTCCACGATGGAAAAGTCGACGAAGGGCGACTTACACATCTTTCAAAGCGGATTGGACCTGAACGGTTGGTGCTGGACTTGAGCTGCAGACGGCGGGGCGAGGATTATTTCATCGTGACAAATCGGTGGCAGACCTTTACCGAAGAACGGGTTACGCCCCATTTGCTGGATCATCTCTCTCAGTACTGCACCGAATACCTGATTCATGCCGTGGATGTGGAGGGAAGATGCCAGGGCATTGAAACCCCATTGGTCAAATTGTTGGGAAATTGGGCTCAGATGCCCATAACCTATGCCGGCGGAATCCACTCAATGGCGGATATCGATTTGATCCGCCAATTGGGGCGCGACGGTATCGATTTCACGGTGGGCAGCGCATTGGACATTTTCGGCGGTAAGGGGCTTCGCTATGCGGATGTGGTCGACGCGTTCGGGAATCCGTAATCCGGACGTCATCGGTGCTCGTGCAAAGGGGGGCGATGAATGTAAATCATTCGCTGCTTTACAATTTATTTTTCGGTTTGACCTAATTTTCTGTTGCGTGATCCGGTTTGGTTAGTATACAAACAATATATGCCGGAATAGACCTATAGGGTGGCTTGGAGACGGGTGTTCGCTACCTGTTGGCAACAGCGATCCAATTCTGGTTTGATAGACCGGCAATGGATCCCGCCCCCCCATGATGGGAGACTCACAAACGATGGCAACCAAATGGATAGGATGAAGGACATGGGAGATGCCCGTTGATAACATCTCAGGGAGGAGAAAAGCACATGAGAAGAATTGTCATTGCAGTTTTGAGTGTTATGGGGATGCTGGGCCTGTCGGTGACACCCGTACTGGCCGGCGCGATAATCAACAAATCTAATCTGAGCGCTGATTATTTTCGTTCTTTGACACGTCATGCATCAATTGATGCGGCTGATATCATCGCCTACAACCCGGCCGGCGTCATGGAACTGGAGAAGGGGCTCTATGTCAAGGCTGACCTGCTGTATATCACCAAGGACTACGACAACAATGTCCCCACCGTTTTCGGCGTTGGAGAGAGCGGCAATTTCAACAGCGATGAGCCGTCCGTCGTTCCGGGATTTTTCTCGGTATACAAACAGGATAAATGGGCCGGGTTCTTTGCGGTGACGGTTCCCGGGGAGGACGGCAATGCCAGAACTTCCGCCCTTTCGCTGGCATTTATTGGCCTTGCATTGGGAACACCGCCCATTCAGGACATGACCCTGGAGGCCAACAGTTTCGCAATCGGCTACACCATCGGTGGTGCTTACGAGATCAACCCAATGTTTTCTCTCTCCGGTGGCCTGCGCTATATAGATGCGCACCAGGAATTCAAAGGAGAAGTCACTTTCAGTCCGCAAAACTACAGGGTCGACATTGAAAGGGATGCCTCCGGTTGGGGGTACTTCCTGGGGGCGAATATAACCCCCATCAGCAATCTGAACATTGGCTTGCTCTATCAGTCCAACACAGATCTCGATTATAAAAACAAAGTTAATGAAGACACATCTCCGGGTGCTCTTATTTCCAATAACGTAGGCTGGCCGGACGGCTCCAAGGAACGTGAAGATCTGCCTGGACTTATCGGACTGGGCGTAGGGTATCAGTTTACACCCAAATTTCGGGCCGAAATGGCCTACACCCGGTATCTCGAAGAAAACGCCAAGTGGGAAGGTCTCCGGTTTAGCGGCGAGGAGGGAGACAGCTGGGAGGTCGCCGTAAGTTTCACCTACACCTTTAACGCCCAGTGGAGAGCCAGTATCGGCTATCTGTATACTGATATTGCAGACATCGAACCTGAAAGCATGCTGCCGGAGGCTCCTGAGCTGGATGCCAGAACGATTGGCATCGGTGCTGTTTACAGTCCCACGCCACGCTTGGATATCACCTTTGGCTATACCGATGTCACCTACGACTCGGTTACCGCCTCAACGACCAACACCCGCGTGGTTGCCGGAACCGAGCTTAAAAAACATTCGACAGCATTTTCTTTGGGTGCCCAATATCGTTTCTAGTCCAAGATGATCCTACCGCCCCCCGGGGAGATCCCCGGGGGGTTTTTTGTTGCATGCATGCATAAGGCGTTGCAAATCAGAAGGTGAAGGATTATCATCTCTGCGGTGTACATCAAAAGCTGGGGAGCAAGCCAGATGTAGGAGGTTTATATGAAATCCACTTTGATCAAAATTGCATCCTTGTCGATTTGCCTTGTGTTTTCTCTTGTAGCCTGTACGACGGTCAATCCATATACAGAAGAGAAGCAGGCCAGCAAGTTGGCTATTGGCGCGGGCATCGGGGCAGCCAGCGGTGCGCTGATCGGTTTTATCACCGCCGACAGTAAGGATCGTCAGAAGAATGCGCTGATCGGTGCAGGTGTTGGTGCATTGGCCGGCGGCAGCATCGGCTACTACATGGATGTTCAGGAGGCCAAACTTCGCCAGCGCTTACGCAATTCGGGCGTCGGCGTTACCCGTGTCGGCAATCAGATCGTGCTCAATATGCCGGGCAATGTCACCTTTGCGACGGCTTCTGCGGATATCAACGCCAATTTCTACGAAGTCCTCAACTCTGTGGCCATTGTGCTCAAGGAGTACGAAAAGACCACTGTGGATGTAATCGGGCACACCGACAGTGTTGGCGTGGAAAGCTACAACCAGCGGCTCTCCGAAAATCGGGCGCGAAGCGTGGCCGAGTACCTGTCAAGCCAAGGCGTCCTTCCGGCGCGCCTGCTCATCGCTGGAATGGGCGAGTCGCAACCGATCGCTTCGAACAGTACCCCTGAAGGGCGATCCAAGAACAGGCGGGTCAATATTCAAATCTCACCCCTTACGGCCCAATAGGGTGTCGTTTCTGCGGCCAGCCGAATTTGGTTAGAAGATCCAATCCATGGAGAGCATTCCCGCGATTGTTCGCATCCTGATGATTTTTGTGCTGATCTTGCTGGCTATCAAGCGCAGATGGATGCTGGGGAATGCTTTTCTGGGCGGTTCTTTGGGCCTGGGGGTGATGTTCTCCATGGCGCCTATGGCCATCGGTCGCTCAATGGGTTTGGCGTTGATCCAACCCAAAACCTTGTGTTTGTCCATCGTGGTGGGGCTGATTCTGGTGCTGAGCCACAGCCTTGAACGCAGTGGCCAGATGGCCAGACTGCTCGACGCTTTCCAGGGTTTGATCCGAAAACCGCGGATCAATCTGGTGGTCTTTCCGGTTCTCATCGGTTTGTTGCCCATGCCCGGCGGTGCCGTTTTTTCAGCACCCATGGTTAAGAGCATGGGGGTGCAGCACAATTTGTCCGGGTCGCATCTCAGCTATATCAACTACTGGTTTCGCCACATTTGGGAGTATTGGTGGCCGCTCTATCCCGGTATCCTTCTGGCCACTGCGCTGTCAGGTGTGGATCTATGGCGGTTGGTTTTCCATGCCATGCCGTTAACCCTTGTGGCTGTGTTGGCCGGTTATTGGCCGCTGCGTTCGGCTGTGCTGTCCCATACCGTCGAAGAGAATGGTGCTGATTCAAAAACCCTGGGGATTTTTCTGGCCCACCTGGGGCCCATTGCCATGGCCATATTGGGTGGATTGGGGTTGGGGATGATGCTGCCGCTCATCTTGCCGGAGAGACTATTGCCGGTAGCCAAGGAGTTGGGATTGATCATTGCCCTCATGTCGGCTATCGGCTGGGTTTGGGAAGGCAACAAAATGGAGTGGGCCCTCAGATGGGCCATCATCCGTCAACCGGCCATGCTGAAGATGCTCTACATGGTATCGGCGATTCTGATCTTCAAAGGGATACTGGAAGACAGCGGGGCGGTGGCACGACTCAGCTTGGAGATGCTGCAGTATCACATTCCTCTGGTGCCCATCTGCATGATGCTGCCTTTTTTGGTGGGAGGCGTCGCCGGGATCACCATTGCCTTCGTTGGAACGACCTTTCCCATTCTCATCTCCCTGGTTCAAACGCTGGCGCAATCCCACCTGATGGTGCCCTATCTCGTATTGGCACTGGCCTCTGGTTTTATAGGCGTGTTGTTATCTCCTCTGCATTTGTGCCTGTTGCTATCCAACGAATACTTTGAGACAGCGCCGATGCCAGTCTACCGGCATATGGGGATTCCCCTAATGATCATGCTCCTTGCCAGTGTGGCGTATTTCAGTGCGCTGCGTTATGTTATGACTTGACAGGCCGGATGAAACGCCGGAGAGGAGGTGGCCATATGGAACGATACGATGTGACGTTGTTTGAACCCTATCCATTTAAAGTGGGCCAGAAGATACGCATTGAAGGCGGAAAACGCAAAGGTGATTGGGAGGTGATTGGGATCAGTGATGCCAAGGTAATGCTGCGCTGCCCCATATCCCATCGAGAGTTTGAATGGACCCGGTTCTGCTACCTGGTGCAAGAGCGCTCGAACGAGATCTGGCCGGCCCCCGACTGACGGCCAACTACCCTCGGCAGAATGTCGTAAATCGGCGGCGTCTCTGTACTATGATGACCTCGCACGGCTATGCAATTTGGGAGAGGTATTATGAGTGCCAAAACGCGGTATTCCGGCTTTTATGGCACATCCCTGGATCAGCTGTCCGGACTGCAACCCCAATGCGTTGATGTCGAAGGGGTGCGCACCTTTACCTGCGCAATGGAAACCGTGGGCGGGCTGGTGAACCGCGACGATTCGGAGCGGGTACTCCGGGATGAGGTGGCGGACTTTGAATTGCAGGCCCATGCCCATGTGCTGGAGCGCTTGGGCAAAATATACGGGGCTAAAATAATATGACCACCGGCACCAGGATAAGCCCGTTGCTCACAGACCTGTATGAGTTAACCATGGCAGCTGGCTACTGGGAGGAAGGAAAAAATGAACTGGCGACCTTTTCCCTCTTCCTGCGGCAGCAGACCAATCGTGGCTATTATGTGGCGGCGGGTCTTGAGCCGACCATTGCATTATTGGACCAGTTCAGGTTTACGGCAGACGATATCGCCTATCTTAAAGAACTCGGTTTGTTCAAGCCCGAGTTTTTGACCTATCTGGAAAACCTTCGATTCCAAGGTGACGTAAGGGCACTGGCCGAAGGTACCCTTTTCTTCCCGGATGAACCGGTATTGGAGGTCACAGCGCCGTTGATCCAGGCTCAACTTCTCGAGACCTGCCTGATCAATATCGTCGGCGTGCATACGTTGATTACGACCAAGGCCGCCCGGTGCGTTCATGCCGCCAAAGGGCGTCAGCTTATTGATTTTGGGTTACGCCGTACCCAAGGGATGGATGCGGGTATGGCGGCTGCTCGCAGCACTTACTTGGCCGGGTTCGATGCCACCAGCAACGTATTGGCCGGAAAGAGAATGGGAATACCGTTGGCCGGTACTATGGCCCACTCCTTTGTCCAATCCTTTGCCGACGAGACCGAAGCATTCGAGGCGTATGCCAGAATTTTTCCAGAGAATACCGTGCTGCTCATTGACACCTACGATACACTGGCGGGTGCCGGCAAGGCGGTTCAGGTCGCCCGGCAAATGGCCTTATCGGGAAAGCGACTGGTCGGCGTACGGCTCGATTCCGGTGACACGGCTTCCCTAAGCAGGCAGGTGAGGCGGCTGTTTGACAATGCCGGATTGCCCGATGTCAAGATTTTTGCCAGCGGTGGATTCGATGAGTTCAAAGTGTCTGATGCTTTAGCGCAGGATGCATCTATTGATGCATTTGGTGTGGGCACCCATGTCGGTGTATCGGCCGATCAGCCATTTTTGGATCTGGTTTATAAACTGGTTCGGTATGAAGGTCGGGATGTTTGCAAATATTCTGTCGGTAAAAAAACGGTAGCGGCGCCCAAACAGGTCTTTCGATTCAAAGACAAGGCCGGATTCTTTCTTGAGGATATCGTTGGCTATAAAGGGGAGGAGGTGACGGGCGCAGAGAAACTTCTGCATCCGGTGATGAAGGATGGGAAAATCTGTCGAAAGCTTCCCTCGCTGGAAGAAATTCGGCGTCATTTCCGCTCACAGTATGCACATCTGCCGGATGCGTATAAGCAATTGCAGGCCCCACCCACATACCCGGTTAAATTGAGCGATGGGCTGAAGGCCAGACAGCCGAGCTAGACCCCCATTCCCAAAAGAATGCCGTTGAATGAAAAAACGACAGATGAGGCCATAAGCATATGACCGAGAAATGCAACGAATTGCGTGAAGAACTCTTGGCGATGGAAAGTGTCCAAGAAGCATTGCTCGAAGAGCTTGCTGATCTGCGGGCTGAGAACGAAGAGCTCCAACTCGATAACGAAGTTATGCGGGAAAGGGAATCCCTGATTCGCGCCTTGATCGAACAAGCGCCGGATGCCTTCTTCGTCCATGATTTGGAAGGGCGCTTTGTCTTTGCAAATCAAGCCGCTTGTGAATTATTGAACTATAGCAGGGAAGAGATTCTCGCCATGTCGGTCCATGATCTGGAGTACGGGATAAGCCCGGAGCAGATAAAAGCCTACTGGGAAGAGGTCGGTGCTGGAAAATCCGTTCGCACCGAGGGTCTGCTCAGGCACAAAGACAGCTCCCACCTGCCGGCCGATATTCGCATCGGACTGTTCGATGCCGCAGAAAAGACGGTGATCTACGGCATTGCCAGGGATATTTCCCAGCGGAAAAAGATGGAGGAGCGGCTGCGCCAATCCCACAAAATGGAAGCAGTGGGGACATTGGCCGGAGGGATTGCTCATGATTTCAACAACATCCTGGGGATCATTCTCGGTTGCGCAGAACTGGGGGGAGACCCCCTGGATGTCCATCATCCCACGATAGAATATTTAAAGGAGATCAAATCGGGGGTTGCCAGGGCGAAAGATGTCGTGCGGCAACTGCTCAATTTCAGCCAGGATTCAGACGAAACGCGGGAACCGCTGCGAATCTCCCCCCTGGTAAAAGCGTCAGTTAAATTGATGCGCTCCACCACTCCGGCCAATATCGACATCTGTACCTCCATAGATGACAATTGCTATAAGATAATGGCGAATCCTGCTCAAATCCATCAGGTGATGATCAACATGTGTACCAACGCCGTTCACGCCACCCGGCGGGGCGGTTCAATCGATATCGAACTGAAAAATAGAATTCTTATGCCGGCAGACACCGACTCGGATAGCTTCCAATTCCGAAGAGCCTGCCTTCAGCTGACGATACGAGACACCGGTTGCGGTATCGCGCCGGAACTGACAGAACGAATTTTCGACCCTTATTTTACCACCAAAGACTTCGGCCGGGGCTCGGGGATGGGGCTGGCCGTCGTCCATGGCATTGTCCAGCGCCTCGGCGGTGTTATCCATGTGACCAGCCAGTTGGACGAGGGGACAACATTCGATATCTACCTGCCGGCAGCCGCAACTCAGCAACAGCAACATTCAGCGGGCGCGCCGGATGAGGGATCGCTACCAGTGGGTATCGAACACATACTGGTGGTGGATGATGAGACGGCCATCGTCAATGGCCTCAAAGAGCGTCTCGAGGCGCTGGGCTATTCAGTGGAGGGATACACCTCCCCCGAACAGGCACTGATAACGGTTAAGCATCGACCTGATCGATTTGATCTGATGATCACCGACATGGCGATGCCTAAAATGACAGGGGAGATATTGATCCGGCAGGTTCAGCAGCTCCGTACGGATCTTCCGGTGATTCTATGCACCGGGTTCAGCGAGTGGGTCGATGAGCAGGCCCCCGAAAAAATCGGCGCGGCCAAAATCCTGCTCAAACCGATTACCCGTGAAGAACTTGCCTGCTCGGTCAGAGAAGTGATTGATGGTGCTGCTCCGACGCAATGCGATGAAATGGTATAATTGAAACGTTTCCCGGTGGGCCTCAACCCACCGGGAGATTGCGTTCAATCTTTTCGGATTATCGTGCCTCTGGAAATATGAGGCCGTAACCGTTTTCACTGTGAAGCGATTGGTCGAGGCCGTCAAATTCTCCTTGTTCGTCGATGCGGAATCCGATGGTTTTCTCGATAACGAAACAGATGATCAATGTCCCCGCGGCGGCCAGCGCAACGGTGGCCCCCATCCCTTTGAGTTGGACCAGCAATTGGTTCCAAACCGACCAACCGGCAATGCTCTCATTGGCAGCGGCCATCCAACTGTCCCGGATGAAAAAGCTGAGCAGCAATATCCCCAATCCGCTGCCCACACCGTGGATACCGAAACAATCCAGGCTGTCGTCATAACCCAACTTTAATTTGGCGTTCAGGGCCCAATAGCAGAAGATGGCAGAAGCCGTCCCCATGAGGATAGCGCCACTGGGTTGGACCACGCCTGCGGCTGGCGTGATTACCACCAGACCGGCGAGAATACCGGAGACAAATCCCAGAGAAGTGACTTTGCGGAAGACGACGCCCTCGATAATCATCCAGGTCAGCGCACCGCTGGCGGCCGACACCTGGGTCATGGTTAAGGCCCGGGCGGTGGCCAGACCGCTTTGAACGGTTGAACCGGCGTTGAATCCAAACCAGCCAACCCACAGCAAGCCGGCTCCCATCATGGTCATCACCAGATTATTCGGTGCCATAGTGGATTTGGGATACCCTTTTCGGGGTCCGAGATAGAGCGCCACAATCAATGCGCTGATGCCGGCCGAGACGTGAATCACCAGGCCGCCGGCCAAATCGATGACGCCCGCTGCGCCGGAGTTGAACAACCAGCCATCTCCTGCCCAGATCCAATGGCACAAGGGGCAGTAAATGAACAAAAACCATAAAACAATAAACATGGTATACCCTCTGAAATAGACCCGCTCGGCCAAAGCACCGCTGATCAGGGCTGGCGTGATGATAGCAAACTTTCCTTGAAACATCGCCAGGACATATTCGGGCACGCCATTGGTGATGGTGTCATCGATACCGCTGAGCAGGAAGTAATCGTTGCTCCAACCCAGGAACCCGCCCAGGATATTTTTCCCGAAGGCGAGACTGTAGCCGCACACCACCCAGAGCACACCGATAATCGCGATGGATACAAAACTGTGCATCATGGTTCCCAGAACGTTTTTGGTTCGGACCAGGCCTCCGTAAAACATGGCCAGTCCGGGAACCATCAACAAGACGAGGGCTGTGGAGATGAGCATCCATGCCGTGGTGCCCGTGTCCACCGGTTGAGTGTCGGCTCCAAATCCAATGGCGGGTATCAACAGGAACGAAACCAAGAATAAGAGTACTGTGCTTGACACGAATTTCATGAAGGTCTCCTTTTCAGCTATTCGGCCGCGGCGGAATAATTGTCATGCGTTTCAATCGCCCCACGGGTTTTTTACCCTGGACTCCCCCGGATGCCCATCAGGGCACATCGATTTTTCGCTCGCAACAAAAATGACATAATTGTTGAATTGATAGAGTGATCGCATTTGTCGACAAATTTGTTGACAAAAATGCAGATCGGCCTACTCCGTTGCACGGGGCATGCCGAGGCGATCAGAATAATAATTGCATGAAATAATTCATTTTTATTATTAATGTGAATTGATGACGTCAAATTACAGACAAAAATGTAAATAATTGCGGCTCTTAATAACAAAAATGTATTATGCATCGGTTTATTTAACTGCTTTCAAAACCAGTTGGAATAAAGTCGGAGCGGCCTTTTTGACAGATGCCGAATCCGCTTCAAGCCGCAACGACATGATTAAACTGACCAATCCGGATCGTCCGAACCAGCCGCGCTTTTTTAGGGTCTTGCGGAGCGGTTATACATATAGAAGATTTGGATAGGATGATATTGCTTGAAGCGAATGCGTTGATTTATATATGATGAACCGACGCAATCTTGGATGCTCATAGGACAGCTTAAAGATTACATCTGCAAAGGAGCAGGCGGTGGCGAAAATAATCGGACTGGTCGTAAAACATGATGCCCGCGCTATGGAAAAAGCCGGTGATCTGGAACAATGGCTTCAATCCAAAGGATACCACGTGGTACGCAAGCCCGCAGGCCTGCCAGCGGAAAAACCTGAAACAGCGCCTGTTGGCGGCCCACCCAATGATTTGTCCTGCGTTGTGGTCCTGGGAGGTGACGGTACTTTTCTTAGCGCTGTGCGATGGCTGGGGAATCAACAAGCCCCCATACTGGGCGTCAAATTCGGCGAAGTTGGTTTTCTTGCCGAAGCCGCTGAAGAGCGTGTCTTCGATGTTGTGGAGAATATATTGAGCCGACCCATCACGACCCGGCCCCGTATGCGGTTGAGGGTTGAGGTCTGGCAGGCCGAAACACTGGTGACCAGCGAGGCTATCTTGAATGATGTGGTCATCAACAAGGGGGCTCTGGCGCGATTGTCCCATTTCAAAACATTTGTGGACGATCGGTACTTGACCGATTACCGCGCAGATGGCCTCATCGTTGCGACACCGACTGGATCAACCGCCTACTCATTGGCAGCCGGTGGACCCATCATGCACCCCAAAGTGCAAGGGATTCTGGTGACGCCGATCTGTCCGTTTACCTTGACCAACCGTCCGTTGATTGTGCCGGACACGGCGTCGATAAAAATTATGCTCGCTGAAAAATCCGCGGATACCATGCTGACTTTTGACGGACAAGTGGGGCTGCCCATTGATGCGTCTCATACGATTGTGGTTCGTAAAAACCCGGTACCGGTCCAAATGATTCAGCTGCCGGATCGGGATTTTTTCGAGGTTTTGAAAACCAAACTTAACTGGAGTGGCAGCCGGTTATAACCATTGGAATTTCGAATATTGAACATGGAATTTCGAATGTTGAAGTATGGAATCGCTCCGCTCTGCCATTAGTGTAAAAATGGCAGAATACCTTACTTCGACATTCTGCGGTTCGTTATTCGATATTCGAAATTCCCAGGGTTCCTTGTTCGATATCTTGCGGGTTCAACCCATTCCGGGTTCTCACGCCCTGGTTTCGGCGGGTCAGGGCCGGGCTTGGGCATCTGTCGTCTGGGCGGACGGCTCATCCGGCAGATTTTTTCTAATAAAGACATTCTGCTGCAATGAATCGACCACGCGATTGATCTGTTCCACACCTTCGCGGATTTCATCCACACCGTCCCTGAAAGAGGTGGATATCCGCGGTACATTATAACTGCCGGCTTTGATGTTTTTTAAAATGGTCTGCAGGTCCTTGGTGGACGCCTGTATGTCATCCAAAATGTCGCGGGCCTGTTCGACGCGTCGAACAACCGAGTGGCCTGCATCCCGATAGGCGGTCAAATTGTCCTGGACAAGCTCCATCGTGGCGGGTGCTTTGGCCGTCGCAGCGTTGATATTGTCCAAAATGTCCCCCATGCGATTGACATTGTGCAGGATCTGAAGCAGGAGATCTTCGGATTTCAGAACGGTCCCCATGGGGCCCTTGCCGGCGCGCAAATCAGCAGCGATTTGCTCTGCATGGCTGCTTGTTTTTTCAAGGTTATTAAGGGCGGATCGAAGGGGACCCTTGGGGTCGCTGAGATTCTGGGCGACGTTGGAGATATCCTGAATTGCTTTTACCACCATTTTTGCGGTCTTTTCGACTTCAAATTCCGTCAGAATATCTGATATGGAGCGTTTCTCCTGGGAGGGGATCTCTCCCTGCTCCGGGATGAGGGGAGACTCCGGTGAGCCGGGGATGATGGAGATGTACTCGGACCCGATCAGGGTGGGGCTTTCAACAACGGCGATGGCGTCCTGCCGTATTCGGGAGGCGTACTTTTCCAGGATCAGCAATTTGACCCTTACCCGATCCTTTTCCAGCGTAATGCTTTGGACCCGGCCGATGTCCGCCTTAAACAGTTTGACTGCGGCACTCTCCTGCAGGTTGTAGCTCTCATTGAAGGTCGTGTAGAAGGTAATATAGGTCTCAAACCAGTCTTTTCCGCGACCGATGACAACAAGCGTTGCGATAAGCAGAATGGATACACCGATCACAAACGTGCCCACAACCCGTTCCAGTTTTGAAAATTCCATCTCCATGCTGTGGTCAATCCTTCGGATCAGTTAAACAAGATTCTTTTTCAACCATAGTCAAGTTACCCCATTGTCTGTTTGACATCGACCGTTGTCAGCACACCATTAGTAATCAACACCTTGCGATTGGCGAACCTTCGAATCAATCTCCGGTCATAGGATAAAAATATCACCGGTTTCCTTTTGGCGATCCAATCGTTGAAAATTTCCACCAGTATATCGAACTTTGCATGCCCGATAAAGTCTTCAGGCCGGTCCAGCAACAATACTTGTGGTTTTTTGCTGATTTCCCTGATGACGATGGCCATTTGGCTCTCCATCAAATTGAGATCCGCCGGTCTCATATCCAATTTGCTGCAAATTCCCAAAGTATCGCATAAGGTCTGCAGCTTCTCGTCCAAATCAATGGTGAGATCATTCTCTCGGTAGTACCGCTGGATCAGGATATTTTGTCGGATGGTCAGGTTGCTGATCAATGCGGCATCCGGCGCAATATACCCGATCTTGGGTTTGCATTCGAGCAGATCTTTGTGCGATTTCAGGTCGATGCGTTTACCGTCATAGCGGTAGGTGCCTTTGACGGGTCGTATCAGCGTGGCCACAGACCTCAGAAATATTGCGGCGTCATCCGGGGTATGGGCTTCCACCGCACACACATCACCGGGTAAAAGGGCAAAATAGAATCCCTTGATGCCGTGGCCCGAGCCTTGCGGTGCGAGGGTATAATCCGACATTTCGATAATGGCCGTCAAATCAATACCCTTTCGACCCTGGTAGTTGTCATGGCGCTGGTTTTTCCTTTGCGGCGGTATTACAGGTAGAAGATAATGGAGATAAATGCATTAATGACCAGGCAGTAGAGAAAACATTCCACTGCAGAGCGCGATGTAGCAACCGGTATCTCTGTGATTCGGCGTTTCATTTCAAATCCGCGATAGAGGCAGGTGACGGTGATGGTGACCCCAAACATCATCGCTTTGATAATTCCAACAGCAATGTCCGATACGGTAATGGCTTTAGCAATCTGTTGGAGAAAGTTGCCCGCAGGGACATATCGCGTCAGCCAGACCAGCGTATAACCGCCCATTATGGAGACCAGATCAAATACGATAAACAGTCCCAAAAGGGCGGATGTGATCCCTACCAATCGTGGCACACAGACAATGCGCACCGGATCCAATCCATTCATCTCCATGGCGTCCAACTCATGCAGGACGCGCATATAGCTCACTTCAATGGTTACTGCAGTGGCAGACCTGAGGATCACCATCATGGCAGTCACGATCGGGCCGATCTCACGCACAATCAAAAGTACGGATATACGGGCAAAGTCATACTGGCCGGATAACTTTGCAAATTGAATGATAACAGCGCTTCCGATCAAAAGTGCGATGGGAACGATGACAGGCAGGGCTTGGACAGCGGTGAAGTACAGTTGTTGGACAATCACGCGGGTGATCAGCGTTCGCCCGGATTTTGGCCGGGTTATGGCCAAAGCAAGAATTCGAAAGGCAAAGGCAAACAAATCCAGGATATGGTTGATGGAACCAATGGCTTTGCGTCCAATATAACCGGTCACACGTTCCATAAATTGAGGCTCGATTCGTTTCTACCACCCACCGGGTGAGTTGACTTACACGTAGTCTTACAATATATTAAAGCCCACGGTCAACCAATTAGGATAACTACCTAAGATTAAAAGATGAAAACAGGTTGCTGGTTTATTCTGATATTCGTTTGGCTTTGGAGCGACCCACTCTGGGCTGGGACCGAAACCAGTGCGGACCTGATCGAGCATTTCAGCTCGGGCCAGATCAACTGGACACAGGGCCTGGTGACAGCCATTGGCGAGATATCTGCCCAAGAGGTTGACGGGATGGATATGCGTCAGAAAGGCATAGATTTGGCCTTTCGGAGAGCTGCCCGAAATGCTTATGAAACACTGCTTCAACTGCGCATTGATGATCAGCAGAGCGGCGCATCACTTTTTGCTGAAGACCCATACACCCGATCCAAAATAATGGACATGGCTGCAGAGTCCAAGATTTTGCATATGAACTGGTCGCCGTCCGGAGATGGTACCCTGTACGTTCAAATGAGCCTGTACGGTGGATTCTCACAGTTCGTACTGCCTTCAGACATTCGGCAGGTTCAACCCATAAAACCCCTCAATGGGAAAGTCCACACTCCGGATTTTCCAGACCAACCCTCAGATCGACATAATGAGATCGCCGAGCCTGAGCACTATACCGGATTAATTGTCGATGCCCGCGGAACCGGTGCAAAACCCTCGATGGTTCCCTTGTTGCTCAATGAAAATGGAGTGGAGGTATTTGGCCCTGCTTATGTGAGCCGCGAATATGCCGTTCAACATGGCATATGCCAATATATCCGTATAACAAATGGTTCATGGCCGTCTCTTCCACGGGTGGCGCCCAAGCCTCTGGTGGTCAAAGGGTTGAAAACCGACCCGCAGGGCAGCTGCCGTATCGTTATCAGCAATGCCGATGCCTCCAGGCTGCGAGGCTCCTCTTCTCATTTGGAATTTCTTAAGCAATGTCGCGTCATAATCGTGCTGGATAAATTCATGGAGGCTTTGCCATGATTAAAATCAAATGGATTGTACCTCTGCTGATCAGTTTTTTCTTGGCCGGATGCGGGCCGGACACCATCTTTTTGCGTCCGGGACTGGACACCCCTTCACAACATGTCGCCAACGGGAACCAACTGCTCGAAGTGGGAAAAGTCGACGACGCTTACAGGGAGTTTGTGCGGGCAAAGGAACTCGATCCCAACTATGTCAAGGCATATGTTGGCATTGGTGTGGCATTGGGTAAAAAAGGGGATATCGATGCTGGTATGCAAGCTCTGGCAGTGGCGGAAAAAATGGCCGGCAGCGCGCTGGAGCAGCAGGTCGTTCAAAAGGGGTATGCGCAACTCAATGCATTAAAACACACCCGCCAGAACCGGGAAAAGGAGAATTAGGATCTTTGGAAAAACCAGCCGTCGCTTTACCTGTCGAACAGACTTATAGAACGAACACATATCAAAGGCCGCCCTTGGTGCTAAAGAGGCGGCCTTTGTTTCTTTTCGTCGCTGAATGATCTTAATAGCGGTAATGCTCAGGCTTATACGGCCCGTCAGCCGCAATTCCCAGATAGTCGGCCTGTTTTTTTGTGAGGTGCGTCAGTTTTGCCCCCAGGCGCTCCAGATGCAGGCGCGCCACTTCCTCATCCAGCTTTTTCGGCAACGTATACACTTTTTTATCATGGGCCTCGGTGGCCAATGCGATTTGGGCCAGGGACTGGTTGGTGAAGCTGTTGCTCATCACAAAACTGGGGTGACCGGTGGCGCAGCCGAGGTTGACAAGGCGACCTTCAGCCAACACGATGATGGATCGATTAGAGGCCAACGTCCATTTATCCACCTGGGGTTTGATATTCTCCTTGGTGCAATTGGGATTGTTTTCGAGGTAGCTCATCTCGATTTCACTATCAAAGTGGCCGATGTTGCACATAATCGCTTCATCTTTCATCATCTCCATATGCGTCCCGGTAATGACATCACAATTTCCGGTGGCGGTGACAAAGATGTCCCCAATGGCAGCAGCTTCTTCCATGGTGGTGACTTCAAATCCCTCCATGGCGGCCTGCAAGGCGCAGATCGGGTCGATTTCAGTGACCATAACGCGGGCACCGTAACCCCGCATGGAGTGGGCGCACCCTTTTCCAACATCGCCGTAGCCGGCGATCACCACTACCTTACCGGCCATCATCACATCGGTGGCGCGTTTGATTCCGTCGGCCAGGGATTCGCGGCAGCCGTACAAATTATCGAATTTTGATTTCGTAACCGAATCGTTGACGTTAAACGCAGGGAATAAAAGCTCATTATTGCTTTGAAGCTGGTACAAGCGATGAACGCCGGTGGTGGTTTCTTCTGAAACACCTTTCACCCCTGACGCCACCCGGGTCCAGAACTGCGGATCACGGGCATGGCTGACTTTCAACCGATCCATCAGGCATTGCATATCTTCGCTGTCATATGTTTTTTCCAGCAGCTTGGGATCTTTTTCAACTGCCACCCCTTGGTGGATATACATGGTGGCGTCGCCGCCGTCATCAACGATCAGATCCGGGCCACTGCCATCTGGCCATATCAATGCCTGTTCGGTACACCACCAGTATTCGGGAAGCGTCTCGCCCTTCCAGGCAAACACGGCAGCCGATCCCTTTTTAGCGATGGCGGCCGCAGCGTGGTCCTGGGTGCTGAAAATGTTGCAGGAGGCCCAGCGAATATTTGCGCCAAGGGCTTTCAGCGTGTCGATGAGCATGGCGGTTTGGATGGTCATGTGCAGGCTGCCCATCACTTTAAGGCCTTTGAGCGGTTGCTGCGAGCCGTACTTCTCACGAACAGCCATGAGGCCCGGCATCTCATTTTCCGCCAAAGCCATCTCTTTCAAACCGAATTCGGCCAGCGCCATATCGGCCACCTTGTAAGGCAGCTTGGGATCAACGTCGATGAGTCCCTTCTGCGGTTCGATTTTGGTTGCTACCGGCATAAATTCCTCCTTACATATCCAAAGGGGTAGCTTTGGAATGATTTTTTTGTGTAGGCAAAGCTAACACACCCATTGTGTTTGTCACCAATACTTGGCAACAAACGTATTAAATTTCGGCTTTCTGGCGGATTATGTCCGCCATGTCGGAATTTTCCCAGGAAAAATCAGGATCATTGCGCCCAAAATGTCCATATGCGGATGTTTTTCGATAAATGGGACGCAACAGGTCAAGTTTTTCGATAATGGCTGCCGGGCGCAGGTCAAAAACTTCGTCAACGATCTGGCGTGCGCGACTTTCCTGGATCTTCCCCGTGCCCATGAAATCCACCATAATCGATACAGGTTCAGCCACACCAATGGCGTAGGCGACCTGGACCTCACATTTTTTTGCAAGTCCGGCGGCCACTAAATTTTTAGCCACATAGCGCCCCATGTAGGAGGCACTGCGATCGACTTTGGAGGGATCTTTTCCAGAAAAGCATCCCCCGCCATGGCTGCCCTGACCGCCATATGTGTCCACAATGATCTTTCTCCCGGTCAGGCCGCAATCACCCATGGGGCCGCCCACTACAAACCGACCAGTGGGATTGATAAACAAGCGGGTATCGCCGTCCATCATCTCTTGCGGAATGACCTTTTTGATTACCTCGTTGATGATGGACTCGCGCAGCTCCTCATAGGTGACATCCTGATTATGCTGGGTGGAGACCACTATGGCATCGACGCGCAGCGGCGTGCCATTGTCATATTCGATGGTGACTTGTGATTTGCCGTCCGGTCGCAGAAAATCAAGGGCGCCGTTTTTGCGCACCTTGGTGAGCCGTTTGGTCAGTTTATGGGCGTACATGATGGGCATGGGCATCAGTTCAGGGGTTTCATCGGTGGCGTATCCGAACATCAACCCCTGGTCGCCGGCGCCCTGATCTTTGTACAGGCCTTCACCCACATTGACCCCTTGGGCAATGTCCGGGGACTGGCGGTCAATGCTGGTGATCACCGAACAAGTACGCCAGTCGAATCCCATTTGCGATGAGCTGTAACCGATATCGGCAATGGTAGAGCGGACGATCTCAGGCATGTCCACGTAGCAGTCGGTGGTGATCTCACCGGCAATGAATGCCAGCCCTGTCGTGACCATTGTTTCGCAAGCGACGCGACAGCTTTTGTCCTGTGCCATGATGGCATCCAGTACTGAATCGGAAATTGCATCTGCGACTTTGTCAGGATGTCCTTCTGTTACTGACTCTGAAGTAAACAGAAACCGTTCCTTTCCCATGTTCTATCTCCTTGGTATGCGATTTGGGATTGGATCTCGATGGGTTGTTACCCACCGGGCGCCATGCGCCAGGGGACAACCACAACGATGCAGCATCGGTGTGCTTTTGCGTTTCCGTCCGATCGCCGATAATTCAAACCACCCGGCAAACGGGCGGTTTTTGACGCGTATGATAGGGCGAAAATGATAATCCATATCCTAATATTTAATTGCGCCTGAACACTATATTAAACGGATTGATGTTAATCCGCGGTTGGCCTTTCTTATTAACACTTCAGAATACCCTAACAGATTGCCGAAAGTCAAGAATGGCAACTGTACCCGGCGCTCTGAAAGGCGCCTAGTCCAGATGTCGCAGGCATCACGATCGACGCCATATTAAGGGCGATGCGTCGCCGATCGAATAATTATGTCTACAGCATCTTCAAGGTCCACCTTCGCCATGTTGATCACCATGTGGTAAAGTTCTGGGTGTTCATAGTCTTGCTTGCCGATTTTTTTATACAGATTGGTGCGCCGTTTCTCCTCGCTTTTCACCACCTGGGTCGCCTTGGACTTGGATAAATCATAACGGTCCATCATAAACGCCACACGGTTGTCAAAGGAGTTGATCAACAGCACGTGAAATGAATCAGGAAGGTCGTTGAGGATATATTGGCTTCCCCGGTCGAGGAAGACCATATTTCCCTCTTCCGCCATTTGGGAGATAATGATCACAAGATAGTCGATGTAGATCTGCTCATCGATGTAGCCATATTCGTCTTTGAGAACCCGGTCCACCAGTGGTTTGGAAACCATTCTCGTGACAATGCGCGACAATCGGCCGCCGGCCTCCTTTTCAACGGATTCGACCCATCCAGGTGAAACCTTGGCTTTTTCTGCGATAATCTGAATGATATCTTCGTCTACGAAGGTGTATCCCAATCGTTCGGCGACCATCGCTCCGATGGTCTTGCCTCCAGCACCAAATTGTCTGGATATGGTGATGACGGCCATGTCCGCCTCCTTTATACGATAATGGTTAGCTAGTTTCCGTGTCTGATTCTGATCCCTTCAGCGGTGGCACCACAAGCGTTGGATAGTCCGATGTTTCTGCAATGGCTTGGGGTGTGCTGCCCAGCCATCGCTCGGTCCATGCAGATTTGCCGGAGGATCCCATTATGATCATGCTGGACTGGCAATCCTCTGCCGCCCGCTCGATCTCTTCGTTCGTATCTCCCACATAAACATGCGCGCTGGCTGCAATGCCGTTATCTTCCAGCCGATCGACAATTGCGTCGAGTTTGGTGCGGCATTGCTTGCGAACCTTCTGGATTTCCATGGCCGACCCTTTTAAGTCCTTCTCGCTGGCCACATGAATAACATTAACATACTCTACGACCCCTCTAAGGGGAAGCAGCAATTTTTCAGCCTGCCCACAAGCCGGCGACCAATCGGTTGCAAACAGGGGCCGGGCAAAAGGTTTGTCCAAAAGATCGATTCTATCCGTCGGCGGTTTGTACACCAGAACCGGCGATGCGGCCTGGCGAATGATTTCCGTTACATCCGAACCGGTATAAAGTTGATCCAGGAATCGTTTGCGGGAACGCCCAACAACAATGAGATCGGCCTGCTCCTTCTGAGCCGCGTCAATAACCTTCCGGACCAGATTACCCACGACGATATAAACGCCCACCTCCATGCCCTGCTCAAATAAATTTTCAGCCCAATCGATGAACCGGATGTTGGCGGTCTCCCGAAGTCGCAACTCCTCCGACTTCTGGTAGCCCAACCCCCGGTGCATGGCAACCTTCTCCTTTCCGATGACATTGGTCAGAACCACGTGATTCAGGGAGGCCTTTCGCAGGACCAGTAGGCTCTGCAGGGCACTGAAACTCAAGTCGTTGAATTTAGTGACGAATAGCAGCTTGCGGATATCCATTTCATCAATGCCTCCGGCCAGATGAACGAGTGCCCGTGGCATTGTCCATGCCAAGGGCGCCGAGCGGCTTGCGCTGTAAGGCTCTTATTTTAGCGCAGCCTGGATAGCTTCGGCGAGCTCATCAGGCTCTACAGGTTTTTCCAGATATGTCTGGGGTTCGGGTACAGGATCCCCCCCGAATTCAGTCAACGCCTTCTGGGATCGCAAAAAGGACTTCAGCGTTATACCTGACATAATGATAATGGGAATTTTTTTGAGTTTGGCATCGGCTTGAAGCTGACGATAGAGCCGGATACCGCTCTCTCTTGGCATGAGAACATCCAGAATAATCAGATCCGGACGCTCTTTGCGGATAATTTGCATACCTTCTTCACCATTGGTCGCCTCCAACGGCGTATATCCGTTCTCTTCCAATACCGTGATGCTGAAAAGCCGAATATCGGGATCATCGTCGACCACTAACACTTTTTTACCCATCTGCTTCCTCCTTCCAAGGGGCAATATCCATACGATGGTATTGATATGATATGATTGAACTTAACCAAGCTTATCTCAATTGTCCAGTTGATTAAACGGCAACCGCAATGTGAATATCGTGCCTTTGCCTTCCTGGGATTGGACATCTATGGTGCCGCCGTGTTCCTGCACCGCTTTGCGCGTCACCAGAAGGCCCAGGCCCGTACCCCGATGCCCCTTGGTGCTGAAGAATGATGAAAAGAGCTTGGCCATCACCTCTTGACTCATTCCCATACCGTTATCTTCGATACTGATTTTGAAATGCTGGTCGTCTTCAAATTGGCTTTTTACGGTCACCTGCCAATTTTTACCTATATTCTCGTCAAACAGGCAAGCATCGATAGCATTAGAAATCAAATTGGTCAAACACTGATGAATGGTGTGCGGGTCCATACTCACCGAATCAATGGCGCTGTCCAACTCGGTGACCAGCTTTACCTGGTGTTCCGCGGCTTTGTCCTGCATCACTTCACACACATCCATGATAATCGCATTGGGATCGCAAGTCTGATATTCGGGTTCACGTTCTTTCGAATAGGTGAGCAGATCCATCACCAGGTCGGAAGTGCGGGTGATATTGCGCTGGATCATATCCCATCCTTTTACAAGCTTGTCATTGTCCCCTTTGTTGATGCCAAGGTCCACCAGATAGCTGCCGCCTTTGAATCCGTGAAGGATGTTTTTAACGCCGTGCGCCACACCTGCCACGGTTTGCCCGATGGCGGCCAGCCGTTCCGCACTCACCAGCTCCTTTTCCAGACGCTTAATTTCCCGAAGGTCCCGAAAAAAAGAAACCGTTCCTACGACCCTGTCTTCTTCGAAAAGCGGGGCCGCATAGAACAATACCGGAATCAGCTCACCACCCTCTGCTTGGATCTGGATTTCGACACCGGTCAACTCATTTCCCTTTGAATGCGAGCCCACACGGTGCCCAAACGCGTCTGCTGTCTCCTTTGGGAGCAGATCGGTGATTTTTCGGCGACCGACCACATCATCCCGCATATATCCGAAAATTCGCCAGGCGCCGGGATTATAGATCACAATTGTCATCTGGTCATCCGTGGCGATGATCCCGTCATTTGAGCTGCGGATGAGTTTGGCCAGAAAATTGGATTTGCGCCGGACCTCCCGGGTGGCCTCAAAAACCTTGTGCTCAAGGTTTTTGGTATAGGCTTTCAGCTGCATTTTCATGGCGCGTTTTTCTTCCGCCCTGTGCAGGGCGACCGACAACACCTCATCCCGAACAGGTTTGTTGATGAAATCTGAGGCGCCAAATTTGAGCGCTTCGATGGCGTTGTCGATATCACCATGGCCGGTGATAATCACCACTTCCACATCGGGTTGCAGTGATTTAATCTTTTGTAGCACTTCAATACCGTCCATGCCCGGCATATTGATATCGGTCAGTACCAGTTCAGGATTTTCTTTTTGGAAGACGTTGAGGCCCTCTTTACCGCTTAAAGCCGTAACCACCTCATGGCCGTCGCTGCGTAAAGACATGGACAACAGACGAACAATGGCTTCCTCGTCATCTATGAGAAGAATTTTACTCATGGGCGGGCGCCCCTACAGCTGGGAACTTTAAAATAAAGGTTGTACCATGCCCCACCTGGCTGTCCACCTCAATGGTGCCGTGATAGTCCTTTATAATGCCATAACTGATGCTGACCCCTAGTCCGGTTCCTTTGCCGACCTCTTTAGTGGTAAAAAAAGGCTCGAACAATTTGTCTTTCACTTCTTCACTCATCCCGACGCCATTGTCCTCAACGGCCACGGCCACCATGGTGCCTTCAACGTAGCTTCTGATTTTGAGTTGTTTTGCCGTTGATTTGAATTCGGGAATTTCCGCCTTCTCATCCATCGCATCGATGGCATTGGTCACCATGTTGATAAATACCTGTTCGAGCCGATTGTGGTCAGCCATTATAAAGGGTATATCGGGGTCCAAATTGAGATCAAGCGCTATCTGATGCGCTTTGATCTGGTGGCCGAGGACCTTGAATACATCCTCAATGGGGGCGTTGATATTGACTTTGCTGGTGACCACATCCGACTGACGGGCGAAATTGCGCATGTGCTTGATGATGCCGGTGGCCCGGTCAACGTTGGTGACAATATCTTCAGCCATGCTGCGCATTTCGTCGTCCGGTATGGGCTGGCCCTTCCGCAGCATCTTTAGGAAAAAGTCAGCACAGATCTGGATAACATTCAGCGGCTGGTTGATCTCATGGGCCATACCGGCCGCCATTTGGCCCAAGGTTGTCATTTTGCTGGCCTGGATGAGCTGGGTCTCCTTTTCTATGCTCTCGGTCACGTCGGTGGTGGATGCGATCAGAACATCGCTTTCACCGTACCGGGCACGGCAAACACTGATATTGACGTAAAAGGCGTGTCCGTTTTTCCGGTAATGGCGTCGTTTGGCCAGCAGGACCGACTGGGCCAACGCCCTGTGCCGGAACATATTGGTCACTTTCCTGTCGTCGGCATCTCCCAATTCCAGGAAAGACATTCTCTGCAGTTCGCCACGGGTATATCCATAGCACTCCCTGGCGCGTTCGTTGATATCAATAATTTTCAGGCTGCCCGTATCGATGATAAAGATGGGATTGGGGTCATTGTTAAAGAGAGATCGGTATTTTTCTTCCGATTTGATATACTGCGCCTGCAGCGATGCATTCTCCATGGCCGCTGCTATGCGGTTGCCGATCAGGTCCAGGGCTTGACGTTCCACGGGTGCAAAATTCGGCGCATGGCTGGCAATCTGGAGAATGCCGATGGCTTTCTTCTGCTTGGCGCTGATGGGGATGAACCCTACGGATTGAAATCCCATTCGGGTCAAAAAGGCCAGCTCTGGACAGGCTTTGGCCTCGACGCCCTCTCTCCAGAAAAGCTTTCCCTTTTCTGCGATCTTGTGAATGAAATTCTTATAGGCGTCCGGCTGATCGCTGGGTGAAAGCGCCTGGAGCTCACCAAAGTGGTATTTGAGGTAAAAGTGGCCGCCATTGTCCCGGATGAAAACAGCGATATCATCTGCTTTCAGATAATCGCGAATCTCTTTGATAGCAGCTTCGATGCGCTGATCGAGGGACCAGGGCGCACTCAAGGCGGTATAAATGGAAACCAGGGCCGCCAACTCCTGGGTATGGCGTACTCTTTCTTCTTCCGCTGCCTTGTCTTCTGTCTTATCCCATAGGGTTTCGATGGCCTCTGTGATGGTACCGTCCGGGCTCTTGATCGGTGCTGCAGTGAACCACAGCCATTTTCCGGCGTCGCCCATGTTGGGGAAAAAAATCTCGGCTTCATATGCGCCGTCGATTAGAACCGACTCGCGCCATTGGGAACCATACAGCTTTTCAATCTCCTGCTTGTCGAACTGATCCAATATGACGTCAGCCATAGTGGGTCTTTCGCTCTGCCAGAAAGGGGACCACTGGCGGTTGGTTCCCACCACCTCAGTTGCCGGCGCGCCCGAGAGTTTTTCCAGTGCTTTGTTCCAATGGGTGACGATATGGTCCCTGTTGATGACGAAGGTCGGTATCGTGCTGCCCTGAATGATTTGCGATTGGGCCTTCTCCTTATCCAGCAGCTCGAGTTCAATTTCGCGGGAGCGTTCATTTCGGCGGTTGATGATGCAACCCAGCGCGTCAAGACTTTTGACAATCAGATTTTCTACAGCTTGAAGATCCCCTTTGCAGTGATGAAATTCTTCCAGCATGCGCTGCCGGATACTTTCCATTTGAAGCGAGTCCCAGATGGAGCGCGCATGAATATGATCCACCAGTTGAACCTGGGCCGGCATGGTCCTTCTGATATCAGCCGCAAGGTTGGGATCATGGGTGAATTCGAGAATAACCTCAAGACCCGCCAAACCATACAGCTGTTTGTAATCCGAGGTGGTGAAGAAGTTCATCTCTCGGGCCAGCTGCATCCCTTGGGCCTCAGGGTTTATATCGGCCACCCCGAGGATGTTCGGTTTTTTTGATGCCATCTCCTCGGTTTGAAAAAAAGCAATGAATCGATAGCAGAATTCACCACCGCCGACGATACCCACATTGGCGTTCTTTAAAACCTCCGTGGCCATTGACGGATGATGCGGTTGAGAGGCTTGATGCATTTTCATTCCACCCGTTGATCGCTACGTAAAAAACAACAAGGTCGTCATGATAAACCCGGGGACAAGAAATACAAGGGAATATTTCAGCATATATCCGAAAAAGCTTGGCATGGGTGTCCCTGATTCCTCTGCGATGGAGCGTACCATAAAATTTGGGGCATTGCCGATATAGCTGCAGGCGCCGAAGAAGACTGCCCCCGCGGATATGGCTTCCAGGTAAACGTCGTGTTCGGTCATCAGCAACGCCACTGACTGGGATTCCGGTATACCGGCATAGAAAGCACCCAATGCGGAGTTGAAGAAGGTTAGATAGGTGGGGGCGTTGTCCAGAAAACTCGATAAAGCCCCTGTAACCCAGAAGTAATGTATGGGTTGTTTGACTTTGAAAATCAAAAAGGCCAGTGCGCCGTTCTCGCCAGCTTTGAGAATCAGCAGACAGGGGAGCATGGTAATAAAAATCCCGATGAAGAGGTAGGCGACCTCCTGAATGGGAAACCAGCTGAATTCGTTTTCCTGCCTTACGCGGGCGGATGTGGTGAGCAGCGACAATACCCCCATCAGGATGAGCATGCCATCTCGGATCCAATCCTGAATACCCCGGTGAATCCCAAGGGTGTTGATTTCTCCCCAATCCACGGTTCCGCTGAACAAGACTGCGCCGACAATGCCGGCCAGGAAAATAAAATTGTGGCTGCCCACGAGCCTGAGGGGTACCTTTTGATCGTCCTTATCGCCAGGGTTTTCGTCCATAATGGCCTGCAATCGTGGCTTTTCTTTGTGGTAGAACCAGGCGTCGATGATGAAATAGGCGCCCATCAGAAAGATCGCCATGCACAGTAGATGGGGGGTCAGTTTCAGCGTCCAGAAGAATGTCACCCCGTGCAAAAACCCCAGAAACAGTGGCGGATCTCCTAATGGCGTCAGGGCTCCGCCGATGTTGGCCACGAGAAATATGAAAAAGACCACCATAAAGGTTCGGTTCTGGCGATGCTTGTTGGCGCGCAGAAAAGGGCGTATCATCAGCATGGCGGCACCGGTGGTGCCCATCCATGACGCCAAGGCGGTTCCGATGGCTAGCAGGATAAGATTCACTGCCGGGGTTCCGCGCAGTGACCCTCTCAACAAAATGCCTCCGGATACTGTATATAGCGACCACAATAAAATAATAAAAGGTACGTAATCCGCCAGCAGAATATGTAAAATTTCATAGACCGCGGTGGCCCTGTAGCCGTACACGAAGGGTGCTGCCAGACAAAGGGCCCAAAATGCGGAGATCTTGCCGAAATGGTGGTGCCAGAATTCAGGTGCTGCCAGCGGCCACAAGGCAATGGAAAGCAACATGCCCGCGAAAGGCAGACAGCTCCACAGGGGCAGACGGGCGCCCAAATCCTCACCGGCATGACCGCTTTTGGGCTCCGGACTGTTATGTTTACCGGATTCTTGAGTGCGCACGGCACCATGGTTTTCAATGCCGTCCTGGGGGGATTGGGCTATCGCCGCAGTCGCAGAAACAAAAATCCATAGCCATGCCAGCAAAATATAGCCCGTGAATATAAATCGATTAGGTGTGCGGGAAGGGGACATGGGGGGCGCCTTACCTTGTTGAGCATGCAAATCCAATTGAGCATCCAAATCCAAAGATGGTATCAGTTGATGGCCTGGCGGCTACGTGTCCTCGAACAAATAGCCTTCACGGCATATCGCTGGCGCACGGCATTCCGGTTCGGCACGCAAACGGCGTATCCTGCAGCCCGCCACCGGAATCACGGTACCTGCAATATCGTAACACCTCTGCACATCATCGCTTGGGGCCGGCAGCCATGCCACTGATGATTTTTGCGGCGACCTCCAACGACATTTTGCTCATGTTTAGTGTAAGATGATAATGGTCCGGCAAATCATAGTCGCTTTTCTCGAATTTTCGATAGAGGTTGGTGCGCCGTTTGTCTTCGGCGTTCACGACCTGAAGCGCCTTTTGCGGGTCCAGTTTGTAGTGGGTTTCCATGAACCGGACACGATCCGCTTTATCGGCAATCAAAAGCACATGGATGGTCCCCGGATGGCCCTTGAGAATGTATTGGCCCCCACGTCCCAGGATAATGCAGTTGTCCTGATCCGCCATTTGGCGGATGATCTCTTCGAGCAAATGGATGTAAATCTCTTCATCAATATAGCCGCGTTGCTCATCTAATATGCGATCCATCAATCCGCGAGGAATAAGCCGGCTGATGAATTGGTGCAGCTTCACACCCGCCTCTTTTTCGATGGCTTGTACCCAGTCCTTTGATACTTTGGCTTTCTCAGCGACCTGGTTGATGATCTCTTGGTCGACAAAAGTGTAGCCCAGGATTTTGCTGAGTTGCTTTCCGAGGGACAGACCTCCGGCCCCAAATTGCCGGGAAATTGTGATCACCGACATCGCTGTTTCCTTGTGTTTGGGATTGAGGATCAACGCTATATAGTATAATAAGCGTAATGAAAAAGAAAGGATAGGTCAAGTTGAAAAACCCAATTCATTTTCTGTATTTATGTTGAAAAAATATGTTGCTACATTCCTTGACAGGCAGATCAAATATTAGTAAATTCGCCTCTTCTTTAAATTTTGTATAAATTGATTTTATCCAAAAAAATTGAGCGACATACGAGAGATACCAGAGCAGCAGACTGCGGACGAAAAACTTGCCGTGTTATGCTGCGGCTATAAAACAATGCGAGATATTGGGAACGTTTTCGGCATCATAAAAGAATTGATTGAAATTCAGTGTAGGGCTATGATGCTTTGAATGATCTTCGATTTTAAAAATATCGCTTTCTGTTTCTTCATCGGCCGTTATTTGGATCGGCTGTTGGGCACAAAAGGCGTTATGGTTACAATTTTCATTATTCTGGGTGTAATCGGCGGTGGCTTCACCGCCTATCGCCAGATTCTAGAGATTACCGATAGTGAAAATCGAGATGACGACACGCTTGGATAAAGCCGATGCGAAAAATCCAAGTGTACCTGCGCGGGATGAAATGACCGGCATGGTGCAAGTCGCCGCAGAAGACCGCCAGCCGGTTCGTGAAACATTGCAGCGCTATTGTTCCATCGCTTTGATCACCGCCGTTATGATCGGCGGTGTCATGATTCTGATAGACCTTCGGCCGATGGGCAAGGGCCTGATTCTGGGGGCCGTATTCAGCGTGATCAACTTCACGTTGATCGCCACTGCGCTGCCCATGCGCATTGGGCTCGGCCGCAAAAAAGCCTTTCTTTTTTCTTTAGGTTCCATTCAATTGCGTTTTGCTTTGATGGCCATACCTTTGGTCTTATCCCTTAAATTGGATCTGTTTGCCGTTTCCACCGTGGCCGTCGGCCTGTTTATGGTCCAGATGGCCATTTTGGGCGATCAGCTGTGGATGCGGTTACGTAACCCCGAGAGAGTAAAGTGCTGATATGGGAAATCTTGGAGAGGTACATCAACTTATCCTATCACTGGCTGGCTGGAAAATGGTATTCAATCTCGATTCCATTGTCATGAGCTGGATTGTCATTGCAGTTTTGCTGACATTCGGTACCCTGGCGGTCCGCAAGCGTGACGTTATCCCCCATCGACTGCAAGTTGTGGGAGAGTTGATCGTCGGTTCGCTCTACCAGCTCACCGAGGATGCCATGGATAAAGAAAAGGCCGAAAAATACGGTCCGCTGGTAGTGGCCTTGTTTCTTTTCCTGACCCTGTCCAACTGGCTGGGAATCATTCCCCATTTGGATGAACCCACCAAGGATCTGAATACGCCGCTGGCGCTGGGCATCATGGGCTTCGTCATTGCCCACTTTGTTGGTATCAGGTCAAAAGGCTGGAAAGCGTACTTAGGGGAGTATTTTCAGCCTTTCATCATCATGATGCCGTTGAACATCATTGGCGAGCTGGCCAAAATTGTCTCCATCTCATTTCGACTATTCGGGAATATCATGGGAGGGGCCATTATTATTCTGGTGGTCAGTCACCTGACTTTCAGCGTTGTGCTGCCGCCGTTTTTGAACGCATTCTTTGGCTTGTTCGTAGGCACCATTCAGGCCTTCGTGTTTACCATGCTGACAATTGTATACATATCGGTTCAAACCAATTAGGAGTTCCTGTGGATTCAGCTTCCCTGACAAGTTTGGCTGCCAATTTCGGTGCAGGTATTGCCATCGGCCTGGGTGCCATCGGCGCCGCCATAGGCGAAGGGCATACGGCGGCGCAGGCAAGTCCCGCCATTTCGCGCAACCCACAAATGGCCGGTGAGGTGTTTAAGACCATGCTGGTAGGACAGGCTATTGCCGAATCCGCCTCTATTTTTGCCTTGGTGGTGGCGTTGGTTTTGCTGTTTACCAATCTGCCGGTCAGCTCTTATCTGACCGCGTGCGCATTTTTGGGGGCCAGCCTGTCCATGGGGTTTGGGGCCATTGGATCAGGCGTCGGCTCAGGCTTTCCGGCCGGGGCGACATGCCATGGCCTTGTACGGCAGCCGGCCATGGCCAATAAGCTGACGACCAATATGCTGATCGGTTCTGCCGTTTGCCAGACGCCATCCATCTTTTCACTGGTGATCGCTTTTATTTTGATGTTTGGGGATTATTCTGCAGCGGCGCCGGCGCCGTTGTGGGCCGCTTTGATAGGGGCCGGGGTGTCCACCGGTCTCAGCGCCATTGGCGCCGGCCTTGGTGGCGGTCTGGTGGCCCAATCCTGCTGTGAAGGGATTGCGCGCCAACCCCGTGCAGCCGGTGCGTTGACCAACAGCATGTTGCTCGGGCAGGCTATCACCCAAACAACAGCCATCTATGGATTGTTGATTGGTTTTATTCTGTTGTTCAAGCATCATCCGGAGACGAATTCCATTGCGGCGGCCATGGCCCTGCTCAGTGCCGGCATATGCATGGGTATCGGCGGTATCGGGCCCGGGATCGGAGAAGGTTTTACAGCCCAGGGCGCCGTGAAGTGGATCGCCCGCAACAGTGAAGGCATCGGTGAGATCACTCGAAGCATGCTTGTGGGAATGGCTGTGGCAGAGTCTACCGGGATTTACTCCATGGTCATTGCCCTTGTATTGATTTTTGTCGTTTGATTGTACTTGGTATCATACCCGTTTTGAAGGAGGAGTAGTTATGGCAATCGAAGGTGTTGATTTGATCAAAGCAGCAGCGTTTCTGGGCGCTGGTCTTTCCATGGGCCTTGGCGCCATCGGCCCGGGGGTAGGTGAAGGCATGGCCGCCGCCAAGGCGTGTGAGGCCATCGGCAAAAACCCTAAAGAAGCCGGTCTGCTGACCCGGACCATGCTCGTTGGCCAGGCTGTATCCGAGTCAACCGGCATTTACTCCCTTGTCATCGCCCTGCTGCTGTTGTTCGTCGTCTAATACGGTAGGTGAGAAATGGAAGTTGTTAAGAATATTGCATTGATCAGCATCAATGCAACCATGGTGGTTCAGCTGATCTCTTTCCTGGTGTTTGTGTTCCTTTTCAACCGTATCATGGTTCGTCCATTGCGTAAGGTCATGAACGATCGGCAGGATCATGCGGAACGCATAAATGAGGAGATTGTTACGGCCAATGCTTCCTTTGCAGATATCTCGAGCCAGATCAGCGCCCAGGAAAGCGACGCCCGAAAAACGGCCTTCAATATGCGGGAAGATATCGAAGCCGAGGGAAAGCAATCCGCTGAAAAGGTGATCGAACAGACCCGGAATGAAATCAACGTCCTTAAAGAGGCGGCCGGGAAGGAAGCGGATGCCAAGATCATGGCGGCACGCCAGCAGATAGAAGCCGAGTCCGAAACCCTTTCGGATCAGATGGCAAACTATTTGCTGGAGAGAAGGAGCACGGTATGAAATCGCGTGGGACCCCCGTCAAAGGGATCATAATATGCGTATTGCTGGCTGGCGTGTTCTGGTGCGGCATGGTATGGGCGGCCGATGCCGTTGAATCCTCCCAGGCAGGCAGTGGTGGGTTTTTTACCCGTGCAACATGGGATCTTTTCATGCGGTGGGTGAACTTTCTCATTCTGGCAGGGCTGATTGTTAAGTATGGGCGCGAACCCCTGGCCAAGTTTCTGAAAGGGCAGCAAGCCGACACCGCCCGCTCCATCCAGCGCATGGAAGATAAAAAACGCGCGGCCGAAGAGAAAATCCGGGAAGGGCAGTCCCGACTTCAAGACAGCAAGGCGCAGCTGGAACGAATTTCCGAGCGTATCGTCTCCGAAGGCCAGAGAAGAAAAACGCAGATGATCGAGGATGCCAAACTCGAGAGCCGGATGATGTTGGAAACCGCCCGGGCCAGGATCGATCAACAGGTGCAGGATGCTTACCGGAAAATCAGAGGCGAGTTGATCGAGGCCGCCGTGGAAAAAGCCATGGTTAAACTGCCCAAAATGATCACCCAGGAAGATAATGAGCGCATGATCGACCTTTGGATGGAGGAGGCGATGCGTTAAAAGCGGCTTTCATCTTTGCCCGGCGCCATTACGCCATCGGAGTGTGGCGTTCAAACCTGAAACACACCGCCGTTCCCGCTATTGTTTGGAGGGGGCCGCTGTCGGTTGAACGTCACACGCATATAGGCCGTCGCTCGATTCCCGAATGTCCCGCCACCTGTTGAAGGACTATGTTGTAAGCCGTTTCTTTCCCCGCTGATGCGATTCATATTTTGCTGTTGGCGTTATCTGGATGAGAGCCACGCTTCAAGCGCTTTAAAATACGCTCACCGATATATCGAATCCCCTCCACCCTGAATATCCACCCCCCCAGGGCCATAATGGCCAGAAATTCGACGCTGACCCCTGCGATGATCAAAAGGCTGCCGTAAAGGGAGGTCGGATCAATTTTTGCGGCCAAAAAGTGATGGGTGCCCCATAGGACGACTCCCAAGGGTATCCCGGCGGTAATGGTTTTGAGACAGCTCAAATAGACGCTTCGGCTTTCCACATTTCCGCTCCGCCGGTTCCATAAGGTAAAGAGCACCGCCACTTGAAGGATGGATGAGAAGGAGACCCCCAAAGCCACTCCCAAAAGACCGTATATCTTAAGGCCGAGCCAGTACACCGGAAGGCTGGCCACCACTGCTGCCGATCCATAAACGGCCGGCAACAGGGTGTTTTGCATGGCATAGAAACCACGGTTGACCATATTCATGGCGGGTATGGCAAATACACCTACCAGCAAACCGCTGAGGGCGATGGCGGTCATCGCGGTGTCCCCGGGGCCGAATTCCCCATGTTCATATATCACGCGGATGATCTCATGGCGCAGCACATACATGAGAATGGCGGTGGGGATGATCAGCGTTGTCAGAAATCGCAACAGCGTATTCAACATCCGGTTTAAATCCATCCATCGCTTTTCGGCGGCCAGTCGCGCCAGATAAGGAAAGGCGGCCACGCCAATGGCCTGGCCGAAGAAACTGACCGGCATCGACATGATGGTTTTGGCGAAATCGAGCCAGGCGATGCTGCCTTCCTTGAGATAACTGCCGAATAATTTAGTGAAAATTTCCATGGAAAAGACCATGGTCAGTCCCACCATCAACGGTAGGGTCAACAAAATATAGCGATGCAGGTCTTTGTGTCGCAGATTGAACAGGAATCTGAATCGCAAGCCGACCCTGCGGGCGCCGAAAATTTGAATAAGAAAGTTGCCGATAAATGCGCCGGCCAGCGCCCCCCATGAAAAACCCTCCACGCCGATCCGGGGGCCCAGGAACAAACCACCGCAGATAATCCCCAGGTTATAGACCAGTGGCGCCAGAGCCGGAATCCAGAATTGTTCCTTTGCAAATTGCACCGCCATCAAGATGCCGCCGGCAAAAAAGAACAACTGGGCCGGCAAAATGATGCGGGTCAGGTACACGGCCATGTTGAGAAATTCAGGATCTTTTCGTCCAGGAGCTAAAAGGGGAACGATTAGTGGCGCGAAATTCATGCTCAAAATGATCAGAACAGCCAAAATGGAACCAAAGGTGGTCAGGATAACGGAAAAGATGTTCCAGGCGCCATCTTCGTCTTTATTGGCCAAATATTTTGAAAAGATCGGTATGAAGGTGACCGACAAGAATCCGCTGGCCAGCACGTGATTGAGGATTTCCGGCAGGGAAAATGCCACGCGGTAGGCGTCCACGGCGGAATCCGCCCCGGCCACGGCCGCGATGACTGATTCGCGTACGTAACCGATCACCCGGCTCAAAAAGATGCTCGCCATCATGATCATGGCGGCGATTCCTATTTTTTTGTAAGAATTTCGTGACATTGCTTACCTATGGTTTCCATGAATGTTGCCCTAACTTTTCATCAGAAGCAAGTTCAATCCGATCGGCTTCCCATATTGTTCCATGACGCTCAGCGTCAAAATTTTTACAAAAAGTGTCAAGTGGCTATACCATCCAAGACTGATATTTGGACCCTGAAATCTGACCCGGATGGATCGGTGCGCTCCATCAAATACAATCATGTATAATTACAGTGATTAAACTGATTGCGGATTGTCCAGGCGGAAGGAAGGGACAGTGTCTCGCTCTCCTGCTGCATCGGAGAGTCCGAACTGGCTTGCTTCTTGCTCCTTTGCATTGCAGTGGCTGAAGATCGCGTCTTCACCCTTGTGCTTGGCGCAAAACCATTGGAAAAGGTATAATTCCATGGCCGTAAGTTGCCGCATTTGCATGCTTGTCATATGTGTTGCCTGCCTGATCTCGGCAGGAACGGCTTTCTCCATGAATGCGCCCGAGACGACGACCGATTATGTACGCTTGCTGGATTACATCCAAGAGGAAGATTTGGGTGATCCCCTCATGGTGTTTGGCGGTATCGAGGAGAATTTCGATCGCCGTTTGAATAGGGAAAACCTCGCCTATATCAACGCCAACAGAAAATTGCTTCAGAAAATCCAATCCCGCCTCAGTGGAGACCATCTCCGGTGGCAGCTGAGCACCTCATTCAAGCAGGTGCTGGTGGTGCCGGAGCAACGGGCTGAGTATGCACAGTTATTCGAACAATACTGTCGTGAAGCGGTGGATTTTTTGCTGAGTCGAATTCATCAGCCGAACCCGTATCGCACCATCGCGACCCTCACTGGTCCGCTTCCCGACCCGCGACAGACGGAACAGGACGGCATTGCCGCATATTTGGTGCACAATATTGCCGATGAGTACATCGAAGAGTACCTCTTCTTTGACCAGGAGAACGACCAAGCCAAAGTGAAGATTAAGCTTAGCAATCGTGAATTTGACGGCAAGATCGGCTCCTACACCTCAAAATTGAAAATCGGCGCCGAGAATCAATTCGAATTTATCCGTGAGCCTTTTACCGTATGGCAAAACAGCGCCCAGAATCCTTATAATGTCCTTATCGTGCCCATCGAGGAGACCCTGCATATCATTCTCCGGTCGGCGACAGAGCAGGCCATGCGTGAGGAACTGACCCGTCTCAATCCAGAAAAATTGCAGGAGGTCCAAAGTGTCCTCAATTACTGGATGGCGGTGGAAGAGGCTGTTGTTGGAGGGTTGGTGTGGCAGATCATGCCTGATCTGTTGGACCATGTCACAAAGGGCATATCGGCATTTCCCATGGCCCAGACCATGGCTGAGCGCCACTCCCACGAGCAATATCGGTTTCTCGGAAAGGGCATTGACCTAGTGACACGGCTCGGCGTGGATGAATCCATTCAACTTTATCAAACCAGCGCCAAAGAATTTCAAACCCGGTTGAATGAAGCCAAACCTGAAATCAATTCCCCGGGAATTTCCTGATTACAGTCATTTCGTTTTCGCCGTTTGCGCGCTTGCCGGCCTGACGCTTTTATGTCCAATCTATCGTCTGGATCTTGACTTCAGGTAAGGTTGCGGTGTATCGAAGGGTATCCAAGGATTTAAGTGGTTCTCATACCTCTGTTTCCTGAATTCCCGTTCTCTTCGTTTAATGCGCATCCTGTTAGGTGAAACAGTATTTGAGGCCATCCATTTACGGGGACACGATGCAAGAGACAACGCTCAATCGATCTGTTTTATTTGCTGATATCGCTGGTAGTTCCAAAATGTATGAATTGCTGGGGGACGATCAGGCACGGCGGCTGATCATGGAATTGCTCAGCGATTTATCCAATGTTGTACGGAAATATAACGGTGAATCCATTCGCACCTATGGTGACGAATTGATGTGCGCATTCCGATCGGCTGACGATGCGGTGATGGCCGCAGCCAGCATGCATCAACTCGTCGATGCACGTCCACCGGTGCGCTGGGGTGAGATCGAGGCTATCGGTCTTTATATCCGAGTGGATTCAGGCACGGTCATTCGAGTAGGAAATAAACTTTTCGGGGATGCGGTGAATTCTGCTGCGAAAATGAAAACGCTGGCTAAGCCCTTCCAAACGCTTATATCAGAGTCCACTCTGAACTATCTTTCAGACCAGCATAAGAGAATGACGCGGTTCATCGGTAAATTGCCCATAAAGGGCAAGTCCGGGACTTACGATATTTTCGAGTATCTGCATGAAGAAGAAAATGCAACCCTTGTGATGGAGCGGCCCTCCGAAGACATGTTCGTTCCAGCCGCTTTGGAACTCTCATGCAATTCCGCCACTTTCACGGTGGATGAAAATCGTGCCACCATTACCATCGGACGGTTGCCGGCAAACGATATTGTGCTGAAGTATCCGGGCGTATCCAGAATGCACGCAAAGATCGAACACCGAAAGGGGAAGTTTATCCTGGTGGATGCCAGTTCAAATGGAACCTTTGTGTATGCAAAAGGACAAGAAATGGTGTACGTCAAGCATGACGAGCTACATCTCTTCGGCGAGGGGATCATCTGTGCGGGGAAAAAAGCCAAAGCAGACTCATCCGGTGCGATCCACTTCATCGTCCGATCCTGAGCTCCGCAGTTGTTACAGACTGTGGGATCCTATCGTTCCAATATACTACCTTGCATTGTTCGGTGCAGAAATTCGATGAAGGTCCGGCTTAGCGGTGACAGGCTGCGCTGACGGTGGGTTGTCAAATAAAAGCTTCGATTGAGTTGGAGGCCTTCAATTTTCAGTGTTTTGAGGGTGCCGGATCGGCATGCTTCAGCAACTGCGATGGCGGACAGAATGGAGACGCCGGCATTGCTTATGATTCCCTGGCGGACAGCTTCGGTGCTGCCCATCACTGCAACGACATTGAGGTCATTGACGGTGAGATCCTTTTGATTGAGGGCATGCTCTATGGATTTCAGCGTTCCGGAACCCTCCTCCCGAATGATGAACGGCTCTTTGGTTAACTCCGCTAATTTGATGCTTTCCCGGTCGCTCCACCGATGGTGCCTCTGTACCACCAGCACCATATCATCAGAAATCAGTTTCGTTTGATCCAACGATCTCTCTTTGCTTACAGCACCAACGATACTCAATTCGAGATGTCCATCTGCTGTCTTTGCCAAAATTTCCGATGTGTCGCCGACCACCAAAGAGATTCGGACATCAGGATAGGCATTGGAAAACTGACCAATTACCTGAGGAAGAATATATCCCGCCGGTATGGTGCTTCCACCAATGGAGATCTCCCCCCGAATTTTCCCGGTAAATTCCGCCATGGCCGACTCGGCCTTATCACGCAGAGACAGCAGGCGACGGGCATAGTCATAAAGGAGTTCTCCTGCTCTGGTGGGATAGACCTTGCGGGACATTCTATCAATGAGTTGGGTTGCAAAGTGATCTTCCAGATCTTTAATATGGCTGCTCACGGTGGGTTGAGAAAGATGTACGGCATCAGCGGCTTTGGAAAAGCTTTGAAGTTCAACGACCTTGCAGAAAATTTTGAGTTGCCAAAGGTCCATCATTCGCTATTGCTGCGGGATTTGAATTTTTCTATAATTTTCTCGTTGACGACAGGAGGGACCATGTCAGTGATATCGCCGCCAAATTGCGCCGCTTCTTTAATGATCGATGAACTGGTAAAGATCCACCGCAAACCGGTCATTAAGAATACGGTTTGGATATGACGGTTCAATTTGCGGTTCATTAAGGCCAGCTGAAATTCATACTCAAAGTCGGAAACCGCCCGCATGCCTCTCAGAATCGCATTTGCACCAATTTTCTGAGCATAATCCACGAGAAGGCCACTCCATATGTCAAAGGAGAGGCCGGAGATTCCCTTCAAGCTCTCCTTGAGCATGAACATGCGTTCTTCTATGGAAAATAGCCCTTGTTTTCCAGGGTTATGTAAAATAGCCACAATGATTTCGTCGAACAATCTTCTTCCCCTTCGAACGATGTCGATATGGCCGTTGGTGACAGGATCAAATGAGCCAGGATAAATGGCGACGCGCTTCACTATACATCCTTTCGTTTTGATATCAGAAAGTTGGTGGATTCTAGCACGACATCCTTGAAATTGCAATGTATCGTCTTGCAAAGACTTTGGGGGGTGGTGGTGACGTTTATCATCGCTGATACTGAAAAAAGGTGAGCTGGTTGCTGCCATAGCGGCGGGTGTCTGATAGGGTAAGCGGGGCGTTGGAAAGATCGATATCCGCTCCAGGCTCATGCTCGGCAACAATGGTCGCGCCATCGGACAGACATTCGATATGGATGAGATGTGCGATCGCCTTTGCAACCAGCGAGTGACCATAAGGCGGGTCTAAAAATACCAGGTCAAAGGGATGCCGGAAGGTGCCCAGACAATTCAGATTCTTTTGAATATCCCACTGAACCACAGTTGCGAGGGGGACGATTTTGCAATATTCTAGATTCTGTCGCAGAAGGGCGATAACCTTCGGACTGCGTTCGACGAAAACAGCCGAATGGGCGCCTCGGCTGATGGCTTCGATGCCCAGCGCGCCTGATCCGGCAAAAAGGTCCAGCACATTGGCATTCAATGGCTTGTGTGCCAAAATACTGAACAGCGCCTCTTTAACTCGGTCAGCCGTCGGTCGTACGATGGCGCCGGGAAGGGTTGCCAATCTACATCCTTTCATACGACCGCTAATCACGCGTACCATGAAGTTCTTCCTATGGCAGGTTCCAATGTTAAAAAAAGATGTCCAATGTCGGATAGATCGCTTCTAAATCTCCTGTTCTAATTTTTTTATCCGGCGGTGCAAATAACTTCGCTCAACTCCGATAGATTTGGCGGTCTGGGTAACGTTGTACTCATTTTCAATGAGCTTATGCTGAATGAATTGCTTTTCAAAAGCCAGCCTGGCGGTTTT
Organism: Desulfobacteraceae bacterium; assembly: GCA_037387725.1. Taxonomy (GTDB): domain Bacteria; phylum Desulfobacterota; class Desulfobacteria; order Desulfobacterales; family Desulfosarcinaceae; genus JARRKU01. The sequence goes on from JARRKU010000006.1 coordinate 104,623, forward strand.
GAGCTGTTCCATATGAAATAGGGGTTCCAATGACAGCGCGCCGGCCGATTTTGGTTTTGGATTGTATGGTCTGGGCAGATGATCGGCATTGATGGTGTCTTCCGGCACCATGATGACAAGGCGTTCAATCAGATTCTTTAATTCGCGCACATTCCCTGGCCAATTGTTTTGAACCAACCATTCCAGTGCTTCATCCGAAATAGATTTTTTGGTGCCCCTGTTTTTTTCCGCTGCCTCAGCCAGAAAGACATCGACGAGCAATGGAATATCGGGACGGCGCTCTCTAAGCGAGGGAACTTCTATGGGTACCACGTTGAGGCGATAGTAGAGATCTTCTCTGAACGTCCCGGCCGTAATTTCTTTTTCCAGATTCTTGTTGGATGCCGCAATAACGCGGACATCGAACTCCAGCGTTCTGCTGCCACCCACGCGTTGAAATTTTTTCTCCTGTAGTACACGCAGGATTTTGGCTTGTGTTTTCAAGCTCATATCACCGATTTCATCCAGGAAAATAGTACCACCGTCGGCGAGCTCGAACTTCCCGATTTTTTTAGATCGGCTACCAGTGACCGCTCCTTTCTCATGCCCGAACAATTCGCTTTCTATCAGCTCGTCGGGAATGGCAGCACAATTCACATCGATTAGCGGACTTGTTGCCCTTGGGCTGAAGTTGTGGATGGTGCGAGCCACCAGTTCTTTGCCTGTGCCGTTTTCACCCGTAATCAACACCCAACTGTCCGTAGGGGCTACTTTGCTGATATGCTCCATAAGCGCCTTGACCGGTTCGCTGGTGCCGGTAATGGAGTGTTTTTCGATGGTTTTTTTCCGAAGGTAGCGGTTCTCTTCTTCCAGTCTGCGAAAATTGAGGGCGTTGTTAATGGCGACAATGACTTTGTCAATGGACAGCGGCTTTTCAATAAAGTCGAATGCCCCAAGCTTGGTCGCCTGTACGGCCGTTTCGATAGTGCCGTGCCCTGTGATCATGACGACTTGGGTGTAAGGATGGTTTTCCTTGATCTCTTTCAACGTTTCCAGGCCGTCGATACCCGGCATCCAAATATCGAGTAGCACCAAGTCCGGTGCGTTGGCTTCGATCTGCTGAAGTGCTTCATAGCCATTGTTTGCCGAAGAGATCTCAAAACCTTCATCCGTAAGCAGGCCGCTGAGGGATTGAACAATGGATGGTTCGTCGTCTACGATTAAAATGGACGGAAACATTTTATCGGTTCCTTTCGAGATTATACGGGAAGTTCAATAACGAACTTCGCGCCTTTAGGCGAATTATTTCGGACACTGATCATGCCATTATGATCGGTGATGATGCTGTTCACGATGGTCAGTCCCAACCCCATGCCGGATTTTTTGGTGGAAAAGTTGGGTTCAAACAGCCTTAGCTTATCTTCATTGGAGATCCCTTCCCCATCATCGGCGACTTCGATGCGGACCATTTTAAGAATTGGGTCATGGGAGAGATCAATCGTAATTTTCCCAAGGGTCCTGATAGCGGATACGGCATTGTCCACCAGGTTGATCATGGCTTGTTTGATCTGTTTCTGGTCAAGGCTCATGGCGGGAATGTCATCCTGAATGGAGATCACAAAATCAATGTTTGAGTGGCCTTCTCTGTAAAGGGCAACCGTCTCTTCGATAATGGGCGGCAGCTCGCATGGCTGGGGGTCTGCCGTTGGAAACCGGGCAAAGGCTGAAAATTCGTTGACCAGGTTGCGGATTAATTCGACATGGCTGATGATCATTTGGGTGCACTCATCAAATACGGCTTCGTTCACAATGCGGGAGTATTTGCGTCGCAGACGCTGTGCTGAAAGGCTGATGGGTGTTAGCGGGTTTTTGACCTCGTGGGCAATTCGTCTTGCGACTTCGCGCCAGGCCGCCATACGTTGCGCTTTTTCCAGCTCCGTCAGGTCGTCGATCACCATGACAACGCCGACACTGCGTCCCATATCATCTTTGAGCGCATTGATATAGGCTAGAAAGCTGCGAGGACGTCCATCTATGGAGAGGCGGAGCGGTGTTTCAATGGTCCCAGCCGGCGCACTTTCCAGCGACGCCATGATTTCTTGGGCCAGGGCCAGGTGAGGCCCTCTCAACAGGTTTCGAAAATTCTCATTGAGAATATCCGCAGCGTTTAGGTTGAGCATCCGTTCCGCAGAAGTATTAAAGGTCGTAATGCTCCCTTCTGCGTCGATAGTGACAACGCCTGCCGATACGTTTTTGAGAACGATCTCCATGTATCGGCGCCGCTCTTCTATCTCAATATTTTGTTTGCGCAGCATTTGCGCAGAAAGTTCAAGTTGCTCGCGACCAATTCGCAGGTCACCCGTCATTTTATTGAATGCTGATACCAGACTCCCGATTTCGTCATCCGATTGAACGTCCAAAGCAAAACTTAAATCGCCGTCAGCTACACGCCGTGTCCCGTCGGCCAACTGCATAATAGGGATGGTAATGGTTCTAGCCAAATAGAAGCCAAGCCAGACCGCGCAGAAGACGACCAGCAGTGCGACAACAGTCAAAGTGATGTAGTAAAAACTCTGTATGGGCTGTTTCAGAAGTTTGACTTGCTGGTATTCCTCAAAACCCTGCCCGATGGAAGCCATGCGGGCAGCAAAATCAGATGAGACATAGGAGGAAATGGCAATATAGCCTTTGGCATCTTTTTGCGGAACGCCATACGGAACCGAACCAATGGTCCTTATCAATTCGCCCCGCTCAAATGAGGTGACAATGGTGTGGACACCGGTAATGTCCGAATATTTTTGCAGGTCATCGGCGCGGATACGCGTGAAAGGCTGGGATTCCAGTATCGGAGCCACAGCATAGATTTTTCGTTCTGCTTTGGGGTCATAAACTTCAATGGCATTTAAGTTAAATTCGCGTTGTACGATTTGGATATAGCGCGATTGGGAATCGGTTTTACCATACTCCTACAGGATTTTTTTGTCTAATTGCTAGGCAATGCGTTCAATGAAAAATCGGTTTTCTTTCTCCGTTCGCTGATAAATTTTTTGGCCGATTTCCAATGAATTTTTAAGGGCTTGCTCCACAGGCACATTAAACCAGAACTCAATACTGCTGGTTATGAAATTAATCGAAAAGACAAAGAGCACGATGGTGGGCAGCAGGGTCAGTGAAATAAAGGCAATGACCAGTCGGGTGCGCAATTTTGCACCCATTACTTTATGCTTGCGATCGTAGAGAAGTTTGACCAGATTGCGAATTACCAGAAAAATCAACAACAGCAGCAGCAGAAGATTGATGTTGATCATAATGAAGATCAACACTTGGTTGGAAACGGAAAAATCGGTCGCCAGGAAGATCTTCCGATTGAGCGCAATCGCCATTAATGCGACAACTACAGTGATAATAACAATGAGGATGCGCTCTCTCTTTCGCCTTCGCATCTCATCGGGTGGCGTAATGGATAAGGGTGTGTTTTTTGATCGGGTCATAAAGGCTAATAGATAAAATCTATGGTATGCCAATCGGTTTCCACATCCCAGAAGGACAGAAAAAACAAGACGTAGTGCAGGTAAAACCGCAAGGTCATACGATCCAGCTCCGCCTTGGCCCGGATTTGATATTGCGCGCCTTTTTGGAGCTGATTCAAGGGGGCGATGACCAGGCTGTCGACTTCGCTCATCAGTCGCTTGGCTTCTTCAATGGTTTTTACTTTCAGGGGCCGGTTGCCTTCCCAGGATCGGGTGACAACGTATTCATTCTTGAGTGTGTCGTATTTTACAGTATGCGTCAGTTTGATGTCGCGTACGCGCTTGTCCGGCCACAAGCCGCGAACACGGTATAAATTGATGTAAAAGATGAAGGTCGTCGGTACGCCGCTTTGGACGGCATCGATAATTTTTTTAGGAAACGCATTTTTGGCCGTGAGGTACAATAACAAATCATCCCGCGTGTTGGTGACAATGATGTTGTCCAACCGGGGTTCTTCTGCTTGGGCGGGATCTTGAACGAAAGGCACCGCCGAAAGCAGACAAATGGCGGTAAGCCAGGCAATGGTTCTTTTCATGGTGGTATCAAATTTAATGGGGTGATTCGCCACTGTATTGTAGGGTTAGGGTTTGCTTTAACCCGAACATATCCAAGGCGCTAACAATTGGCAAGTTGTTTCCCTGATTCCGGCTGTCGTTCGGGCGCGTTCGCAAATGTGTCGGTTTGCCAAGCATCTTTTTGGCCAAAAAGCTTTTCGACAAAGGCATGGTTGAATGCGTGACCGGAACGCTTGGCAACAACATGTCCCAAAATGGGCAGACCCAGCAGCGAAAAGTCGCCTATGCAGTCCAGTAGTTTGTGCCGGACGAACTCATCATCATACCGCAAACCGTCTTCGTTGAGCACGCCGTTCTGGTCGACAACGACTACATTGTCTAAAGATGCGCCCTGGCCAAGGCCGAATTTTTTCATATACTCTTGCTCGTACAGAAAGCCGAATGTTCTGGCATCTGCAATTTGCTTCTCAAATTGGTCGCCTTCGATAACGACGCTGTATTGCTGGGTATTGATGACAGGATGATCGAATTCAATTAAACAGGACACTTTGAAGTGGGGAGCCGGGTAAATGCCGACGAACTTGCCATTTTCTGATAGTTCAAAGGGCTTGTTGACCACCAAAAAGCATCGTGGCGCCGATTGCGTCTTGATGCCGGCGGATTTGAGCATGCGGGTGAATGGGCCGGCACTGCCATCCATAATGGGCATTTCGTAGGAGCTGACTTCAACCAGCGCATTGTCAATGGACAATCCCGAGAAAGCCGCCATTAAATGCTCAATGGTCGATACAATGAAACCATCTGATCCGATGACAGTGGCCAGGCTCGTATCAACGACCTTATTGAACCGGGCTGGAATACGAGGCTGGTTGGGCAGGTCCGTACGCACAAATTGGATACCATGGTTTATGGGGGCGGCTTTCACGGTCAAATGAACAATCTGTCCGGAGTGCACCCCTATGCCGGTGCATGACACCTCTTTCGCGATCGTTTTTTGACATTGTTTAATATCCATCCGTATATATTCCCTTGTGGCCCGTAGGCATTGCTGTTATGTATCCTCAGTTTTCATCTTCAGCCCAGAAACAACGATTACGCAATCCAACTCGATTTCATTGTACCGGAAATGAGTACCCGAACAGCGCTGCCGAAGGCAGATCGCGCTGTAAGGTACCCAAATATAACGATTTGGCACACTTTTGACCTCGATTGGCGATATCGAACGCCAATGTGTGTGCAATTTGACACACTCTTTACCCAAGATGCGTCCTTTTGACAACAAAATTATGCAATTTTGTCTAATTGGGAGGATATTGTGCTGGCGAAAGTCTTAAGCAGCGCCGTCATCGGCATTGACGCTTGTCCGGTGGAAGTAGAAGTAGATATTGTACATGGCTTGCCCTGTTTTACGACTGTCGGGTTGCCTGAGACTGCCGTTAAAGAGAGCAAAGAGCGTGTTAAATCGGCCATCAATAATTCCGGATACGCGTTTCCGGATGATCGCATCACCGTTAACCTGGCGCCGGCCCATATCAAAAAAGAAGGGACCGGTTTCGATTTGCCCATCGCTTTGGGTATTTTAAAGGCGATCGGTATGATTCCGGCAGAGAAAATGTCCAGATATTTCTTCCTGGGGGAACTCAGTCTTGACGGCCGCCTCAAACCGGTTTTCGGGTCATTGCCGATGGCCCTTGCTGCAAAGCAGGCCGGTCATGATGGTATTGTCGTTCCGTATGAAAACCGAAAGGAGGCATCGGTTGTCCACGGCATGGAAGTATATGGTGCCCATCATTTATCACAGGTGGTGGAGTTCCTGAGGGGCAGTTTTGATTTGGCCAAAGAGAAGGCAGAGATTGAAGATCTTTTGCAAGTAAAAAGTACCTTTCCGGAGGATTTTTCAGAAGTTAAGGGACAGGAGCACGTCAAACGTGCCTTGGAAATTGCCGCAGCAGGCGGGCACAATGTTCTGATGATCGGTCCGCCGGGCGCAGGAAAAACCATGTTGGCCCGACGGCTTCCCACAATACTTCCGCCGCTGACCCTTGAAGAAGCGATTGAAACAACCAAAGTATACAGCGTTGTCGGGCTGTTGAAAACCGAACAGGCGTTAATTACGCGACGTCCTTTTCGATCTCCCCACCACACGATTTCTGATGCGGGATTAATTGGCGGAGGTGTCAATCCCCGGCCCGGGGAAGTGAGTCTGTCCCATAATGGCGTACTTTTTCTGGACGAATTCCCAGAATATAAAAAACATGTTCTGGAAGTACTGCGACAGCCGATTGAAGATCATTGCGTCACTATTTCCCGTGCAGCCTCCACGATGACCTATCCGGCCGTATTTATGCTTGTAGCCGCAATGAACCCCTGCCCATGCGGATATGCAACGGATCATAAGCATGAGTGCCGATGCAAGCATCAACAAATCGTCCGGTACCGATCGAAAATATCGGGACCGCTATTGGATCGTATTGATCTGCATATCGAGGTTCCCGCCGTCTCATTTAAAGATTTATCTCATCTTCCCCCTTCCGAGAGCTCAAGCTGTATTCTCCAACGGGTGATCACTGCACGGCAACTGCAATTGGAACGATTTCGGGAGAGCTCAAAATACTGCAATGCACAAATGGATGGCCGCTCAATTCGCACCTATTGCAAATTGGACCAACAATGTCGCACGATGCTGGAGGCAGCGGTAGATAAATTCGGCTTCTCGGCACGCACTTATTTTCGAATACTTAAAATAGCAAGGACCATAGCAGACTTGTCACATGACAGTGAAATCGGAATCCAACACATTTCCGAGGCCATTCAATATCGCACCATGGATCGAAATACTGCCGGCCTTAACCGATTGCAACGATGATGTCGGTGGACATCCGGGTGGCCATGGTAAACGAGACAATAACGGACGGTAATCCCGCATATTTCCCCAAAAGGTGGAAAAATCGGCACGACAGTACTGGGTATCTTCACGTCTCAGGAGGATCTTTGCAAGGTTACGCTTAAAAAACCACGTCTGCTCTATATTTATGTGTTGACAAAGAACCGGTCAGGCTGTAAATGCCTCATAGAATGTGTGTTGGCGTACTCTTTACATTTTTTAAAAAGGAGGAATTCAGATGACAAAAGCGGAAATCGTTGAAAAAATGGCCAAAGATGCCAGCATTACCAAGGCTGCTGCTCAGACCTGCCTTGAGTCTTTTATTGCCTGTGTAACCAAAGCGCTGAAGAAAAAAGATGGAAAGGTCACTTTGGTTGGATTCGGAACGTTCCAGAAAACTCGTCGTAAAGCCCGCAAAGGCAGAAATCCCCAGACCGGTGAAGTGATCAAAATCAAGGCAACCAACGTCGTAAAATTCAAACCCGGCAAGAAATTAAAAGACGCAATCTAGTTCCGCCCCTTTTTGAATTCATGAAACAGCTAAGCCTTTATGCTTAGCTGTTTTTTATTGCGCCATGTCCATAATTCAGCGAATCATACTGTTGGTTTGCGCGGTGTAACACTTCCTTTCGATGAACTGCTCCGTTGTTTTATCATAGACCGCTTCATTCTCATGAATGACCTTTGCCCCCCCTTCCCACGCGCCGCAGGCGACAACCACCGGATCGCCGAGTGAGAATTTGTTCCCGCATGCGGGACATCCTTCGCCCCCGTGCATCGGCGGCGGGTGCATGTGCGCTTCCTCCACGTTGTACACCGGAGGCTGCCCCGGTTGCTGCTGCATACGGCAAAATTTGCCCTAATGTATGTCATCTCTGAGGCTGACGGCTAATTATAATAGTAAAGCGACGATCATCACTGTCAATGGCGGCCATTTGAAGCGGGGCCTTTTTCATAGTGTCACCCAATGTGCATAAAAAAAGATAGACAACGGTTGATAACGCTGGAAGCTGTAAAGGTACACGGTGTGATGACACCATATGAGAATCAAACCAATGGTGACCTCAAGGGGTGGGGCGATGATAGGCTATCTTTTTTCCTCTGCTGGAAAGGCGGAGGCCGCAAGGAGCGCGTTGTCCCGCATGGCGGGACAACGCAGTGGCTGACTATGGTGCGCCCTCGGTGACGTACCGTGGGCGGAGCCTTCCATTTTATGCAACATTGGGGCGTATTGAAAGGTGGTTGACCAGAGGGACACCTGCGGCGCAGACGGACATACCTGGCTGACTGTAAGGGAATGTTGTCAGCGGCGACAACCCTGCATAAGGGGCGATACGCCGTCAGTTATTGAAATTGGCGACCCGGTTTGATATAAATGATTCTAGTTTCCCCACTACTTTTTCAGACAAGGACAACTAGATGTCACCCCGTTGGTCAAACCGAGACGATTCGATGTCCGACCCGGAACAATGGGTCGATCTGTATGGCAATTACATGTATCGCTATGCGCTTTCACGGGTGGCGGATACGGAGACGGCGAAGGATTTGGTCCAGGAAGCATTGGTGGCCGCCTTAAAGGCGTTTGAACGATTTCAAGGTCGGTCATCGATAAAGACATGGCTCATCGCCATATTGAAACGAAAAATCGTTGATCACTACAGGCGAAAGAGCAACCAACAGACCACCGATGATATCGAAACCATTGCCAACAGCGTGGATCAATTGTTTGACGATTCCGGTCATTGGAAAGTAAAGCCCAATGAGTGGACCGTGAACCCTGGATCGGCGTACCAGCAACAGGAATTTATGGATGTGCTGTACCAATGTTTGTCCAAGCTGCCGCCGCGCTTATCTGAAATATTCATGCTACGCGAATTTGAGGAATTGAGCACCACCGATATCTGCCGGCAATTATCAATTACCGAGTCAAACAGTTGGGTGATGTTATATCGAGCTCGCATGCAACTTCGAGGTTGCCTGGAGCAAAACTGGTTGGACGGGGACGCGTAGGAGGAAGGATCATGGCCGGTTGGATGATTAATTGCAAAGAGTACGCAACACTGCTTTCCCGAAGCCAAGATAAATCAATGTCATTTTGGGAAAAGGTGCCCATGAAAATTCACCAGATCCTCTGCCCGCTTTGCAATCAGATCCGGTTCCAGTTTGAAACCATTCGAAAAGCGTGTCAGCTGCCCCCTGAAGGCGAGTCGTCACCGGAAGTTGGGGAGCGTCGCCTGCCGGAGGAGATCTGCGAGCAAATGAAAGATGTGTTGCGTAAAACTGCAAAAGAAAAAGATATATAGAAGTGATTTTACCCCAAGGTTGCATAATAAAGATGGCAACATTGGGGTTAAGGATCTTTATCAGTATTCAAGGTCTTCCGTGGATCATTTCACGGATGGTTTGGCGAATAATGTGAGCTGGAAATCCCCGGTTGAATAAGTATCGGTAAAGCTTCGGTGCTTGGTCCTCGGACGATTTATCTCCGCTAAGTCTATTCACTTTTTTTGCAAGAACGCGGCGACACAACTTCAGCTGCACTTTATCGGTGCCGGAAAGTGCTACGCTATCCTGGATGAGCGTTTCGGAAATTCCTTTGGCATAGAGTTTGTGCTTGACGCTGTTAATACCGTATCCTTTGCGCTGCAGAAGGCTTACATAGCCATCGGCGAAGCGCTTGTCATCCAAATAATTCAAGCGCTGACACTCAACGATCACAGCCTCTATCACCGGGGCATCGAATCCACGGGTTTGCAATTTCCTTGTCAACTCTGCACAGGAGTGGTCGCGCCCTGTAAGAAGCTGTAAGGCCTTATGGTAGCACGATTTCCTATTGTCCGAATCCATGAAAACGATACAAGCATATCCGGTATTCCATTGCAACAGCAGGGCTGACCCGATAGTTGCATAAACCCGATAGTTGCATAAAAAAGATGGCGCGTTGCTTACTTGAAGGCGATGCCAGCTTTAAATCCAGCCTTTTTTAGCAAAATGGCCAACGGGCAAAATCCGGTAAAAGCCGCTTGAAACAAGTTCAGGCCCACAAAGGCCGTTAAGATCAACCAATAAGAGCTGTGCGTCAGAAAAAGGACCAGACTCAAACCGATCATACCGCCTGCAAAGGCCATCACAATTCGATCTATGCTCATGAAAACTTCCTCCATTGATAGGGTTGGTTGGATTTTTGTCTTAATGCCTCTAAGGAGCGCTCGATGACAAAAAGGTTACGCGATAATAGGGCGTCGGCCTGGATTATTTTGCATTTGGGTTGGCTTTGGGGTAAGTTATATGGCATGCGAATCGACACGGACACAACCCGGGAGCGCATTGACATTGGGGGGTTTGGACTTAATTTAGACGATGCTCAGCCACGCGGGTTTACAAACAAATCCAAGCCGTCCGCGCTTTGGGCGGTAGTCGCTTACGACCGGCAATTCAATAAATGGAGTGATCAATGGTAATGGAAACAAAGCAAGAGTATCTGGAACGGGTTCTCAGCATGACGAAACCCATCTGTCCTCATTGCAAGCAGGAGATGAGCTTATGGGAGGTACCGCCGATTACATTCTCGGACGGGTTGGGTTGGGGGGAGCCCTATTTATTCCTCTGCTTCAATGATGAGTGCTCTTTGTATACGCAGGGATGGGAAACATTAGAAGAAAACTATGCTCAAAAGGCATCTATGCGGTGTTTCAACTATCCTGGGACTGATCAATATGAGTGCATGCCGGTATTTAGCCCTCACGGTGCCAAAGGCCAGATCATCGACGATCAGGCCCTGGCGGAGCAAGAAGCGTTGGAAGCCAATATCAAGAAAGGCTTTTCCATTCTGGCGGATTGCTATGTGAACAAAGACAGCGTAACCGCCATGCATTTGCTCTCTGATCCGTGCGAACCGGTTCGCGTGCGGATCAAGGCGGCTGAAATGGTGGGAGACCTTGGCGAGGTCGAAGCCGTGGAACCGTTAAGATGCATGCGGGCCAGTAACCAGAAACTTCAAGAGGCCATCGAAGGTGCCGTGGGCAAAATTCATGAACGGTATTTCACGCGAGAATGCCCCTTTTGTGCGGAAATCATAAAAAAACGGGCCAAGGTGTGCAAACATTGCGGAAAGGATGTAGCCGGACAATAGGGGCATGATTAGATTTCAGCATTAACCATCGTTACAAAAGCCGGAGGGTTAAAAAAATAGCATACAATAGACCAAATCCTTCAGTAAACTGTTGGTTTATTGCTCAGACGCGACCCGAATACCCCATTCATTCAATTCTCATATGGCATTAAAACTTATTCGGCATCTTTTATATGCAGCTTTAGGGTGAACCTCGGCAGGTCTGGCTCAGGCCTGCCGCTATTGTTACCTGGATCCGGGAGAGAAGCTGACAGCGCAAGATTGAGTTGCAAAGGTTCTGTAGATCAGCATTTGCCGATGGCGGCGTTTTTCATCCAAAGGGACTACCTCGCCGGGGTCGAAGGCTGCTTCTGCTTCTGATCTGGAGGGAATCGCGTCCAAGCCGTTGCCGGCAATTTTTCCGGAAACAGTATCCCAGACGAGTGCGGTGTGGCCATCGCATGCTACTGAAAGAGGGATTTGATAGCTTTCAAGCAGTCTCGCAGCTGCAACGATCTCCCTCTCACGGGAGGCCAATGATCCTGCCGCACATTTTATCGCCATGAATCTATAGCCGTTCACGCGCACCACCAGATCAACTGTGGTCTGGAAGCACTCCTCCCCCATATCCAATTTGATGGCAGCATCCACCTCGATCTCTTCTCGACGAAACCCCTTGTCCTCCACCAAACAGCGCTCGGTGGCCTGCCGGTTTCTTTCCGCCCCGTCATTGGGCACGGTGCGACCGGTAACATAATCCACCAGGGTATCTCCCGACACTTTTCAATCCTTGTCTATCTTTTTTATGCAACGTTGGGGTTAACCTTCAATCAGGGACTGTCCGGTCATCTGCTGGGGCTGCGCAATGCCCATTAAGGATAGAATGGTGGGCGCAATATCTCCCAATACACCGGCCCTGAGCCGTGCCTGCTTTCGGCTGTTGTCCACCAGCAAGAGATGCACCGGGTTGGTGGTGTGCGCCGTATGGATGCGTCCGTTTCCTTCGATCATGGTTTCCGAGTTGCCATGGTCGGCTGTGATCAGCAGGGCGCCGTTTTTGGACAGCACTTTGTCTGCAATGCGCCCCACGCATTGATCGACACATTGAACGGCTTGGATAGCGGCTTCCAATACACCGGTGTGGCCGACCATGTCCATATTTGCAAAATTTAAAACAATTAAATCATACTGGTCGGAATCGATGCGGCGAAGCACTTCCTCCGTAACACCCAGAGCGCTCATCTCCGGTTTGTGGTCGTATGTGGGAACCTCCCGCGGTGAGGGAATCAGGCAACGATCTTCATTGGGGAACGGCTTTTCTTCTCCACCGTTGAAAAAGTAGGTAACATGCGCGTACTTTTCAGTCTCGGCGATTCTCAGCTGTTTAAGCCCTTCGCGACTGATGACTTCTCCCAAAATGCCTTCCATATGAACAGGTGGGAAAGCCATGGGGAGGGAGAACTTTTCATCGTAGAGCGTCATGCAGACATAGCGACCCAAGGCCGGCGCCACCCTGCGCTCGAAACCATCGAAATCCTCTTCTGTAAACGCGCGGGTGATCTGGCGCGCCCGATCTGACCGGAAGTTGAAGAAGATAATGCTGTCACCGCCTGTAATACAGCAAGTGGGCGCACCCTGGTGGTCGGTAATGGCGATTGGGGTGACAAATTCGTCACTTTCCCCTTTTTCATAGGCTGCTGCTACGGCTGCGACAGGGTTACTTTCAAGTCGGCCGATGCCTTCGGTATACAGCCGGTACGCCCGCTCCGTGCGTTCCCAGCGCGTATCCCGGTCCATGGCGTAATAACGGCCGCAAATGGATGCGATGGCGCCATTGCCGATGGTTTCGATGTGGGACTGAACCCGGGCGACATAATCCTTGCCCCCGTCCGGCGGCGTATCGCGGCCATCCAGAATGATATGAACGTAGACCTTTGATAAATTCTTTCGTTTGGCCAGATCCAGAAGCGCCAGAAGATGGGTCAACTGGCTATGAACGCCCCCGTCCGATACCAGCCCTATGAGGTGCAGCGCACGGCCACCGTTCAAAGCACTATC
>JARRKU010000006.1:117788-164595 GCA_037387725.1 Desulfobacteraceae bacterium
CCCATGATCCCATCTGGCAATCCAACGGCCGCTCCAGAGGTTTGCAACTCGGTTCTTGCATACGCCGCCAAAAGTCGCTTCAGATTCCGAGGGTTGGCCAGGGCGACGGCATTGCCTTTTTCGGACTCGCGTTTGCCCCATCCATCCAGAATCATCAACATCACCGGTTTGGGTCGTTGCATTATCTTCTCCGTTTCTTCTTCGGTTTCTATAATATCGTGTTTTTTTGCATGGTCGCCACGTCGGGTAATCTTTAATTTAAGCACAAAGGGCAAAATGCCAAGTAAAAGCCCCGATGTTGCAAAAGTCGGAGGGCTCCATAGCACGGCCCCGCCAAGGGCGCAGCCGTAGTAAGACTACTGCAAGTCCCGCCATGGCGGGACAACGCCGGATATGGAGTCCTCCGGCTCAAAATGCCAAGCAATAACGCCGATGTTGCAAAAGTCGGAGGGCTCCAGATCCAAGGCGCCAAGGGCGCAGCCGTAGTCAACCTACTGCAAGCCCTTGGCAACACCGGATATGGAGTCCTCCGGCTTTTGCAACATTGGGGTCAATCGATAATGATCTCCTCACCATCAAACGGTTCGGCGCCATGCTTGTAGTCTTCGAGACGTTTAGACGCAATCCTTTTTGCATCTACCCACAACCCTTCAAGGTCGTAAAAAGTCCGCGTCTCCTCGTAGAAGACATGGACAATGACGTCGCCGTAATCCATCAGCACCCAGTGGCCTTCCTTGCGACCGTCCACGCTCAAAGGGCGGATGCCGTTTTCTTTTAAAAAGCGTTCCACATGTTCGGAAATGGCGCTCACCTGGCGGCTGGAGCGGCCGCTGCAGATGATAAACGTGTCGGCAATGGAAGTCAGTCCGCTGACATCCAATGCCACCACGGCGTCGGCCTTTTTCCCCAGAACGGCTTGAATGAACAGATCGCGCCGGGCGTCCACATCATCGTTCATCGATATATTCCTTTTCTGACAATATATTCTGATACACCGGAGCCGACCCATTGATCGATCGGTTGCCCATTGCGAACCATATCACGAATTCGGGTTGAAGCGATGGCGACCGGTGTGACCGGAGCCAGGAGAATGGGATGCTTCTCCGGATGCTGCAAAGCCGTGCCGTCCTTCGACAAGATATATCCGTCGGAGATGTGCTGATGCGCATAATTCAATGCCAATTTTGGCAGCGACGATGATTGCTTCACTGAATCCGGCCGGGTCATCACGATAAAGGCGGCGCGGGTGAACAATTGCCGGTATGATTTCCAGGTGTGTATTTCAAGAAAGGCATCCACTCCCACCAGGAAAAACAATTGGGTGCCGTGCCCGAATTCTTTGCTAAACGCTGTAAGCGTATCGATGGTGTAGGAGGTGCCGCTACGTTGGATTTCCACATCCGACACTCGCAAGGCCCTCAAATCTTTTAACGCAATGTGCACCATCTCCAGCCGGTCCTGTGCCGATGCCAGAGCACCGGCTGATTTGTGAGGCGGCTGAGCGCAAGGGATGATCCAGATCTGATCAAGGTCATACCGCTGCAGCACATCTTCGGCTACTTGCAGGTGGCCGCGGTGGATCGGGTCAAAGGTTCCGCCAAAGATGCCCAGCCGGTGTGGTAAATTATGTACGGATTTCAGATCATTCATCCAAGTTTTCGAGCCTTTTTGCCATGGCGTCGATCAACTGTTTCAAACCTAGATGGGTGGCGGCACTGATGCGAAGTATCGTGCAGCCGGGAAGGGCTTTGCAAAACGCATCGGCTAGAGACCCGGCACCCTCGATGTCGAGTTTGTTCAGTACCACTAACTGGGGTTTATTCGCAAGATCCTCGCTGTATTTGGCCAATTCCCGATTGACGGTATGATAGGCGGCAAGGGGGTTCTCCGGATCGATCGCTGCGGCATCGATTAAATGGACCAGCACGCGCGTTCTTTCCACGTGTTTTAGAAATTGTATGCCCAAACCAGCCCCTTCATGAGCCCCTTCGATAAGGCCTGGAATATCGGCCACCACAAAAGGTTCTTCCATGGGGCCTTTTACTACTCCCAGGTTCGGTGTCAGGGTGGTGAACGGGTAGTTTGCGATTTTGGGCTGAGCGGCTGACAGCATGGCGATTAAAGTCGACTTCCCTGCATTGGGAAGGCCCATGATACCGACGTCAGCCAATAGTTTCAGTTCCAGTTTGATGGTCAGCGTCTGTCCCGATTCCCCTGGTTGGGCAAACCGGGGAGCGCGATGGGTGGACGATTTGAACCGGGTATTGCCTTGACCACCGCGGCCGCCACGGGCGACGATCACCTTCTGGCCGGGCGTCACCAGATCAAAGAGGAACTCCTGGGTTTCCGCATTGCTGACGATAGTGCCCGGGGGCAGCTCAAGGATCAGATCCTCGCCGTTGCGGCCGGTTTTTTGACGGCCTTGACCGGGGGCGCCATTGGTCGCCTTGTAGTGTCTTCGATTCTGGAGATGGTAGAGGGTGCGTTTGTGCGGGTTGGTGATAAGGATGACGTTGCCACCGTGACCGCCGTCACCGCCGTCCGGTCCGCCGCGGGGAACGAAGCGTTCGCGTCTAAAGCTAACGCAACCGCGTCCCCCGTTGCCGGATTGGACTGTGATCGTGGCTTCGTCTATAAACTTCACGCGTCATAAACACTGACCTTTTTGCCGGAGCGTCCCTTGCGTTCAAAGGTAACGACCCCATCAATCAGAGCAAAAAGGGTGTAATCCTTGCCAATACCGACGTTGTTACCAGGATGAATTCGGGTACCGAGCTGACGCACGATGATATTTCCGGCTTTCACCTTCTGGCCGCTGAAGCGCTTGACGCCCCTTCGCTGGCCGTTGCTGTCGCGACCGTTTTTTGAGCTTCCGCCCGCTTTCTTATGTGCCATGGTATTCTCTCCTGATTAGGCCTCAATGGCGTCGATTTGAACCGTTGTATAGGGTTGACGGTGGCCATGCTTGCGGCGATAGCGTTTGCGGCGTTTATATTTGAAAACGATGATTTTCTTGGTTTTGCCCTGCTCGACGATACGGCCTTTGACCTGGGCGCCTTCCACCACCGGCTGTCCGATCTGCAACTTCTCGCCGTCCGACAGCAACAGCACCTGGTCGAAGGCCACTTCACTGCCAACATCACCGACCAGCTTCTCCACACGAACGGTTTCACCTTCCTGGACTTTATATTGTTTGCCTCCGGTAGCCACTACAGCATACATGTCTGTTTCCTCCAAAACTTTCCTCAGGCTATTGAAAAGCCGAATAATTAAGTTTTTTGGCATCGTTGTCAAGAAAAAATTGATCGGATTGAAATATAATGGCGTTGTGATAAGGGAAAAACATTACCGATTGGCCGGCCCTCTGACCGGCTATAATGCTCAACGCCGGTATATGGTTTAGGTCCGGCAAATTAAGGGCGGTTGAAATAGTGAGATAGCCCGATTGGAGATCATCGTTGATGACCAGCGAACTTTCGACCCGCCTCAACAAACCGCTGCAGATCGGCACAAAGACCATTGCGAACCGCTTGATACTGGCTCCCATGACCTTTCTGGGGCATGTCGCCTTTCGCCAGATCCTCTCCGAACTGGGCGGTTGCGGACTGATGTATTCGGAGATGTGCAGCGCCGGCCGCATTCCTACGGAGGACCGCCACAACTCTCCCTATTTTCGTTGGCGCGACAGTGAAGCCGATCGATTGTCCATACAAGTCGTGGGCAATAAACCCCACCGCATGGCCCTGGCGGCCCAACGCATCGAAGCCGAAGGCTTATGGGGGGTGGATATCAATATGGGCTGTTCTACAAAGGCAATTTGCAAGCACAACCTGGGCGCCGCCCTGCTTAAGGACACCTCCGCCATCCTGGATTTGGTGTCAAAGGTGCGGCGGTCTGTAGCATGTCCGGTCACGGTTAAGTTTCGCACCGGGTGGGAGGATGACCCCCGAATACCGGTCCAAATCGCCAGGCAACTGGAAGATGCAGGGGTGGATGCGCTCACCTTTCATCCGCGCGTGGCGCCCGATCGTCGCAACCGTCCCCCCAGGTGGGAGTATATCGGCCTGGTTAAACAGGCGGTCTCCATACCCGTTTTCGGAAACGGTGATGTTTTTGATGCCCAGGATTGTCTTAAGATGCTGCAGACCACCGGCTGTGACGGCGTAGCCTTAGGACGCATAGCGATCGCCAGGCCGTGGTCATTTGCCCAATGGAATTTCGATGACCCGCCCCCGAAGGATATTTATAAACAGGTGACGTTGCAGCTCTGTCGTTTGCTGCCGCAATATTTCGACCCCAAAGGCGCCCTGCGTCGTTTCAAGCGCTATGCCCCCTACTTAGCAGCCAATTTCGTTTTCGGTAACGCCCTCTATAACAAACTGCGAACCGCCGTAGACTTTAAAAGCATCGAAACTCTGCTATCCGACTTTTTTAGCAGCTCTCCCAAAGCGTTGCTGCGGCCCAATATGAATTTTCTGCGATAGGTTGCTTTATCGTTACAACAGTTTCTCGAAGACGTAGGGCAAACACGCTTCTTCCGGAACAGGGTTGCCGGCCAGCATCGCGTGCATATCGATCCATTCCCTCTTGTTCTCCGCTATGTAGGTTTCCAGGTCATGGGCTTCAAGAAAATTGCTTGTCCTCTGGTCTACCTGTTTTTGGGCGAACTCACGGACATCAGGGTACTTTTCCATGAGGGCCATGGCCCCATCGATATAATGGGACCAGTTCCTTTGCTGGATGGGGACTTTGCTGATACCCGCGGTGTTGATCATGTTGTCAAATTCCTGACTGTTGAAGAATTTGATATAAACCTCCATGTAGAATTTGACCATCTCCAGGACGCTTGACCCGAAAAGAGAGTTGAAGGCGTTGCCGTCAATATAGGCATCGGCAAGGTAGAAAAAGTCCTTGTCCAGATAATTGGTGTTGTAGGTTTCATGGTAACCGCTAAGCGCCTCTGCCGCAAAAGTGTTCCGTTCAAATCCGATACAATTGACCACGATATTCGCATCCACCTGGCGCTGACCGTTGACGATAACGCCGTTTGGCGTCATGCTGCTGATCTCGCCGGTAATGGTTTCAATTTTTTTCAGATAATGTGCGATGAACCAGATATCTGAGACGCTGATGGTGTGACCGTCATGCTTGACTTTTCCCATCCAGCACTCGGGTTTAGTGGCGCCGCTGAGATCATACAGCTTCTTCCAATACATCATGTTTTTTAAGTTGCTTTTCTTATCGTGCTGGAAAGTCTCATCGTATGGGGTCGCAAAATTCAGGTAATCGATGATTTTGGGGCAGATGGTGCCGTGGCGCCGACACACGACTGTCACATGGGCGGCACCGCCCTCCAGGGCCGTTCTGGCATTTTCAATGGCAAAGGCCCCCATGCCGACAATAACGACATTCTTGCCGTGCCAGTTGAGCCCGTTGGTGTCGTTGGAAATACCGGAAACAACGCTCCCCTCAAACGCAGATTGATTTGGCCACTCTATTTCTCTCGGAGGCCCTACGCGGTCATTAATCGCCAAAATGACCCCTTTGCTTTCCAGACAAATTTCATTACCTTCCCGTTCTGCGGTCGTGCGGTAACCATTTTCGGTTTTCTCGATGCCCTTTACTTCGGTCTGAAGAAAAATCTGATCCGCAACTTGATGGGACATCGACGCAATGTCTTCCAATATTTCTCTAGTAGCGGAATGGTCACTATTGATTCGGGGCGTTTTTTCAAAGAGCCGATAAGCGCACTCAGAAGAGTTGACTTGGGAGGTCGCGTTTGCGAATTGGGACCAGATGCCGCCGACCTTGTCTCTTTTTTCCAATATACAAGTGGATAAACCGGCGTCGATGATCCTGTTTGCTGCGTATATGCCGGTTATTCCTGCCCCGATAATAGCCACATCGACTTTTGCCGGCAGCACACCATTATTATCGATGCGTAATTCTTGTTTATCGAAATGAAATCGGTCGTTGACATAGCCATTGATCTTGCGGCGTATCGTATCGCCATCTTTGCTGCCCACCTGGACGATTTCCAGATCCTTGTCCTGGATGTCAATCCCTGTCTCATCGATTAAAAACAAGGCGTATGGGTAGCACCGGGACCGGATCGATTTGAGCTTCGACAGCAACTCCGATACCACTTGCGCTTTTTCCTTTGCCACGACATAAACATAAGGCAGATCCGCATACGTTCTGATCTTTTTTGCGATGGTGTCAAGATCATTGGAGTGTAAATTCAATTGACGATCATCCTGCAGATCGATATCGGAAAAGTTCGCGATGCGTACCTTTCGTTTTGGATTTATAATCTTATTCATACTTATCACCTCAACTGTCTGAAGATTAGAGTCTTATTATATTGTCGGGCGACCCATCGGCCTCCCCAAATTCGAGGATGTTAACCCAATTGTCGGCTCGCTCTCATGGCGCCTTCGACCAGCGATGCCAGTTTCATCCAGGCGACCTCTCCGGAAACGCTCGTAGCGGAGGCGGTGGAGGCAAAGCCGCAATCAGTGGATCCGATGACCCTGTCCGGTCCCAGAGCCTTCGCAAAATTCAGCAGCCGTTGTGCGACCAGATCCGGATGTTCAACTGTATTTGAACTGGTATCAATTACACCCGGCATCAAAATTTTGTCGTCGGGAAAGTCCAGTTCCCCGAAAATAGCCCACTCATGGGCATGGCGGTGGTTGCTGGCTTCCATTGAGATGTACATCGCATGAATGGACATCACCCTGTCGATAATCATCTTTAGCTCGATATCGCTATGGTGCGTTCCGGGATAGTTGCCCCAGCAGATATGTACGCGGTTCCTGTGCGGATCGACCGATTCCAGGGCTTGGTTTAAAACCTGGATGTTCTTGTCCATCAGTGCCAGGAATTCATGGTCGCTCAAATGCTTAAATCGGGTATGACGGCCCATGGCAAGATCTGGACAATCGATTTGCAGGTGGATGCCATATCCGGAGATTATCTCATACTCCTGTTTCAGAACCGCCCCGAGATGCTCAAGGTAAGCGTCATAACTGGAATAGTATTTGTTTTCCATAAACAATGCCAAAGTCCCCGGTGACGGGGAAGTGAAAAACAAGTTTGATTCTGTTTCCCGGTACGACGGCTTCAATTGTTCGTAGACGCTAACCATCATATCCAGCTCTTCCCGCAAGGATGATTCGCCAGTGTATGACAGCGGTCGTGAGCAAGCCGGGACCTGGACCTCGGCCTTCGGGTTGAGGGTAATCAACCCATTCTGTCTCCCGAACCGGCGCGACATGTCGGGTAATTCCTCGAGGTCCTTGGGAAGCGGTGCGATTCCGGTATCGTCGAATCCTGCAATTCGGCTGACGGTGGATCGCACATAATCCATCCGAGGCACCTCTCCATTATTAATGAAAGTCAGCCCCTGCTTTAACTGCCGCTCCATGACTTCAGTGACATATTGCCGGAGATTGTCCTGGGTAATTTCTTGTTTGCGCAGGAGCTTCGTCAGCATATCCTGAGGCCGAGGTAACGAACCGACGTGGGTTGTTTTAATATCACTCATTTTGCCATCTTTTTCATGCAACGTTGGGGTTAATTCTGAAGACCAGTGGCCAATGCATACACCTCACCGATAAATTGGTCGGGCAACGGAAAATCGAACAAAATGTCGGGATCCAGCTCGACATTCAATGTTTTCTCTAATTGGGCAATCAATTCCGTACCGCTTAATGAGTCCAGGCCCTGATCGGTCAGCTCGATATCCGGATCGATTTCCTGGATACTGGTCAATTGGGCAAAGAGATTTTCCACAAGTTGAACAATATCTTCTCTGGTAAATATTTTTTCCGATATCTCCTCTTTCGTTTGCAAGAGCTGCAGATCCGCATTCGCTGAAGACGCTTCAGGTTCCAACAATCGTAAGTACTGGCTCAAAGAGGCGCCTCTTTCCCGATCAAATGGGATTGCCACAGGTTTGATCTCTTTTCGAACGGAGGTTTCCACCCCCCTGACGATGATATGTGCATTGGTGCCGCCAAAACCGAAACTGCTGATACCGATGCATGCACTCGGCTCGATGGCGGTATTTTCAGCCACCACCCGGATATTTTGAGACTCGAACCCAATGAATTCATTGGCGTGATGAAAGTGAAGATTGGGTGGAATGAGTCCGTGGGATAATATGGCGATCGATTTAATTACTCCCGCAATCCCCGCTGCCGATTCCAGATGGCCGATGTTCGATTTTACCGATCCCACATAGACGGGATCTTTTCTGTCCTTGGCAACCGTGTTCTTGATGGCCGAAATTTCAATTGGATCTCCGATTTTAGTCCCGGTTCCATGACATTCGAGGTAGGCGATATCTTGCGGGCGAATGCCGGCATCGTCGCAGGCTTCCTCGATCAGCTCTTCCTGTGCTGATGGGTCCGGAGCAGTGAGCAACTGGGAACGGCGTCCGTTCTGGTTAACGGCGGATCCCACCAATTCGACGTAATATTTGTCCGCCAGCGATTTATTCGCCAGAAGCACAAGGCCGCCGCCCTCTCCGCGAACGTAGCCATTGGCTGAATTGTCGAAGACCTTGCATCGGTTGTCTTTGGACAAAAAGCCGGAACTGCTCATGTTCTTTGTAAATACTTCATCTATCAGCATATTGACGCCGCCGGCAATGGCGTAGTCGATACGACCGGATTCAATATCCCTGAGTGCATAGTGAATCGCCACCAAAGAAGACGAACACGCCGTATTGGAAACCCAAGACGGCCCTCTGAGATCATAGTGGTAACTGATTCTCGAAGCAATGATGCTCGGATTGGTGCCGGTGGGATAAAAAACGGACGATCGGTCGCCCTGATACTCTTGATTCCAAACACCGAGGTAGACACCGACCCTTTTCCTATCCAATGTTTCCGGGTCGATTCCGGCATCTCGCCAAAGCATTTCAGTCAATTCCAGGGCTAATATTTGCTGTGGATCCATTGTGTGCGCTTCCGCCGGTGGGATGCCAAAGTATTGATGATCGAACCGGGTGGCCGTATCGTTGAGAAAGCCTGCTTCGTCGCCGCCGCGCCCGGGCAACTGTTTCACCTGATCTTTTTTGCTCAATAACATCTCCCAAAATTGTGCCGGCGTCTCCACGGCAGATGGGAATCGACAACTCATGGCAGAAATGACAACCTTGTTTTTCCGGTAGGTTTGGCGGGCTGACCTTTCGACGGATCTTTCGGTGCCAAATCGTTGAATCAATAGGTTAATGGTATTATACCGATAGAAATCCTGGGGCGCCAGGGACGGAAAATAAGGCTCAAGGATGGTGGACAACTCAGTAAATTCCAAAGAACCGAATCCCTGATATGCCAATGGTGTGTCAAAGTCCAGATTGGGCCTGAAAGCAGCAATGGTCTGCTTCAAGTTTTCGAGCAAGCTATCCTGGTCCAGTTTTTTCCTTTGGTTTAAGATCCATTTGGCTTCATCCTCCCCACGGAACATGGATGATGCATAGCTATAACGATCGAAAATTTCACAGCATTTCTCCAAAACAGGATGGAAGCCGATTTCGATGATATCCAATGGGACATCTATCTTATTTTTAAGGGTTACCATGGTTTGAATGAAATCGATGGGTTGGACCAGCCAGCGGCTCCAGTAATCGTCTTCGAGATGTGTTTCAAACCGTGTGGTGACACCGGAGAGGAAGACCCCGTCTTTAATCTTGGCTGATGGAAAAGATGCCAGTTGATCCGAAAACCGCCTGTAGTCGGGGTGATGCCATGGATGGGGAAGTTGCATTTTGACAAAATTGGGGTTTTCGTCAAGAAAAGCCTCAATTGCATCTTTATAATCGCTTATGGTTACATACTTGTCGGCATCCACAGTAAAATTCAAGGAGGAGAGATTCACCTGCAAATCGGCAATCTGCGTATCAGATAGCCGGCCATGCAGCATCATACCGTCCAGATTTACCGCCACTTCTCCGATGCCATACGCCAGCAAAAGGACCTCTTCCAGGGAGTAAAGGCCTGCTTGGTAGGCGGCCGCCAGTTCGCCGGTGCTATGGCCGACGACAATATCGGGTTCATAGCCCCACTGGCCCCAGATATCGGCCAGGCATATCTCGGCGACGGTCGTCAACAATGGACTGTGCGGGCATCGATGGCGCCCGATTTCATTTTCCCACAGATGTTCCAGGTTCAAACCCAATTTGGTGTCCAAGATCTTTTCGATTGTTGACCAGCGTAATGATCGCTGAAGGAATTTGAACCTTGTTTCATTGTGGTGGGTACCTTCACCGGAATATATGAATATGGTTTTTTTCTTGCTTTTCATAGTATGTCTCTCCCCATTTTTCCTATACGGCCCTTTGCCTTTTATTTTAGCGGCCCCGTGCTTGGAATCGGATACTAAAGAATTCTACTGCAGCTCGGGACTGAAACCGGCGGGTGCTCCTTACCATCGGCGATATTCGTCTTCAGATTTGCAAAAATTGATGCTTTTGCCTGCCATCATTTTGCAAAATCCGAGCCGGTGGGTATTGATTCAATCTCCGTGTTACTATGGTTGCGAATTCTCTATTTTCCTCAGCACAGCGGTTATAAATCAGGGATGATCTTGCTGATGTGAAAATGCGCTCTGGCGAAGAGGCGGGTTTTCCCTTGTCATCAGGACCACATGTATCCCTTATGGGCTGGAATTAGCACCTTCAGGAAATCCAGGTTGCTGGGCGGTCACAGGGCCAGTTCCCTACCGCCGCTCTTCATGTCAAACATTTACATGTTTAGAAGACCTTAAGTCATCTTCCATGTATGTCAAGTATAACCTTCTTGAATAGTATCTATTATTAATAGTTTAAGGTGGGATAATTTTCAGGCGGGCAGAGGATGGACTGCGCCGAATTAAAATGTGTAATTGTGGGGTATATTGCCTATCCATGTGGAGATTCCATATCATTC
Organism: Desulfobacteraceae bacterium; assembly: GCA_037387725.1. GTDB lineage: Bacteria > Desulfobacterota > Desulfobacteria > Desulfobacterales > Desulfosarcinaceae > JARRKU01. The sequence goes on from JARRKU010000006.1 coordinate 128,726, forward strand.
CGATATGAATTTCGCCATAAGCCATTATCTTGGCACGGAAGGGACGAACCAATGCATTATGTCTCGGATGTTGCGCCGGAGCCTTTCGGCTCAGCCCGGGTCTGAAAAACCAAGTCTACAACCAATGAAAAAGGCTCGCCTTATACCAATAGCGAGCCTTTTTCGATCATCACTTTAATTGGATTGATAGGCGTCTTCAGGCCTTCACCTCTTCCTTTACGCCGATTACGATTTTGTACAATACCGTAAGGACCAGGGCACCGATGGCATATACACCGATGGTGATGCCGATCTCTGGCAGCGAGGGGGTGTATTCACTCACCTCGTGGAGCGGGTTGGGCACAAAACCGCCGGAGATCATGCCCAGGGCCTTGTCGATCCAGGTGCCGGCGATGATGAAGACACAGGCGGCAGCCAGCGTGACCTCGTTTTTACGGGTCGCCGGATTGACTGTCAGGATGATACCCAGGAGCATCAGGAACATGGAACTCCACATCCAGGGGACCATTTGGTTGTGACCCTCGATACCGAAGAAGAGATACTGGAGGGAGTGCAAGTGGCCGGGGATGTTGCTGTAGGACGCCACGAAGACCTCACAGAGAAAGAAGAAGACATTGACGCAAATGGCATAGGCCACCGTCTTTCCAAGGCTCTGGATCTGCTCTTTGCCCGGATCGAATTTGGTGGTATTGCGCACGAAGAGGCAAAGCAGAATCAACAGGGACGGGCCGGCGGCGAAGGCTGAGGCGAGAAATCGCGGCGCCAGGATGGCGGTTAGCCAGAAATGGCGGCCCGGCAGACCACTGTACAGATAGGCGGTGACCGTATGGATGCTGACGGCCCAGGGAATCGATATATAAATGAAAGGCTTGAGCCATTTCTGATAGTGGGTGCCGTTGCGTTCAGCCTCCAGTGCGTTCCATCCCACCAGGATGTTCAGGAACAGATAGCCGTTGAGCACAATGGTGTCCCAGAACAATACGCTATGGGGAGTGGGGTAGAGCCAGACGTTCAGAATGCGTTGGGGCTGCCCCAGATCCACCACCACCAGAAGCAGGCAGACCACCACCGAAGCGATGGCCAGGAATTCTCCCATGACGGTTATTTTGCCATAGGCCTTGTAATTGTGCAGGTAGTAGGGCAGGACCACCATCACGCCTCCGGCGGCCACACCGACCATGTAGGTGAAGTTGGCGATATAAAAACCCCAGGAGACATCCCGGCTCATGCCGGTGATCCCGAGGCCCAGTTGGAGCTGCCCCAAATAGAGGATAAAAGCCCCGCCGATCACGCCCATGAGGGCCAGCATCCACGTCCAGTAGGTTTTATTTCCCTTTACGGCTAATTCAAGCATAGTTACCTCACACGATGTAGTAGACGCACGGTTCGGTACCCAGTGCCGTATTGCGTCGTATGGTGAAATTCTCATGCAGCACTTCACGCACTTCAGAGTGGGGGTCCTTCAGGTCGCCGAATGTGATGGCGCCGTTGGAAGCCTCCACGCAGGCCGGCATTTTTCCCTCGGCCAGGCGTTCCGCGCAGAAGTTGCATTTTTCCACGACCCCCATGGTACGGGTGGGGAACTTTTTGTTGATCTCTTTTTCATTGAGGCCGGTGCGCGGATCTCTGAAGTTGAAGCTGCGCGAACCATAAGGGCAGGCGGCCATGCAGAAACGGCAGCCGATGCAGCGGTGGAAGTCCATCAGCACGATGCCGTCGCTTTCACGTTTAAAGGTCGCCTGGGTGGGGCAGGCCCGCACGCAGGGTGGATTCTCGCAATGGTTGCACAACGTCAGGAAAGGCCGGTTTTCCACCGATTCACTCAAGTAGCTGTTGTGCAGATCGATAAAGACATTGTGAAAATGGCTCTCCCAGATCCATTTGATCTCGTGTTTCTTGTTCTGAAAATGGGGCACATTATGGATTTTATGGCATGCTTCGATCAGCGGTTCCAGGTCTTCGGCATGTTGGAGCTTGCGGGTATCGATCACCATGGCCCATTGTTTGGCCAGCAGGGCTTGGGGGCCCTTGCGGACCTCTGGTCCGGCACCGTGGGAGGCGTTTGTGGCCATCGCTTGGGTCAGCGGTTGGGTTCCCAGCCCCAAAGCGGTGATGCCCGCCACTTTGATAAAACTTCTGCGGCTGCTATTCATCATTCTTCTCCTTTGGGGTTTTCGATGTGGCAATCAAAACAATAGGGTCGAACAGAAGCGTAGTCGTGACAGCGGTCACAGAATTCGGCCTTGTTGGAGTGGCAGTCCAGGCAGGTATTGGAAAGGCTCATATTAAAGGTCTTGCCCTCCGGGTTGACGAATTCGCGTTTGCCGTTGCGCACCACGCTATGCCGCCACAGGTCGAGCAGCTGCATGTGCTCGGTGGTCATATACTCCTTGGACATGACGCACTCTTTGGCGGCTTTGGCTTTTGCGGTTAGGACCACCTCGGGTGCCGGCGCCGCTTTCCCAGCTTTGATGACCATGTTGTACCAGAGTGGAAAAGAGAACAGGCCCAGGAAGATGATCAAGCCCAGTACGATCCATTTTTTATCATTCATCGGCATCCTCCATTCCCGGCAGCGGTTCGCCGCGCAGGTCTGTGGTTCTTTCTTGTTCACCCGGTATAATCAATGCGTTGGCCACCAGTTCGGTGACCCCGGTGCAATCCACTTCCGGCACCCAATACTCCATGGAAGCCGGCAAAGCCGCCCGGTCGATGGCGCAGATGGTGGCCAGCATATTGACACCGTATTTTTCATGGACATGCTTGACGGCATTGGCGCGCGGCATACCGCCGGCCATGCGCAGTTCCATGTCCTCGCCGGCGTTGAGGCCCGAACCGCTGCCGCAGCAGAAGGTCTGCTCGCGGATGGTATTGGCCGGCATATCGTAGAAGTTGTTGGCCACATTCTGGATCACATAGCGCGGTTCGTCGAACATGCCCATGCCGCGCGCCGGGTTGCAGGAGTCGTGGAAGGTGATGATCTTGTTGTCGTTGCGCGACGGATCGAGTTCCAGCTTGCCGTGCTTGATCAAATCCGCCGTGAATTCCGAAATGTGAACCATCTTGGTGGAATTGGCGTTCTCAAACCGGGTGCCGGTAATGGGGTTGACCGGTTCCTCCAGAAAATCCGCAGGGCCGTTCATGGTGTCCATATATTGGTGAATGACCCGCCACATGTGGCCGCATTCGCCCCCGAGGATCCACTTGACGCCCAGGCGCTTGGCCTCCATGTACATCTTGGAGTTGAGGCGCTTCATGGTTTCGTGGGAGGTGAAGAAACCAAAGTTGCCACCCTCTGAAGCGTAGGTGCTCCAGGTGACATCCAGGCCATATTTCTCTTTGAGATAGTGAAAGAGCAGCATGTAGCCCATACAAGTATAGGTTCCCGGATCGGCAAACACGTCACCCGACGGGGTGATGAAAAGGATGTCGGCCCCTTTTTTCTGAAACTCAGGCTTCACCTGGATGCCGGTGATTTCTTCGATGTCCTCGACAAAGAAGTCGATCATATCCTTGAAGGCATGGGGCTGGATGCCCAGATGGTTGCCGGTCTTGTAGCAGTTGGAGACCGGCGTGGCGATCCAGTCGATATTGAGGCCCAGCAGGTTCAGCAATTCGCGGCCCATGATGGTGATTTCGGCGGTGTCGATGCCGTAGGGGCAAAAGACCGAGCAGCGGCGGCATTCGGAGCATTGGAATAGGTAGTACCACCACTCCTTAAGCACATCCAGGGTCATGGGGCGGGCGCCGGCCAGCTTGCCCAGGATCCGGCCGAATTTGGTGAAATTGTTGCGGTAGACGCTGCGCAGCAGTTCGGCTCGCAGCACCGGCATATTTTTAGGATCGCCGGTGCCGATGAAAAAGTGGCACTTGTCTGCGCAAGCGCCGCAGCGTACGCAGATATCCATGAAGATCTTTACGGAACGGAACTTTTCCAGGCGTTCTTTAAAACCGTCAAATAGGATTTCCTGCCAGTTCTCGGGCAGCTGCCAGTCATCATCCAGGGGATTCCACGCCCGGGCGTTGGGAAACCCCAGGGTTTTTACGCTCTTAGGGTTGGAAGCGTAGCAATACATCCCTTTGCGGATATTGACCGGCGTGTCCATCCAGCCCGTCGCCGGTGGACGGCTTGCGATGCTGTCTATCAACTCATCGGGTTTGGGCGTTTCGTCAGCCATATCAGTTTACTCCTTTTTATCTGCCTCGGCCGCTGCTTCCGGCTCCTCGGGCTGGGGTTCGGGCATTTTATCTACCGGCAGTCCGGCTTCGATCATCTTCTCCCTGAAGTCGTCTTCATAGGCTTCATAGGTGTGAACCTTCACCGGGTAGTTCCAGGGATTGATGTGCCGTATCTCGCGGGTATTGGCTGTCAGGTTGCGGGTGGGGCTCAGAAAAACGCCGCCCATATGCATCAGTTTGCTGAAGGGGAAGTAGATCAGCAATGTGCTGACAAAAAACAGATGAATAAAGAACAGCGGGCTGATGCCCTCGGGAACGGACCAGCTGAAGGTCACCAGTCCCATGGTGAGTTCCTTTATGGCGGTGATGTCCACTTTAGTGAAGTAGCGCATCAAAATGCCGGTAAAGGCGATGCCCATGATGAGAAAGAGGGGAAAAAAGTCCGATGCCAGGGAAATGTAGCGGACATTGGCAATAAACAGCCGTCTCAGCAGCAGATAGGTGACGGCCGCGAACAAAATGAGGCCGGAGATATAGATGCCGGGAAGGCCGAATTGCTTTACGTTATAGAGGATTTCGATTCTAAAGAAACTGTCCACCTTTTCCAGCATCTGCAGGCACCACGGCACCGGCTCCAGGAAGAAACGGAAATGGCGGACCAGCGTGGTCAGGAATGCGTAGTGAAACGCCAGGGCGCCCAGCCATAAAAAGATCTCCAGGCTGTAAGTGAGCGTCCCGGACCTGAGCTTCATGCGGGTGTTGCGAAACAGGGATCTGAACGTCAAAATCTCCAAGGCCATGCGAATGAAAACCGCCGTTCCCGATGAAGGGTTGTCGATTTTGGCCTGTTGGATCCATGGCATGGATTTTTGCTGGCCGCAGGTGGTGGGGATCCGGAACGGTACGGCTGATTTTGACCAGCTCATGACCCGGCGAACGAATCCCACAACAAACACAATGACGGCCAGGTAGGGAATGAAGACCCCGAACAGCCACTGGAGCGGACCGATGCTCGCTCCCAGATAGGCGATGAGGGCCAGCGCAAAAACCGCCAGCAGCGATGACAAGTAGTGTTTATTCATCTAACCGCACCTCGTTTCTGGTCTCGCCGGATATCCAGGGAGACCGCTCCTATTATAAAAAGGTTATACACCGGAGCTAGGACGCTAGATCATCGTCCGGCTCTTTAATTAACCCTGCTCGATTAAATGCACTCAAGGTCCGTGCACGCATTTCATTGGCTTTCAGGTCGTAAATTTTTTCGCGGCACTCCATGTAGACGTCAAAGGCCAGCAGTCCAAGTTTGTCGATCCGTCGGAATAGACCGGCCATCGCCTTTTGGCCTTTTGGATCGGCTGCGTCTGCAGGTGCCATATCCTTCAAAATCTCTTTTAAGTCAAAAACAAAGCCGATGGCCTTGGACGGGGTGAAATCCTGGATGGCGCGGATACGGATGACGGGATCAATGATGGATTTTGCGGTGTTGGGATCAAAATCCTTTAGGATATGTTCGAATATCCCATCAAGACTCTGGAGTGAGTTTTGGCCAACGGGATTGGCAAATGCATCTTTTTGACTGCGCAGAAATTGTGCGGTGTCAGCAGGATAGGTCGCCATAAGCCGATCAAACCATTGTTTGACCACGGCGCTTTTTTTCCCGGCTAAATGCTCAAGCAAATCCATATCCAGCAGATGCTTCCCCCGAGTCCCCCTGCCTTGCAGCGTCATAATTCAGAATGAATTTTCAATTGTGCCAAAGGGGAACCTATAATCAAGAAGCCATTCTATGTCAAGAATAAACGGGTATAATATAAAAACCTGAAATTGTTTATAAAAATCACATCGAAAAGCAGGGGGGATTTAGCTGGGCCCAGGGGGATGGGGGGCGTTCAGCGGTCTTATGCGCTTCTCCCATGTATTCATTTGAAATTAATGAAAATTGGGAGTCAATTAGACAATCTAATGATACAATTTTTTCCAGGGAGACTTCTTCTTGTCCCGCACGTCGGCCAAGGCAAGATAGAGGGCGCCCGTGGCCAACTCTGCGCAATGAAACTGTTCGTCGGGAAGGCTTTCCAGGTAGTCGGCCACATCCTCGGGATTGATTTCCCATGCATCCTGCAGGCTTTTGCCGATCAACAGATCGATGACCGCATTGGCGCAGGCGTTGGTATTGAGGCAGCCGGTGTGGGCATAGGAGATGGATTGGATGCGATTGCCGTCGACCATCAGGAAAAATTCGATGGAATCGCCGCAATCGCTCATCTTTTTGCCACGGCCGTCGGCGTGGGTTCTTTTTTCATGTCGGTCGGACCGGAAAGCGGATTCCAGAAATTTCAGGGAGTGGGTCTGCCAGGTGGCGCTGTTGGGGTTGTGCATGGTCTCCTCATTTCATCTTACGGATGACGCTATATAAAAATAAAGCCCTTCTTTGTCAATATTGGCAAAATCGCTAGGGTTATGATAATTTGTTTGCAGCACACCATCGAGAGATGGATGAACGTCCGCAGCCGGCCTATTGAGGGCAGGCCGCGTGCCGTTCCAGAACAGCCCCGAAAAACTATTCAAATGCCAATTAATTTAATTGGTTGTTTGTCAACGACTGGCCACTGTCATCGGTTGTTCCGTATTCGCTTGCGGGTTTGATGCCGCCAATTGTGAAGGAGATTCCATGCGAATTGCTGCCATAATGGCCAATTTGATCCAAATGATCATCGTGCTGGCCATTTTCCTGTGGCAAGGTTTAACCTTGGGCGGGCTGACGATTCTGGCGCTTTTCATCTTGCTCATCATCGCAAGTTTCAATCTGCTGGTTCTGCTTTTTCCGGACAGCATGGAGCGTGGCGTCATTGTAGATGATAAAAAAACGATTATCAAAAGACAGGACCTAAGGGTCAGCTATGTCGCTGGTGCCCAGCCGGCTTTGAACATTGGAAACCAGCGCTATGAGGTTCTGGATATTGCCGAAAGCGGTATCCGGATTCTCATCGGGCGCCATGAAAGACTGAAAAAAAGGGCCAAGTGCCATATCGAACTGCTCTGCGGTGAAGTGCTGAACATAAGGACCCTGTTGGTCCGCCGGAACGGGGACGAAGCCGCCCTCGCGTTTAAGCCGCCCATTGAATACCGAATCTTGCTAAAAGAGAAACAGGCCGCAGCCGGCCCTTGAGGAGCCAGGCTTAATGGGGCGACATCCATCTGAATCTCAGAGCCAGATCATTGAGCAGTGGAGATGCAGAGGAATGTCGAATAACGAAGCGGAACCGCAGAATTTCGAAGTAAGGTATTCTGCCATTTATGTGATGGCAGAGCGCAGCGATTCATCACTTCGACATTCGAAATTCCTTGTTCGATATTCTGCGGTTTTTGAGTTGCTAGGCCGCTCTCGTCGCAGCATCCGGATCGTGGCAGGCATAGAAGTCCCGCAATCCCTGGGCGCCGAGAAATCTTTCCAGAAGTTTTTCATCGGTTTTCAATAGGTCCACCCAAATCAGCCCATCGATGACGTTGGCGAAGTCCTTGTCCAGGTTGAAGGCCAGGAACTGGCCGTTGAGCTTCAGGTAGTGCTTGATCAGCGTGGGAACGCCCTTGTAGTCTTGCTCGATTTCAGAGACCAGCATGGAAATCTCTTCAATGGCATTTTTTTCCAGCAGGTCCAAGGGGGCGGATCGGCTCACCTTTTTTAAGACCTTTACCGGTTTGCGCGGCTTGACCATGGGAGAGAGTTTGGAATTCATGGTGGCGTGTCTGAGAAATGCCACCATCAGGTTTTTCGAAATGGTGTGGTAGTTCTGGCTGATGCTGACCGGTCCAAAGAGATAGCGGTAGCGGCTGTTGCGGGCGACAAACGCTCCGATACCGCGCCACAATATGGCCAGGCTGCCGAACTTTTTCTGATATTCGGTGCGGATGAAAGAGCGCCCCAGTTCAAGGGAATTGTTCAGGTGGTCATAGAATTGAGGTTTGTAATTAAAAAGGGTGGTCGAGTAGAGGCCGGACGGCCCCTTGTCTTGTAAAATCCGGTCTGATCGGCCAATGCGGTAAGCACCGACGATTTCCTGGGTTTCGCTGTTCCACAGAAAGAGTTGGAGGTAGCGGGTGTCGAAATCATCGATATCCATCCTTTGTCCAGTGCCTTCGCCCACGTCTCTGAAGCTGATTTCACGCAGCCGCCCAATTTCGCGCATGATGGAGGGGGAGTGCCCGGCTGTGGTGAGATAAACGCGATACTCCTTCTGGGACACCAATTGGGCGCTTTCCGGCAGGGCTTCGATTTCCCTGAGCAATTGATCCTTGGGTACGGGGGCGATGATCTCTTTCCAGGGGCGTCCCTTGGCAGGGTTGGGCAAATTCAAGCCCGTCCATTTGGCAGATTGGGATTTACGATGTTTGAGAAGCTCAGTATTGAACCGCAGGAAATTCATTACCTCGGCAGGGGTGGTAAAATCGGTGAGTTTGCGCCAGTGGATGGGGCGCCCCATGGTCAATTGAACCGTAACGCCGCTTTTATTGGTCAGCTCACGGGGAAGGAGCAGGGTTCGAAGCCGCGGGTGGATCAGTCCCATCGCATTGAATAAAAGGGAGTTGCGGCCGCGAACGTGCACCGGTACCACCTTGGCCTTGGTTCTCATCGCCAATTTGGCGATGTGCGGGCTCCACGGCGGGTCGGCCACCTTGCCGGTTCGCAGGTTGAGATGGGAGACTTCCCCTGAGGGAAAGGTCAGCAAAGCCCCTCCGCCGGCCACCCAGTCCATGGCCGATTTAAGCGCCCGGGCGTTGGCGGAGGCCGATTTGCGGGGATTGATAGGGTCCACCGGAACGATCAACGGTGCGAGGGCAGGGATGTGGGTGAGCAGATAGTTCCCCAAAATACGGACATCCGGTCTGGCCTGCAGCAGAATTTCCGCCAGAATAATGCCTTCCATCCCGCCAAAGGGGTGATTGGCCATCATGACCAGCGGGCCGTTTTGAGGTATGGCGGCCATTTCTTCTTCGGTGATGGCATAGTCGATCCCCAGTTGGGTCAGACAGAACCGGCAGAATGCCTTGGCATCGAGGTCGGCCGGGCATGATTGATAGATGCGGTTGATTTTGTTGATCGATAGAAAATGCTCGGCAGCCGGTACGAGAATGTTGATCAAACCCTGGGGAAGGCTGCCGGACAGCGCGGCGCGAAGGTCGATGAGATTTCCGGTCAGATAGCCGGCTGAACGGGTCCCTGAATCACAATTCTTGGCGGCCATGAGGTCAATCTCCTTTCGAAACATCTACACTATGTCTACAGGGGACTACCGTACTATTCACTCATTGTTAATGGCATCATATTTAAATTGTATGCGGAACAAGTTAGATTCGTGTTCATTCAGTCGACATTGGGTCCATATCCTTACTTGGCTTTGGATTTGCCGGCGGCCGGCACAATATCAATGATGGTAATCTCCGGTGGCGCCAAGACCCGAATGGGGGGGCCCCATGTGCCCGTCCCACGACTGATGTACAGGTACCGATTCGGTGCTATTTGTCGCAATCCGTAACCCAATGGGTAGCTTAATCGGACCAATCCGTCAAAAGGAAAAATCTGGCCTTTGTGAGTATGACCGGAGAGTTGGAGGTCGATGTGATCGATATTATTGGAATCGATTTTGGGTCGATGCTTGAGGAGCAGGGAAAAGGCTTTTAAAGGCACCTGTTTCAGCAGGTCATTTTCCTTTGTCCGAACATCATCGGCTTTAGCCATCGGGTCATCCAATCCGGTGATGACTATTTCCTTTGTGACCGCCACGGATTTATTACGAAGCAACGTGAAACCGACCCTTTGCGTAAAGTCGGACGCAGCGGAGATGCCGGCGTAAAATTCGTGGTTGCCGGTGACAGCAAATTTTCCCATCGGTGCGGAAAGGCTTTGAAGGGCAGCCATCAGCTTCTGCGGACGCAAGCCGTCACCCTCAATCAGGTCGCCGGTGGATACCAGAATATCCGGCTTGGCCGCCTGAACCGCCTTTATGACGGGGGCCAGGCGGGCCGGAAATACCAGCGGGCTGATATGGAGATCGGATATTTGCACGATGCGCACAGGTCCGGATGCGGCCGGAATTTTCTCGCTGCGGATGGTAACCCTTTCCGTACGAACATGATACGCTTCATATGCACCGTAGATCATGATGACGGCGGTGGACATTGTCAGCAGGCTGATGCATTGTCGTTTGGACAACATAATGGCCGTCCAATCGGCGCCGAACATCTGCTGGGCCGCTCCGATAATCAAGTGGTATCCGTCCACAATCAGCGCCTGGCAGACGAAAAGGAATACAAACCCCAACCAGACAAAACCGATCCAGGTCAAAGCGACGGACGGCAGCCAATATTTTTCTCCTTCGAGCAGGCGGGCATTGATGGGGGCGAGCAGCAGGAAGGAGAGAATGGCGAACAGCAGCACATAATGCACGCCTTCCAGGTAAAAGGCGCGTCGGGCCTTTATGAGGAGATACAAATGCGCCGATCCATAAATAGAAAGATACAACAATATAAAAATGATCCAACGGCTCATGGACAGGCGAATCCCCACATGTTCGACAAGACAGATTGCCTTGGAGTTAAGTACGAAACGGTTCTTTTTGCAATTGATTTTTACGCCTCACTTTTAATGGGCTCCCTGGTAAATTCCCGCAAGAGGGTTGTGGCGTAGGCGCCGGAGGGAAGGGTGAAGCGAAATCGCAGCCCCTCTGCCGTCGGTTCGACAGTCAAATCCTCCAAGTGGAGCACGGCGCTTCTCCGGCTGCCGGCCGCCCTTAACGGCCTGAAGGCTTCGACACCCAGGCCGAAGGATTCGAGAAGGCGGCGTTCGTGGCGGCCGGCCTGGTCGCCGGCCGGTCTCATCTTATATCCAAAGATGGGACCGGTGTAGATAATCTTTCGCTCTGCAAACCGATGTGCAGCCTCCTGAAGATCTTCGACCACAAACATCCCGCCGGTGTCGGTCTTTTGAACCAGGTCTCCCATTATGAGGGTGCCGAAATCATCTCTTTCCATCCGTTCTTTCAGCCACAGGTTGAACAAGGCGCTTTGCAGAACCGAGACCATGAACCCCTCTTTTTTGCCGCGTGCCTTTCCGCGGCGGAGTATGGCAATGGCACGATCGACATTGCGCAGCTGGATGCCGAACCGCTGTGCGCCGTAGTAATTGGGAAGACCGCTTTTCCGCAGGCTGTCGGCGATGGCGGCAGCAGCATCCATTGCGTTCTGCGGGACTTGCGAAAGAATGGTGCTGAATCGATTGGCGGCCACATGGCCGGTCTTGAGCTTGTTTTTGTGGCGCCGCAAATCCTGGAACTCAAACGGCAGCGCCGCCAGCTTCGATTCGATCTCATTAATGGAGAGCGACATCGGCAGGTGAAGGGAAAAACTCTGGGTTGTGACGGCGTTCTTGTCTTTTCGGCCCGCCCAGCCGATATCGGCGTTTTTAAGGCCGAACGGCTCTCCCAGCGCCTTGCCGACGTCTGCCGTATTCCATCCCTGCCGGCGCAACCGGACAAAGACGTGCTCCCCTTCCCCACAGGGGGCATACGGCAAAACTTCTTCCACCTGAAAATGCTCGGGCGCCGCTTTGATCACCCCACCGACACCGGGCAGGTCGGCCGTAATAAACGGTAGCTGCGACAAGTTCTCTTTAATATATGTCGAAAGGTCATGGTTCATAGTTCAGAGTTCATTTTTCAGAGTTCATGGTTTCCGGTTACTGATATATGGCCGTCCAGACTATGGCCATATCATAAAGATGAAATTAATAGATACCTAACCCCAATCAATAATCCTTCAAAGTTGATCAATCAACCATGAACTAAGAACCAGATTCCATGAACGATGAACCAATTCTTTTAAAAACTATACTTCACCTCCAAAAACACCCGGTCGTTTTCACCGATCCGCTGCATGCTATAGCGGTCACCCGACTGGTAGAGGGCGACGCCCATGGTGATACCGACGGCATCGCTCCAATCGTATTGGACGGAGATTCTTTCCAGACCGCCGTCCTGGCCCAGCGGTCCGTATATCAGCGCCAGCAGGGTCAGCGTCACGGTCTCATTGGCAAAATCGCGGGTGAACCGCAGCGCGTAAGTGATGTCGTCTTCCTGGGTGAAATCGGGCGGCTGCGTCAGCCGTTCGTCGAAGTCGACCAGATGCCGGATCGCCCCCTCCAGGCTTAAAGAGGCCTCCCCCCATCCGCCGTATTCCACTCCGATCAAGGCATCCATCCGTTGATGCGATTCCCCGGCTGTATTGAAAAATTTCAGGCCACGCCAATAGGCCATTTCGCTTTTCAAAAGCCAGTTGCCCATGGTGAGGTTGCCGGCGGCCCCCCACATGGTGACCCGGGCATGTCGCCGCACCAACCCGCCATCGGAACCGGCGGTCACATGGGGTGTCTCGTCAAAAAGGTTGGCCCAGTAGAAAGAGATATCTTTGCCGCTGAAAATGCCGTTGAGGGCTGCGGCCCATTCGGTGTCATCACCGGCATCCGTTGGCATCTCTTCCGGCGGCAGCGGCGTTGAACTTGGAAAGAAGTCATGGCCGAACACCGGATTTTTGTCGAAACGGATTTCGTGGAGGGCGATGCCGGTCAGGTTCCAGGAGCCGAGATATCCGTCAAACCGAGACATGGCCACCGGAAGGCGAAGATCTTCGATGTCGGTCAGCCCCGGTTCGCGGCGATCCAGCGGGTTGAGGACATCTGTGACGCGCAGATTGTCGGAGCGGCCCCAGACCACGATCTGCCGGCCGAGTTTGAGGTCCAGGTGTGACCCCAGACGGCCTTGAAGATAGATCTCCCGCCACTCGGATTCGGATTCATAGGCGTCGATAACCGCATCCGTAAAGCCGTCCCGGCCGCGCAGCGCATAAGCGCTGTCGTAAAAAACCTTGCCGCCGATCAACATGCGCCAGTGACGGTGCCATTTGATCAACAGATCGGCTTGCGCTTCACCGCGAAGCCCGGAAAGGCCGCGCCAGTCGGTTTCACCGGCTTGCGGCGCATCGTGCGCAAAATTCCACCGGCCGCCGAGTTTCAGGTACCCATCCAGTTGAACAGGCCACTGCCGCTGCGCCTCCTGGCTTGGAGATGCTTTGGTTCCGGATTCTTCCTCAAAGCCGGAGAGCACCTCTTCAAGTTGTGGATCGTCAGCCGCGCCGTTTTCATCGCCAAACCCTTCCATCAGGCTGTCGAACGAATCCTTTTTAGAAGCCATCTCAAAAAAGTCTTTTGGCCCAATCTGGGTGTTGGTGCCGGGTTTCAAATCCTCGACATACTGCAGTATGCCTGCGGTTTGAAACCCGTCCCCGCCTACACCTTGGACCAAAATCCGTTTTTTGGGACAGCTTCTAATATTATCGGCCACGACCGCCAATGGAGCGGCCAGCAGTGCCGCGGTCAGCAGGATGCACAGAAGCAGTGCTTTATGGGGATGCGTTGGCATGGCGCGTAACGATCCAGGCGAGGCCGGTACGGCTTAAAGCCCGGCTTCCATCTTTCGTGTGGTAAACAGGTCGTAGTCCAGGGGTTGATCGAATTGGACATCATGCAGCTTCAAAACGGTCTTGTGGAGCAGCTTTTTCCCCTGTTTTTTGAAAATATGCATCTCGGTGGCGATCCAGATGCCATTGATCTTCTCAAGGTTTTTGACATCCAGGTATTTGAGGGACTTCTTTTTGTAAATCCAGCTGATGGCCCGTACCTGGAAGAAGATGTCCTGGCGGATGAAGTGCCAGGTTTTTGAATACCCGGTTTCATCCATGACATCTTCGCTGCGAGGTATGGATTCGATCACCCACACCTTGTGACCGCGGACGTCCATCTCTTTTTTCAGAAAAAAGTCATAGTCTTTCAGAACAAGATCGGTCATGTCCGAGTAGTTGAGATCGGAGCCCATGAAACTGCCGCTCTTGTCCGTTGAAGCGATGCGTTTGGTCTTGCGCAAGGCCGGAAGATAGAGCCACTGGTCGTCGTCATGGTCCGGATCATCATAGTCGTAAGTCAAAAAGGCCGTGTCCCTGACATCCGCCGGGTGCAGAAAAAAGAGCAGGCCATACCGATCCTTGCCTTTGTCCTTCTGAAAGGTCTGGAGTTTGCGCAGCCGTTCCTTGCCCCTTTTGTCGATGAGCCGCATCTCCATTTCCGCCGTACGGTTGTCGCCGTCATCGCGATCCAGCACCTTCTGCATGATCTCGCGCGCCTTGGCATCATCGGCCGACGTCGGCAGGGGCAGAGAAAAGCTTATCAGCGCGATGCAAATAATCCAGTAAATGTTTTTTCTCACGATGGCCTCCTTACGGATCGGTAGCGCTTGTCCTGCGGACCGTCCAGCGATCGGTTTGAATTTCGTTGCTTTCTTTCTTCTTGTTGACCATCACCATCAGGGCAGGCCCCAGAAAGTAGTCCGACAGCAAGGCGGCGATGAGGGTGATCCCGGTCAAGAAACCGAACCGGATAATATTGTTCAGACTGGCAAACATATAAATGAAAAAGCCCATGGAGAGAACGACAGTGGTGACCAGCATGGCCCGGCCGGCGGTATGAAGGGTTTCATGGACGGCCTGGCGCGGGTCGCCGGATGCTTCGTAATATCGGCGGAAGTTATGCATAAAGTGGATCGTATCGTCCACCGCCAATCCGATGGCGATGCTGGCCACCATCATGGTAAACATATCCATGGGAAAATGAAAGGCACCGATGACCCCCATCATCAACAAAATAGGCGCCAGATTGGGAATCATGCTGAGCAGTCCGATGCGCACGCGGCCGATGAGCAACACCATCATGCAGGTGATCACCACCATGGCGATGGCGTAGCTTTCCGCCAAGCTGGTGATGGTATTGCTGATGGTGCGGGCCAGGAGGCTGATCATGCCGGTGAATTTCAGGTCGATGTTGGGAAAGTTTTTGTGGAAATAGGTTTCGATCATCCGCTGGAACGGCTTGTAGTGGACCGCGTCTTTGAACGGGAATTTCATGGTGAAACGCGCCTTTGAGAAGCGGCTGTCGACAAAGTCTTCCAGGTCGTCGGAACCGCTGTTTTCGAAAAGCAGAAATTCCTGGGCGATCAGATCACGGTCGTCCGGGATGGCATATGCCGCGCTGCGGTTCTCATTCAGGGCCTGGTTGATCTCCTTTAATATCGTCGTAAGCGAAAATGCTTTGCCCACATAGTTGTCGTCATAGGTCAGCGCTTCCATGGCGGTATCGGCCGCCGCCAGGCGCTTGAGCCGATCCGGCGAGTGCCAGCCGTTTTCTTCGCCCGTGTCGAGTACGACCTCAATGGTCATGGATCCGCGCATGGTGGTGTCGATCATCTCCGTATCCCTGCGGATGGGATTGTCGGGTTTAAACCAGAGGAGCGGATAGTGGGAGAAACGGATTTGGGTGGCGCCGGCGATGGAGAGCAAGATGACAACGGCGCTGATACCGAGGATTTTACGCGGATGGGTTGTGGCGATCCGGCTGATGGTTTCCAGCAATCGATCCATGCGCGACCCGTTTTTGGCGATGCGGGGTGCATGTCGTGATCGGAAGGGGACAAAGGATATCAAAGGAGGCAGCAGGATGACCGTATACAGCAGGGAGAGCATGACGCCGACGCTGGCGAAGATGCCCAGATCCGCTACCGGCGCCACATCGGCTCCGGCAAAGGAGAGCAGTCCGGCAGCGGTGGTCATATTGGTCATGAGGATCGCCAGGCCGGAGTGACCCAGCGCATAAATGATGGCCTCTCTTTTGGGGTCTCCCTTCTCCAATCGATGGTAAAAGATCGCCAATATGTGAATCGAGGTGCCGACCCCCACGGCCAGGACAAACGACGGCAACACCTGGGTGGGGATCTTGAGCGCCGTTCCGGTAAAAGCCATAAAACTCAAAGTGGAGAGAAACGAAAGCACGACAACCCCAAGGGAGAGCAGTACAGCCGAAATGCGGTGGAACATGGCGAAAATCGCCACAGCCACTACGCTGACCAGCAGGGCCATGAATTTTCGCATATCCTTGATCATGGCCCATTTCAGGAAATGGGTGACCACAGGCGTGCCTGCGAGGTAGATGTGCTGGCCCTGGGACTTGTATTTCTGGACAACCTTGTCAACAGCCGCCACCACTTCGGTATTTTGCGCATCAGTCAAATATCGGGTGCCGGCTATCTCTTCCGGTTCGTTTTCGTCAGATGGGTTGTCAAAGCCGTGCATGATGTCGTCGTCGGAGCCCGGACCGGTCGAGGCTTGGGTGCGGACAATGATGGTGGTAAATGTGCCGTCTTTTGATAGCAGCAGGTTGCGGTACATGGGGTGGGCCATTGCACGCTTGCGGATCTGTGCCAGTTCTTCTGCGGTCTGCGGCCACTCTTCGAGCAGATCTTCCACTATCAACTCGTCCCCGTCGCCGCGTGTGTTGCGGGCGTTGATCAGACTGGTGACCTCGTCCAGGTAAGGCACCGTTGCCTCCAGCTCTTCATGGATCGACTTTAAGGTCTGCAGAAACTTCAAATCGAAGACATTGTCCGGCCGCAGTCCCACGATGATCACTTCATCGCGGCCGAACTGGTCCCTGAAGGCATTGTATGTCTTCAGGGCCGGGTCCTCGGGGTGAAGAAAACCCTCCATGGACGGGTCCAACGCAATATGGGGAAGCTGGGTCAGCAGCGTACCGATGATCACCGCCGACATCACCAGTGTTTTGATCCGGTGTCGGAAAACCAGCCCGGCAAAAGCCGCAAATCCTTTTTCAATGCGCTGACGCAAAGTGTTCATGATGACAACTTTCCGGCTCAGGTAGGCCAGGGGATCTGCACCCCAAAGTTGCAAGCGTCGGAGGGCTTCAGAGCCAAAGCGACAAGGGCGCAGCCAACTTTTTTATTCAACATTGGGGTTTACTGTTTTCAACAATAACGCTTCCAACTGCCGGGCGAACTCATGGAAAGTGAGAACCGGCACATTGCGGGCGTTGCTTCCATTGATCAATGGCCCTTTTAGACCTGCACTGTTGTAGATCTTTTCATAATAGGCCAGCGGCCCGATGGCCATCAGGTAGAGCACCATGGGGTGGATGGCCGCCGTCTCACCGGTCTCCCGGCCCAATTGGAGCGTATCGGCGGTCAAGCCGATGATCCGGGCGAAATCATCCGTTAAAATGTCCGGGAAGTTTCGGCCGCCGGAGGCGACCTCGTGCATCGTGATGGCGTTGATGTGAGGGTAATCATGGACCAGTTTGCGCAAGGCCCGGATAATGACCTTGAGCTTTTCCCCCGGTGAAGGCGCCGCCTCGACCTGTCCGGTCATCAGCGCGGCATATTCACTGTAAACAGCGTGGAGCACGGCGGTATAGAGCTTCTTTTTCCCACCCAGGTGGTAGTAGATGGTGGCCTTGTTCACCCCCGCCTCTCTGGCGATTTTATCCATGCGGGCACCCTCATAGCCGTGCCTGGCAAAGTGCTGGGTGGCGGCATCCATGATGCGCGCAATGGTTTTATCTGACTTGGCGGAGGTCATCATCTTGGACGATATTCGATTGGAAAATTATTAACCGTTTGGTTAAACCGTTTGGTCAGCGTAGCGGAGGAAGGCACGATGATCAAGGAAAAGATGGCGCAAAAAAATAAACCATAGCGTTTATACCGTCTAAGGCGGGTTTGTTTTTCTTGCCGCACAGGGAGTGGTTAAAGGGCTTGAACGTCCAACATCGAACGTTCAACATCGAACATCGAAGGTCGGAATCGCTTCGCTCAGCCTTTTAACAAATGAGCCCCAATCCACATTCGGCGTTGGGCTTTGGACGTTCGATTATTTTGGCATTCGCAGACCGGCGATAAACTTCCCCACCGCGTCAACGCCCTGATCCTCAACGATGCGGATGGTCTGGGTGCCGATGACCGCGATGTCCGCCTTTCCGGTGAGAAATTCGATATCGGCCCGGTCTTTTACCCCGAATCCAAGGGCCAGGGGAAGGTCGGTCGCCTGGCGGCAGCGGTGCAGATAGCCGTCCAGTTCCCGGGAAAAGGTGGTCTGCTGACCGGTGACGCCCTTGCGGGCCACGCAGTATATGAACCCGCTGGCGTGGCGGGCCAGCAGCTGCATGCGATCGTCAGTGGTGGTCGGGGCGTAGATGAAGATGGGCGCCAGGCGATGCGCTTCCATGGCTGCCAAATAGTCCTGCCCTTCTTCGGGTGGCAGGTCGGGAACGATGGCGCCGCGCAGCCCTTTATCGGCCGCGGTTTCGACAAACCGCTGCGTGCCGTACTTGAACAGAATATTGTAGTAGGTCATGAAGAGAAAAGGGATATCGAACTCCATTGCAACACGCCCGCCGAATTTGATGCATTCGTCCACGGAGATGCCGGTGGCCAGCGCCTCCTGGTTGGCTTTGAGGATCACCGGACCGTCGGCAATGGGCTCGGAAAATGGAATCTGAAGTTCCATCAAGTCAACACCGGCCTCCACCATGGCCTTCACGATCTCAAAGGAGGCCTCCAGCGAGGGGTAGCCGACGACGATGTGGGTCATCAATAAGATATCTTTTTGCTTGCGCTGATCGCGCAGGTATTTTTCTAACATGGGAATTCCTTAATAGTTCAAAGTTCAGGGTTCAAAGTTATTTCTAAAACATTCCAGTTCGTTGCTTGATCAGTTGGGTTCAACTTTGAACTTTGAACCCTGAACCTTGATCTCATCTTTTATATTGTTCCGCCTTATGCCGGATAAATTCCTGCCAGGCCGGATCGCCAAAGGCGTCGGCCACCGTGAAAATGTCTTTGTCCCCGCGGCCCGACTGGTTGATGATGATCGCCTCCTCCGGTGACATCGCCGGGGCCTCCTTGAAGGCCTGGGCAAAGGCGTGGGCCGATTCCAGGGCCGGTATGAGCCCCTCTTTGCGCATGGTGAGCTGGACCGCCGCCACCACCTCTTGATCGGTGGCCGCTTCAAAGCGGGCCTTTCCCGATTCGTGAAAATGGGAGAGAATGGGGGATACGCCCACATAGTCCAGGCCGGCGGCGATGGAGTGGGTCTCCTGCATCTGGCCGTCACTGTTTTGCAGGAAATAGGTCTTGTATCCCTGGGCCACGCCCACGCTGGCATCCTTGGCGCAGAGCCGCGAGGCGTGTTCCCCGGAGGAGAGCCCCTTGCCCCCGGCCTCTACCCCAACCAGTTCCACCGGATCATCCAGGAAGCCGGAAAAGAGCCCCATGGCATTGGAGCCGCCCCCCACACAGGCAAAGACTTTGCCGGGCAGGCGATTCTCGGCTGCCAGGATCTGCTGGCGCGCCTCCTGGCCGATGATGGACTGGAACCAGGTCACCATTTCCGGAAAGGGATGGGGGCCGCAGGCCGTCCCCAACACATAGTGGGTGGTATCCATGTTGGAGACCCAATCGCGGAAGGCCTCGTTGATGGCATCCTTGAGGATGCGCGTGCCGTCGGTCACCGGCACCACCGTGGCGCCCAAGCGTTCCATCCAGAAGACATTGGGGCGCTGGCGCTCCACATCCACCTCTCCCATGTAAATGGTGCAGTCGAATCCAAAGCGCGCCGCCATGGTGGCCGTGGCCACGCCATGTTGTCCGGCGCCGGTTTCGGCAATCACACGGGATTTCCCCATGCGCTGCACCAGCAGGCCCTGGCCCATGACATTGTTGGCCTTGTGGGCGCCGGTGTGGTTCAAGTCTTCCCGTTTGACGTAGATCCTGGCGCCGCCGAAGTGACGGGTAAGGTTTTCGGCAAAGGTCAACGGGGTCGGCCGGCAGGAGTAAGTGGCCATTACCGTCTCATACTGTCGCCAAAACGCCGGATCGGCTTTGGCGGTTTCAAAAATCGCTTCGAGTTCGTCGAAGGTAGCGGTGAGTATTTCCGGCAGAAATGCGCCGCCGAATCCATCGTAATATCCGCGGTTATCCATGATCGGTTCCTCCGATGTTCTGTGTAAATACAAACTGATCGGTGCGGCACCACAGCTGGCAGAAAACACCGTCGGCCATCTGGGGAAAATGCAGGTAGCGCTTGACCACCAGCACGGGGATATCTGTCCCGGTGTTCAGATATCGGCTGCGTTTTTTGTCGAGATAGCCGATATTGAAGCTTTGTTTGCCGCTCACCGGCCGCAGGTAAAGCCGCTCCTCGGCTATGGCCGAGAGCGATTGCCCTTCAAGGGCCATGTTTTCGATGCCGGCGAAGAGTTCGGCATGCAGATAGATCTCCTCGATCAGCACGGGTTCATCGTTTACCCGGGTCAGCCGGGTAAGGAAAAATGCGCTTTGCCCGCTGAAGGGATTATCGGCCCCCTCCCCGGCATGGCATAATTGCAGGGGCGTCACCAGACGGGTATCGACGTTCAGCCCCATTTTTTTAAAGGAGGTGCCGGTGCCGTCCAGGGAAAAGAGATCCACTTCCTGCCGGGCGTCGCACACGAAGGTGCCGGCGCCGCGCCGGCGCCTGAGCACGCCTTTGCGCACCAGTACATCGACGGCCTGTCGGGCGGTGGGACGCCCGATATTGAAATCCGCTGCCAATTGGTGTTCAGAGGGGATGCGGTACCCCGGCTTGTAGACGTCCTCCCGGATTCGAGCCGCCAGAAGATCGGCCAGCTGGCGATACAAAGGGACGGGTGATTGGGTGTTCAGCATCATCATGCAATTAGCCTTTTGAACAGGGTTGAGGATTTATTGCAGATAATTTGTAAAGTTGTCAAGACAAATTGTATTGATCGCCAACACTGTTTCCTTATGTCGTGGCATTGCCGGAATTCACTTCCAATCCATTTGAACCTCAGACATCGAACAAATAGAAAATGAACGTCGAACATCGAACGTTCAATTAAGGGTTCGATGTTCGACGTTCAAGGGGGTTCGCGTTCGACGTTCGAGAGGTTACGCGTTCGATTTTCATCGTCTATCAATACGTTCCCTTGACGGGACACACCAGCATGGATATGCTGAATAGACTGATCGACTGAAACTTCCACTTCCAATTGAATTTGATTCGCTCCATTCTGCATCGCGCCGCTGATTCATCTACTCGTTGCCATTACTCGCCAGCAGGCTTGCATATCAATACAAATCGGCTTCGGTCATATGAAGCTGCTTCCATCAACCCTTACCTTAATCACAAAGGAGGTTCGGCTATGTCAGACAGTGTTTACAAAGTGATCGAACTGGTGGGGACGAGCTCGGACTCATGGGAGAGTGCCGCTCGCAATGCCGTCCAAATGGCAGGTGAGAGTCTGAAAGATCTGAGGATCGCGGAGGTCGGTAAGCTGGACATGAAAGTCGAGGACGGAAAGGTGACAGCCTACCGTGCCCGGGTCAAAGTATCCTTCAAATATAAGGCAGGATAATGCCATTGTAGCGGACCCCGCCCCGGAAGATGGGTTGCGCCTGGCTGGACGGCCATGGACAGCCGCCGTATAGCCGGTGTATGACATTTGCATGGAGCTTAGACCCAATTGCCCCCTCGACACCCATGCCATCGCCCGGCTTATGGTCGAGCGGGACGAGATGTACCTCATATGGCCCAAGGCCCGGTGGCCGTTCGATCATGGACAGTGGCGCCGGGCTTTGGATCCGTCAAAAGGGCACCATGCCTTTCTGGTAATGGAAGGGGAAGAGATCATCGGGCATGCTGCATTGCGGGCCACGGGCCATCCGGGTACCTACAAAGTGAGCTGCCTCTATCTAAAGATCCGCTGGCGCAACCAAGGCAAGGGACAGGCGCTGGTAGCGCTGTTGGAGGCGTTTGCCGAAAAAGAGCTTTGTGCGCGTCGGCTGGAGCTGGTGGTGCGCGATTACAATCCCAGGGCCCTGTCGTGCTATCGAAAGTGCGGGTTCCGGATCACCGGCCAGGAGGGCACCTTGGTTCGCATGCAAAAAATACGCTAGATCCATTCCAAAAAAGAGCTGTGGCCCAAGAAAGAACTGTGGATAGGCGGCGTCCACCCTTTTAATACCGTCATCCGAAAATCCATCAACCCCAATCGCCAATCTCACCCAAGCCACGCTGTGGCATTCCTTATTGCGCTCGTTTGCAGGCTTTGTCCCATCCGATCCCGGCTTGCCATGGGAATCGATTTAATGGTAAATAGGGATTCACTTTGTGAACAGTGAGACAGATCCCGAATAATGACGCGAACCAGAGGAGGGTGCACAATGGCCGTTAAACAGATACTGCTTCCTGCAAATGAGATCCCCCGGCAATGGTACAATATCCTGGCGGACATCAAAATGAACCCGCCGCTGGGACCGGACGGAAACCCCGTGGGGCCGGACGATCTGGCGCCGGTCTTCCCCATGAACATCATCGAGCAGGAGGTGAGCACCGATCGTTGGATCGACATTCCCGAACCGGTGCTGGACGTCCTGTCGATCTGGCGGCCGGCCCCCCTCATCAGGGCCGATCGGCTGGAAAAGGCCCTGGGCACGCCGGCGCGGATCTATTACAAATATGAGGGCGGCAGCCCTCCCGGCAGCCACAAACCCAATACAGCAGTGGCCCAGGCTTACTACAACAAAGAATTCGGCATCGAAAACATCACCACTGAGACCGGCGCCGGCCAATGGGGCAGCGCGCTCTCCTTTGCCTGCGCCCAGTTCGGCCTCAACTGCAAAGTCTACATGGTGCGGGTGAGCTTCGACCAGAAACCCTACCGCAAAGCCATGATGGAGACCTGGGGCGGCACCTGCATCGCCAGCCCCAGCACCGAAACCCAGGCCGGGCGGGACGCCCTGTCAGCCGATCCCGACACCCCCGGCAGCCTGGGCATCGCCATCAGCGAGGCCGTGGAAGCGGCCGTGAGCGATCAAAGCGGCAAGACCCGCTACTCCCTTGGCAGCGTGCTCAACCATGTCATTCTCCACCAGACCGTCATCGGGCTGGAAGCCCAAAAGCAGCTGGCCCTGGTAGAGGAATATCCCGATATCGTCATCGGCTGCGCCGGCGGCGGCAGCAATTTCGCCGGCCTGGCGTTCCCTTTTATCCGGGACAAGATCAACGGCAAACAGATCGAGATCTATCCGGTGGAGCCCAAAGCCTGTCCGACCCTGACCCGGGCACCGTTCTGCTACGACCACGGGGACACAGCCAGATACACCCCCCTGCTGCCCATGCACAGCCTGGGGCATGCGTTTGTTCCCGCCCCCATCCACGCCGGCGGCCTGCGCTATCACGGCATGGCCCCCACGGTGAGCCAGGTGGTGCATGAAGGCCTGGCCGCCCCCAAATCGGTCTCCCAACTGGAGTCCTTCAAGGCCGGGGTGCTCTGGGCAAGAACCGAAGGGGTCATTCCGGCACCGGAAACCACCAACGCCCTGGCCCAGGTGATCAAAGAAGCTGAAAGGGCAAAGGAAGAGGGTAAAGAAAAGGTAATCGTCTTCAACTTCAGCGGCCACGGACTGCTCGACCTGGCCGGCTACGAGAAGTACCTGGCCGGCGAACTGACCGATTTGGCCCTCAGCGACGAAGAGATGGCCCGCTCCACCGAAGTACTGGCCGGCCATCCCAAACCGCAGGACCTGAAAAGCACGTGAACCGCAGAATATCGAATATTGAACCGCAGAATGTCGAAGTAAGGTATCCTGCCATTGAAATAAATCAATGATAGAGCGAAGCGATACCCTACTTCGAAAATGGACATTCCTTGTTCTACATTCTGCGGCTTTTAGGGTGGAACTATGACGGAAAGGGACAACCTGCAGCGGCGCTGCCCCCGGCTCGGAGGGCCGGTGTCGTTCGGGTACTGCCGCACCAGCGGTGAAGACCAGGGGCCCTGTTTCAAGGTGCTGGACTGCTGGTGGGAGCAATTCGATGTGGTGGGCTATTTTCGGAACCGCCTGCCCCGGGCGGAATTCGACAAATTGCGCTGCGCCCCGCCGCCCGATAAGGTGGCGTCGCTGGTGAGTTTGATACGGCAGGCACAGGAGAGGACACAGGGGGGCGGGAAATAAGATACCCCGACATAAAAATTGAACATCGAACATCGAACGCCCAACGTCCAACGCTGAACAAGGAATTCTGCCGATTTATATTATGATGGAGCGAAGCGACTTCATTCTTCGACGTTCGATGTTGAATGTTCGACGTTCAAACAATAGTTCGATGTTCGACGTTCAATCTATTCTTTATACACCCGTTCCACCCGCGCCATCAAAGCTGTAACGACTTCATAGTTAATCGTACCCAGCAGTCCGGCGATCTCGTCTGCGGAAATTTCCGCTTCCCCCTGGCGGCCGATGAGCACCGCTTCATCGCCCATCCGTACATTTTCGATATGCCCCACATCCAGCATGGTGAGATCCATGCAGACCCGGCCGACGATGGGCGCCCTTTTGCCGTTGACCAGCATCTGCCCCTGGTTGGAGAGTCGGCGGCTGTAGCCGTCGCCGTACCCCACGGGAATGGTAGCGATGGTGGTGGCGAAAGACGGCTGCCAGGTGCCGCCGTAGCTGATGCGGGTGCCGGCGGGCACGGTTTTGAGATGGATGATGCGGGCCTTGAGGGTCAGCGCCGGGCGCAGATCGATGCGGCCCAGGTCCACCTCATCGGAGGGGTTGAGGCCGTAGAGGGAGATGCCGGCGCGCGCCATGTCCAGATGGGTCTCCGGCATGTCGATAATCGCCCCGCTGTTGGCCGCATGTTTGACCGGGATCTCGACGCCGTCCGCCTCCAACTCGGCCACCAGCGCCTGAAACCTTTTGAACTGCCGGTTGGCAAAGGTCTTGTCCCCATGATCGGCGGTGGCGAAATGGGTGCACAACCCCTGGAAATCAAGGCCGGGCAGCCGAAGGATGGCTTTTATCTCTTCCGCCGGATTCTGTACGAGGTCCAACTGCAGGGCGTCGCACGGCACCCCCAGGCGCCCCATGCCCGAGTCCACCTTGATGTGAAATGCGATGCTTTGGCCCGCCGCCGCGGCCGCCGCCGAAAACGCCCGCGCGTTTTCCAGGGAGTAGAGGGTCGGCATGAGCCGGTATTCCATGAGGTAGGAGGCATTCTCTGTTAGCGTATAGCCCAGGATGAGAATGGGAGCTTCGATCCCGGCCCGCCGCAGGGCGATCCCCTCTTCCACCCGGGCCACCCCGAGCTGGTCGGCGCCGCTTTCCAGGGCGGCACGGGCCACCTCCACGGCGCCGTGGCCGTAGGCATTGGCCTTGACCGCCACCATCAGCTGCACCTTATCGCCAATGAGCCGTCGCAGCTCTTTCACGTTATGGGCAATGGCGGTCAGATCGATCTCCGCCCAGATCAGCGGGTGGGGCATGGCAGGCTCCTTTTGTTATAAGATATCAACAACTAGGAGCAGATTACCTGTTTCACATCAGTAGATCAAGTCAATGGTGTTGAAGTTGTGGAGATGGTGGCTGGGACAGTTGAGAATTAACTGAACATCGAAGGTCCGGCGTTGAACAAGAAGCTCTGCCGCCCAATTCTTACTAAAATCATCATAGATTCCCCCTGCAGCTCAGGTCCGGCCGCTTGCAAGGGGATCCCGCCGAATTGGAATGATGGATTAGATCTCTTCCCCTTCGCCGACGGGTTCCTCACCCGTATAAATCTGGGCGGCGTTGTTCGTATCATGAAAGCTGAAAAATACGGGTTTTTCATTGCGTAGCACATCTATGATCGCCTCCCATGCATCCATGTGGTAATAGACATCGAAAACATTCTGACCGGAACGTTTTCGATTGGCCGGAAGCGTACTGCCGTTCGGCATAAACCAGAGAATCGCCTTACCGAAGCTGCCCCTCACGTTCATGAGGCGCCTGCCGGCATACGGATTGGGTGATAGAACATTGACAAAATAAACTTCGATGTTTCCGAAATAAGTCGCCATAAAACCCTCCTTTCTTGTTTCAGCAAATCTAATTGGACATGCATGAATAACCGTATCTTGCTTGTAGCAGGAATAAAAATCCAATGCTGTGATCTATGTCACGCTATGCCCGCGCAGGGGCATCAGGGGGGCGGCTCCTGGCTCAAATTATATCAAAATCAATAAAGCGCGGTCCCTTTTGCTTATGGTGCGGCGAACCCCGACCGCCAAAGGCTATTTCATAAGGATAATGGTATTAGCTTGAATGCTACGGGCAGATACATGGATGGTCATCGCAAAGCTGAAAAAGTCGGAGGGCTCCAGAGCCAAGGCGCCAAGGGCGCAGCCGTAGTCCAACTACTGCAAGCCCTTGGCAACGCAGGATATGGAGTCCTCCGGCTTTTTCAGATCAATTGATCCACATGCGTATACCCCATCCCAAACGCCGTAGCCACGGCCTCATAAGTCACATGGCCCTGCACTACGTTGGCGCCTTTTTTGATCTCCGTATTCTCCCACATGGCCAGGCGCCAGCCTTTGGTGGCGATCTCCAGGGCGTAGGGCAGGGTGGCGTTGGTCAGGGCCAGGGTGGAGGTTTTGGCCACCGCGCCGGGCATGTTGGCCACGCAGTAGTGGACGATGCCGTCCACCACGTAGATGGGATCGTCATGGGTGGTCGCTTTGGAGGTTTCGAAGCAGCCGCCCTGGTCGATGGCCACATCCACCAGCACCGCGCCCGGCTTCATGGTCTTGAGCATCTTGCGGGTGACCAGCCGCGGCGCCTTGGCGCCGGGGATGAGCACCGCACCGATGACGGCGTCTGATTGGGGGGCCAATTTGCGGAGAGTGGCCGGGTTGGAGACCAGCGGAATGCAGTTGGCCGGCATCACATCGGAAAGATACCGCAGGCGCTGGAGGTTCTGGTCGAGCAGGTAGACCCGGGCGCCCATGCCGCAGGCCATTTTGGCGGCGTTGGTGCCCACCACTCCGCCGCCGATGATGGTCACCGTGGCCGGTTCCACGCCGGGAACGCCGCCCAGCAGCACGCCCCGGCCGCCCTGGGCCATCTCCAGGTACTTGGCGGCCTGTTGAACGGACATGCGGCCGGCCACTTCGCTCATGGGAGTAAGCAGCGGCAGGGATCCGTCGGCTTTCTGGATGGTTTCATAGGCGATGCAGATCGCTTTGCCCTTCACCAGCGCCTTGGTCAGGGATTTATCGGCGGCCAGGTGGAGGTAGGTGAAGACGATCTGCCCTTCCCGGATCATATCGTACTCATTGGGCTGGGGCTCCTTGACGTGCATCACCATTTTGGCCCCGTCGTAGATCTCTTTGGCCGTGGCCACCATTGTGGCGCCGGCCTTCTTGTACTGATCGTCGCTGAAACCCGATCCGACGCCGGCATTTTCCTCCACCCAAACCTCGTGACCACCCTGGAGCATCACCTCCACACCGGCCGGCGTCATGGCGACACGATTCTCTCTGGTCTTGATTTCCTTTAAGATTCCGACAATCATGGCAACTCCTTCATCCTGTTCGGTAAAAGGTATGCGCGGCCAATCCCGACGCCTCAAAATAAGGGGGCAACGGCAACATGCCGACGTCAAAATGTTATGAAACTCTCCAAAGCTCCCTGCCCGTTATCCGTTGTCATTTTATGCATTTATTCAAATAGAGGCAAGGATTGCCCAAGCCGGTTACATAAAAAAGCTGGCAAATCGATGAATATGCCTTATGAGTATGAGACAAAAAGGTTTCCTGGAATGGGTTTGAGCATGAAACAAATAGCAAATTTTAATATCGGGTTGGCTTCCCCTGGATACAACTTTGCGGTATCACCGCCAATGGGAGGCGAACAGTGAACTATCTGGCCCATCTATTTCTGGCGGACAGCGACGATGACGCCCTTATCGGCAACTTGCTGGGGGATTTCGTAAAGGGAAATCCCGAGGGGCGATACAACGACGTGGTGTTGGAAGGAATTCACAATCACCGCAAGGTGGATACCTTTGCCGATGCCCATCCGGTCACCCGTACCAGCCGCAATCGCATCGGCCAAAGCCGGCGCCGGTTCGCCGGGGTCATCATCGATGTGTGCTATGATCATTTTCTGGCGCGGCACTGGCCGCGTTTTTCCAACGAAGACCTGACTTCGTTCAGCAGCAGGGTGTATGCTGTGCTGAACCGCCATCGCACCATCCTGCCAACACGCCTCAATCGCATCCTGCCCGTCATGGAGGCGGAAGACTGGCTGTGCGGCTATGCGGATTTGGACCGCCTGGCCGATACCCTGGACCGCATTGCCGGCCGTTTGTCCAACGGAAGCCGGTTCAAAGGCGCCATCGCCGACGTCCACGCCAATTATATGGCCCTGGAGGGCGACTTTTTCGATTTCTTTCCTGATCTGATAGCCTTTTGCAACGGGGAAGATCAGGTAACCTAGCTTCAGGTGCGGAAGTCCTCTCTCTCATTGCTTTGCGTTGATGGTTGAGCGCTGAATTTCGAACTGATTTTTGAACGTCGAACATCGAACTAATGTTTCAACGTCCAACATCGAACATCCAACATCGAACGTCGAAGTGAGGAAGTCGCTTCGCTCCATCATTATATAAATCGGCAGAATACCTTGTTCAGCGTTGGACGTTGGGCGTTCGATGTTCGACGTTCAGAAGCGCCCAACCTCCTCTGATACGGGAAAACGAAGGGCCGGCTATTTAGCCGGCCCCATCGACTCATGATAAAGATGTGATTCGGACTAATTGATTGGCGCGTGCTTGTCCCTGCCCGTATCGCTCATCTCAAAGTGCATATCATGCTCGGTGAACAGGGTCTCGCCCGGTGTCAGCTTCAGCGCATTGGGCAGCACCTCGTCCATATGCTCGACCGGGACGATCTCCAGTTGTTTGGAAATGCTCTTGGGAATATCCTTGAGATCCTTCTCGTTCTCTTTGGGGATAATGATCTTCTTGATGCCGCCGCGGTGGGCGGCCAGAATTTTCTCTTTCAGACCGCCGATGGGCAGCACCCGCCCCCGCAGGGTGATCTCACCGGTCATGGCCACCTCCCGCCGCACCGGTCGTTTGGTCAGGGCCGACACGATGGAGGTGCACATGGCGATACCGGCCGAGGGGCCGTCTTTGGGAATGGCCCCTTCGGGAATGTGGATATGCAAATCCAGCTTGCGGTAAAATTTGATGTCGATGCCCAGTTGTTCGGTGCGCGACCGCACATAACTGACCGCCGCCTGGGCCGACTCCTTCATCACGTCGCCCAGCTTGCCGGTCACTGTTACTTGTCCGCGGCCGGGCATGGTCAATGTCTCCACAAAGAGCAGTTCGCCGCCGAACTGGGTCCAGGCCATGCCGGTGGACATGCCGACCTGGTCAATTTCTTCGATCTCGGTGCTCTTGAACCGCGGCGGTCCCAGGTATTTGGCAACCGCCGTTTCGGTGACGCGAATAGCCTTGTCTTCGGCCTCCTTCTCCTCCAGCTTGTTCTTCACAACCTGGCGGGCCACCTTGCGGCAGATGGCGGAAATTTCGCGCTCCAGGTTGCGCACGCCGGCTTCCCGGGTATAGCGGTGGATCACGGTGTAGACCGCTTTTTTGGAGATGGTAATCTGCTCCGGTTTCAGGCCGTTGAGCTTGATCTGTTTGGGAATCAGGAACGCCTTGGCGATATTGTACTTTTCGTGTTCCGTATAGCCGGGCAGCCGGATGATCTCCATGCGGTCCTGCAGCGGCAGCGGAATGTCCGGCAGGGTGTTGGCCGTGGTGATAAACATGATCTCGGACAGATCGTAGTCCAGATCCAGGTAGTGGTCGTTGAAGGCGAAGTTCTGCTCGGGGTCGAGGACCTCCAGCAAGGCGGCACTGGGGTCGCCCCGGAAGTCCATGCTCATCTTGTCCACTTCATCCAGGCAGAAGACCGGGTTGTTGGAACCCGCTTTTTTCAGGGACTGGATGATCTTCCCGGGCATGGCGCCGATGTAGGTGCGACGATGGCCGCGGATCTCCGCTTCGTCCCGCACACCGCCCAGGGAGAGACGCACGAACCGGCGTCGGGTGGCGCGGGCCACCGAGCGCGCCAGAGAGGTCTTGCCCACCCCCGGCGGGCCCACCAGGCAGAGGATGGGGCCCCGGATCTTCTTGACCAGGGACTGGACGGCCAGGTACTCGAGAATGCGCTCTTTGGGCTTTTCCAGCCCGTAATGATCCTCGTCCAGAATACGTTCGGCGACTGTGATATCCATCTTGGCCCGGCTGCGCTCGAACCAGGGCAGGCTGATGATCCATTCGATATAGTTGCGCACCACCGTGGCTTCGGCGGACATGGGCGTCATCAGTTTGAGCTTCTTGAACTCCTGCCGCGTCTTGGCCGCCGCCTCTCTGGGCATGCGCTTGCGTTTGACGCGCTTTTCCAGCTCCTGGAGTTCGTCGGTGCCGTCGTCTTCGGTGCCCATCTCCTTGCGGATGGCGCGCATCTGCTCATTGAGGTAGTAATTCTTCTGGGTTTTCTCCATCTGCTCCTTGACGCGCCCTTTGATGCGCTGGTCCATGCGATAGACCTCCATCTCCAGGTTGATCAATTCGATGAGCAGGCTGAACCGTTTGTTCAGCGGCGTGGCTTCCAACAGTCGCTGCTTGTCTTCTATCTTGAAAGAGAAGTGAGAGGCGACGGTGTCCGCCATCTTGGACAGGTCGGTGATGCCCTCTATCTTGGCCACCAGGTCTTTGGAAATGCTTTTGTTCAGCTTGGCGTATGCTTCAAAGCTCTCCCGGATGGTGCGCCCCATGGCTTCCAGCTCGGGCTCGGATGCGGTGGCATCGGTGATCGGGGTCAGCTCGACCTTGAAGTAGTCATCCGCTTTAATGAAGTGCTCGATGCGCGCGCGTGCCTTGCCTTCCACCAATGCCTTGACCGTGCCGTCGGGCAGCCGCAGGAGCTGCAGGACCGTTCCGATAACCCCCACGCGGTGGATGTCCTTCTCGGTGGGGTTGTCGATGCCGGCCTTGTTCTGTGTGGCCAGGAAGATGTGTTTGTCTTCCGTGTTCATGGCGCTGGAAAGCGCGGCCACTGATTTTGGCCGGCCCACGAAAAGCGGCGCCACCATATGGGGAAAGAGCACGATATCGCGCAGGGGAAGCAGCGGCAGAACCCGGGGATCGGGTTTTTCGGATTCGTCTTTGAAAAATCGGGTGATGTTGACCATGTTTCTATCCGGTTTTCTTGTCAGGCTTGCCATGCATCAACGGCATCAGGCCTGTTTTTTGGTTTGTTCGTAGAGCAGGATGGGTTCTTCCTTGTTCAGGACCACGTCCTCTCCCACCACGCACTCTTTCACGCTTTCCTCCGAGGGGATCTCGTACATGATGTCGAGCATGCACGATTCCATGATGGCCCGCAACCCGCGCGCACCGGATTTGCGCTTGACCGCTTCGTCGGCGATGGCGGTCAGGGCGCTGTCGGTAAAGCGCAGGTTGACCCCTTCCAGCTCAAAGAGTTTTTCGTACTGCTTGACCAGTGCATTTTTGGGTTCGCTCAGGATGCGCACCAATGTTTCGGCGCTCAGCTCATCCAGGGTGGCGATCACCGGCAGGCGGCCCAGAAACTCGGGGATCAGACCGAATTTGATCAGGTCCTCGGGCTTGACCTCCTTGAGGGTTTCGCCGATGCTGGTATCCTGCTCCTTGACGATATTGGCGCCGAATCCCATCATTTTGTTGCCCAGACGCCGCTTGATAATGCCCTCCAGACCGCTGAAGGTGCCCCCGCAGATGAAGAGGATATTGGAGGTGTCCACCTTCACGAAATCCTGTTGCGGGTGCTTGCGTCCCCCCTTGGGCGGAACGCTGGCCGTGGTGCCTTCGATGATCTTCAGCAGCGCCTGCTGGACGCCTTCGCCGGAGACGTCCCGGGTGATGGAGGGATTGTCCGACTTGCTGGCGATCTTGTCGATTTCATCGATATAGACGATGCCGCGCTTGGCCTTCTCCACATCGTAGTCCGCATTCTGCAGCAGGGAGAGAATGATGTTTTCCACATCCTCGCCCACGTAGCCCGCTTCGGTGAGGCTGGTGGCATCGGCAATGGTGAACGGCACGTTGAGAAAGCGCGCCAGGGTCTGGGCCAGCAAGGTTTTGCCGCAGCCCGTGGGGCCGATCAGCAGAATATTGCTCTTCTGGATCTCCACGTCACCGGCGCCGATGGCCGAATCGAGCCGCTTGTAGTGGTTATAGACCGCCACCGCCAGAATTTTCTTGGCCAGATCCTGCTCGATGACGTATTCGTCCAGCTTGACCTTGATCTCTTTGGGAGCCATCAAATTGGCCATCTCCGTGGCCTCTTTTTCGGTCTCCTCCTCGATGATCTCGCTGCACAACTGAATACACTCGTCGCAAATGTAAACAGCCGGGCCGGCAATCAGCTTTTTGACCTCTTTCTGATTTTTGCCGCAAAAAGAGCAAAAAAGATTGTCATTGGGGTCGTCTTTGGATTTCGCCATGGTGCCTATGCCTCCGACTTGTCGATTTGATCCAGATCATCCCGGCTGCTGATGACGTGATCCACTATACCATATTCTTGGGCCTCTTGGCCCGACATAAAATAATCCCGATCGGTATCCTTGCCGATCTGTTCCAGCCCTTTGCCGGTATGGTTCTTTAAAATGCTGTTCAGCGCCTCTTTGAGCCGCAGGATCTCCTTGGCCTGGATCTCGATGTCCGATGCCTGGCCCTGGAAGCCGCCCATGGGTTGGTGGATCATGATCCTGGCGTTGGGCAGCGCATACCGTTTCTTGCCGGCCCCGGCCGCCAGCAGCAACGCGCCCATGCTGGCCGCCTGTCCGATGCAGACGGTGGTGATGTCCGGTTTGATGTACTGCATGGTGTCGTATACGGCCAATCCGGCGGTTACGACGCCGCCGGGTGAATTGATATAAAAATTGATGTCCTTGTCCGGATCTTCCGACTCCAGGAACAGCAACTGGGCGATGAGCAGGTTGGCCACCTCATCGTTGATGGCGGTTCCGAGGAAAATAATGCGGTCTTTCAACAAACGGGAATAGATATCATAGGCCCGCTCGCCCCGGCTGGTTTGGTCGATGACCATTGGTATGATTGGCACGCGTGAACTCCTTTGGTTTGGGTTGCAGGTGGCTGTTATTCAACCTTATCCACCCTGTGACGACACCTCAAACACCTGATCCGTTAATATTCAAAGAAACTGTTATCTGTTTCCGTTATTCCTCTGCAGCAGCGTCTTCTGTGGTTTCGGTCGATTCGGATACTTCCTTAGGTTCGATCTCCGTGATTTGGCCATTATCAATGATAAGCTTCAATGCTTTCTTTTCAAGCATGGTGTGCTTAAATAGCTCCAGCCCCTGCTGGTTCTGGCTGTAATAGCCCTTGATGTGGTCCACCGGCTGCTGATAGGTTTCGGCCATCTCCTCGAAAGCTTGATCCAATTCCTCGTCGGAGAGTTCCATCTGCTCCTGCTCGATGATCTTGCTCAGGATAAGGTACCGGCGAACCTGTTTTTCGGCCGTGTCCCGGTATTTTTCCCTGAGGATCTCCTGGGAAAGCCCCGCCTCCTCCAGGGAGCGGTTGCTCTGCTCGAATGAGCGTTCGGCATCCCGGACAATATGATCCAACTCCCCTTCAATCAGCGTATCCGGTACTTCAAACTCGGTTTGTGAGAGCAGGTTCTTGAAAATCTGCTCGTTCATCTCCTGTTCGGTGCGCTTTTCATATCCGGACAACAGGTTTTTGCGGATCTCGTCCTTCAGGGTCTCCAGGGAATCGAACTTGTCGCCGATGCTCTTGGCGAAATCATCATCAATCTCCGGAAGGATCTCCTCTCTTATCTCATTCAGCTTAACCTTAAACTGGACATTTTGTCCAACCAGTTCCGCTTTAAAATAATCATCCGGAAAAGTGACGTCGACCTCTTTCTCCTCGCCGGGGGTCATGCCGACAATGCCGTCGTCCAGATCCTTCACAATCTGGCCGGAACCGACTTTGGTGATGAAATTCTCCGTTTTTTCGGTGAGTTTAAACGGCTGCCCGTTCTTAAATCCCTCGAAGTCGATCACGGCCACGTCATCCACCTGCAAAGGGCGGTCTTCCTCGATTTTTTCCCTTTTGGCCAGGTTCTTTTGCAGCATCTTAAGCTGGGCCTCGATCTCCTCTTCGCTCAGCTCATATTTGGTCTTTTCCAGGGCCAGGCCTTTGAACTCGATATCGGAAATTTCGGGATTGATTTCAACTTCAGCATCAAATGCATAAGGGGTCTGATCCTTGAGCTCCGGCGGATCCACTTTGGGACTGCCCACGATTTTCAGCCCGGTCTCGTCCAGCGCCGCCATGAAAGCCGACTGAATCAGCTTGCCGCTCACATCCGCTTTGACATCCTTGCCATAGAGGCGCTGCAGCACGGAGCGGGGCGCCTTGCCCGGGCGGAATCCCTTGATTTTGGCCGTTTTTTTCAATTGGGCGTAGGCATTGTTCAACTCCTGCACCACCTCTTCCTTGGGGACCTCGATGTGCAGCACTTTCTTAACGGAACTCTGATCTTCAACGCTAACTTTCATCATCTTTACCTTTCTAATAATAAAGTGCCCCGGAGCAACTGGTCTCAAGGCACCTTGGAATCAATGACCACCCGGCGGCCGGGTGGTATGGATCTTCACTGATCTATCGAAGATCCGGTGAAGATCCGGCTGCACAGCAGGCGGCTGCCGCAGCCCATTGGCCGGGCAGATCCCGTCTATATTGAAGAAACCCTTCAGGGCGCCATTGATCCACAACGCGCCTTGCAGCCCGCAAAATGCATGTCCGACCTCATGTAGCAAATGGAACCAATGGCGGATCAGAGGCATTGGAAAAGCACCGTTGAAAGCCATCACGCGGGATAGCGTCCTGGATGGATGGTAAAATGGTGCGAGAGGGGAGACTTGAACTCCCACTCTGTCGCCAGAGCTGGATCCTAAGTCCAGTGCGTCTACCAATTCCGCCACTCTCGCAAAAATTATCTACAGGATCCCTCTTAGATCCTTGACTTTCAACCCCTTTACATTAAACTGTTTCTTCGAAATAAATTGAAATAGTTAATATTAAACCCAATGGGTGTCAAGTGAATTCAAAGCAGGAAAGCGGCCTTTTCAAAGGGATTTCCAGACATATAGCCCTGTTTTGCGCGGCCGTGGCGATCCTCGCCATCACCGCAACCGCCGCTTCGGCGGACCTCCCCACAGCCGACCCGGGCAGCCCCCGGATCATCGTCATCGATCCGGGACACGGCGGCCGGGATACCGGCGCCCGCGGCCCCACCGGCCTGCTGGAAAAAACAGTCAGCCTGGAAATCGCCCGCAAAATGGCCCAAAAGCTGGAACCGGAGTTCCAGGTGATCCTCACCCGCAGCGATGATTACAATGTGGACCTGCTCCAGCGCACCGCCATCGCCAACCAGGCCAACGCCCTGCTCATGATCAGCATCCAACCAGGCCAACGCCCTGCTCATGATCAGCATCCACACCGGCGGCGGCTTCCTCCATCGCACCGAAGGCACGGGGGTCTATTACTATACACCGCTCAAAACCAACGGCGGGCCGGCCGCCACGCCGGCGGATGAGGATGCCGGCCAGCTCTGGAGCCAGGCCCAAAAACGCCACAAACACGCCAGCATCAGCCTGGCCGACAGCATGCAAACCGCCCTGACCGGCAACGCCGCTGGCAAAAGCCGCAAAATCCAGGGCGCCCCCCTGAAGGTGCTGGAGGGCGCCGACCTGCCGGCCGTACTGGTGGAAGTCGGCACCATCACCCACCCGGCCACCGAAATGAACCTCTCCTCAGACCAAGGCATCGAC
>JARRKU010000007.1:0-55180 GCA_037387725.1 Desulfobacteraceae bacterium
ATGGACTGCGACGGGTACCCGCGGTCGAGGAGATAACTCAGCAGCGCCAGCAGCGCACCGCCGAAGGCGACATAGAAATCTCTCAGTCTAAACAGCTCCTGATAGACGCCAAGTTTTGAAAAACGTCCGATCATGATCCGTCCGCTATGTGCTTTTATCTTCTAGCTCGGTGCAATTTTGCTTCTGGCTGGGGGCGCATCCTTCACACCCGCAACCGCAGGTGGAAGAACTGCTCTTTTGGATGCCGTTATAAAACCGGCGTATCATAAAGAAGGCCGCGATGGCCACGATCACAATGACGATAATGGTCTGGAATTGCATGACGGGCCTCCTGTCAATATCCGATCAGCTTGCCGAATTGGTACACCGAGGTGGCCAGCAGAAAAGCCAGAACGGTATTGAACGCCATGGAAAAAAGGCCCCATTTCCACGAGCCGGCCTCCCTGGAGATACAGATCACCGACACGAAACACGGGGCGTAGAACATGACGAAGGCGATGAGGCTCAACGCCACCAGGGGGTTCCAATTGGGCGATCCGGCCAGTTTCTGGGAGAGGGACTGGCTCTGCGCCGGATCGACATCGCCCATGGAGTAGGCCGTTCCCAAGGTGGCTACGATGACCTCCTTGGCTGCAAATCCACCCACCAGGGCGATGTTGGTGCGCCAGTCGAAGCCGGCCCATTGACTGAACACCTCGAGCCCGGTGCCGATCCTTCCGGCGATGGAGTGCTCCAGGGCGGCCTCTGCTTCGGCCGAATCGATGCGGTACAGACGGGCCTGCGCCGCCCGGGCCGTATCGGAGAGATCGGCCCCCTCCCTGCTGTCCTGCAGCTCCTGCGCCACCGCAATTGGCAGTTCGTTCAGGACGGTCTGGCGCTCATTTTCAAAGGTCCGGCTGCTCTCTTCCGGCAAACCGGGAAAGGTCATCATGGCCCAGAGAAGTATGGATATGCCCAGGATGACGGTACCGGCTTTTTTGACATATTGCCAGGTCCGCTCCCAGGTATGAATGGCCAGCCCTTTGAAGGTGGGCAGGCGATAGGGCGGCAGTTCCATGACAAAGGGCGTGGGCGCCCCTTTGACCACCGTGATCCGCAGAAACTTGGCCACCAGCAGGGCGCCGATCCAGGCGACCATGGTGATGCCGAACATCATCAAAGCCTCCTTTTCGGCAAAAAAGGCGGCCACGAGAAGGGCAAAGACCGGCAGCTTGGCGCCGCAGTTCATGAACGGCACGGTCAACAGCGTGGCGATGCGCTCTTTTCTGGATTTCAGCGTCCGGGTGGCCATGACGCCCGGAACAGCGCATCCGCCGGCAATACCGCCGGAGACGATAAAGGCCATCACCGAGCTGCCGTGCAGACCGAAAATGTGAAAGACGCGGTCCAGCATAAAGGCCACCCTGGCCAGGTAGCCGGAGTCTTCCAGTATGGCGATGCCGAAAAACATGAACATGATCAGCGGCACGAATCCCAGCACGCCCCCCACGCCGTCGATGACCCCAGAAATGATCATGGATTTCAGCAGCCCTTCGGGCATGTAGGCTTCAACCAAACCGCCCAGCCATCCGAACAATCCCTCCATCCATCCGACAGGCACCTCGCTGTAAGTGAACGTAAACTGATAGAGGCCGAAGAGCACGGCCAGCATGAGCAGCGGACCGGCGAAGCGGTTGACCACGACTCTATCGATCTTGTCCGAAATGAAAAGGCGGTTGCGGTCCCCTCCGTAGGTGACGACATCTTGCTGGAGGATGGATTTGATATAACCGTAGCGCTGATCGGCAATCACCGCTTCCGGGTAGCTGTTCAGCGTCTGTTTGATATGGTCGGCGACCCGCGCCACAATGGCTTCCAGCCGGCTGGAAACGCTGGCATCGGCATTATGCCCCACCTCGAGAATCTGCTCGTCTTTCTCCATGTATTTGAGGGCGGTCCAGCGCACCGGATAGGTATCGGTGAGGAATCGGGCTTTTTCGATGATGGGCGCCATCTCCTCGAGGGCGCTGTCGATATCCGCCCCATAGGAGATCCGCTTCTCGGTGTTGCGGGTGTCCTTTTCTAGAATCTCCACAACGGCCCGGGTCAATTCCTCTCTACCCTTTCCGCTGCGGGCGATGGTGGGAATCACCGGAACGCCCAGCAGTCGGGAGAGCTTTTCATGATCGATGGTGATCCCCCGGCTGTCCGCCATGTCGATCATGTTCAGGGCAATGCACACCGGCATGCCGAGCTCCATGAACTGGAGGGTCAGGTAGAGATTGCGCTCCAGGTTGGAGGCATCCACGATGTCGATGACCACCCCTGGTCTTTCCTGGATCAAAAAGTCGCGGGCCACCACCTCTTCAAGGGAATAGGCGGTGAGGGAGTAAGTGCCGGGCAGGTCCACGATGTTGAATCGATGCCCGTTATAACGGTAAAAGCCCTCTTTTTTCTCGACGGTCACCCCGGGGTAGTTGCCCACATGCTGGCGGGACCCGGTCAAGTTGTTGAACAATGTTGTTTTGCCGGCGTTGGGATTGCCGGCCAGGGCGATCATGGCGTCCATCTCAATCGTCTACCTCCACATCGATATAGTCGGCTTCGCTGTTGCGAAGGGTAAGGGTAAAGCCCATGACCCGCAGGGCTACCGGGTCATACAGCGGTGCCCGGCCCTGAACTTTGATCTGGGTGCCCGGTATCAGTCCCATGTCCCGAATCCGCCTGCCCAGCTCGCCTTGGGCAGAGATGGCCACGATGGTACCGGCTTGTTTGGGTTTCATTTGCCTCATGTTCATTTTGGCCATTTTTTTCCTCAATTCAATCATCATATCTAATTCAGAATGTTAGGTACGCCTAACTTTTATCTTTGTCAACATCTTTTTTGGCATGGCAAACTTTTTTTAGCTTTACCGAACTGTCCATGCATGGTAAAGCCTCATTTAAATGAAAGGAGCGACAATGCCTGCCGAAAACGGGCTTTCCGAAAGTCTTGAAAACTATCTGGAGACCATCTTATATCTCGAACAAAGTCAAAAAGTTGCTCGGGCAAAGGACATCGCCGACCGCCTCAACGTCCAACGGGGCTCAGTCACCGGTGCGTTAAAGAATCTGTCGGAGAAGGGCTACATCAATTACGAGCCATACAGCTTCATCACCCTCACCTCCAAAGGCATGAAGCTGGCCAAGGAGATCAGTTACCGCCATGCGGCCCTCAAGGAGTTTCTGCTCAAAGTGCTGCGCATCGATCCGGTGACCGCCGAAGAGACGGCCTGTCGCATGGAGCACGCCATCGATAAAAAGACATTCGAACGGCTGGTCTGTTTCATCGACTATGTGTTTACCTGCCCGCGCGCCGGGGAAGAGTGGATCCAGTCCTTTGCCAATTATTGTGCATCCGGCGGCCGCAAACAGGCCGAATGCGATTTGTGCATTCAATCCATCCAGACTGGAAAATGATCCCAAAACCACGCGCTTGAACGGCTACCGAAAAGACCGATCCATGCATACGAAAATTCCCCGGCTACAAACCATCTACGACCGATTTGAAAGCGAGGCCCAACCGTACAAGGCGCAGGCGGCCTGCCGGAAGGGCTGTGCCTACTGTTGTACTGATGCCGGCGCCATTCACATCACCACCCTGGAGGGACTTGCCATCCGGGAGGCGGTGGCCGGATTAGCCAAGCCCCAACGGGCCGCCATCGCAAAAACGCTGGACAAGGAGCGAAAGCGGAGGGAAAAGGGACAAACGGCGCCATGCCCTTTCCTGATGAAGAACAAGGCCTGCATGATCTATCCGGCGCGCCCCTTTGCATGCCGTAGAATCTATTCGTTGCAAACCTGTCACCAGGCGCAACCGCCTGTCCTGAGCCGTCAGGTCATGGCGATGGGTGACTTAGCCATCCGGGATCTGCAACAACTGGATGACACCGGTTACTCGGGTCATATCTCTTATATTCTCCACATGCTCGCCTCGGACCGGTTTCTGGAGACCTATCTCGCCGGTGCTTTCAAGCCCGAGGAGGTCAGCGACTTCGGGAAATCCCATCAGATTCTCATCAATCGCATGGTGACCGCCAAACCCATGGAACCGTCGGCGCCATCCTGATCCGACAATTTTCCATAGCACCCTTTTTGTGACGCGCAACTTGCCGTCGCACAGCTGTCCGTAGTAAATAGACGCTGGCTCGATAAACCCATGCAAAAGCCGTCCGAATTCCGGATCGGCCGCGACGACGCATGCGTTCAAAGGGACCTGAAGCTTATGACTGAAAAGTCGATTCTGCTGATCCATCCACCGGTGGCCAAACCTTCGGAGCCTCCGGCCGGCATTGCCCGGTTGACAGGCGCGCTCAGGGCCCACGGCATCGACTGCGCCGTCATCGATGCCAATATTGAAGGCCTCCATCATCTGCTCTTGCGGCTTCCGCCCCCTGCGGACACCTGGTCCCGGCGCGCACACCGGCATCTGGACGCCCACCTGGCATCTCTGAGAAGCGCTGCGACATATCAAAGTCCGGACAAGTACCGGCGGGCAGTGTCCGATATCAATCGGCTGATCTCCCTGGCCGGAAAAGACAAGCATGTCCGGTTGCGTCTGGCCAATTATGAGGATAGCCGCCTTTCCCCTTTGCGCAGCGAAGACCTGCAGCATGCGGCCCGTCATCCCGAAGAGAACCCTTATTTTCCTTATTATCAGGAGCGCATCCTGCCCACGGTGAAAGCATCCCGTCCCGATATCATCGGCGTGTCCATCAACTTTCTCTCCCAGGCGCTGTGCAGCTTTGCCCTCATCGGATTGTTGAAGCGCACCTTTCCGGGGATCGCCATTGTGATCGGCGGCGGCCTGATCACTTCCTGGCTGAAAAGAGCGGAAGGCCTCCGGCCCCTGTCCCCATGGGTCGATCGGATGGTCGGCGGTGCTGGCGAGACCGCATTGATCGAGTTGGCGGGAAAGCAGGCGGGAGAGGTCCATTTTCAACCCGATTACGCAGACCTTCTTCTCCAGCCCTATCTGAGCCCCGGCTTCGTGCTGCCCTTCAGTGCATCGGACGGCTGTTGGTGGCGGCGTTGTACTTTCTGCCCGGAGCATGCAGAGAAGCGCACTTATCGCCCCCTGCAAAAAAGAGCGGCCGTATCGCAGCTCACAGATCTCGTCCGGCGCACCCGTCCTTCCATGATCCATCTCCTGGACAACGCCCTGGCACCGGCGTTGCTGAAAGAATTGGCCGCAGATCCGCCCGGCGCGCCATGGTACGGCTTTGTGCGCATCACCCCGCCGTTGGACGATCCCCTATTCTGCCGCCAATTGGCCCGCTCCGGCTGCGCCATGCTCAAAATCGGATTGGAATCCGGCGACCAGAAGGTGCTGGACGCCTTGGGCAAAGGGGTTCAGTTGGAGACGGCCTCAAGGGTGCTGTACAATCTACGCACCGCCGGCATCGCCACCTATGTCTATCTGCTCTTCGGCACGCCGGCAGAAGACCGGACTGCCGCGGAGAAGACCCTGGCCTTTACGGTGGAACACCACGATTGCATCGATTTTCTCAACCTGGCCATCTTCAACCTGCCCGTCACCGGTGTGGCGGATGAGGTGTTTGCTTCCCGTCAGTTCTACAGCGGCGATCTTCAGCTCTATGGGGATTTCGACCACCCCAAGGGATGGAACCGCGCCGACGTCCGGCAATTTCTCGACAAAGAATTCAAAAAGCAACCGGCGATCCAGCCGATCCTCCGACGCGACCCGCCCATCTTCACTTCCAATCATGCGGCATTTTTTTCATATGTAAAAACCGCATCGTAGCCGAACGGGTACCAAAAGCAGCCTGCAGAACCGTTGACACACCTGCCCATTCTTGGCATACTCGCCGCGCATCGATAAACCACCCCCCCTAAAATCCAGGAGGTTGCCTTGCCCGTCCAAATCGTCCAACATCCACTGGTCCGGCACAAGCTGGGGCTGATGCGCGCCAACGACATCAGCACCAAAGATTTCAGAGATTTGGCATCTGAAATTGGGAGCTTGCTGACCTATGAAGCCACCAAAGACCTGCCAACGGAGAAGAAAAAGATTCAAGGCTGGGCCGGAGAGGTTGAGGTCGAAACCATCAAGGGCAAGAAGATCACCGTGGTTCCCATTCTGCGCGCCGGCCTGGGCATGATGGACGGCGTCCTCCACCTGATTCCATCGGCAAAGGTCAGCGTCATCGGACTCTACCGCAACGAAGAGACACTGCAGCCCATCAAATATTATCTCAAAACCACCAGCGCCGTAGACAAGCGCATCGCCCTGATCCTGGATCCCATGCTGGCCACCGGTGGGACCTTGATCGCCACCATCGACGAGCTCAAGGCCGCCGGCTGTACTCAGATCCGGGGCATCTTTCTTGTGGCCGCCCCCGAAGGGCTGGCCAGGGTCGAAGAGGCCCACCCGGATGTGGCGATCTACGTGGCCGCCATCGACGAACGGCTCAATGAAGTCGGCTACATCCTGCCCGGACTGGGCGATGCCGGCGATAAAATTTTCGGAACCAAATAGCGGCTCTGACCGGCAAGTCAGGTGCTATCCAACAAGCGAAGCATTCGAATACCAGAACAAGGAGGAACCATGACCCCGAATGACACCCCCTCTGAATCCGGGCTGCGACTCAAAGACAGTATCTTCGGCGCCCAGATGTTGTTTGTGGCCTTTGGCGCCCTGGTGCTGGTCCCGCTGCTCACCGGCCTGGACCCCAACGTGGCCCTTTTCACAGCCGGCGCCGGTACGCTGCTCTTTCAGCTGATCACCAAACGCACGGTACCGGTTTTTCTGGCCTCTTCGTTTGCCTTCATTGCGCCGATCATTTACGGCGTGCAGACCTGGGGGGTGCCGGCCACCTTGTGCGGCCTGGCCGCCGCCGGCCTGCTCTACGTGGTGATCAGCCTCTGCATCAAAGTCTTTGGCGTGGCCTTCCTGCACCGGCTGCTGCCGCCGGTGGTGGTGGGTCCTGTGATCATGGTGATCGGCCTGATCCTGGCGCCGGTGGCGGTCTTCATGGCCATGGGCAAGACCGGAGACGGCAGCGTCGTGCTGGTGCCGCAGAACAAAGCCCTCATCGTCTCCATGGTGACGCTGGGCACCACCATCGGCGTATCGTTGCTGGCCAGGGGCATGTTGCGTCTGATCCCCATCCTCGTCGGCATCCTCGTGGGATACGTCATCTCGGTCCCCATGGGGCTGATCGATCTGGGCCCCATTGGCAAGGCGGCCTGGTTTGCCGTGCCCGATTTTGTGCTGCCGAAGTGGAATCTTCAAGCGGTCCTGTACATCGTACCGGTCGCCATCGCGCCGGCCATAGAACATTTCGGCGATATCCTGGCCATCGGCCAGGTCACCGGCAGGGATTACCTGGAAAAACCCGGCATCCACCGCACCATGATGGGGGACGGACTGGCCACCACCCTGGCCGCCGCAGTGGGCGGTCCGCCCAATACCACCTACTCGGAAGTCACCGGGGCCGTGGCCCTGACGCGCATGTTCAACCCGGCCATCATGACCTGGGCGGCCATCTTTGCCATCCTGTTGGCGTTTGTGGGCAAAGTCGGCGCCATCCTGCAAACCATCCCCGTA
The DNA here is from genome assembly GCA_037387725.1 of Desulfobacteraceae bacterium. Lineage (GTDB taxonomy): Bacteria > Desulfobacterota > Desulfobacteria > Desulfobacterales > Desulfosarcinaceae > JARRKU01. The sequence continues at coordinate 7,589 of JARRKU010000007.1, forward strand.
CCTGTCATGGGCGGCATCATGCTGCTGCTATTCGGCGCCATTACGGTGGTGGGCCTCAACTCGCTGGTCAGAGCCGGGGAAGATCTCACCGAACCGCGAAACCTGGCCATCGTGGCATTGATCCTTGTCTTCGGCATCGGCGGAATGGCCTTTTCGGTAAATGAATATACGCTGAAAGGCATCGGACTGGCGGGCATTGCCGGCGTGCTGCTTAACCTGATTTTACCGGGAAACAAAAAGCGTGCGGCACAGGATCAGCCGCCTGCAGCAAAGGAGCGTTTGACTGCCTAAAAAGGCCTTTTGGCCAGTGCCATCCCGCTTCTGCACGATCGACGGCGCGTCGATGGAACGCGATGGCAAAGCTTATTTCTCTTTCAACCGGCTTTACTAAATGCGCACGATATCATCCGCCCAGCACAAGAGAAGCAATGCTCCTGCGGCCGGTTGATCGCTTGCAAGGGGATGCCCCTGAGGGAAGGAATTGACTGCAAATATGACCTTCGATGATCTTGCGCAATGGCTCATCGGCTATGTGGCCGCCTACCCGGAAAAGCACGGTCAGATTGCCATCTGGAGAGCGCCAGTCATGGCCAGTGCCCGGGCTGATGAGCGATTCCGGCGCATCAGGGAAATCACCGTACCGGATCACGCGCTCCCGCAGGATCTTCTAGCCGAAGCCAAATCCGTTTTTGTCTGGTTCGTTCCTTTCAAGCGTCACATCCAAATGGACAACACCCGGGGCCGCCGCCCCGCGCTGAGTTGGGGACGGGCCTATCTTTCCACCAACGAAATGATTGAAAGGACCGGCCGCGCCATTAAAGCCCTGATAGAAGATGCCGGAGGAAAGGTGGCCCTCACGCCGTCAACCCACAACTTCGATAAAGAACGGCTGGTCAGCCTTTGGTCCCACAAGCATCTGGGGCATCTGATCGGGCTGGGCCGGTACGGAACCAACTGCCAGTTGATCACGCCGGTCGGGTGCAGCGGCCGTATGGGCAGCCTGGTGACGGATCTTGATCTGGGCGATCGACCGCTGGTGACCGTCGATGCGCTTTGCCTGCTCAAAGCCGGCAAGAAGTGCGGCAAGTGCATAAAGGCATGCCCCGTCGACGCCCTGGCCGAGGACGGCATGGACCGGGCCGTGTGCTATGCCCGCTTGCAAGAGAATTATCAGATGCTGATGGAACCGGACGGTCTTCCGGATTCCACCGAGGTCTGTGCCAAATGCCAGGTCGGCATGCCCTGCAGTTTCAATTCACCGCTGCCCATTGAATAACGATTTTAATGTTTGGGATTACTCCATCCGAAAGGGCTTCCCCAGCGCCGAAGGCGATTTGCTGGAAAACAGATGGAGCAGCGGCTTTAACCACGGTTTTCTCTCAGCCATGCGCCATAGCGGCTCCTTTTCAGATAAGGACATGAGCACCAGGGCAAAGATCATCAGCGGGAAAGGGGCCACCTGGAATACCTGGGCCGGAACCGAGGGCACCCAGCCTTGCAGGTAGATGCCGACAACCTGCAGGAATGAGAAAAGATAAGCCCCGATGACAACTTTGACGGGATGCCAGCCGCCAAAGATCACCAGCGCCAAAGCGATCCACCCCGTTCCTTCGGCCCCCTGGGGCCTGCCCCATCCGGGCTTGGTGGCCAGCGCAAAAGTGGCGCCGGCCAGACCGACCATCAGGCCGCCGATCAGCGTATAGACGAGCTGCAGCGTGCGCGGGTCCAGGGATCTGGCGTACGCCGCCTGCGGGTGTTCGCCAATGGCGCGAAGCTGCAGGCCCAGAGGGGTTTTGTAAATATACCACCAGGACACCACCACCATGATCAGGCTGAAGTAGACCGGCCAGGTGTGGTTGAAGAATATGTCGCCCAGCAGCGGAAGATGCTGCATCAACGGTACTGGATGGCGCATTGCCTGGGGACCGGCGAGGCGGGCAAAGGGATTGCCCAGAAAATAGGCCAGGTCTTTTGCCGTCAGCGTAAGCACGAATCCAACGGCCACCTGGGACTGATTCAGATAGAGGCCGAAGGCTGCGACCAGCCCGGCCACGGCCGCTCCCGCCAGCGCACCGGCCAGAAAGCCGGCCATGACACTCTGACTCCAGTAGGCCACGACAAAGGCGGTCATGGCGCTGAGCAGAATAGAGCCGTCCAGACTGAGATTGATCATGCCGGCCTTTTCAGTGAGGGTTTCGCCCAAGGCGGCCAGAACGATGGGCGCCGCACCGGCGACGACCCCGGCCAGCAGTAATGTCAGGTCGATCTCAGGCATCAGGACTCCCTATGGATGGAAGGTTCATGGGATTCTTGATGGGGGGCTGCACCGGATTTCACCGGACGGCGTGATCGGAATGCATGCATTCCGAGAGCGGACAACACCAGGGCCCCCTGAATAACGCCGCTCAGCGACGAATCCACCTTGAGCACCATGGGCAACTGAATGCTGCCCACATTCAGACAGGCGAAGAAGAACGCCACACCGGGGACCAGCCAGATATTGTAGTTGGCCAGCATCACCACCAATAAAGCCAGGTACCCGTAATTGGACGAGATCGCCGGCAGGAGCCGGTGATAGACACCGCTGACTTGAAGACTGCCGGCCAGACCGGCCAGACCGCCGGCCAGCAGCAGCGCCAGCAGAAGGCAGCCATTGGGCTGCAAGCCGAAGCCCACGGCGGCTCTGCTATTGCTGCCGATGGCTTTCAGGCAAAGGCCCACACGGGTGTACCGCAACAAAAGCAACGTCAGAACCAACATCGCCAAAACCAGCCCCAGACTGACCGGCGACAACCGCAGGGAGGGGATATAGGAGAGCCACAAATCCCTGGGAAGCAGCTCGGTGCCGCTCATGGAAGCGACACCGGACCGGCGCCATGGGCCGAAGATCAGCCACAGGATCATGGCCTGGGCGACAAAATTCATTCCCAATCCGGCAAAGATCTCATGAACGCCCCCTTTGGTCTTCAGCAGGCCGGCCAGGACCGCCCAGAGGCCGCCGCCCGCAAAAGCCGCCGCCAAAGAGAGCCCCAAGAAAAAAACCTGGCCTTCAACCCCGATATTCCATAAACCGATGCGAAAGGTGAACAGCAATCCACAGCCGCACAACGTCAGCGGAATCCAGGATTTTACCACATGGCTGAATTTGATCCAGGAACCCAGCGACCCCTTGTACAATGCCAGGAAGGCCGCCAGCGGGGGCGTTCCTGTCATCAGCAGGATAGCGATGGTGAAAATGGATACCACCGCAAGGGTGAACGCAGTCTCCCGGGTGCGTTGCCCGATCCAATGCAATCTTGGGTTGGAAGAGGTCCTGGCGGTCATAACTTCCCCGCAATGGCGCGTCCCAGCTGCCGGCTGTCCGTATGGTCGGCATCCACATCCGCAATGATGCGACCGTCATAAAAAACCAGTATGCGCTGGGCCACCATAAGTATCTCGTCCAGTTCGGAAGAAGAAAAGACAATGCTCGCGCCGTTGCGATTGATCGTCAGAAGATGGTTCCAGATCCAGGTGGCCGACTCGAGATCCAGTCCGCGGGTCGGGTTTTCCAGCAGCAGCAATTTAGGGGAAGCCGGCAGGCATGAAAGCAACAGGCGCTGCTGATTGCCTCCGGACAGGGCCTCTACCGGGGTCTGGGGCGTCCCGGCAATGCGAAAGGTGTCAATCCGCTTGCGGGCATCGCGGACGGCATTGGACCAATTGATGACAAATGACGTGCGCTGATCCTGCAGGGCTGCGTGCTCGGCCAGCGTCAGCCCGGCCATCAAACCTTCCTCCAGGCGGCCGGACGGCAGAAAGCCGACCCCCGCCGCCATAAAATCGCGGTGGTCCGAACCCGCCATCGATTTGTCTTCAAGAAGAACGGACCCTCTGGCCGGCGATTTCAGACCGGCACCGATTCTCAACAGCACCCCCTGGCCGCTGCCCTCCAATCCGGCCAGGCCCACCACCTCTCCTTTGGCGACAACCAGATCGCAGTCGTGCAGGCCGGTGCGCCCGCCGGACCCGGTCACCCCCCGCATCTCCATCAGCGCCGCTCCTTTGACCGGGGCCTGCCTTTTGGGCTTGGCCGGCAGATCGTCGAACATCATGGCCAGCAACTTGGGAGTATCGAATGGCGCCTGCATGCGGCCTGTTACCCGGCCCCGGCGCAAAACCGTCAGGGCATCGCAGAGATCTTCCACGTCCTCGAGTTTATGGGAGACCAGCAATACGCTTTTGCCCTCCCGGGCCAGTTGTTTCAACGCCTCGAACAGTAGCGCCTTTTGCACGGCGGAAATACCGGTGGTGGGTTCATCCAGGATCAGCACACGGATCCCGAGGGACAGCAGCCGCAACATCTCAAGCTGTTGGCGCTCCCCCACGGTGAGACGCTCCACAGGGACATCCGGCTGCAGGTGAAAATTGAAGTGACGGGCGAGATCGCTGAGCTTCTTCAGATACGCGGAAGGGGCATGCCGCAGCCCGTGGACCTGGCCCAGCATGAAATTTTCCAATACCGTGAGATTTGGGAAATCAAGCGGATCCTGATAGAGCATGCCGATACCGTGGGCTGCCGCCGCTGCCGGCGTCTCATACGCGATCCGGCGGTCATCGATGCGAATTTCGCCAGAGGTCCTGCGCAGATAGCCGGCGAGGATCTTCATCAAGGTGCTTTTGCCCGCGCCGTTTTCACCGAGGATCGCATGAATGGTGCCCGATTCTACGGTCAGGTCCACACCATCGTTGGCCCGTAGGTCACCGTAGTGTTTGCTGATGCCTTTCAGTTCCAGCCGCATGGCGCTATCCGATGAAAATCCCGCCGCCGGTGGGATTTTCGCGCATTAGAAGTGGGCTTTATTTGGCGCTGCTCTGGCCTTCCATTCCCTGAAGCAGCTGCTTCATGTACCATATCTGCTGGTCACTGGCGATCTGGCCCGGCTTGAGGAAAACCGAACCATCCTGATAGTTCAGGGGGCCTTTGAACAGCACCACTTTCTTGGCGCCCAGATCGGTGATGAATCGGTTCAGGGCCGACTTTGCGTTGGACGGCAGGGCCGGACCGAAGGCAAATCCCACCGCACTGGTCTCAGGATTATTGATATTTGTCCAGTCCGGTCCGTACCAGAGCCACTGTGACTTCCAGCGGTCCTGCCTGGCGGCTTGAACCAGTTCCACATATCCCGGTCCCCAGTTGAAGTAGGGGACGCCCAGGCAAACCGGCGAATTATCACCGCAGGCACCGACATAATCATAAGGGATCGCCCAGACCGCCTTGCCTTCCTTGTGCTTTTGGCCGGCGACCACCACGGCTTCGGTGGTGTCGATGCCGGAAACCACCACATCATAGCCCGAGTTGAAGAAATTCTGGGCCACCTGGGTTGGATCGGCGGTGACGCCGGGAATGTTGAACCAGAAGCCGATCCAGGTGACCTTGAATTTCAGATCGGCCGGTCGCTTTTTCAGCACATGCTCCCAGGCGTACCGGGCGCCCAGGTAGGCGGAAGCCGCCAGCCGGCGGGTTTCCTCATTGATCAGCGGCCCCAGGTATCCGATTTTGCCGCTGCGGGTGGTCATGGCGGCTGCGAATCCGGCCATCATCTTGCCGTACTCCATGCGGCCCATGAGATTGGTCAGGTTGGGCGTTGCCTTGCCGGTCAGCACATCGTCTCCGGAGACATGCACGAAGCGGACATCCGGGTGCATGGCCGCGGCTTCGCGGGTACCGTCCTTCATATCGTCGGAGTTGGCGATAATCAGCCGGGCCCCTTTCTCCACCAGGTCATCCACCAGCTGGGGCACGGTCACCCCGGGTCTGTCCACGGGATTGACTTTGTCGATATAGATCATCCGCGCGCCGGGCACTTTCTTTTCCACATAGTGGCCGGCTTCGAAGTGCGCCTGACTCCATCCGTGGTCGTTGTACGGGCCGACCAGCAGAATGCCGAAAACAAACGGTTTATCATCGGCCGAGGCCGTTCCGGCAGCGCCCGCCAGCACCATCCCGAGCAAACAGATCGCAGCAATGGTCCATCTCAGATGCGGATTCATGTCCAATCCCTTTCTTTATAATTTTGGCTAATTGCAAAAAGCCCCCACCCTTGTCTGGATGCCCGAACCGATGTTTTCACATCTTTGCTGGGGACTTACCGGTAGAAAAGAATTTTATAAAGGTATCGGGGTTTGCGGTCAAGACGGAAGCGTAAATCAGCCGGAATAATCGCGCACGAGATGGCGTGCGCCGGTTTTAACGCATGGCTGCCACTGCTCTGGCCATTGCAGGAACGGCCGTGGTCATGCTAAAGGGGTTAAAACCGTTGAAGATAGAAAGCTAACCGAAGGACGAAAAATGCAATTCGGTGCCATGAATTTTCCCGTTCGACCGGTGCTGGAAGAAATCGACGCCTTTGGCGCTTTAGGAATGGACTATCTGGAACTGGCCATGGATTCGCCCATGGCGCACTACAGCCTCGTCAGGGAGCAAAAGAACCCGATTCGCAAGGCACTAAAGCGCTGGAAGATGGGGCTGGTCTGCCATCTGCCCACTTTCGTATATCTGGCCCATTTGACAGAAAGCATCCGGCAGGCCTCCATGCAGGAGGTGCTCGGCGCTCTTGAAGCGGCTTCGGATCTGGGGGCCGAAAAGGTGGTGGCCCATCCCGGCTACATCGAAGGTCTGGCCGTGCATGTCCTGGAAGACGCCCTGGACCTGGGGATGGCGGCATTGGAGAAGATCTGGCTGCGGTCTTCCCAGCTCGGATTGATGCTGTGCATCGAGAACATGTTCCCCAGGGTGGGGCCTTTCGTGGAACCCGAGGATTTTGAATCCATCTTCACCGCCTTTCCCGATATGAAACTGGTGCTCGATACAGGGCACGCCAATATCGGCGACAAAGGCGGCCATCGCCTGCTGGATTTTATCCATCGTTACGGCCCCCGGCTGGGCCACCTGCATGTTTCGGACAACAACGGCCAATGGGACGAACACCTGCCCGTCGGCCACGGCAATATCGGATTCAAGCCCATGGTCCGGACCCTCAAGCAGACCGGATACGACGACACCATGACGTTGGAGATTTTCTCCCCGGACCGCACCAACCTCGTCGCCAGCCGACGCAAGCTGGAAAAGATCCTGGAGCGCTGATCGGCGCCTATCCTGCATATTTAATTCTATCCAGAAATAGGGAGCGCTCTCGCTAAGTTCATAATTTCGGCAACAACGGGAATCGGCCTCTAGCCTGTAAAGGAATTAAGACCGTATTGAACAACTTATGTATTATGTAAAATCAGTTACTTATCCAATATCAGGTTTGTTTGAAAGGATTTTTAGCGAGAAATGGTACAAAACTCTGGAAATGGGAGACCGCTCCCTAAACTAATGTTAGGGTCTAAATTATGGATCAAGAACGGGCTGCAATTCTAATAAACGCATGCTTTGAGAGTTTGGAAGAAGCATCTGAACTTATAGACAAAGATCATAGCCTTCTTTTTGAAATCAATGGATTGGGTGAAACACCCTTGCATTACCTTGCTGTAGAAAATCAGCTGGATGCTGTGAAATTCCTATTTTCAAGAGGTGCTGAGCTAAACACTATCAGTGATTGTGCAGGGACACCACTATCTGAAGCTGCCTCTCTTGGCTATTTTGATTTGGTCAAGTTTTTATTAGAAAATGGCGCCAATATGAATCAGCTTCCAGATGGCGATCCCATAATATTTGAAGCAGTAAGAAGTGGGAATCCTGAAGTTGTTGATTTACTGGTAAGGTATGGCGCTGATATTAACGATAGAGACTTTATGGGCCAGACACCATTGCATGAATCCAGTTCTGATGATGAGTTGCTTGAGGTAACAAAATATTTCGTACACCAAGGTGTTAATATTGATGCAATAGATGGATTTAACTTAACTCCATTAGCCGCGTCAGCACTTCATGGATGCTTTGAAACAGTAAAGTTTTTAGTATCTTCAGGAGCATCACTAACGATAAAAGACGCGAAAGGTATGACTCCCGTTGCAATAGCAAAAAACCAAAATTATCAAGAAATAGCAAAGTGGCTGTTAAAAGCTGAAATAAAGGCTCAGAAACCCTAACATTTATTGACACACCGGCGCGGCTTCGCCGCACCGGTGAAAATGTCGTTAGGCATTTATATGACAAATGACAGTGAAAAAAAGGCATAAGAGATGAACGTCTGCCCACACTGTCAAGCAAAGACTAATCCATTGCGTTTGCTTTTAATGACCAGACGCCACAAACTTACGCCCATGAATAATTCACTTCTATTGTTTGACCTTGATGGCACCATAAGCGATCCTCTTGAGGGAATCGCCCGGTCATTCAATTATGCCCTTTCCTTTTATGGGCATGACGAAGTCCCAATTTCCGATCTTTCACAATACATAGGCCCTCCGCTGGATGAATGTTTTAAAATGATCACCGGCATCGACGAACATATTGAAATAAACAATTTCATATCAAAATACCGTGAACGTTATTCTGATGTGGGCTTTTCCGAAAACAAGCTTTATCCGGGAATCAGAGAATCAATAACTGCGCTTTCGAGCCAAAATGTTGCTATGGCCATTTGTACTTCCAAAAGGCGGGATTTTGCAGAAAGAATATTAAGGCTTTTTGGTATCCGCCATCATTTCAGATTCGTTAGCGGTGGGGATAGTGGCATACAAAAATGGCAGCAGATTGAATCTTTGATGGATAGCGGAGCAATTGACGATAGTTGCACAATGATTGGCGACAGGGCTGTGGATCTATCGGCCGCTCACAAAAATGGCATCAAATCCGCCGGGGTGCTGTGGGGTTTCGGTTCGCGTGCTGAGTTGGAAGCGCAATCCCCGATCTGTTTATTGTCCCAACCATCCGATTTATTAATACTTAAATGATGAGGCACAACGCTTAAGCACCTGTCACAGCGGCTATTTCAGGAGCTCCGGCAGCGCCAAAAGGTCCGGGATTTCAACGTCCGGTCGCCCGGGGAGCCGTTCTTTGCTCTGGCCAAACCGATTCACCCATGCCACCTTGAATCCAAAAGCGGAAGCACCTGAGGCATCCCATGCGTTGGAGGATTGAAACACGATCTCGTCTGCCTTGACGTTCAGGCCATCAACGGCCAATTGGTAGACGCGGGCATCGGGCTTGAAGATGCCCGCCTCCTCCACGGAATAGTTCCTTTCGATCAAATCGCCAATGCCCGAATTTTTCACAGCCGCTTCGAGCATGGCCGGTGTTCCGTTGGACAGGATGGCCAGTCGGAACCCACGGCTTTTGAGAATCGAAAGCGCCTCGGGCACTTCAGGATAGCAATCCAGTTTCAGGTAGGCCTCCATGAGATCCCTGTTCAAATCCGGATCGTCGAGGCCGTGCATATCAAAGGCAAAATCCAGCGCATCCCTGGTTACCTGCCAAAAATCAGCGTGATGCCCCATGAGGCTGCGGAGCCAGGTGTATTCCAACTGCTTGGTGCGCCACAGATTGGATACCGGATCGGCGACATCTCCCAGCCGCTGCCGATGCTTTCCTACGGCCGAATGAACATCGAAGAGCGTTCCGTAGGCGTCGAACACGCACGCCGTTATTCCTTCAATGGGCTTATTTGCATTCATAACGTCCTCCTTGAAAACAATGATGCGTTTGAATCCACCGGCAGGTAGGGTGGGCACCGCCCACCATCAAAATGCCAATTGCCCTTTGATGATACATGCTATGAAGCTTCATCGACACCCTCGCCCCTGCATTTTTTCTAATCGCCTGGGCGGGGTACCTATGAGGGTGTCTGCGAAGTATTACATGCCTCAATTTTGGTGGGCGGTGCCCACCCTACATCCTCTCATAGAGGCGAACGATCTTCTCCGGCGTCAGGATTTTCTTGAAATCAGGCCCCAGAGCGCTGATCAGGTCGCGTTCGAGCATGTAGGTCAGTTCGATCATCTTGTCTATCTGATCCGACGTCAGTCCCCGGGTGACGCCTGTGGGTATTTGGATGTTGTGCTTTTCCACCATTTGATGAAACTTGAGGACATCGTCCCCGTAATATTCTTCCAGGTGGTTGAAGACAATGCTGTTGGCAATGCCGTGACGATACCCCAGGATGAAGGCGATGCCGTAAGAAAGCGCATGGCAGACGCCCACAGATGAATTGGCGATGGAGCAACCGCCCAGCAAAGACGCCACCATGTAGTCATCGTAGTTTTTTTCCTTCAGGAAGAAATCCTCCACCACGGATTTGGCCTGCATGGCAAAGGGTCTGCCCATGGCATTCATGGCGCTGCCGTTGGACGCCTCCACGCAGTGGATGAAATTGTCCATGCCGGTGTAAAACTCCTGCTCCGCCGGGACTGTTTTCAGCAATTCGGGATCAAGCAGAATCGCGTTGTAGATGCTGTAATCGCTGTTGATGCCCAGTTTCTTAACCGGACCGGTCAGCACGGCCGTGCGGGTGGCCTCCGCCCCGGTGCCCGACAGCGTGGGTACGGCGATTTTGGGGATGGCTGCGTTTTGTACCAGATCCCAGCCCTGGTAGTCCGCCGCCGATCCGGGATTGGTCAGCAAGATGGAGACGGCTTTGGCCACATCCATGGTGCCGCCGCCGCCGATGCCCACCACAACCCGGGGCAGCGCATCGCCCTTGTCTTTTGTAATGGTGGCGCAGATCGCATCGATATCCCCTGTTTTGGGCTCCCGGTCGGAAGCGTCGAATTCCATGACCAGGTCCTGGGAAGCCGGCTGCAACCGGTCGTACAGTCCGGTGGTCCGATGAACCGAATCGATGACATAGACCGTGTAATCGCCGCTGCCGGGATAACAGTCGTCGATGTATGCATTGAGGTTGTCGATTGTATTTCGGCCAAACAACACTTTGGGGACGAATCGGGTGATTTTCATTTTTGGTCTCGTTTCCTTAATAGGTTATCAAAAACAGGTGATGGCGTATACGAAGCATAGCCTGTCTCAATTTCGGTGGTCAATGCCCACCTATCATCTATTTATCCGTTCAACCCATACTTCGGCCATCACCCTGGCATACCACTTTTCTTCTCACCGGCTCCGGCGCCGATTGACAGGGCGTTGATGGAACGCCCCAACAGATCTTTCTTCTCCTTCAACCGGCTTTCCAGAACCCGCACGACGTCTTCCACGGTACAGAAGTAGAGCGGGGAGGCTGTGTCTTGGGGTTGGCGGCCGGCCAGAGCGAATCCCAGCATGATCAGATTCAACGCCCTGGGATTATCGCTCTCTTTGGCCAGGCGGTCCGCGTCGCAACAGCGGATTCGGATGGCGTTCCGGACGTCCGGGGCAACCGGGCTGTTGACGGCGGCCCATGCCCCGGACTTCAGGTAACCGCCGTGCATGGCGATCCCTTCGGCCTTCAGGGCGATGAGGCCATCGGCCGCTCCGGGCATGATCAGCGGGCTGGTGAAACGGCCCACCTTGAGGTGGGAGATCACGGTGCCGCCCCGCTGGGCCATGCCGTGGGTTTCGGAAGTAAAGACCGGCAAGCCTTTGCCGATGGCGGCCTCAGCCAGCAAGCGGGTCACGAACAAGACCCCCTGGCCGCCCACGCCGCTGATCACAATCTGGTATTGCTGTTCATCGTTCATAGGCAAGTGTCCCGTAAAATAATTACTCTATTGTTGCAAAAGCCGGAGGGCTCCAGAGTACGGCCCCGCCAAGGGCGCAGCCGTAGTCTGCTACTGCAAGCCCTTGGCAACGCCGGATCTGGAGTCCTCCGGCTTTCCCGTAGGGGAAAAAAGATGGCATAAAATAGATACGATCATCTATGCCACCGCCGGTTCAGTGCTTAGAAGAAGGCTAAATAAAATAGTTTGTTCAAGGCTCACCATGCTTTTCAATCCTTTTGCCTTCTTTTTTATGCAATTATAGAGTCACTTCTTCTCTATGGCGTCCTTGGGGCATACATTCAAGCACACGCCGCAGCCGATGCAGGCCAGCGGGTCCACTTCCGTGCGATCTTCGTCGTCCACGGCCACCAGGGCCGGACACTCGAAATGCTCCAGGCAATAGCCGCAGCCGTCGCAGGCGTCGTTGACCGTCACTTCGATGGGATCGGCGGCCAGTCCCTGGCGGGCCAGGTCGATGATACAGGGGTGGCGGGCGATCACCACCGCCGGGCCGGTGGTGCTGCGTCGGCTGAAGGCCACCGCCTCTTTGACCAGGGCGATAAAGGCCTGGGTATCATAGGGATCGGCGGTTTCGAGAAATTCGATCCCGCACCCTTTGACCAGCGTCTCCAGGTCCACCGCCTGCAGATCGTCCCCCGCCGCCCCCTTGCCGGAGGCCGGGGTGGGTTGGCTGCCGGTCATGGCGGTGGTGCGGTTGTCCAGTATCACCAGGACCATGCCCACGCGCTGGTTGACGGCGTCGATCAGCGCGGGGACGCCGGCGTGGAAAAAGGTGGAGTCGCCGATGGTGGCCACGATATCCGGACGTTTGGGTTCGTCTTTGTAGACGTGGTAGAACCCAGCGGCCTGGCTGATGGCGGCGCCCATGCACAGCACGGTATCCACGGCCTTCAGGTTGAGCCCGAGGGTATAGCAGCCGATGTCGCTGGTGTAGATTCCCTTGGGTGCCGCCTTTTTAATGGCAAAGAAGCTGGCCCGGTGCGGGCATCCCGCGCAAAGGGTGGGCCGGCGGCCGGGCGCCTGGGGCAGTTCGGGGAGGGTCGGCTCTACACCGGCATATGCGGCCACCACCGATTCGATGGCGGCGGGCAGCAGTTCCCCCACGGCCGGGACGGCCCCGTTGAGCTTGCCCTTGACCCGGCGGCGGTCGGCCAGCTGCATTTCGATGATACCCGTGGTTTCTTCGATCACCAGCAGTTCTTCATAAGTTTCCGCCAGCAGCTCGAACACCTCTTTGTGCAGGGGAAAGGGCTGCAGAATCTGGTAGAGGGGCAGCGAATCCCACAGGCCGAGCCGCTGCATTACCTCCGCCGTGTAGGCGGAAGCCACACCCGAGGAGAGAACGGCCCTGGGGCCCGCGGCTTCGGGATTCAGGCGTACCGGTTGGGTGGCGTCATAGGCTGCGATCCGGGTCAGCTTTTCTTCCAACCCGAGGTGAAGCCGGTACCGGAATTTGGGGGTGGCCGCCCATCGCGACGGGTCCTTCTGAAAATCGGGCCCGCCTTCCGGCGGTTGAATCTTACCGGGCAAAATATCCTGGCGCGAATGGCACACCCGCGTGGTGGGCCGCACCATCACCGGTGTCCCGAAGGATTCCGAGAGGGCAAAGGCGGTGGCAATCATCTCCCTGGCCTGGCCTGGGGATGCCGGGTCCAGCACCGGGATCTTGGCCATCATGGCCATCATGCGGCTGTCCTGTTCGGTCTGGGAGGAGTGGGGGCCCGGATCATCGGCGCTGATGATCACGAATCCGCCTCGGGTTCCCATGTAGGCGGCGCTCATCAGCGGATCGGAGGCCACATTCAATCCCACCTGTTTCATGCTCACCGCCGCCCGCCGTCCGGCCATGGCGGCCGCATAGGCGATCTCGAAGGCCACCTTCTCGTTGACGGCCCACTGGACATGCAGGGTCAGGCCCAGCCGCCGCCGGTACCCGGCCACCGCCGCCAGAATCTCGGATGCCGGCGTGCCGGGGTAGGAGGTGGCCACAGCGCAGCCGTTCTCGATCAATCCTCGGGCAATGGCCTCATTGCCCATCATCAGTTCTCTGGAATTTTGTTTGTTCATGCGCGCCTCGTCCGAACAGGGGTTGCAATATCGTCGACCCAGCTTTTACACCTAAATGCAGATCTTGTCGAGGACGGGAAAAGAACCGCAGAATATCGAACAAGGAATATCGAATGTCGAAGTGTGGAATCGCTGCGCTCTGCCTTTCTTATTTTAAATGACAGAATACCTTACTTCGACATTCTGCGGTTCGATATTCGATATTCGATATTCCCATGGTCCTTTCCACACTTGACCTCTTCCCCCGCCTGACATAGTCTGTGACTCCCCCCATGGTTCCGGTACCGAACAAGAGGAGCGAATGGCCGAGTTTCAGGATCTGTTGCAGTTTGTGTTCGCAGGCATCACCAACGGCGCCATCTACGCCTTAATCGCCCTGGGATTCGGCGTGGTGCACAACACCATGGGCATTGTCAATTTCGCCCAGGTGGACTTTGTTTCCCTCGGTGGCATGTTCCTCTTCTCCGGCCTTTTCTGGGCCGGACTGCCCATGCCTGCCGCCCTGGTGGGCGCAGTGGCCGCGGTCACCCTGGTGGGCATCCTAGTGGAACGCCTGGGAATCCGTCCGGCAAGGTCACAGAATCATCTGGTCCTGATCTTCCTCACCATCGGCATCTCCATCATGATCCGCGGCGGCATGAAGCTGGTCTGGGGTAAAAACCGCATGGCCGTTCCCCATCTCGCCGGGGAAGAGCCGTTTCGCATCGCCGGGGCCGCCATCCTGCCCCAGGCGGTGGCCATCCTGGTCATCACCGCCCTGACCATCGCATTGCTGGTGCTGTTTTTCAGAGGGACGCGCCTGGGCCTGGCCATGCGGGCCGTGGCCTCCAACCAGACCGCCGCCTCGGTAGTGGGCATCCGCATCGGGCGGATCAAGGCGGCCAGCTTTGCCATGGCCGGCGCCCTGGGCGGACTGGCCGGACTGCTGGTCACCCCCATCACCACTTTAAGCTATGACGTAGGAGTGCTGCTGGGGCTCAAAGGGTTCGCCGCCGCCATTCTCGGCGGCTTCGGCTCTTTTCCGGGGGCCGTGCTGGGCGGCATCAGCCTGGGCTTGCTGGAGTCGTTGTCGGCCGCTTATTTGAGCAGCGCATACAAGGACGTGGCCGCCTTTGTGGTCCTGCTGCTGGTATTGTTCATCCGCCCCAAGGGATTATTGGGAAAGTAAAAATGAAGGCGACTGCCCCATGATGACCGCCCGCGACAATCTCTTTTACTTCTGCTACCTGCACAGGACCGGGCTGACCGTTCTGGGACTCTCCATTTTGCTGCTGGTCTGGCCGCTGATCGAAGACAATCCTTACAACCTGGGGCTCTCCAACCTGATCGCCATCTACGCCATGGTGGTGCTCGGTCTCAATCTCTTCATCGGCTACGCCGGGCAGATCAGTCTGGGCCATGCGGCTTTCTTTGCCATGGGCGCTTACGGCTCGGCCGTGGGAACCGCCACATTGGGATGGCCGGCCTGGCCGGTGATGATCCTGGTGGCGCTGGCCACAGCGGTGATCGCCCTGGCCGTGGGACTGCCGGCCCTGAAACTCAGCGGCCACTACCTGGCCATGGCCACCCTGGGATTCAACATCGTGGTCTACACCGTTCTGGTCCAATGGGACACCGTCACCGGCGGCCCCAGCGGATTTGCCGGCATCCCCTATCTCACCGTCGGCCCTGTGGCCTTTGACAGCGAAATTCGGCAGCACTACCTGGTCTGGGCCTTTGCCATGACCGCCCTGCTGCTCTGTCTCAACCTGGTGCGCAGCGGCGTGGGCCGCGGCCTGGCTGCACTGGCCGAAGACGAAACCGCGGCCGCCGCCCTGGGGGTGGATGTGCGGCGCGCCAAGATCAAAGTTTTCATTCTCTCTGCCGTGCTGGCATCCGTTGCCGGGAGTCTCTTCGCCCACTGCTACGCCTTTGCCAGCCCGGCCTCCTTCAACATCTTCGTATCGGTGGACTTCGTCATCATGGTGGTGGTGGGGGGCATGGGCTCCATCTGGGGGACCCTCTTCGGCACGGCATTGATCACCCTGCTGCCCGAATGGATCGAAGCACTGGACACCTATAAAGATGTCGTTCACGGACTGATCCTGGTGCTCATTCTGCTTTTCCTTCCCCAGGGACTGGTCACCGGCATTGCCGCTGCGGTCCGCAAACACATCATCTTGGTACGGAACGATCATGCTTGAGCTGCACAAGGTCTCCAAATGGTTCGGCGGGCTGCCCGCTCTGCAGGAGGTCTCCTTCCGCATGGAGACTGGCCGCATCACCGCCCTGATAGGGCCCAACGGGGCCGGGAAATCGACCCTGATCAATTGTATCAGCGGTGTGGATGCGCTCGGCGGCGGCCGCATCACCCTGGAAGGGCGCGCCATCGAGCGAATGCCGGCCCATGCCATCGCCGCCCTGGGTGTATCCCGCACCTTCCAGAACCTGAAGGTGTTCTCCCGGCTCTCGGTGCTGGACAACGTATTGACCGGTTTGACCGTGGCGTCGCATCGCTCCTTTGCCGTCTCCATGCTGCGCCTGCCGGCCCTGCGGCACCAGGAGCGGCAGCTCAGGCTCAAAGCCCTGGAAGCCCTGGACCAGTTCGACCTGGCCGCCAAGGCCAATTGGCCGGCGTCGGCCCTGTCGTACGGCGACAAAAAACGGATGGAGATGGCCCGCGCCTTTGTGGGAGAACCCAAGGTGGTCCTGCTGGATGAACCGGTGGCCGGTCTGAACAGCGAAGAGACCCTGAAAATCGCCCGCCACATCCGCCAGAAGCGAATCGCCGGCCACACCATGCTGCTGGTGGAACACGACATGGAACTGGTCATGGAGGTGGCCGATCACGTGGTGGTGCTGGACAGCGGCCGCTGCATCGCCCAGGGATCGCCGTCGGGCGTATGCCACAATCCCCTGGTCCTGGAAGCCTATCTGGGCCGCATGGAGGCCATTGCCTGATCCCATGAACCGAGCGTTGCTGGAAATAAAATCCTTGACCGCCCACTACGGCGCCGCACAAGCCCTTTTCGGCGCGGACCTTTCCGTGGGACGGGGAGAGACCGTGGCGCTGGTGGGCGCCAACGGCGCCGGCAAGACCACCCTGCTCAAATGCGTCATGGGCCTGATGAAACCCACCGCAGGAGAGATCCTGCTCGACGGCGCGCCGGTGACCGGTCACTCGCCCACCCGGATGGTGGGCAAAGGGCTTGCCCTGACCCCCGAAGGTCGGGAGGTCTTCCCCCACCTGACGGTCTCCGAAAACCTGGAGCTGGGTGTTGCGGCCCTGGGCATCGGTCGCCGGGAGACGGCCGAGCGGATGGACGGCGTGTACGCCCGCTTCGGGCGGCTGAAGGAGCGCCGCGGCCAGGCGGCCGGCACCCTATCCGGCGGCGAGCAGCAGATGCTGGCCATGGGTCGCGCCCTGATGGCCCGGCCGCAGCTGCTGTTGCTGGATGAACCCAGCCTGGGACTGGCGCCATTGATTACCGATGAAATTTTTGACATCATACATCAACTGTCCCGCTCGGGGGTGACCATCCTGCTGGTGGAACAGAATGCCGCCCGGGCCCTCTCGGCCTCCCATAAAGCGTTTCTCATGGCCGGGGGACGCATCGTCGAGCAGGGAAGCAGCGACGACCTTCTCAACGACCCCAAGCTGCGCGCTGCGTTCCTGGGTGCGGCCAGTGGAGACAAACCCGCGGCCAGCCGCCTGGGTGCGGCCGGCCTGACCAATATCTGCCTGGAGAAACCGGAGATGCATGCCATGACCTTTATGCCTGAAATTCAAACAGAAGATGCTTTGGCCGCCCACCAGCTCAAAGGGCTGCAGTGGACGGTCGCCCATGCCTATGAAGGCGCCAGCTTCTACCGCCAGCGTCTGGAGAAAGCGGGCGTCACCCCGCGCGCCATTCAAGGGCTGGATGACCTGACCAAGCTGCCCTTCACCACCACCGAAGACCTGCGCGAGTTCTACCCTTTTCCCCTGCGGGCGGTGCCGTATGAGCAAATCGTCCGCATCCACGCCAGCTCCGGCACCACCGGCAAACGCAAGATCATCGGCTACACGCAAAAGGATATCGATGACTGGGTTCACTTCTTTGCCCGCTGTTATGAAATGGCCGGCGTTACGGCGCTGGATCGGGTGCAGATCGCCGTGGGATACGGGATCTGGACGGCCGGCATGGGTTTTCAGCTCGGGTGCGAAAAAATCGGCGCCATGGCCGTGCCGGTGGGCCCCGGCAATATCGACATGCATATCCAGTTTCTCCAGGACGTGCGCTCCACCGTCTTTTGCAGCACGGCCTCCATGGCGCTGCTCATGGCCGAAGAGCTCCACCGCAGGGGCCTGGCCGACAAAATCAGCATCCGCAAAATTATCTACGGCTCCGAGCGCTCGTCCCGCTCCATGCGCACCAAGATCAGCGAACTGTTCGGCGGGGCCGAGCTTTTCGATATCACCGGTCTCACCGAGCTCTACGGACCCGGCACCGGCATCGAATGCCCGGACCACGACTGCATCCACTACTGGGGGGACTACTACATCCTGGAAATCGTCGATCCGGAGACCTTGAAACCGGTGCCGGACGGCGAGTGGGGAGAGATGGTGGTGACCACCCTGTGCAAGGAAGCCGCCCCCCTGATCCGCTACCGCACCCGGGACATCACCCGCATCATCCCCGGACCGTGCACCTGCGGCTCGATCATGCCCCGTCACTCGCGCATCAAGGGGCGCAGCGACGACACCATCAAATTCAGAGGAGTCAACATCTACCCCTCCACCATCGACACCATCCTGTCGGCGATTCCCGGACTGGGGTCCGAATACCAGATTCACCTGACCCGCGACGACAATTCAGGAAAGGATTACATGAAGCTGGTCATCGAAAGGGGCCAGGGGGTGGACAGAGGCCGCACCGCCGAATTGGTGCATGAAACCGGCTACCAGGTCAAAAAACAATTGCTGGTCTCCACCCAGGTGGAACTGACGGACTATGGAGAACTGCCCAGAACCGAGCGTAAAAGTCAGCGGGTGTTTGATACCCGCATCAAGGATGAAATTGTTTAGAAGTGGTTTACAGCCTCCCCTCGGGCCCAACCTCGGTGTTGGGCCGAGGAGTTCAATCCTCAAAATACTCAATGTATTCCTCCGGTTGAACTCCTCGGCCCGCCTTGATTTTGAACCTGATTGAAGGCTGTAAACCACTTCTATGTTGTTTTTCAACCCCACACCGCAACGACGAACAAGGAGGAGCAGAAGATGAGATCAATAAAAAGTTTGGCGGCCCTGGCTGCGGTTTTGATGCTGGTTGCAACCGGAGGCACCGCGACTGCGGCGGACACGATCAAGATCGGGGCTTTTTTCGACCTTTCCGGCCCGGCTTCGTTCATCGGCACCCCCACCAAGCTGGTGGCCACCATGGTGGTGGACAAGATCAACAAAGAGGGGGGCATCAACGGTAAATCCATCGAACTCATCATCGGGGATACGGAGGGCGATCCGGCCAAAGCAGTGAATATCGCCAAGAAGTTTATCTACAAGGATAAGGTGGCGGCCATCATCGGCCCCACCCGCACCGGCACCGGCATGGCGGTGAAGAAGATCATCCACGGCGGCAAGGTGCCGGCCTTCATGACGGTCGGCGGTGATCCGGTCATCATGGGGGGCCCGAAACTGGGACCCTACGAGTGGGTGTTCAAATCTCCCCAGCGCTCGTCCGTGGCGGTGAAGCGCCTTTACATGTACCTCAAAGACAAGGGCCTGACCAAGATCGCCCTGCTCACCGCATCCGACGGGTTCGGCAAGGACGGCGCCCGCTGGCTGACCAAGCTGGCCCCTGAATACGGTTTGGAAATCGTCGCAACGGAGAACTTCGGCCCCCGGGACACCGAGATGACCACCCAGCTGACCAACGCCAAAAAAGCCGGCCCCCAGGCTCTGGTGGTCTGGACCATCGGCCCGGCCGGCGCCATCGTCAGCAAGAACAAAGCCCAACTGGGCATCGATCTGCCGCTGTTTCAATGCCATGGATTGCCGGACCCCAAATATATCGAATTGGCCGGCAAGGCCTCCGAAGGCGACCGCATGCCAGCCACCAAGCTGATGGTGGCGGACGCGCTGCCCGATGCCGACCCCCAGAAGGCGGTGATCAAGGAGTTCATCCGCCTCTACAACGCAAACGGCTATGACAAGCAGTTCCCCATCAACACCCATTCCGGATACGCATGGGATGCCATCATGATGGTGGCCAACGCCATGAAGCAAAAAGGCACCAAAGCGCAGGACCTGCGGGCGGCCATCGAAGCGACCCATAACTACGTGGGCATCTCCGGGGTCTACAACCTTTCGCCAAAGGATCACAACGGCCTGGGTGTGGATTCCATGGTCGTCGTCCAGGTCAAGGATGGCCAATTTGTGATGGCCCAGTAGCATTTTGCCATCACCCGATACAGGACCGGGCGGCCCTTGATGCCGCCCGGTCCTGGAAGATGAAGACAGGCGCACCGGCTTTCCGGCCGCGCCGCCTTAAAGGAGGAGGTCATGTATCGTCCGCATTTTGCAGGCATACTGGTTAATGCATTGCTTTTGGCCGAAACGATTCCGATGGTCCCGCCTCCGATAAAAAAGGGTTCACGCCGGCCCACCCTATCAAATTGATAGCATGATAACATACTGATAGAACTACCACTTTTTTCAGAAATCCACTACCCACCAGTGGCATCCGATACCACATTTTCTATTACCTTTCCTTCATAGTCTGGGTCATAAGCGCTGTTCGTTATCGAACACAGGAATCATCCAGCAACACGCCGTTAAATAAAAGCCACGCCCCTGCAACCCCCATTAGCCAAAAGCCCAGAGAACTTCACGGCATCGCCTTTTAATATATTAAATCCGTTGCTTAACCTGGCCCCGGGCAGCTTGACCATACATTAATTCTCTTCTCCTGGTTTGTATCCGCCCAAACAAAAAGCGACAAGATCTGTTCTTCATCAAACTTGTGGCATTCGCCTTGCAGTACTCCCAACCGTAATTGAATGGAGGTATTCTCTCCAAAGCAGAATAGAAGTAAAAGGAGGTGATTCCAAATTTGCAGTCCATGGCCCGGGGATAAAAAACATTCAACCTGAAAATTTACATTAGGAGCATAAAATGAAAAAACTGATCGCTATATTCAAAGATGAAGAAGGTGCCACAGCTGTCGAGTACGGCATTATGGTCGCGTTGATTGCTGCCATCATTATCGCAACCGTGGGTTTTCTCGGTACGGATGTCAACGACGCTTTCACCACAGTTGAAACCGATATCGATGGGGTAGCCGGCGGTTAACTGTCAGCATTCGGCGTTTGCAATTACCACAAAGAACACATGCACTGTTTCTGAATCACCTGCGACACGTCTTGTTTCGATTTCTCCTCTCGCTCCCTCAACCGACGCACCCTACTTCAGTTCTTTCCGGGTAAGCAGAAAATCCGCCAGGGGCATTCCCAGCGGACGATCCGAAGAATGCCCCTGTCCATAAAAAACGGCTCGAACGTGCCACATGGTCCCGATAGCAAGCCTTTTCAGCACCTCCGGCACCGAGAGATAAACCAAAACGAGGAGATATTCCCAATGCACAGACTGTTCGCTTTTTTTAAGGACGAAACCGGTGCCACGGCAGTGGAATATGCCATTATGGCAGCCTTTATCGCCGCCGTCATCATCGCGACCGTCGGCTTTCTGGGCACGGATGTGAACGATGCCTTCACGACGGTTGAAACCAATATCGACGGGACA
This sequence comes from Desulfobacteraceae bacterium, assembly GCA_037387725.1. Taxonomy (GTDB): domain Bacteria; phylum Desulfobacterota; class Desulfobacteria; order Desulfobacterales; family Desulfosarcinaceae; genus JARRKU01. The sequence continues at coordinate 29,055 of JARRKU010000007.1, forward strand.
TCCGGAGGATAACATGTCCCCAGTAAACCCATAACGGTTACACCGAACCCCGAAAATCGCGCTTTGAACCGCCGTTGTATTGTGATCGCTTCTTTCTTCTCTCCTTTTTCGCGCTGCTGCACTTTCTGACTTCATACTGCCTGGTTTCCCCCGCCGTGCCTTAATCGTTCACGGCAAAAAATACCCCCGCATAAAAATTTAGAATCTGCAGAAGCGCTTTGTGTTTGGCGCAACGCAAGGAGTTGACCATGAATCCTTTGGCGGACCAATTTCTCATATCCACCCTTTTGATCCTGCTTTTTGTAGCGGGATTCACGGATTGGCGCACATTTAAGATACCGAATATCATAACCCTTCCTGCTGCAGCCGGAGCACTGATGTACTATGGCATTGGGCATGGGGTTTCCGGTATTGGTTTCAGCCTCGCCGGTTTCGGCACCGGGACCTTGCTTTTGATTGTTCCTTACCTGGCCGGCGGCATGGGGGGCGGCGATGTCAAATTGCTGGCCATGACCGGCGCATTTTTGGGCGCCAAGGCGGTCTTCATCGCCTTTTTGTTCATCGCTATCGTTGGCGGTTTCTATGCCCTGGGCGTTTTTCTGGCGCACAACAACGGCTTGGGGCTCTTGTTCGCCGCCCTGCACACCATCCGTCCGCACCAGCTGGTCCAAACCATTATATCCGGTACCCATCAAACCAGCGCCGGAACACCGCGCCTGAGATACGGACTGGCCATCGGTCTTGGCACCGGGCTTTATATTTTGACCCACACCTGCGGGTTTACACTTTTTTAATACAAGGAGGCACCCCATGAAAAAATGGAAGTCCTTTTTACCCATCCTGCTTTCACTCATCATCGCTGCAACCGGCAGCACCATCATTTACCGGTATGTCAAAGAGAAAACGGCGCCTCAGCAAGTCATCAAGGTGGAAGCAGAAGCTGTTCCCGTTGCGGTTGCTGCCGTGGATCTGGTGTGGGGCACAAAGCTCACGCCGGAGATGATCACATCTTCCCCCTTTTTCCAGGAAAGTCTCCCCGTCGGCTATTTTACTGATGCCGCGGATCTCAAGGACCGCGTTCTGATTGCTCCGCTGAAACGGGGCGAGCCTATCGTTGAGCACCGTCTGGCACCTGCGGATGTCAAAACCGGCGGCGTTTCCGCCATTCTGGAACCGGGTAAACGGGCCATCGCCGTGAAAGGCGACAAAGTGATCGGCATCTCAGGATTTATCAATCCCGGGAACCGGGTGGATGTGCTGGTGACCCTGAAAGATCCTCACCGAAAAGTAGAAAAAACCAAGATGGTGCTGGACAATGTGCTGGTCCTTGCCACCGGCACCCAGATCGTCAAGAACGAAAAGGGAGAGCCGGCACCGGTGGATGTCTACACCCTGGAGGTGACACCGACAGAAGGAGAAAAACTCGCCCTGGCCGCCAGCGAGGGGAAACTGCAATTCGCCCTGCGCAACCTTATCGATTCGGAAAAGGTGCTCACATCAGGGGCGACCATATCCCAAACCCTGGCCTCCTTATCCGCCAAACCCAAGCGCAAGAAAGGCAAAGCCGAATCGAAACGAACCGTCCAGGTCATCAGGGGCAGCGACAGTCGCCGGACCCGGGTGAACTATTAATCGCTTTAATCCAAAAAGGAGCAAACCATGGCTGTACATAAATATTCTATACTTCGCAATACCTGGGCCGGCCTTATGATTGCGCTATTGCTGCTGGCGGTGGCCCCGTATTCATCGGCGGCGCAGGCGTTGAGCCCCAGGAAGATTCAACTGTCAGTCGGCAAATCCATCGTCCTCAAGAGTCCGGTACCGGTCAAGCGTGTTTCGGTTGCAGCACCGGAGATCGCCGACATTGTCATCATCTCGAGCAAAGAAATTTACCTTACCGGTAAAACGGCCGGCACCACCAACCTGACCCTGTGGCGCAACGGATCGGTTTCGGCGGTCTACGACGTCGAAGTGGTCTATGACATTACCCTTTTGAAGCAGCAGGTGCATCAATTGCTGCCTGAAGAGCGGGAGCTTCAGATTTTAGGCACCCACGATAGCATTACCCTCGCTGGAAAAGTGTCGGACGCAGCGGCATTAGCCAATGTATTGTCTCTGGCCCGGGGTTATGCACCAGAGGGCAAAATCAACAACCTGGTGACGGTGGGTGGCATCCATCAAGTCATGCTGGAGGTCAGGATCGCCGAGATGAGCCGGGCCACCACCAAGCGGCTGGGGATCAATTTCAATTTCATCGACGGCCATCGCTTCGGCGCCAGCACCCTCGGCGGCCTGAGCTCCTTTGTCTTTCCGGAATTCGACGCTGACGCCGGCACCTGGCTTTTTGACCTGCCGCCATCTTCGGCTGTCAATGCCCTCTTCCGATTTCAGCAGAGCGGCGCCACCTGGACAGGTTTGATCGATGCGCTCAAGCAGGACGGTCTGGTCAAAATACTGGCCGAACCCAACTTGATCGCGATCAGCGGACAACAGGCCGAATTTCTTGCCGGGGGCGAATTTCCGGTGCCGGTCCCCCAGGACAGAGGGGCTGTTACGGTGGCTTATAAAAGTTTCGGCGTGGGACTGACCTTCAAACCCACGGTCCTGAGCAATCGGAAGATCAGTGTACAGGTCGAGCCGGAGGTTTCGGAGCTTGATTTCTCCACCGCCGTACAGTTCTCCGGATTCGTGGTGCCGGGTGTATCCACCCGCAGGGCATCGACGACCATCGAGCTGGGGGACGGACAAAGCTTTGCCATCGCCGGGCTGCTTAAGGAGACCGTACGCGACGCGGTCCAAAAGTTCCCCCTGCTGGGTGACATACCGGTCCTGGGTGCGCTTTTCCGCAGCCGCTCCTTTCAAAAGAATGAAAGCGAACTGGTGATCATCGTCACGCCGAGGTTGGTGAAGCCTGTAGACGGAACACAACTGCCGCTTCCCACAGACGGCTATGTCGAACCCAACGATGCCGAATTCTACCTCATGGGTTTCATGGAAGGTAGCAACAGCCCAAACAAAAAGACACCCATGGGCCAGATGGAGGGATCTTTCGGACATGCCCTGGCCGGAACCGAAACGGTCGCCGAACCTGGCCCGCCGCGCCCATAACACGACAAGGAGGTCGTTATGTCCAGAATACTACTTAACGTTATCGTCTTTTCAGCAGTTACCCTCTTAACACTGGCGTGCACCGGCACGCCCCAACTCTATCGCCATTGGGGAGCGTCTGTCCAAACGGCTAAGCAACGCCAGACCGTCTATCCCCAGGCCGGCAGGCAAACCGACCCATCCACCGGAATGGACGGCGCGGCCACCGGCCACGCCATCGACAGCTACCACGACGCTTTCAAGGCAGCGCCGGGACAATAGGCCGGCTGCTGCCGGCAAATGGCAAAGGAACGGACCATGAAACGACTGAAGCATATAACCAACCAGTGCGGCGCCGCAGCAGTAGAATTCGCCGTCCTGCTGCCGTTGCTGGTCACCCTGGTATTCGGCAGCATCGAATTCGGTCTGGTTTGCTATAACAAGCAGGTCATCACAAATGCCGGAAGAGAAGGCGCTCGCATGGCCATCACCGGCGGAGGCGATGTCGTACAGACCGTCCTCGATTACTGCAACCGCCGGGCCATCGATCCTCCGCAAGTAAAGCACAAGCTGATCGATCTGACCAGCGCCGATGGCCGGTATGCATTGCAGGCGGCAGATATCACCGTCACCGGGCCTGACGGCCAGGACGACTTCTCTGTCACCGTCCGTTATACGTACAATTTTTTGTTCGCCCAACTCATCGGCATCCGGCAAACCACCATCGCCTCACGCACCGTCATGCGCAACGAGCCGAATTAGGGAGGGGGTATGATCGCAATATTTTCCAAGATCCACAGACAGGACAGCCCTTGCGGAATAGGAAGTCAAAACGGCGCTACGGCGGTGGAGTTTGCTTTGGTGCTGTGGCTGCTCACCCTGTTCCTCTTCGGGATGATCGAGTGGGGGCTCTATTTTTTCAACCGGCAGGTGCTGGCCAATGCCAGCCGGGAGGGGGCGCGCGCCGGCATCGTTTCACGCGCCGCACGCCTGTCCAATGCCGAGATTGAAAAGGTCGTCCGCGATTATAGTGAACGGCACCTGGTAACGTTTGGCAGCAATACACTGACGGTTCCCATCAAACCGGTCGACGACGACATGAGTGACGGATTCGACCCCAGCACCCACCGCTGCACCCGCTTCGGCTGTGATCTGGAGGTCACCGCGCGATTCACGTATACGTTTTTATTCCTTCCCGCCATCGGTATCGACACGCTCGATATCGAAACCCTGGCGCGCATGAAGATGGAATAAACGACAGGAGTCCATCATGAACCTATCATTACATCTAAACCATCGATTCGGCGACAATCGCGGCGCGACAGCTGTCGTCGTGGCCATCGTCATGACGGTGCTGATCGGCATCGCCGCCCTTGCAGTGGATGTGGGGTACCTTTATGCCACCAAGAATGAACTGCAGAATGTCTCCGACGCCGGTGCCCTGGCCGGGGCAGGCTTTCTCGGCAGGACCTATGCGGCGCTATCCTATTCGGAGCAGCAGACCTATGTCTTCGATCGTACGGCCGTTGTCGCCGCCGTCCAGCAGGTCGCCGTGAAGAACCGGGCCGGGCAGGTGAGCATTGCCATCGATGACGCGGATGTGGTCATCGGCACCTGGAACGGTACTTCGGTCGATCCGACGCTCACGGCGCCGGACGCCGTCCAGGTGACGGCCCGTCGAGACGACACCGCCAACACACCGGTGACCACCTTTTTCGCCCGCATCTGGGGCATCAACGCAGTGGATATCCAGGCAGACGCCACAGCCGCCCTGACCGGGCCGGCCATCGTGGATGAAGGTGAGCTGAAGACGCCCTTCAGCCTCTCGGAGCTGAACTTTCCCAACGACTGCAGTGACGAAATCATGTTCTCCCCCACCACCGAGAGCTGCGCCGGATGGCATAATTTCTTCGACCCCATCAACGCATCGAGGATGAGCGACAAGCTGCTGGGGTTTATCAGCGGAGACGGCCAGGATCCGGATACCAACCCGTGCCTGCTTGAGCCGTGCGGCCAGGCCTGGTTGGATGCCAATTTTGACATGAACCAGGACCCTGCCCCGGCCGTCACCCCCGAAGCCTCCACCGGGGATTATTTCGAGCACCAGGGCGGTACCATCGCCAGCCTCTTCACCGGCGCCGTGATCACCGATCCGTCCATGGATACCGGCAGCCCCATCGATGGGAACCCCAAAAACCCGGCCCCCCTTCCCGCACTTTTTCACTACTTCAAACGCCGGGACGGCGACGGCGATGACAATAAATGGACGGCCACCATCCCGGTATACCGGGATGGCGATACCTGCAGCAATCCCCATGGGGGAATGGAGATCGTCGGATTCGCCCGGATAGAAGTATTTATGCCCAATCCACCTCCGGACAATACGATTTCCGTCCGAGTGGACTGCAACCAGTCGTTTGTCACCGGCCGTGGCGGCGGCGGCCTTTATGGAAATCTTAAAGGGACGATTCCCAACCTTGTGGAATAAACGACCTAAACCGGCAAGGAGAGCCGTCATGGAAAACAAACAAGTCATAGACGTTAAACTGGCCATCCGCAATGCGGCATTGAAGAAACAGCTCCAGCAGACCGTCCGGACGATGAACGACTATCTTCTAATGGATCCGGACGATCACCAGCCCTGCGACTTGCTGATTCTGGAATTGGGCCACCCGACAAAAGAAGAAATCCAGCGCATCCAAACCATCATCTCCCAGGGCAAGGCCCGGGAAATTTTCCTGGTGGCGCCGGCGCCGGACGCCAACCTGCTGATGCAGGCCATGCGCCTCGGCATTAAGGAGTTTTTTCCTTTGCCTTTGAACGAAGTTGATCTCGACAAGGCGCTGCGAAGATTCGCAGCGCGCAGCCGGCGCCCCGAGCCCTCCCATCCGGGCCGGAGCGGTCAGGTCATCAGCATTGTGGGGGGCAAGGGCGGCGTCGGCGCCACCACTGTAGCGGTCAACCTGGCGGTTTCGCTGCGTCAGTCCCATTCCGATGCGTCCGTAGCCTTGCTGGACATGAATACCCTCTTTGGAGAAATTCCCCTGTTTATGGAGATAGAGCCTCAATTCCACTGGGGGGACCTGACAAAAAACATCAACCGTCTGGATGAGACCTTCCTGATGAATCTGCTCTCGCGCCACCCGACCGGCGTCCAGGTCCTGCCGTCGCCCGGTTATCTGAATGGCCACCAGAGACCGACGCCGCAGATCATGCAACAGCTTCTCGCACTGATGCAATCGATCTTCGACCATGTGGTCATCGATTGCGGCCAGGCAACCCACGATACGGCGCTGAAGACCTTCGCGTTGTCGACCCACCTGCTGTTGATCGCCACCCCCAGCCTTCCGTGCCTGGCCAACACCAACAAACTGCTGCGTTCGGTGGTCGAGTTGGGTTTTGTGGAAGAGGAGAAGTCCAAGGTCATTCTGAACCGGTATATCAAGCGGGGCGACATCTCCGCCAAGGACGCCCGGGAGGGCCTGGGCCAGGAAGTCTTCTGGAAGATTCCCAATGACTATGTCACCACCATGGCGGCCATCAACCAGGGCCGCCCTTTGAACGCGGTGGCCCCCCGATCGAAAATCGCCCGGAACTTCGACGCATTGGCCCAGGCGCTGAGGCCCGAGGAAAATAAACCGGTCAAAAAGGGATGGCGTCTGTTTGGCGGATAGCCGGACGCACCCATCATTGTCCCGATCCATAAAGGAGGTAATCGTGAACCAAATCCTGTCTTTTCCGGCCCAAATGGATGAAAACGGCCAGAAGTACATGCCGGACGAATATTTTGAGTTTAAAGCCAAGATCCATGGCCGTCTGCTGGACATTATCGATCTCTCACTGGTCGATACCCTGGACAAAGAGACCCTCTCCCTGCATATCCGCCAGGCGGTGGACAAAATCCTGAGGGAGGAGAACCATGTTCTGCCGTTGAACCTGAACGAACGGGAGAAGATTTTTTCCGAGATCGTCGACGAAGTACTGGGACTGGGGCCCCTCGAACCCTTTTTGAAGGATCCCACGGTTTCGGACATCCTGGTCAACGCCTATCACCAGGTCTATGTGGAACGATTCGGCAAGCTGGAGGCCACCGATGCCCGCTTCAAGGACGATGCCCACCTGATGAAGATCATCGACAAGATCGTCTCCTCGGTGGGACGCCGGGTGGATGAATCGTCCCCCATGGTCGACGCCCGTCTGGCCGACGGTTCGCGGGTCAACGCCATTATCCCGCCCCTTGCGCTGGACGGCCCCATGCTCTCCATTCGACGCTTTGCCGCCACGCCGCTGGAGATGTCGGATCTCATCGAAAACCAGACCCTTATCCCCGAGATGGAACAACTGCTCTCCGGCATTATCCGCGCCAGGCTCAACGTGCTCATCTCCGGCGGTACCGGCAGCGGCAAGACGACCCTGCTCAATGTACTCTCCCGGTTCATTCCCGAAAGCGAACGCATCGTGACCATCGAAGATGCCGCTGAACTGCAGCTGAAGCAGACCCACCTGGTGCGACTGGAAACACGCCCGCCCAACATCGAGGGCCGGGGTCAGATCCTGGCGCGGGATCTGGTCCGCAACAGCCTGCGCATGCGCCCCGACCGGATCATCGTCGGCGAGGTGCGCGGCGCAGAGGCCTTTGACATGCTGCAGGCCATGAACACCGGTCACGACGGCTCATTGACCACCATCCACGCCAACTCGGCCCGGGACGCATTGATGCGCCTGGAAACCATGGTGGCCATGGCCAACTTCGACATCCCCTCCGAATTCATGCGCAGCTACATCGCCTCGGCCATCGATGTGGTCATCCAGGTCTCCCGTCTGGCCGACGGACGGCGCAAGCTGGTGAGCCTTCAGGAAATTACGGGAATGGAGGGCAGCATCATCACCATGCAGGAGATCTTCTCCTTTGATCAGAGCCACATCGATCCACAGGGTGAAGTCAAGGGACAATTCCGCTTTCACGGGGTGCGGCCAAGATTCTGCGACCGGCTTCAGGTGGCCGGGGTGATGCTGCCCCCGGATCTTTTTGACCCCACCCGGGCTGTGGAGATCTGATAACCGGTGCCCCTTCGAAACAGAGGGCGGTATCGTCAGGAGGTTTATTATGGAACGATTATTCATTGGCGCAGTCCTTTTCATCATTGTGGTCGCCGGTATAGAGCTGACCAGGATGGCCTGGAACAACATGCGCTCGGTGCAGCGGCTTAAGATCCGCAAGCGCCTGAAACACGTCACCGGCTTTCAACCGTTTGCAAACAGCCACGACATCGTGCGCCGGCGCCTTCTCAGCAAAATCCCATGGATTCATCAGTTGCTGTCGCACCTTCCGGGCATGCGGCGGCTGGACCGGCTGGTGCTCCAGGCTGATGCCGGCCATCCCCTTGATTTTTATCTTTTCTGCTCGCTGGGTGCAGTTGCAGTCGGCTTTGCCGTGGCGAAAATCTTTCTTCATCACACCCTGCCGGCGGCGGGCATAGCCCTGGTCCTGGGCCTGCTTCCGGCCCTGCAATTGCTTCAACTCAAACAAAAGCGCATTGAAAAATTCCAGAAACAATTGCCGGAAGCATTGGAACTGGTCAGCCGGGCGCTCAAAGCCGGCCATGCCCTTACCAGCGGCATGAAGCTGGCCGCCGACCAGTTCGACGCGCCGCTGGGAAGTGAATTCGAAGAGACCCTGGATGAAATCAACTTCGGCGTCAGCGTGCCGGAGGCCCTCCGCCACATGACCACCCGCATCGACTGCCGGGAGATAAAATATTTTGTCGTCGCCGTCATTCTGCAGCGCGAAACCGGCGGCAACCTGGCCGAAATCGTCGAAAGTCTCGCTTATTTAATCCGGGAAAAATTCAAACTCATGGGCAAGGTGCAGGCGCTCACGGCCGAGGGCAAGCTTTCTGCGGTCATCCTGGTGATGCTACCGTTCGTAATTGTGGCCTATATCCGCATCGTCAACGCCGGCTACCTGGACCTGCTGCTGACAGAGAGCATGGGCCGATTCATGCTGGTCGGAGCGGCTTCGCTGATGGCGGCCGGTATCCTGGTGATCCGCAAAATGATTCAAATCAAATTCTGATCAAGGAGATAAAAAATGTTCACCTACTTTCCCAATGCCGAAGCCATCATCTCGGTGGCCGCATTTTGTGCGCTCTTTTTGATGTGTGTGGGGGTCTGGCAGTTTGCCCGTGGCGCAGCCCAGCGGCGCAAACTCATCCATAAGATCAAACACGGCGCCAGACCCCGCACCACCGCAACGGGAGGCGTGCTGCCCCAGGATGCCGAAACATCGAAGGTATTGGCCTTTTTCGGTATCTTGGGCCGCAAAGTGGCCGCCCCCGCTACCCAAAACTATTCCAGCATGCGCCTGCGCTTTCTAAGGGCCGGTTTCCGGCACCCCAAGGCGGGCGAGATCTTCTGGGGCGCCAAATGTCTTTTCGCCTTACTCCTTCCCGGATTTTTCGTAATGACGCGCCTGGCGCTGTTTCATTTGACCAATAGCGCAGCCACGCTGGCCCTATCGTTACTGGCGGCCCTGGCCGGTTTTTATCTTCCCGACCTCTGGCTGCGGATCAAGGCCGACCGGCGCAAGGAGAATTTGCTGGTGGCGCTTCCCGACGCCCTGGACCTCATGGTGGTCTGTGTGGAGGCCGGCATGGGACTGGATGGCGCCTTTGCCCGCGTGGCCGAAGAAATTCACCTCAACAGTCCGGAACTCAGCGATGAGTTGAAACTGATGAACCTGGAGCTGAGAGCCGGCCGCTCCCGGGAGGAGGCCCTGAGGGATCTGGCCGCCCGATCCAACCTTGAGGAGATGACCTCCCTGGTCACCCTGCTGATCCAGACCGACAAGTTCGGTACCAGCCTGGCCGCTTCCCTGCGCGTATTTTCCGACGCCTACCGGACCCAACGCTATCAGCGCGCCGAAACCGCGGCCGCCAAAATACCGGTCAAACTGATCTTCCCCTTGATTCTGTTCATCTTCCCCGCGCTTTTTACCGTAATCCTGGGTCCGGCCGCCATACGGATCTGGCAGAATATCATTTCAAGATAGCTGTATCGATTAATAAAAGGAGAATTCAATGCATTACAAACCCAAGCATCATCGAAACCGCACCTCCGGTTTGGGGTGGCTCATAATCGGCGCCCTTCTGCCCGTGCTGCTCAGCGGTTGCGGTACCTCCGGTGCATCCCAAAGCAGTAAAGTGCGCTACGGCAACCCTTTCTACGATCATATGCGGCAACTGCCTGAAAACCGGCCCCGGTTGCAGGATGCGCAGGCAAAACTAGTCGAGCCTGCTCCCGAGGTCTCAGCCGAAGTGCTCGAACGACAAGGTGACGGATTGCTGCGCCAGGGGAAGGTGGCCGGCGCTTATACCCGCTACGAGCAGTCGCTGGTCAAAGCGCCGGGAAACCTGGGCGTTCAATTGAAGATGGCCCGCCTGCTGGCCCGCACGGGCTTTCATGACGATGCCTTGAGACTGTTGGACGGGATTACCGAACGCCAACCTGATTTGGCGGCGGTGTGGGAAGCAATGGGCATGGTCTACTTCTTCAAAAAAGACCTCCGTCTCGCCCGTGAGTTTTTTGACAAAGCCTTATCCAAGGACCCGAACCTTTGGCGGACTTACGCTTATCTCGGGCACATCCATGATCTGCTCAAGGAGCACGACCGGGCAACCCAGGCGTTCGAAACGGCGATCCGGCTTCAGCCGGAAGAAGGACTCTTATTTAACGGTCTGGGGGTCTCCCTTGCGATGGCCGGCCGGCACGACCAGGCGGTTGCCGCCTTCCGGCAAGCCATCCGTTTCGAGTATGCCCCGCCAAGGGTATTCAACAACCTTGGGGCATCCCTTGCGGCGTTGGGACGCTACGCAGAAGCATTTCAAGCCTTCAAGAAAGGCGTGGGCGAAGCACGCGCCCATAATAATCTGGGATGCATGTACCTGCTCGCAGGCGATTACGAAGCCGCCATCCGGAGCTTTGAAAAGGCGATCGCCATCACGCCGCTATTCTACGGCGTCGCCAACGACAACCTGAAGTTGGCGCAGGCGGCCAACGGCGCTTGAGCTCAACGGTATTAGCGGGCACAGAACCAGGGAGCAGGAGAATGATTCACCTGCCTTCGTCCTGAAAGGCCGGTGCTAAGTTCCATATTCCCGCTTTGTATCGGAAGTGATCCGCTTGTTTTTTCCGGAGTGCATTTGAGATGTCCAGATTGCATTGGAAGAAGGGGCGTCGCTTTTAATCCGCACGCTGTGCGCATGGGTACCATCGACTGGATAAACCAAACATGCTCATTGTAGAAACATTTTATGATGACATGGGACCGCTTTTGGGATAGAAATGTTGATTTGGCGATGACGCAGGGCATGGTGCCCCGGAAATCCGGACCGGCTTCGAATGGCGTCCGTGGATTCCGCATCGACCTCAAACAGCCTGGTTTCTTCTATGTCGAACCGCAATCGATCCCCCATGCGTATGGATCGCCGGGCCGTTTTGGGCCTGCTCGCCGGAGCCCTGATGATCAGCTTTTCCGGTGTATGGGTCAAGATCAGCCATGTGAGTCCCACGGCATCGGCCTTCTATCGCGTACTCATCGGCGGCATCTTTCTGCTGTCGGGGGTCGCCTGGAAACATGAAATGAGGCGCCTCACGTTGCGTCAGGCAGGCCTGCTGACCCTCTGCGGCGCCCTGTTCTCCTTAGACCTGATCTTCTACCACCACAGCGTGATCTATGTGGGACCGGGACTGGGCACGATACTGCCGAATTTTCAGGTTTTCATCATGGCCCTGGCCGGTTTTCTTTTGTATAAGGAGCGGCTTCGTCCGGCCTATCTGATCTCCATCCCCCTGGCCGTAGCTGGACTTTTTCTGGTGGTGGGCATCCATTGGGACCGGCTGGCGGTGCAATACAGGACAGGCATCTACTTCGGGCTGGCCGCGTCGGTGTGCTACGCCGGGTTTCTGCTCTCGCTGCGCAAGTTGCAGTCGAACCTTCGGCAGGCGTCGTTCTTTTATGTGCTCATGATCGTTTCATTAATCACCGCGGCGTTTATTGGGATGGAAATGATGCGCACCGGAGACACCTTTGCCGTGCCCGATCTTCAATCGCTGCTCTCATTGTCGGCCTTGGGTCTTTTCAGTCAGGCGGTGGGTTGGCTGCTGATCTCCCACGGACTGCCGCACCTGCGTATATCGCTCTCCGGATTGATCCTGCTGCTTCAACCGGCCCTGTCGTTTCTCTGGGATGTGATTTTTTTCAGCCGTCCCACAAGCGGACTGAATTGGATGGGAGTGGTTATCGTTTTAGGGGCCATCTATCTAGGTACGCTCGGTGCCAGAGTGCGCGCCGATTGATCCGGCCGCACTGCTGAAAGGATTTGAATCACTGATTCCATGGCAACGGCAAAGAAGGGCTGATTAAATTGATGGTCTGGCTTCAAATGGCGTCATCGACATGAGAAAAAAGATGACCATAGCCGCCGCTTGCGCGGTGGCCGCACTGGCAATCCTGATGGCCGGGTTGTTTTTACTGGCATCGCCGGCAGCCGATTACGCCTATTACAGCCGCCCGGGGTTTCGGATCATCGCCCATCGCGGCGGGATGGGCCTTGGCCCGGAAAATACCATCGAGACTTTCAAGCGCAGCCTGGCCGCCGGCGCCGATACGCTGGAGATGGACATCCGATCGACCAAAGACGGCCGGCTGGTCGTCATGCACGATGCCACCGTCGATCGCACAACCGACGGAACCGGAACCGTTCATGAATTGAATCTGGCCGACATCAAGAAGCTCGATGCCGGAAGCCGCCGACCGCAGGAAGGGCCTGATTTCAACGTTCCGATCGCCAGGATCGCTGTCCCCACGGTGGCGGAGGTCCTGGAGGCCTTCCCCGATACGCCGCTGGTTATAGAGATAAAGGATGAGCGCCCGGAAACAGGCGATCTTCTGTGTAGTTTGCTTGCCCGATACCGGAAAACCAGCAGCGTGCTGGTCGCCTCCATGCATGCCAAGGTTCTTTCCGAATTCCGAAAAGTCTGTCCCCAAGTGGCCACCTCCGCCGGGCCGAACGCAGTGCGTCTATTCTACCTGTTGAACATGGTGGAACTGACTTCTTTATTCTCAGCGGACATGGCGGCCTTTCAGGTCCCCGCTACGGTCAGCGGCCGCAGGATAGCCACACCCGGATTTGTAATGGCCGCCCATCGTCGCAACATCAAAGTCGAGGTATGGACGGTCAACGACGCGGATGAGATGCAGCAGCTGCTCGAAGCCGGGGTGGATGGCATTTTCACCGATTTTCCCGGCCGGCTTAAATCTGTCGCAGAGAAGACGCTTCGTCGGCGAGGCGGTTAAGCCCCCATTTGGCCCTAAAGGTACCACCTCGATCAGGGCTCGCAGACTGATCCTGAATTATCTAATACGTTATTGTATTTGAGACCGCTTGCCATCGAATCTGTTGGTGAAAAGGATGGCCAGTTCGTAATGGCTCAACAGGATAGCTACGGCAACTGCTCGGCTTTCTCAAAGGCTTCCCGCGCGCCCTGCGGATCGCCGCGACGGCTGCGGGCCTCGCCGATGATGCGCCAGTTCCTGGCCTGCAGGTACCGGTCGCCCCCCCGCCAGCGTATTGGATTTGGCGGCCATGTTTTCAGCCTGCCGGTATTGGCCCTGTTCCAGCTGGACCCGGGCGAGCTCCTGCCACAGTAAGGGATTGCGCGGCTCGATGCGCACGGCGCGCTCCAGGTTGGCCCTGGCTTCATCCACAATATCCTGTATTAACAATGACATTGACACACAAGCGTTGTGTTTGGTATATTCATGTACGCAAGAACAAGCTCTTATCTTTTCCGAAAGAAGGCTTGCGGACCTTGAAAATCGGTATTACGACTGTGTCGACGATCGATCTGAATTCGAATCACCAAACAGATCGCCTGTCAGCAGGGGGGCAGCCAAAACATCATCAGCGATGTGTTCAATCTCCAGGTTAAGAATGACCTAAACTTTTGCCTTGTCCATTCCGATAATGTGTTGAGCGCTGTTCAGTAATCGTTAACGCCAGCGGGCCGGAGCCGGCGAATCAGGCCTGTTGTCCTATGATATTTGCGGCGCATGGGTTCACGACTAGAATGCGGCCTTGGAACCTGGGCTCAAGCATGGGGGATCACCTGCGCATCTTTGACATGGTTAGCAAGCGCAATTATAGGCAGGCCTGACAACTGGAAGCGACCCGCCAAAGCTGCGAGCGGGAGGGGATCGTTGCCTTTGTCCCAGCCCTGGCCCTGGCTGTTACCAGAGCAAAATAACATGAAAACAGAATTATTGTGCAAAGTTATTTCTGAGCATGAGGAATGGCTCATGCAAAGAATTCTAGGATATGCCAAAGCGCGTGGGTATGCGCAATATACCTCGACACTTATGGAAGCCTGGCGGTTGTCCATTTCCGGACTGTCCAACGCCCTGTTGACCGCCATTCGGGACCATCCCAACCTGGAACTGAATCCGGATGACGTGTATGTTAGTGATCCGATCGCGCAATTCGGTATTATCGAAGCCCGCCGTCACCGGAAGCGCGGCGTGAATCTGGGCATGTTTCTCGGTTTGATGAAATACTACCGCCAAACCTATAAGGACTTGACGCGACAGAGCGGATTTGATGCCCCCCTTGAGGACCATTACCTCAATCTGATTGAACGGTTTTTCGACCGGTTGGAAATCGCCTTTTGCATCGAGTGGGCCGAATCCGATCAAAGCGAACTGATCGAAGAACTACAGGTCAGAAATCGGCTGATGACCAACGAGAAGAACCGTTACCTCACAATTTTCGAGAGCCACCCCCACATGGTTTTGATTCTGGATAAGGGCCTGAATCTGGTCAACTTCAACCATGCCGCGGCTCGGCGTTTCCAGGTCCAGCAGACACCGGGAGCGCACTATTACCAGGCTGTGCCGGAAGAATCCGGGAACAAAGATCCGCTTCAGGATGCGCAGCCTTTTGCCTCTGAAGAGTCCATCCTAAAAGCATTGGAAGCGCTGATTCCCTCCCTGCCCGAAGACCTGCAGGCCTTTATCGCTGGCAAAGACACGCACATGAGCTATGAAAAGAAAATCGTGGAACCGGGTGAGGAACAATACCTGAATGTTGGTTTTTCTCAAGTTCTCGACGTGTCGGAAAAATTCAGCGGGGTTGTGGTGACCCTTGAGGATGTTACGACCAAAAAGCAGGCCACCGAGGAGTTGCGTCACGCCAAAGAGGCCGCCGAGGCCGCCAACCGTTCTAAAAGCGTTTTTTTGGCCAATATGAGTCATGAAGTCCGCACACCCATGAACGGCGTCATCGGTATGAGCAATATTTTGCTTGAAACCGAACTGCAAGACGAGCAGCGGGAGTATGCGAGAATTATCTTGAGCAGTGCCGAGAGCCTCATGAGGATTCTTAACGACATTCTCGATTTCTCTAAAATAGAAGCCGGCAAGCTCGAGATGGAATGCATCGCGTTCAATCTGCATACCATTCTGGACGAGGTCATTCAGCCCATCGCCCACAGTGCGTTCGCCAAGGACATCGAACTGGTCTGCAGTATGGACCCCCAAGCGCCATATTTGCTGACCGGGGACCCTGGACGGTTGAAGCAGGTACTCACCAACCTTGTGTCAAATGCCATCAAGTTCACCCAGCAGGAAGGGGAGGTCGTCATTACCGTCACAGCGATTGATGACCGTGAGGGAGATGCAACTTTCAGGTTCCAGGTTACCGATAGCGGCATAGGCATACCAGAAGAACGGGTGGGCATATTGTTCAAAACATTCTCACAGCTGGACGCCTCCACCACCCGTCGCTATGGCGGCACAGGACTTGGTTTGGCGATATCCAAACGCCTTGTCCATTTGATGAGTGGCGAGATCGGCGCGAATAGCAGGGAAGGCAAGGGTTCCACGTTCTGGTTCACAGCTGTGTTCGGCAAACAGAACGTTCCGCAGACCAGAAGCTACGCTCTACCTCCCGGATTAGTGGAGAAGCGTATTCTGATTGTGGTTGAAAATCACAGCAGTCGCGAGGTGCTGGGGGCCTGCCTTCAAAACTGGGGAATTGCGTTTAGCACTGCTGCCGATGTTACAGAAGCCCTGAGCCAGATACGGCGGGCCTATGCCGAAAATACGGCTTTTGACCTTGTTCTCATCGACCACAAATTGTCCACTATGAATGGACTGGATCTGGCTGCCGTCATCAAGGCCGACTCCCAACTTGCTGCCACTTCCATGATCCTGCTCGCTTGTGACGATAAGCCGGTCGGTTCGCTGACCAATAGACGCCTTTTCCATTGCCAGTTGCGAAAACCGGTCAGCCCGTTGATGCTGTACAATGCCTTGATTTCCCTTTTTGGTTTCTCCCTGACGGGCAATCATGCACCGGAGCCAAAAAAGGGACTCACACCCAAAGACCAGGAGACGGCCTGTCGAAGAAAGATACGTGTGCTGCTTGTGGAAGATAATTTCATCAATCAAAAAGTGGCCATCTTTATGCTGGAGAAAATGGGATACCAAGTGGATTTCGCAGCCAACGGGCTTGAAGCACTCGATGCCTTGAACAAATCTTCATATGAACTCGTATTGATGGATTGCCAAATGCCGGAGATGGACGGCTATGAAGCTACTGCCGCTATCCGGGAAAATGAGCGGCAAACCGGCGGACATTTGCCAATCATAGCTATGACAGCCAGTGCCATGCAAGGTGATCGCGAGGCTTGCCTGGCCGCCGGCATGGACGATTATGTGAGCAAGCCCGTGCAGGCCAAGGCGCTGATAGCGGTTATGCAAAAATGGGCAGGCTGCGAGTTATCCGCATAAAAAAGCCCTGCCTGTTTCATCCGGAACGGATGTAATTTAATAGAAATCCCATTTTCGTCGTCCAAGTAAAGGATGGCCGATTCGTAATGGCCTAATAACACCGGCATCCCCTGTTTCACGGCAACTGCTCGGCTTTCTCAAAGGCTTCCCGCGCGCCCTGCGGATCGCCCCGACGGCTGCGGGCCTCGCCGATGATGCGCCAGTTTCTGGCCTGGAGATACCGGTCGCTCCCCGCCAGCGTATTGGATTTGGCGGCCAGGTTTTCGGCCTGCCGGTATTGGCCCTGCTCCAGCTGGACCCGGGCGAGTTCCTGCCACAGCACGGGATTGCGCGGCTCGATGCGCACGGCGCGCTCCAGGTTGGCCCCGGCCTCATCCAACCGGCCGGCAGCGATTTGGTTTTGCGCTTTGTTCAGCAGGTTCATTACCGCCGTGTTACCCGATGGCTGCGTGGGAACCGCATCAGGCTGCATCACGGCGCAGCCGCCCAATGATAAGGCGGCGATAATAAACAAAAATTGGCGAATGATCGTTGTCATCGGAACAACCTCTCAAACCAGTTCTTAATGGATTTGCCAACGGACCGGGGACCGCAGGCAGCGGATTCGGTTGGAGCAGACCCTGCAACAAAGGGCAGTTCGACGGCATCGGGGCAACTGCTGTCGCTGAGCAATCCCGATACGGGGTCGATCCAGACCCGTTCGATATCGTCCGGTTCCGGTACTGTGAGCGGTTCGGGATTGAGTCCGGCCATCAGATCGCCCCAGACGGCCATGGCGCCGGAGGCGCCGGTCAGGCCCGTCGGCTGGTCGTCATCGCGTCCCACCCAGACCACGGCCAAACGGTCGCCGGTAAAGCCCGCAAACCAGCTGTCGCGGAATTCGTCCGTGGTGCCGGTTTTTCCCGCCGGCTGCAGCTCGGGAGGCAGGCGGAAAGTCAGACCGCGGGCCGTTCCCTCGCGCACCACATCCTGCAGCGCAACGGTGAGCAGGTAGAGCGAATCCGGGTCGATCACCTGTTCAACCTCCAGCGAATAGCGCTGCAGCGTCTCGCCGTCGGCGGTCAGCACCTCACGGATCGCCTTCAGCGGCGTCCTGAAGCCGCCGGCGGCAATGGTCTGGTAGACCTGGGTCACCTCCATGGGCGACAAGGCATTGGCCCCGAGCAGGCTCGCGGCATAGGCAGGCAGCTCGCGTTCGATACCCAGGCGCTTTAAATTATCCATCACCGGCGCCACGCCCAGGTCCAGCCCCAGCCGCACGGTGCACAGGTTGTAGGAGTTGACCAGTGCGGTTCTCAGCAGAACCTGGCCGTGGGATTTCAGGTCGTAGTTCTGCGGCTTCCAATCCTCGGTTCCCGCCTGCTTGTGCACCAGCGGACTGTCATCCAACAGGGTCGCCAGGGTGTATTGCTGCGGGTGCTGGAGCGCGGTGAGGTAGACGACGGGCTTGATCAGCGAGCCGACGGGCCGAAGGGCATCCAGCGCCCGGTCAAATCCCTTGTATCGGGGGTTGCGATCGCCGACCACGGCCTGGACTTCGGCGTTGTGCACGCTGGTCACCACCAAAGCCCCCTGCAGGGCGGTGCTGCCGCCCCTGCTTTTTTCGAGCTGTGCCAGGCGTGCGGCCAGGGATTTCTCGGCCACACCCTGTACACGGGGATCAAGGGTGGTGATGATGCGCAGTCCCTCCGAGCGCAGGTCTTCCTCGCGATAGTCCCGCTGCAGCTGGCGCAGGACCAGGTCGAGGAATGCCGGATAGGGGGACGTGCCCCGGGGGGGCCGGTCGATGACGCCCAGCGGCGCGGTTCGCGCCTCCATCTGTTGGTCTTTGGTAATGAAGCTGTTCTCGGCTATCTTGGCCAGCACCAGGTTACGCCGTTCCATCGCGCGCCGGGGATGGCGGCGGGGGTTGTAGTAAGCCGGCCCCTTGAGGAGGCCCACGAGCAGGGCGGCCTCGGAGAGGCTGATCTTCTCCAGGGGCTTGTCGAAGAAAAAGGAAGCGGCCAGACCGAAACCGTGAATGGCGCGGTTGCCGTCCTGACCGAGATAGACTTCGTTCAGATAGGTTTCGAGAATCTCCTCTTTGCTGTAATGGATCTCCAGCAGCACGGCCATCACCATCTCGACCAACTTGCGCCGCACGGTCCTGTCGGCGGTCAGGTAGAAATTCTTGACCAATTGCTGGGTCAGGGTGCTGCCGCCCTGCACCCCCCGGCCGCTGATGATGGTAAAAACCGCCCGGGCAATGCCGCGCGGATCAATGCCGTGATGGCTGTAAAAGCGGTTGTCCTCGACGGCGATCAGGGCATCGACAACCTGCCGGGGGACATCGTTCAGGCCCACCAGCACACGGTCTTCATTTTTTCCCGGGTAGATGCCCCCGATCATGGCCGGATCCAGTCGGACCAGGTCCAACTGGGCGCTGTCGGCCAGTTGCTGCAGCGCCTGCACGCCGCTGTCGTCGAAAATCACCCGCAGCGCCGTCGATTCCTGATGGCCGCTGCTGAAAGCGAACGGTCGCGTCACCAAATCCACGACCTGACCGCCCCAATGGTAGCTCCCCGGTGCGACAGGCCGGGCCTTCTCGCGGTAGCCGAGCAGACTCAGCTCTGCCAGAAGCTCCGTAGCGCGCAACTTCAGGCCGGGATAGAGTTCCAGCGGCCGGGCGTAGACCCGCGCCGGCAAGGCGAAGCGCTTTCCTTCGAACCGGGCCCGCACGGTGACATCGAGATAGAGGACATAGGACGCCATCACCAACAATCCGGCCAGTATTCCGATGAAGCATATCTTCTTCTTGGCCGTCCACTTTTTCTTGCGCTTTGTCGACCGTCTGGCCATTTAGACAATCCAAATTTTGAGATGACTTGTCAGGCCGCTCCCCCATGGATCGGAAAGGCCGCCCGGAAAAGAACCGCCCATAGATATCCTTTCGAAAGCGGTTCGTCAATTACCGGACCTGTTTTTCGGCAAATCCCGCCCGGCGGCTTTTAATTCCTTTGCCGTCCTTTTTATGCGACAATAGGGGGCATGATTCCCATCGACACCACAGAGCGCGCCATCACGCACCTGGCCCGCAGTTTCGTTCATGCATCCAGATACAATCTGGAGGTGTTCGGATACTGGGTCGGTCTGAAAAACGACCGCCTGACCCATTTGATCCTGCCCGAATTCCTGATGGGCATCACCAGGGATCATCGCGGTGCCATGGCTTACGCCACCAACACCCGCTGCAGGTCACTGGTGATGTTTGCCATCCAGGCGGACTGCGGCGACATGGGCGTCATGGTGAATGCCTGTCCGGGGGTTGGCGGCGGCCTTTTTGCCGAAGGCAACTGGATCTTCATTCCCTTTGAGTTGCTGGTCCTCAACCGCCCCATGGCGGCATACCTGACCGATGATGCGCGTTCAAACCACTTTCCCAGCCAACCGACCGACCAGATCTATCCCATGGACATCGCCGAGACCATCCGCAGCTCCCCATGGAAGAAACAAACCCACCTGCTCGATGACCGGGATGAATGGACGACATACGATTATCTTCCATCGCTCGACGTCCGCATCGACGCCTTTGTCTCCAGCGGCAGCATATACCCGATGAATCCGTTTATTCTCAAGGCACTGGGCATGAACCGTTTCGCAAACAGGCGCAACGGTACGGATGAATTCTGCTATGGCCGGGTGCATGTCCACTACGCCTACCGCTTGCGGGAAATTTTGGGCGATGCCCTGATCAAGGCACTGCACAAAATGGACAGACGCTTTTACGAACTCATGACCCCCGTGGATGCCGTCTCCATGCTCGACAGCGCCCGCGCGGTGCGGGATATCAGCAAGCAGCGAATGGCCATGACCCAGCAAATCGAAGCTATCGTGGCATTGGATCCCAAAAGCCTGAAGGTGGTGGGCCGCTCCTTTTTCGATTTAAAGGCATTGGAATCCCCGGCAGAGCGGAACAGCTTCAGAGACAGGGCGGAGAAGGCGCTGCACTCAAGGGACATTGAAGCCCATATCAACTGGTTCGCGTATATCAGGGGCCTGAGCACCCAAGCGCCGCCCAGTTGAACGCCTTTCCCCCTCCCGCATACGCATCCCCCTGTATTTTTGGATATCGCCACAGAGCAGAAGCTCTGCAAGGCTTTGCGCACAGGCCCGACCCAAAGGGAATAACCGATATCCAGAGCCGGATCTTTATGGTATTGTGCCGTCAGATGCATATAGCCTGATCAACGTTCCGAAGAGCGGACAGACCATGATCGGAGATTTGTTCAAATACTGGACTTATCAGGTATTTTCGCCCGGGACCGTGTTGCGGGAAAAATACGAGGCGTTTCGATCCCTGCTGGTGTGCGACCAGCACGCCCATGAGGGGCTGGCCGAATTGCAGCGCATCTGCTACGACGCCCTGCCGGTGGAGGCCAACTGGTTTATGGCCCGCTATGACGAATTCGCCGGATCGGTGGGCTGCATCGTGGATCGGCTGGAACAGATGTGCCCGCGATGCTACTCAGACCTGAGGGCCTATCACACCAAATTCGATCATTATATCCGCTACCTGCTGGATACTCCCGATGCCGACCGGCCTTCTGCCGAACCTTACGTCGTGGCACTCCCGCCGCCATCCGAACCGGACCCCGGTCTTGTGGGGGGAAAGGCCCATGCCCTGATCAGGATCCTCCGCAGCCTGCAGATGAGCGTTCCCCGGGGATTCGTCATCACCACCAACGCCTATCGCCAGATCATCGAATCCAACGGCCTCGAAGAGAAGATCCGCAGGCATTTGGCCCGCATCCACCCCGACGATCCGGCCACCCTGGCGGCCGCGTCCGATGCGCTGACCCCGGCCCTGATGGAATGCGACATCCCCTCCCTGCTCCGCCAATCCATCGAGGACGCTCTTGGAAAGTCTTTTCCGCCGGAAGAGGAAGAAATTCAATTGGCGGTTCGCAGCAGCGCCGTCGGTGAAGACTCGGAGTTCACGTTTGCCGGCCAATACCGATCCTGTCTGCATGTCTCTCCCGGCGACCTGATGAACGCCTACCGCCGTGTGCTGGCGAGCAAATTCTCCCCTACCGCCCTTTACTACCGTATCCGGGCCGGTCTCGACGACACCCGGACGCCCATGGCGGCTATGGTGATGGAGATGGTCGCCCCCCGGTTCAGCGGCGTACTCTACACCCGCGGCCCGACGCCCGACAAGTCGGACACCGCCACCATCCATTATGTGGCGGGAGAAGGGGAAGACCTGGTTGCCGGACACCGGCCGGCGAACGTCATTGCCGTTCCCAACGGCCAAAACGGCCCGGACGCATCCAAAGCGGTCCGGACCGATATCAAGCCGGAATCGGATGCAGCTTTTCTTAAGGACGACGCCATCGCCGTCCTCTGCCAGTGGGCACAGCAGCTGGAGGGCTTCATGCAGACCCCCTGCGATGTGGAATGGTGCCAGGACAGGTCCGGCCATATCCATCTGCTGCAGTGCCGCCCCCTTTACCAGCAGCCAGCCCCCACGCCGGAAACGGACCCGCCAACAGCGGATAGGGCGGAGGAGCCCACCGTATTGTTCAGCGGCGGAATCTGCGCCTGTTCCGGCATGGGAAGCGGTCCCATCCATAAAATCTCGGGAGACGACGACCTGCAGACGGTTCCGGACAATGGCGTGGCGCTGCTCACCACAGCCCCGCCGCACTACGTGCCCATTCTCGACCGGGTCAGCGCCGTGATCATCGAACGGGGCAGTGTTGCCGGCCATTTTCAGGCCGTGGCCCGGGAGTTCAACATCCCAACCCTGGTCCAGACGGAAAACGCCGGAACCATCCTCAAACAGGGAGAACAGGTCACCGTCGACGCCGGCCGGTGCGAAGTGGCGGCCGGTTCCCTTCCCCTGACAGATCCAACGAACCGGAACGCAGCGCCGATAGCGGATCTCAATCCGCTCCAGCGCAGGCTGGCGGCGGCCATGGATTTCATCAGCCCGCTCAAACTGATCGATCCCCACGCCCCCGCCTTCACCCCCCAATCGTGCCGTTCCATGCATGATATTATCCGGTTTGCCCACGAAAAGGCGGTCTACGAAATGTTCTCCATCGGCGACCGGCGATTGAAGCGCAAAAGCGGCGCCCGGCGGTTGATCGGCGATCTGCCCATGGTCATCTACGTGCTGGACGTGGGCGGCGGCATTAAAAAAGACAAGGCCCGCAACCAGACCGTCGGCATCGACGACCTCAAATGCCGGCCTATGCACGCCCTGTGGAAAGGCATGCTGCATCCGCGGATCCAGTGGGCCGGTCACCACCATTTCGACTGGGCCGAATACGACCGCATGGTCATGAACGGCGGCATCATCAGCCCCGATTCGGCCATGCTGTCCAGCTATGCGGTGGTGGCCGATCATTACCTGAACTTCTGCCTGAAATTCGGCTATCACTTCGCCATCATCGACACCCTCTACCAGCCCCTCCAAAAGAGCGGCCATATCTGGTTCCGCTTCACCGGTGGCGGAGCGGACGCGCGGGGTAAGATGCTGCGCGTTCGATTCACCCGGATCATCCTGTCGGAGCTGGGTTTCAGCGTCAAAACAGAAGGAGAACTGATCAACGCCAGGCTCCAGGGCTACGAACCGGCCATGATCGCCCGGCGTCTGGAGCGCATCGGCCATCTGCTCGGCGTGACCCGGCTGATGGATATGCACCTGAAGAGCGAATCCCAGGTGGATCGGCTGGTGACCGCTTTTTTTAATACGGACTTCAAAGAATTTGAATGGGAAGAAGAGGAAGCACTTGATGAGCGATAGCTACATACCGGTTTGGATTGCCCCGCGACTCGCCGTGGGCCACGCGCCCATGTCCTATGATGATCTCGAATCTCTCAAACAACACGGCATCGACGCCATTCTCAACCTCTGCGGCGAATACTGCGACCTCCACGACATCGAGCACGACTACGGGTTCGAGGTCTACTACCTGCCCATTCCGGATGAAAGCATTCCCGACACAACGGAACTGGAGAAAGCCCTGGCCTGGCTGGACGAAGCCATCTACCTGGGCAAAAACGTACTTGTGCACTGCCGTTTCGGCATCGGCCGCACCGGCACGCTGGTCACCGCCTACCTGCTGCGCCGGGGGCTGGGGCTCAAGTCCGCCGCCAAACTGCTCAAGCAGACCCGGGCCAACCCAAGCACCTACCGGCAGCACAAACTGATCAAAAAATACGGCCGCAGGGAGAAACCGCTGACCATACGGGAGCCGTCCCTTGAAAATCGTCATGTGGTGGAGCTGGGAAGTTATTTTGAACAATACGAAACGATCGTAGCCCTTATCGAAGACCAATTGGAAACGGCAGACGGTGATTCGCCGCCGCTGCGGCGCTGCGGGCGCGACACGGCCGAATGCTGCTATGACAAGGTGAACCTGACCCTTATCGAGGCCATCTACCTGAGCTACCACATCAACCGCCGTCTGGAAGGAGAAGCGCGGCTTGAAGCGATCCAGCGCGCCCTGGCCATTTCCAAAACAAACGCCGCAAAAGGTTTGGCTTCCCCTGAGAAGGAAGCCTCCTTGACCCGGTTGCAAGGAGACAGCAAGCTGCCACCCTGTCCATTGATGAGAGATGAATCGTGCCTGATTTACGACTACCGTCCCCTCTCCTGTCGGCTCCATGAGATGGCCCCACCCAGCATAGACGGGCAGACACCCGAAGCAATGCTGCAGCGGCTCTCCAACGAGGTGTTTTACGTCTACTCCGGATTCTTCATGCCCGACCCGCCCCTGCGATTTTCACTGATCGATACCGTATCCGGACGCTTTGTCCAGGCCTACTTCTACTATATGGCCGCACAAACCGCCCAAAAGTCGGCTTGATGAACGGCAACCCCTCCCATTTGTCAGGCGATTGACATGACCGTATTTATCGCAACCCGAATCATCCATCTGGTACTTGCGGCCGCCCCTATGCTGATGACCCCCGGAGTGATTTATATACTGGCCGAGAGCTGGATCGACTTGGGCGGCGGTGAAAAGGACATTTTGCTCGCCCTGCCCTATTTCCTGTGGTCCCTCATCTTTTTCGCGGCCGCGCTGGTGCTCATACTAAAGCGCTGGCCGCTTCAACGTTGGCTTTTGCGCGCCGCATTCGTATCCACAGGCGCCATGCTGGTTTTGGGCGTGATCGCCTACTTCACCAGCTGGCTGGGGGTTTCGTGACCTTCCGGGATCGCATCAAAGGCGCCGGAATCGCACTGGCCTTGCTGATCGGGTGCATTCCCATCGCCATCTTTCTCACGATCCTTGCGTCACCCTTCTGGTCCTGGTTTGAAAGGAATGTCAAAATAGAAGCTTACGGCCACTCCGGACCTGCGGACTGGTGCTACCTGGTCTCATACAGCCTGCTCATTACCTTGTGCGCCTCGGTTTGGGCTTATGGCAGAGGGCGCAAGGGGCGCTCTTGAGCTGAAAGGACACCCCTGCGAGTGACTTCAGGGGACCGCGTGCGGCTAAAGTTCGCCCATTACCGGGCGATAAGGAAATTGGCATATAAATTTGAATTTGTTCGATGAATTCGCATATTGACTGAATATTGAGCGGATGGGCCGGAACGGGCTAGACATCCGGCGCATAAAAGGGAGCTTCAAAAAGGCAATGCCGCGTTACGCACCAGGTATCCGCGCCAAGCTGATTGCCATTTTTATTCTAATCAAAGTCATTCCGTTGATTGCGCTGGCCTGGTTTGCATGGGAGGAGATTTTCAGCCTGGCCGCCAAAGTGGAGCAGAAATCGGCGGCAATGATCGCCGATACCCATGATGTGGTTAAATCAGTAACGGACCTGTCCACCGAGAACTCCATCGAGGCGCTGGACAACAGGTCACGGGAGGCCATCGAGCGCCTCACCACCGAGACTGCGGCGGCGGTTGCCTCCTTTTTGTACGACCGCGACCGGGATATTGAGCTGGCCGCCCAGCTGCCCCCCGATGAATCCCAGTACCGCAAATTCCTGGCATCCCATTTCAAGCCGGTTCTGCTCCACGACCAATGGGTCCTGGACACCGAGGGAAAAGCCTGGATTCCCGGCAGCCTCCCATCGGATGAAGCGTCCCGGATCATTTCAGCTCAAAACGATGACAATCGAAAGGATTTTCACTACCGCCGGCCGTACCGCCAGGGTCATGTGGAAAATCGTCCGCTCTATCTTGAAAT
>JARRKU010000008.1:0-43474 GCA_037387725.1 Desulfobacteraceae bacterium
CTTCGACGCAGGTTTGAAATTGTGCTCTATGTTTCTTAAAAAACCAAAACCGCGGTCCAATATTTCCAAGTGTCCTTTTACAGGATTCAACGATAACTCCTCGTTCAAATTGTCAACAAGGCTGTAGCCGCCTCTATATACTACAATTCGAAGATCGTGCAAAGGAAAGTTGAAAATTCAATTTCCCAATGGAATCCGGTGAATGTATTGACTTCATCCGTGAGGTGCCCCATACTCTGTGCGGATTTATAGATAAGCCCCGGCCAGACACCAGGGTACCTTTCGTGCGCCTGCCGGGGACGATAGGGGGCGTCCTTGCCGACCAGATGCATGCTCATACTATTGGATGGCCTCGGGGACCGGGCTATTAAGGAATTTGGTCACCAGACGCCCCTGCAATCCGCAAGAACGCCTTATCTGGACCGTCTGGCGGCGCTGGGGGCCAATGGATCATTTCATGCCTCCCGACCGGGAGAGGCGCTTCCCAGCGAGATCGCCCACTTTGCCATTTTCGGGTATGCAACCGAATCCTTTCCCGGCAGAGGCCCTTTGGAAGCGCTTGGGGCCGGCATTGATTTGGCCATGTCGGATGTGGCCGTTTTGTCCCATTTTGCATCCTTGCAGCATTGCAGCCAGGGACTGATGTTGAAGAGCGGCAAGTTGAGCGTCGGCAGCGATGAGATAGAGCAACTCGTCTCCTTGGCGGCAGAATTCGAATCCGACGGCGTTCGGATTCGCTTCCACCACACCCACAAGGCATATGGTATTGTCACCCTGCATGGGGAGGTGGCCCCTTTTTTTACCGATACCGATCCGGTGATGGAAGGCCGTCTGCTGATTGAGCCCCTTCCGCTAGAAGGATATGAGCAGGACGCGGCGGTGTGCAGAGGGGCGGCTGCATTGAAAAGCTACCTTCTCCATATTCATCAGTCCCTGAGACACCATCCTGTCAACCGGAAGAGACGGGGCGCCGGTCGCGATTCCATCGACGGACTGGTCACACAGCGGGCCGGACGGCTCAAACCGGTGCAGTCATTTCAGCATCGCTATGGTTTAAAGGGACTCTCCATGGCTTCCGGTCTGGTCTATCAAGGTCTGAGCCGCTATATCGGAATGGACGCCATAAAGGTGGAAGACAGCGAAAACCCGGGGGAAGATTTAGCCCGGAGGATTGCGGACGCCCATCGGGCCTTAAGCGAATATGATTTTATCCACGTTCACACCAAGGTGCCGGATGAAGCCGCACACACCAAAGATCCGGAGAAGAAACAAAAGGCCATCGAAGCATTGGATGCGGGATTGGCTCTGTCGCTCCCCCCGGTGCTGGATGATCCTGATATTCTGGTGGTCGTGACTTCCGATCATTCCACCCCCAGCAGCGGTCCCCTGATCCATTCAGGAGAGACCGTACCCTTGACATTTTGCGGTCCTGGGGTGCGGCGGGATGAAGTGGCGCGCTATGATGAGGTCGCTGCTGCTGGTGGTGCGCTGGGACAGATTCGAGGGCAGGAGTTGATGCTGATGATCCTGAATGCGCTCGATCGCGCCAAACTGCACGGTTTGATGGATACGCCCAGGGATCAACCCTATTGGCCGGGTAGCTATACTTCTTTCAAATTAGAGTAGAACTGGTTTCAGACTATGAAAGAAAATCAACCCCCTTACGATATCGGCGTCATTCACGGCCGGTTCCAGGTGTTGCACAACGATCATTTGAAATACTTGCTCTCCGGTAAGGCGCTGTGCCGACACTTGGTGGTCGGTATTACCAACCCCGAACCTGATCTGGTCCGGGATGAGGCCGTAGATCCCGGCCGCAGTCATCCATCGGCCAATCCGCTAACCTATTATGAGCGCTACTGTCTGGTCAGCGCCGTGATGCAGGACGAGGGGTTTGGCTCCCGGGATTTTTCCATTGTTCCGCTGCCGATCAACCTGCCGGAACGGTACCAATATTATGTGCCCATGGAGGCGGTCTTTTTCCTTAGCATTTACGACCAATGGGGAGAGCGCAAGCTTCGGTACTTTCAATCCCTGGGCTTGAAAACCCACGTCCTCAGAAGGGTCGACCTGGCCCAAAAGGGGTTGAGTGCCGGTGAGATACGCAGTCGAATGAGCGCCGGCAGTCCCTGGGAACACTTGGTACCGCCGGTCACCTTGCCGTTATTGTCTGCCATGGATGTTGTTCAGAGATTGAGAAGGACGACGCCCCCCTGAAGGGGGGCGTTTCCGCCGGTCATCGGCCGGAATGACAAGGACTCGTCACCGCTGAACTCAGGCCGCTATAACCGGAGGCTGGCATCCGGTGTGGCAACAACTCATTTAACAGGTAAAAGGGTTCTCTGATAGCCGACCCCAAGGTCGATTTTAGATTGGAGAAGACAGTTTGACTGTCTTAGGTCATATGTTGTGGTAGTGTGAGTTTATGTCCACAATCCATTGGCCCAGTATTAGTGGTTTGAAAATATCCCTTGCGCCTCGGGCGTGGATCCATCTAAAGTCTATTTACGCACTGGAACCATGCAAGCTCAATATCCTTTTCTGCATCCAAAGGACCACTGGCACCCTAAATCAGCGCTAATTCCGCACGTAACGGTTTCCGGTATACATGTCGCCTTCTTTAATGCCTCCTGATGGGAGGCCGTTTGAGGTGTATTGAATGGGACGCTTTGGCTACCATTTTTCCGCGGCGATCGTCGCTTTGATCCTATTGTTCCAATCGGCCCCGGGGCCGGGGCTGGCATGGGCCGGTCCGCTCGAGGGATCTGCGAATGGATCGAATGCTGAGATAAAAGGGCCAAAGGATGAATTCGACTGGAAACCAACCGTCCAATTAAAGGAAGATGGGCGCGGCTTCAAGGGGTTGGCTGTTTCCCTTGAAGATGCCGGAGACAACAAAGGCCTCCACCTCAAGACATCGGTTTTGGTCAAGCCGTTGAAGACCGATCAATTCTTTGTGGCATTTGCCGCTGCCGCGCCGCTGAGCCATAAAGAGGGAGCGCCGCCGGTTGGCGACCAAGCCGCCATGTCACCCCAAGACCGAAGCAACGGGGTTTATGCCCCGCATTTCACCCCAGACCGGGAGACTGTATCGGATTGGCTGGTGGTTACGGACTGGCCTAAATCAAGCCGACTGTTAGCGTCCGATCGGGATCTGCATTTCAACTGGATGCCGGAGATGAGCGGCCACATGGGATGGCATTCCAAGATGGAGTTGATTTTTCTGCCGGCGGATCAATGGACCATCCGCGCCATTCTCTCCTTGGCGCATGATCCGTCCGAATACCGGCAGCTCTTCTCAATGGGTGATGAATCATCCACCCGCATCGGAATGGCCATTGATGTGGATTACCAAATTTTCAATTCAATTGCTTTGGGGTTTGATTACGGCCATTGGAGATATGGCCGCTCCTTCAATGCCGCCACAGATGATGGGGATCCCTCTCCAAATCAAACCAATTCCGACAAACCCATTCAAAGTGACACCTTTACCGCCCGGCTAACCATACGCTTTTAAACCCACGTTCCATCCTTTCCAATGGCGATGCCCTTTGACCGGGCATTCCCGGTGGCGTTGACTCCTATCTTTGGTTCGGTTATAAGCTAAAAACCGATCCTTCAACTTGATCGACACTAAGGCTTTCCTGCAGCGACAAGCCGAACCTAAGGACACAATCCGGGGGAAAAGCGATGAATCTGGATGATATACGCCGAAAAATAGACAAAATTGATCGCGAATTGCTGGTTCTGCTTCAAGAGCGCATGGGATTGGCCATCCTATCGAGAAAATTCAAAACCACGGTGGCTGATCCCAAAAGGGAGGAAGTGGTGCTGGCCCGCGCCGAACGGATGAATCTGGCATTGGTGGAACATTCGTTTGCACAACAGTTGCTTGGCACGATTATCAAAGAAAGCAAACGACTGCAGGAAGAGAACCGTCAACTGGTGGCGTTTCAAGGGGAGCATGGGGCGTATGGGGAGGTGGCATCCAGGTCTCTGGTGCCGGGTGGTGCCTATATTCCTTGCCTGGAGTTCGTCGATGTCTTCAAGGGAGTTGAAGAAGGCCATTTCGACCTGGGCGTAGTACCGGTGGAAAACTCCCTTGAAGGGGCGGTCACCCAGGTCAATGATTTGCTTACCACCACTGGTCTGAATGTGATCCATGAAGTCAAGGTCCCGGTTAATCACTGCCTGCTGGCACCCCAGGAAATCAAGCTGAGCGAGATTCGCGTGGTCTACTCCCACCCCCAGGCGTTGGCCCAGTGCAACCGGTTCCTGATTGATCGAAGGATAGAACCGCGTCCCTATTACGACACGGCCGGCGCTGCCAAAATGCTGGCCAGGGAGAATCCCAGGGCGGCCGCTGCCATCGCCAGTGCGCTTTGCGCGGAACTTTACGATCTAGATATTCTCGCCAAAGGTATTGAAGACGGTGCAGCCAATCATACCCGGTTTCTGCTCCTCTCCCGTGATCCATATCAAGGGCGCGGGGATAAAACCTCCATCATCTTTTCCACCGCCCATGAGGCCGGTCAGCTTTTTAAAGCGCTGGGGCTTTTTGCCGCAGCCGATATCAACCTGACCCGTATCGCTTCTATGCCACTGCGTTCGGATCCCGGCAATTACGGTTTCTTTCTCGATTTCGAAGGGGACGCCCAAGATGAGAAAGTGGCAGGCGTGATGAAAGGACTGGAAGATTTAGCGATCCGCATCAAGTTTCTGGGAAGTTATCCGGCTCACCATGAATGATAAAACCAAAATCATCGGCATCTGTTATATCGTTTTTGGTGCCCTGGGTATCTTGGGGTTGCCGATGATCTATGTCCATCAACTCGTCATGGGGTCCGTCTTCTCCAATCTATCGGAAGTCGACCCCCAGGCCCAGGAAATGCTGCTCACCATCCGGGAGTTGATGGCGCTCATTGTCCCGCTGCTGGTGGTTTTGGTCGTTTCGCACATCGTCTTCAATGTATTGGTGGGCATCTGCTTTATCAGGAATAAAGCCTATTACACCTGTTTGGTGAGCTCCGTCCTGACCTGCTTCTTATTTCCTCTGGGTACCATTCTTGGGGTATTTGCATTGATGGTCCTGACCGACGAGAAGATAAAACCGTTATTTTTCAGATTAAAGCCGCCGCCCGTCCGGGACGCGTAGCCAATGGCAGCCCACAACCGAATAGAAGCAGCATTCGCCAGGTTCCCATGATGTCCGATATGGTGGCTCGAATATGGGGGGTCGGTCTTTTCATGGCATTTCAGGCTGCGCGAATGCTCTCAAAGATTATAAAACCACACATTCGCGGGACCATGGTGGCCATCTGGTGCAGGGGAAGGATCCTGCTGGTCAAAAGTTCTTATCGGAGCGGCTGGTCGGTCCCGGGCGGGCTGGTTAAAAAAGGGGAGACCTGGGCCCAAGGGGCCGTGCGGGAGACCTTTGAGGAGGTCGGCCTACGGCTGAAAGAGCAGGATCTAGTCTTCAGATCGGAGGTGCCGGGAGATCTGGGCCCTAGGGATTGGTCTTATCTATTCGAGACATCTTTGGACTATCCGGTTGAGGTAACCATAGATGGCCGGGAGATAATCGATGCAAAATTCGTCGCACCCCAGACCGCATTGAAGAGACGGCTGCACGGAAATGTACGAAGATATCTTCAGGAGCGGAATGATAAACCATGATCCTCTATGAGCATCGACGCTATCCGGCGATGGGTTTGTCGAGGTCCTTTTTGATATTGTCCCAGGAATCCTTTTCCAAAACCCTGATGATCGATGTCAGAATTCTCTTATGGCTATCCAGAAGATATGCATTGGATTGTTCGTTCATGATCTGGTAAAAATGCTTTGCGGCCGATGCTTCGGAAAACCGGACATATTTTTTGATTTCATCTTTTTCCATCCCCCGATACGTATAAACAAAACCGGCAAAAACTAAATTCGCCGCCAGCGAATCCAGGTATGGATCGACGTTCTTTCTGAAGCCTTGCACAATCTCATCAATGGATTCCTGGTCGGGCTTTTTGGAATCCGATAAGACGAGCTCCAAAATCTGATTCTGGATAATCAGATTGGTTTGCAGCTCAATCATTGCATCCGTTGCACTGGTGGCCGCGTCCAGCCGTTTAAATAGATTCAATCTCTCTGTGGTTTGATACCGGGTCAGACGAAACGCCAGGCGTAATTTTTGGAACTGTTCTTTTTTCTCGGCAAATGAACTGTATTCAATTGCGGAAATCTTTTTCCCCAGGGGGGACTTGTACCATTTCAACATTTCTTTGAGCTCATCGGTGGATAACTTGGCAGCAAGGTTTTCCTCGATGTATTTGTTGAGCTTGTCCGGATCTGTGATCAGCTTGATGACTTCCTTAAATTTTTTTAACCTTTTTTCATCCTTGTCCGGAGTCTTCTCCTTGGTCTCCAGATTTTCCTTATACTTTGATTCGAAAGATGACAAGGTTGCTTCGCTGAAACTTTTGCTTTGCCGGGCAATGCCGGATTCTTCGACAATTTGATGGGCCAGCTTCAACCTTTGCTTGCCTTCAGGTGATTGAAATTGACCGCTTTTCCGACGGTCCTTTATTTTTTTGTCCGGGTCGATCTGGAGCATTATCTCTTCTTGCATTTTTTTCAAGGCATCATTTTGATCGCGGCTGACTTTTTCGCTCCAGGAAGAAATGGTCAATGAAGGTTCGTCTTTGAGATCGAGGATATATTTCGAAGGGACGGCGAAATTCAGGTTTTGTCCGCTGACGAGCTGCAGAAAGGAGACGCCGACCACTTTGCCTTTCATGTCAATCACCGGGCTGCCGCTCGATCCTGGTGAAATGGGTACCGTCATCTGATAAACGAGTCCTTTGGTCGGAAGCTCCCTGATAGCGGAAATGATACCGTCACTAACGGTCCGGCTGAGTCCCATGGGGGTGCTGATAACCAATACTTTTTCGGCGATATCCGGTCTTTTGCCTTCGATATCCAGCCACATGCCCGGGGAAAGGATACCCTGCGGAATATTGACGGCCAATTTAATGAGATCCCTGTCCGCATCGTTGGCGATAACATGATCGACTTCGTATTCATCCTTATCTTCTATTTTTACATAGACGGAATAGGCGCCTTTTATGACATGATAACATGTAATGAAATGGCCCGCTTCGTTGATGAAAAAACCGCTTCCTTGTCTGAAGACGTTGCGCCCGCTGTCATATGTGATAACGGTGGCTGCTGCCTTGTTCACATGATTGAACAGATCCCCAATCGAATCATATGATTTGGCAGCGTCGGCCGGTTTTGCGACGGTTTTCTCCTGGGGCGATTCTACCTGCTGCTGCAGGACTTCAGGCCGTGCAGGTTTAGTGGCGACAATGGGTTTGGTAGCATTCGGCGCGGTCGTATCGCTATTCCGCTTCGTAATTTGTAAGTCAAATTTCTGGATTAGGAAGAAAGCGGCACCTGCAAGAACAACCAGAGCCAGCATGCCAAACATTATAGGTCTTAATAAACTGCTTTTTTTCGGCGGCTTCGCGTTTTGAACCTTTTTTTCAATCGGTTTTTTCCCGGGCGCCGTCTTCCTGGGCGGTTTTTTCACCGGGCTTGAGGGAATATTTTCTGGCGGTGGCGCTTGTTTTTGTTCGGAAGCCGGCTTGGTGATATGCATGCGGTGGCCGCATTTTTTGCAGCCCGCATAGGCTCCTTTGTTCGGGATCTTATCAGCAGCGAGCTTGTATTTGGCTTCGCAGGACGGACAACGGATTTCAATTTTTGAATTTTCCAAGTTTAAACCTTAGGCATAGAAAAGATAGATGTCAGGAACTTGCTCATTTAACACACAAATCTGCCAAACCGTTGCTTGCGTGTCAATCTGTTTGTTCGTCTATGATAAACGATCTCCTCGCAGCGCCATCAAGAACCGCTTTTGCCGATACCTTTTCAGCTATGGCTGGCATCTTTCAGTGCTTTGTACCTGTCAGAAAGATCATTGGCCATGGCCCGATGATAATATTCCATGGCATGTGCTTTGTTTATCGGCCTCAATGTTCAAAGACTTTACCCCAAAGTTTAAGAAAGGGATGGCGCTTGTTCGAAGCTATCATAAAAACGGATATTGGTCCGAGATGAAGGCGGGGTTGGGTTTCAGTCTGCCTCGATCTTGCTGTGCACCCGCTCCATGGCGGCCATGAATTCTTGCCGCTTCTCCACAGCATAGGGGTTGAAGCAGTGCATATCTCGAAAGAGCTGCCAGGTGTCATTGTTCACCACTTCCAGAATATGGAGCAGCCGTTTGTAGCCTTCGGTGTCGATATCCAGCGGTTCGGCGCAAAATTCCGCCAATGATCGGCCGATAAAATGGGTCAGGGCCAGGCTGACGGCGATTTTTCTGTCATGTTCGTCGGCCGTGGTTTCGATGAGCTTCAAACCGGTGTCCTCAAGGACTTGCTTGATCTTTTCATACCGGCTGGGCTTAATGCGTTCGGGGCAGAGGACGATTTTATACCCGGCCACGGATTCAGCCGCGCTGTCCGGTCCGAACATGGGGTGGGTGGCCAGGATGTCCACCGATTCGGGCAGCAGTTTTTTCATCCACTGGACCGGATAGACCTTCACCGAGCACACATCCACTACAATGGTGTCGGATTTCAGCAATGGGGCGATCTGCTTTAATGTCTGCTGCATGGCCGAAATAGGGACGCACAGGATCACCACTTTCTGGGCGCATGCCGTCTCCAATGAAACCAGTCGGCCGCCGGCATCGGTGATATCTTCTCTTTTATCCTTGCTGCGTGTGTAGACCGCGATATCAAATCGGGGCGACAGGTTTTGCACAGTCAGCCGTCCGAAACGCCCGTAACCGATAAGTCCGATCATAGTGCTTTGCGTATCCTTTCAAAGGCCGAATGAAGATCTTCTTCCTTTGCGCCAAAAGAGATGCGGATGTGTCCAGGGCTGCCAAACGCCTCGCCGGGGACCACCGCCACACCGGATTTTTCCAGCAGGCGCATGGACAGGTCTTCGCTGGTTTCATTTTTCTTCAGTCGGCGGGTAACGTCGGGAAAGAGATAAAAAGCGCCCTGGGGTTTGACGCAATCGAAGAGAGCACTTGCAGCCTCATAAGCGAGGTCCCGTCGTTGTTCGAGCTGCCGTCGGCGTTGCTCCACGATCGATTGATCCATTTGAATCGCAGCCAGACCGCCATGCTGGGCGAATGTGCAGACATTGCCGCTGATATGACTCTGGAGTTTGATCATGATTTGGATTAGCGGAGGGTGCGCTGCGACGTAACCTAGACGAAAGCCGGTCATGTTATAGTGTTTGGAAAAGCTACGAACAGTAATAACACGGCCAGAGTGGCCTGCTGTTTCCCATACGCCGACAGGGGGGAGGCCGTCATAGGTAAACGCGTGGTAGGCTTCATCAGATATAAGATAGATGCCGTGCTTTTCGGCCACAGCGACGACATCTGCTATCGCTTGCGGGGCGTAGACAGCGCCGGTTGGGTTGTTGGGTGTATTGATCAGGATCGCCTTGGTGCGGTCGGTGAGCGCCGCTTCAACAACCTCCGGGTCTATCTGGTGGTCGATGGTCTTTACCAGCACCGGACGGCCCCCTGCGAGTTTGATCTGCTCGGCGAAGCTGACCCAGTACGGCATGGGCAGGATAATTTCGTCTCCCGCATCGCACAGCGCCTGAAACAAGGTAAAAAGGGCCTGTTTGGCACCATTGGTGATGATAATGTTTTCCAGACCAAAGCCTTCGAATCCATCAGCCAGGCCGCCTCGCAGTAGATCGATACCTGCCACCGGACCATAGCGGGTGGCCTGCGCGGCCAAAGCTTGGGACGATGCTTCTATGACTTCGCCAGGTGTATCAAAGTCGGGCTCCCCCACCGCCAGATTGACAATTTGCCTGCCCTGGCGTTGAAGCTGCTGTGCCAGCGTGAATACGCGGGTGGTCTGCGATTCAGTGACCCTATTGACCCGCCCGGCAAGCGATACTTCAAAGGGGTCTAACATGGGGCCAGATCCTTAAAGCTGCGGGAGGCTTGACGGAGAACGCTGTCGATCAGAACCAGTGCGGCCATGGATTCAATGATGGGGACCGCACGCGGGACCACGCACGGGTCATGACGGCCCTTGGCCGCCAGCACCACATCTTCTCCGTCAAAGTTCACCGTTGATTGATCCCGGCCAATGGTGGCCACCGGCTTGAACGCCACACGAAAATAGATGTTTTCGCCATTGGTGATACCGCCCTGAATGCCACCGCTGTTATTGGTACGGGTTCCCAACTCGCCTTCTTTTTGTATAAACGGGTCGTTGTGCTCGGAACCGCGCATGCGGGTCCCGGCAAATCCGGAGCCGATTTCAAAACCTTTGGTGGCGGGGATGGAGAGCATGGCCCGGGCCAACTGGGCTTCCAGCTTGTCGAAGATCGGTTCGCCGATGCCGGCCGGAACATTGCGGCAGACGCAGGTGAGAATGCCGCCCAAGGAATCCTTGTCTGTTTTGGCGGCTTTAATGGCTTCAATCATTTGGTCGGCGGCAGTTGCATCCGGACAGCGCACGATATTCCGGTCCACCTGGCTGCGGGTGATCGCGGACATATCCACCTCTCGGCTTTCCACATCGGACACGGCGGAGACCCATGCGACAATATCGAGGCCGTAGGTCTGGTGAAGGATCTTGTCGGCAATGGCGCCGGCCGCTACCCTCCCGATGGTCTCCCGGGCACTGGACCTCCCACCGCCGCTGGAGGCTCGAATGCCGTATTTCTTCTGATAGGTGTAATCTGCATGTGACGGGCGGGGGATCCGGTTCATCTCCTGGTAGTCGCCCGGCCGCTGGTCCTTGTTGGGAACCAGCAATCCGATGGGCGTTCCCAATGTGCGGCCGTTTTCCACACCCGATAGGATGGTGACCTGGTCCACCTCTTTGCGATCGGTGGTCAACTTGCTTTGACCGGGTCGGCGGCGGTCCAATTGGGGCTGGATATCGCTTTCGCAAAGCTCGATGTTGGGGGGGCAGCCATCAACGACGGCCCCCACGCCTTTGCAATGGGATTCACCGAATGTGGTCACACGGAATATGGTGCCGAATGTGCTGGACATGGATTTATCCTTTAGTACCCTGGAACCTTATACGCTTTATTGGTCCTGTGTGGTAATTTGCTCCGCCGTGGGTTTTTCTGAAACCAGTTTAAAGTTTTAAGATCAAAGTTTAAAGTGAATGTATTCCGCCGATTATAAAGGGACCATGTGT
Source organism: Desulfobacteraceae bacterium (assembly GCA_037387725.1). GTDB lineage: Bacteria > Desulfobacterota > Desulfobacteria > Desulfobacterales > Desulfosarcinaceae > JARRKU01. Next base: position 11,250 of record JARRKU010000008.1, read on the forward strand.
TTCAATCTCATAGCAACGACATGTGTCCGTGGACTGTCGCCAGACAATGTATGATTGAATCGCAATCACTGTGGCAACAATGAACCTATAAAACAGGCTCCAACCTCCAACTTTAAACCTCAGACTTTAAACTTTAAACTATCGCCTGTAAAGGCGATCAAGCACTTCCCAATAGCTGGGAAAGGATTTGCCCACGCAGTCGGGATCGATAATGCTGATGCCGGGAACCCTCAGGCCGGCCACGGCGAAACTCATGGCGATGCGGTGGTCGTCATAGGTCTCTATTTCTGCTCCATTGGGTACCCCACCCACAATTTCCAGGTCGTTGTCATAAACCCGGGTTTCGATGCCCATCTTGGCCAACTCATTGGAAACGGCGGCCAGACGGTCACACTCTTTAGCCCTCAGGTGGCCGACATTGTGGATTTTGGTTGTGCCTTCGGCAAATGCCGCCACTACTGCCAGGGTGGGGACCACATCGGGCATATGCCCCATGTCCACCGCTATGGCGCGCAGCTTGCCGCCGGTGATCGCAATACCCTCCGAGGTATGATCCACCTTGCATCCCATCTGTCCGAAAATCTCTGCCAACCCTATGTCTCCCTGCCGGGAGGATGCGGTGACGTTCAGAACTTTTACACTGCCTCCGGTAATGGCCGCCGCCGCCCAGAAATAGCCGGCATTGGACCCGTCCGGTTCCACCGGATAGATGCCGGCATGGTATGTTTGGCCGCCAGGCACGTCAAAACGGCTGTATCCGCTGCGATGGAGGTCAACGCCGAATTTGTTCATGATATCGATGGTCATATCGACATAAGGCTTGGAAACCGGTCCATGGCTCACCTCAATGGTCAATCCTTGCTCCAGGCACGGCGCGATGAGCAGCAGCGCTGAGAGATACTGGCTGCTGATGCTGCAGTCGATAGCGGTTTTCCCGCCTTGGCGGTGACCGCCTTCGATGATCACCGGCGGGCATCCATTGTCGTTCCGGGACCGGGCAGGCACACCCATGCGGGTCAGGCTGTCCAGCAAGGCCTGCATGGGGCGTTCGCACATACGCCGGGTTCCAGTAAGGGTGTAAGCCCCTTGGCCTAGGACCGTCAGCCCGCCGAAAAGCCGCATGGAAGTGCCGGAGTTGCAAAAGTCGATGGGCTTGGCGACCGGGGAGAAGTGCCCTTTGCCGCCTTGCACGACAACCTTTTCCTCGCGGTCGTCGATCCGGATGCCCATCTGCTGCAGTGCGGCCAACGTCAGCAGGGTGTCCTGACTGCGCAACGGGTCAAGGACCTGGCACACCCCATCGGACAGGGCCGCGGCGATCAGCGTCCGGTGGGTATAGCTCTTTGATCCCGGAACCCTGATGCTGGCCTTTGCTTTGACCGGTTTTGTCTCAATGCGCTTCATTTTTCTGTTTGCCAACGCTATTACAATTCATCAATGGTTGTGTGGCCACGGTCTGTTCTTGTATATCGACTTTGATTTCAAATCAACGGGCTTGATCCTTTAGACAATAAAACCGGGCCGGGCAAAGGCGCCCGACCCGGTTGCAGGTCGCAGGTGGCCGCTCCTCGAGCAGCAAACCCGTCTTAGATATCGTAGTAGAGGAAGAACTCGTGGGGATGCGGACGCAGGCGGATGGCATCCACTTCGTTTTCCTCTTTATACTCGATCCACATATCGAGGGCATCCTGGGTGAAGACGTCGCCCTTCAAAAGGAAGGCATTGTCCTCTTTTAAGGCGTCCAGGGCCTCGTCCAGGCTTCCCGGTGCTGACGGAATCTGAGCCAGTTCCTCTGGCGGCAGGCCATAAAGGTCTTTGTCCAGCGGATCGCCCGGATCGATTTTGTTTTCGATACCGTCGATGGCGGCCATCAGCATGGCCGAGAAGGCCAGGTAGCCGTTGCAGGAGGGATCCGGGGTGCGGAATTCGATGCGTTTGGCTTTGGGTGATGCCGAGTACATGGGAATACGAACGGAGGCGCTACGGTTCCGGCTGGAGTAAGCCAGGTTCACCGGTGCTTCGAAGCCCGGCACCAGTCGTTTGTAGGAGTTGGTGGTCGGGTTGCTGAAGGCGCAGACGGCGCGGGCGTGTTTCAGGATGCCGCCGATGGCGTAGAGGGCTTCCTGGGAGACGCCGGCGTACTTGTCGCCGGCGAACAGCGGGTTGCCGTCCTTCCAGATACTGATATGGGTGTGCATGCCGGTGCCGTTGTCTTCAAAGATCGGTTTGGGCATGAAGGTGACGGTGTGGCCGTGTTTGTAGGCGACGTTTTTCAAGACATATTTGAACCACATGAGCTGATCGGCCATTTGCAGCAACGGTTTGAAGCGCATGTCGATTTCAGCCTGGCCGGCGGTGGCCACTTCATGGTGCTGGGCTTCCACGTCGATGCCCAGGGCTTCGAGGGTCAGAACCATTTCGGTTCGCAGGTCCTGGAACTTATCGGTGGGGGGTACCGGAAAGTATCCTTCTTTGTGGCGCGGTTTGTATCCCTGGTTGGGACACTCTTCGCGGCCGGTGTTCCACACGCCTTCCACGGAATCGAGCTCATAGAAGGCGCGGTTGCGGCCGGATTCGAAACGGATGTTGTCGAAGATAAAGAACTCGGCTTCCGGGCCGATGAAAGCGGTGTCGCCGATGCCGGAGCTTTTCAGGTAGGCCTCGGCCTTCTGGGCGATATAGCGTGGGTCGCGTGAGTATGATTCACGGGTAATCGGGTCGACGATGTTGCAGATCAGGGTCAGGGTGGGCTCTTGGTAAAAAGGATCCATCTTGGCCGTAACGGGGTCCGGTATCACCAGCATATCACTGGCGTTAATGGGCTGCCAGCCGCGGATACTGGAGCCGTCGAAGCCGAATCCGTCTTCAAAGCTCGACTCTTCCAGTTCGCTGACCGGAACAGAGAAATGCTGCCACAGGCCGGGAAAATCCATGAAGCGGAGGTCGACCATTTTAGCGCCGTTTTCTTTCATCATACTCAGTACTTCTTGTGGTGTCATGATAGCTCCTTTTCTACAGTTTTAATTGGATGTGAATAATTTCTCAACGCGCATTATTTCAAATAGTAAATGGTGCGCTTGGTGCTTTTCATATGGCGGACGGTTAAATGGCATCTACGCCGGTCTCTCCTGTTCGTACGCGCACCGCCTCTTCAATCTGGGTGACGAAAATTTTGCCGTCGCCCAGTTTCCCAGTCAAAGCAGCCGATTTGATCGTGTCGATGACCTTGTTCACCCAGTCGGACTGGACAACAATTTCAATTTTGATCTTGGGGATGAAATCGACCACATATTCTGCGCCGCGGTAGATCTCCTTATGGCCTTTCTGGCGACCGTAGCCTTTGACTTCCGAAATGGTCATACCTTGGATGCCGATTTCGTTTAAGGCTTCTTTGACATCGTCCAGTTTGAACGGCTTGATAATCGCCTCAATTTTCTTCATAACCGTTTCCTCCTAAAATTCGTATTTAGTTGCAACTGGAAAGCTTATTGGATCTCAAATCCGCGTTCGCCGTGGAAGGCGTTGTCGAGACCTTGGACCTCGCTGTCTTTATCAATTCTTAAGCGTCCAGTCAAAAGGCGAGTGATGCCAATGACAATTAATGTGGCCACAGCTGAATAAACAGCCGTACCGGCGATGGAGACCAGCTGGATCCAGACCTGTTTCGGATTGCCGTAGAACAGGCCCGTACCCGCCTCATTGATGGCCGGGCTGGCGAACAGGCCTGTGGCCAATGCGCCCCAGATGCCGCAAATGCCATGGACGCCGAAGGCATCCAGGGAGTCGTCATATCCGAGCTTGTGTTTGAGTTTGGCCACAAAAATAAACCCGATAATGCCGGCCGTCAGACCGATAATCAGTGAACTGCCCAGGTTGACGAACCCGGCCGCAGGCGTGATAGCCACCAGTCCGGCCACAGCCCCGGAAGCGATACCGAGCAATGTCGGCTTGTCGTCGGCAAACCACTCTGCGCACATCCAGGCCATGGCTGCCGCCGCTGCGGAGGTGTTGGTGACCAGAAAAGCCGATCCGGCCAGACCGTCAGCCGCCAACTCGCTGCCGGCATTGAATCCGAACCAGCCGAACCAGAGCAGCCCCGCCCCTAATGCGGTCAGGGTGACGCTGGACGGGAACATGGCTTCTTTACCCCATCCGATGCGTTTTCCCAGGACCATACAGGTGACCAGGCCGGCGATACCGGCGTTGATGTGCACCACCGTGCCACCGGCAAAATCCAGGGCTCCCATTTTGCTCATCCAGCCGCCGCCCCACGCCCAATGGCACACCGGCGTATAGACAATGGTCACCCAGCAAATGGTGAAAACCAGCCATGACGAAAATTTCATACGGTCCACCACTGAGCCCAGCACCAGAGCAACCGTGATACAGGCAAAGGTCATTTGAAAGAGGGCAAACACGGTTGTGGGGATCGAGCCGGAAACGCTGTCCACGCCGATGCCGGCAAAGAGAAAATGCTCCAGGCTGCCGACAACGCCACCGATATCTGTGCCGAACGAGAGGCTGTAACCCCACAATACCCAGACGATGCTGGCCAGACAGTAGGCGGCAAACGTCATGGCATAGGTGTTCAGTAGATTCTTATAGCGCGACATGCCGCCGTAGAACAAGGCCAAACCGGCCGGTGTCATCATCATGACCAGGGCCGTCGAGACGATAATCCAGGCCGTATCGCCGGAATTGAGTTCATCGGCCGCGAAGGCGCTGCTAAACGGCATCAAGACCAGCCCCAATGCGAGCATCAATTTCTTATAATTCATTTTTCCTCCCCATAGTAGTTGTTCAGGTTTCGATCTAGCATATTGCACCCCGGTTCGGATCGATGGGTTGCGGCTGTCCAGGCGCCTTTGGACCACCACAACTACGTGCCAGGGGGTTAAATTAAGACAGCTTCAACGGTTTCCTTGATTAGCGCGACCTGCTCTGGCAGATCCACCTTTTCACCATCGAAGCTGCGCACATAAAACACATCCGCCACCTGATCGACACGGGTGGAGACTCTGGCCACCCAGATATCCAGCTGGCAGCGGAACAAAGCATCGGTGATATGAAACAACAAACCGGGATAATCCCAGGCCGTGACCTCAACCAACGTGAAAAAACTGGAGCTTTCGTTGTCCACCACAACTCTCTGGGGGCGGTCCTTGGTCATCGCATGCATCGGACGAAAGCGGTCTCTCTTCTGCATCAGTCTGTGTTGCAGATCCAGTTCGCCTTCCAGCGAGGCCTGAAGCTGATCGGCCGCTTTGCCCCAGCGTTCCTGTTCGAATAATTTGTCCGGCGGCGCTTCCACCTCAAAAATGTCCAAAGCGATGTTGTTGCGCCAAGTAAAGATGCGCATGTCCAGAATATTGATACCGTTCAGGGTGAAGATGCCGGCGATTTTGGATAGCAGACCCGGCCGGTCCTGGGCGCAGATAGTCACTGTGCGGGTGTCGGCCGCGGCCGACTTTTCGACGTGCCAGACAAAATCCTTGTCTTCCAGCTGCTGATAAAGCCCGATGTGATCCGGGATTTCATGTGACGGCGTATAGAGCAGGTAGCGCGGAGACATAAAGGGAACCACTCGATCAATGGTCTCTTTTGTCGTTTTATCCCCTGCAGCTGTGAGAATGCGCTCTTTCTTCTGCTCGATGGTGCGGATCGCCTTGCGCGAGACCAATTCGCCCTTTTCCAGGACATTGAGGGTTTTCAGAAACAGACTGCGCAGCAAAGAGGCGGTCCAGTCGTTCCACGCTTTGGGGCCGGTCGCCATGGCATCCGCAACGCTGAGCAGGTAGAGTTTTTTCAGTCGTGAGACGCTGCCAACGCGTTTTGCGACCAGAATGGCGGTTTCCTCATCATTGATGTCCCGGCGTGATGCCGTATCAAAGAGCAGCAGATGTTCCCGGACGAGAAAAACCACCGCATCGATATCGCCTTTGGATAATCCCTTTTCGGTCAAGATCGCCTCGGCCATATTAGCGCCGCGTTCCGAATGTCCCCCGGCAGGTTCTGCTTTGCCGATATCGTGGAGAAGGGCCGCCCAGTATAATGTTCTCTTGTTGCGTACATCATGGTAAACTTTGCGGAAGAGCACATCGTGATCGCCCTCCTTATTGGCGCTGATGGCTTTCAGGGTTTTTACACAGAGCAGCAAGTGCCTGGCCACCGGGTACAAATGGTACTGGTCGAACTGAATGCGGTTGACCACTCCCTTGAATTCAGGAATGAAATTGGTCAGGAAATGGGTGTCGAGCATTGCGGCCAATGGATAGAACTTATCCGACGAGCGGGTCATTCCCTTTTCGAACAACCGCACCACTTCTTCTGAATTGCGAAAATCAGGCTTTCTGATGAAATCGCCAAAATCTTTGACCAACCGCCGCGCCTCCACATTGAGCGGCGCTTTTTGTGCAGCCGATTCCAGAAAGATCTTCACCAGCAGCACGGGCTCTTTCAGAATGGCCTCCGGTGAAGTAAAATTCAACATGCCTCGATTGAATTTAAGCCCCGGTATGTCTGTTTCTTTCAGGGCCTTGTTCTTCCGTTTGAGCCTTTTTTTCTGATCCAGTTCATAGATGAAGGCTTCGTAACATTGTTTGACAAATTCCATGTGGCCGTGCAGCTCTCCCATGAGAACTTCCACCGGCACATGCCCATTGACGCCTTCCACCGCCATGTTCTCTGCCAGACGGATCTGATTCTCCAGGTGGAGTTGGTCGCATTTGCGGTTCATCATCTTGTGCAGGTGATTGCGAACATGCCAAATGTAGTGCAGTGATGTTTCCAAAGACTGAAATTCGCTGTAGGAAAGAAATCCAAAGTACTCCAGGTCCCGGGTTTGCTTGATGCCGGCGATGATTTTGGCGATCCAGAGCATGGTATGGTAGTCGCGCAGTCCGCCTTGCCCTTCTTTTAGATTGGGTTCCAGCAGATAAGCAGAGTCGCCGAAGCGTACATGCCGTTCGCGGTTGGATTCCGTCAGCCAGGCGACGATCTTGGCCGGTTTGACATTGATCAGTTTGATGCGCAGCTGTTCCAGCATCTGGTGGTAGAGGGGGGATAAGCCGCAAATGAACCGGCTGTCCAATAATGAGGTTAGCACCTCGTAGTCCTGGCGTGCCATCTTCAGGCACTCTTTGATGGAGCGGGTGGCATGGCCGACCTCGAGTCCCAGGTCCCAGAGCGGATAAACAATTTCCTGGACAAGCGCTTCAGCCTCGGGTGGCACCTTCTTTTCAAATAGAAAAAGCAGGTCGATATCCGAATAAACACATTGCTCGGCGCGGCCGTATCCACCCAGGGCAACAAGCACATAGGGGTTTTTCATGATGCCCATTTCAGGACCGACAGCGCTTTGGGCAAAACTGGCAAGAAAGTACTCATCGACCACCGTAGCCATGCGGTTCATTAATTCAGCGGCTTTCATGGACTTGAATCGAGAGAGCAGCGCCTCGCGCTCCGCGTGAAAACTGCTGATGGGCGTATCGATCATATCGGCTTTTCTGGATGGCATCATGGAACTCATGTTTCCTTTCACCGCTCCTCGAACTGTGGCGTTGTCGGATTCGGATTATGTAAATATCAGCAATAGATATGCCAAGGGGGATGGTACGCTATAATGTTATTAATTTCAATAGATTGAGAAAATAGTGATTTTTAGTGATATTCTATCTTAAATGACATTATTGTAATTATAATTTCTATAAAATGACAATTTTGAATATTTATTGCAATTTCTCGGTGCTTGGGATCGCACTTTGCCGGCCGGCGGAGCCGTCGGGTTTGTGCGGGGGGGATTGGGGTGCGCAAAGAGCGGATAAACGATTCTAAATGCACCGTTATTCCGGACCAATTCTGACAAATAATAAAAGAGGGCCACCCCCGATGATGAGGGTGGCCCGCGCAGTTCGATGGTTTTTCCGGTTTAGCTTTCCTTTATTGCCGCTCCGATCATGGCTGAAGATGTTGCAGCTATGGCGCTGGCGGCGGGGGAGGTGCCGTGGGTGGATACGCCGAAATCCGGATAGGCGATGCCGGCATGTTCGGTATGATCGAGGCCTTCGATCTCTTCTTCAGGGGATACCCGTAAGCCGACTGTCATGGAGATCACCTTGAACATGATGAATGCGACGCCGAAGGTCCAGACGAAAGCAGCGCCGATACCGACGAGTTGGACCATGATGATCTTGGCAGTGGTGCCGCCAATGTTGAACAGGCCGGCGGCCAACGTGCCCCATGCGCCGCAGACACCGTGAACGGAGACAGCGCCGACCGGGTCGTCGATTTTGAGCTTTTCGAAAAACAGCACCGACATGACCACCAGGATACCGGCCACGGCACCGATGAGGATGGCGCTGCCGGGGGTAACATTGGCGCAACCGGCGGTGATGCCCACCAGGCCGGCCAGGGCGCCGTTAAGGCTCATGCCCACTTCGGGCTTGCCGAATTTGATCCAGGAAGTAATCAAAGCCAAAGCGGCGCCGGCTGCGGCGGCCAGGTTGGTGTTCACGAAGATCATGGCGATGCTCTTGTCAGCCGTGGTGGTGGATCCGGGGTTGAATCCAAACCACCCCAGCCAGAGGATAAAGACGCCCAGTGCAGCCAGCGGCATGTTGTGGCCCAGAATGGCGCGTGGTTTGCCGTCTTTCCCATATTTACCCAAACGCGGGCCGAGGACGATGGCACCGGCTAAAGCTGCCCAGCCGCCCACGGAGTGGACCACGGTGGAGCCGGCAAAATCGATGAATCCCAGCCCCTCGAGCCATCCGCTGCCGTTAAAGAGGCTGCCCCATGCCCAGCTTCCGAAGACCGGGTAGATGATCGCGCTGACGATGACGCTGTAAACCAGGTAGCTGACGAACTTTGTGCGTTCGGCCATGGCGCCCGAGACGATGGTCGCGGCCGTGGCGGCAAATACCACCTGGAACATCCAGAACGCCAGAACCCAGGGATCGCCGCCCGGTGTGAAATCGCTCAAAAAGAAGCCGGTGGTGCCGAACCATCCGGTCTTGGTGGCGCCGAACATGATGCCGAAGCCCACCGCCCAGAAAGCGATCGATCCCAGGGAAAAGTCCATGAGGTTTTTCATGAGGATGTTAACGGCATTTTTGGCGCGGGTGAAACCGGTTTCCACCATGGCGAATCCGGCTTGCATAAAAAAGACCAGCGCCGCGGCCACCAGGGTCCAGAGGTAGTTGGCGTGGGTTTGGACCAGGTCGATGGCCTCCTTGTTGGACATTGCAGTGGGTGCCGGGTCATCCGCCCAAGCCCAGGCTGTGCTGATCAGCAGTACAATCATTCCGTAGAATAAGAATTTAATGGGTTTCATCGGTCCTAGTTCTCCTTTTGTTTTAACGGCTTCCCGTTTAATATGAATTAAATCGCCTCAGGCCCGGATTCGCCGGTGCGAATACGAACAGCCTGTTCGATGGGCATGACAAAAATCTTTCCGTCGCCGACCTTGTTGGTATTGGCATTTTCGGCGATTGCTCCGACGGCCTTGTCGGCCATTTCTTCCGGGACCACCAGGTCGATTTTGACTTTCGGGACGAAATCGACTTGATACTCGGTCCCGCGATAGATCTCCTTGTGGCCCCGCTGGCGACCGAATCCCTTTACTTCGATGATGGTCATGCCCGATATGCCAAGCTTATTCAGGGCATCCTTAACCTCATCCAGGCGAAACGGTTTGATGATGGCTTCAATTTTCTTCATTTCCGACTCCTCGAGTGTAAGATTTTCCCGCGATCTATTGCGATGTTTGATTTGTAGTGAGCAAGGGGTGTGCCAGCGCAAGATTGAATACCTAATTACCTGTATTTAAAGATATATTTATGTATAGGTAAAATATAATTTTAAAGCAGATATAATACAAAAATGTCAGAACAAATATAAATATAAACAAAATTGTATTTTTGGTGCGATATTTTCAGGCGGATCGAACATGAAACAGCGATATCCCTTGCTTGTCGTTAAAGTAGTGTTAATTGCGTTTGGAGATCAAGACCGCCAACTTTTCGGGCGGTCGCTAACTTTGATTAATTTGGGCCCTAAATGGGCATTTCCAATTTTTTACCCTTCTTGGCGACTTCCTGGTCCCCTCTGCCTTGTGGCTTGTGAATCACGCTTACGCCATGAGTTCAAATGAGTATTTGGGTGAAAACCGCTTCAGGTTGCCAATATACAGAAACTATATTATATGTGTATAAAATGAATTTGCGTTTATTAATGAACCGCTCGGCAATAAATTTTTATTCTTCGGCGTGCCTGTTAATTCGAATGCTGACTGTCGTACAGGTGCTGAGCTTAATATATGGCCCGGAATTTGGGCATGTATCTGCAATCACAGATGGTAAGTCCGATACTGCGCAATTGAGTCTGTGATGGCACCTATTGCAATGATTGAGCGTAGAAAATCGAAGGCGTGTGGAGTGTCGAACTTTTTGCCTGGTGGGTGAACGCATACTCTTTAAGAGCTGCATAGCTTATCAAAATCGATTACTTGGCGGATTGTATCATCGCCTCGTCCTTCCTGGTCTTCATTCGAATCACTCTCTGTTCGTTGCATTTACATACCTTTTGGAAATCGGATGTTCGCGTCGGAGGCTCTTTTGCACGATACGGCATTTTGCTCTCGGTCTGCATCTTATATCTGCTGAAAGATGGTTCCGAGGCATGATTACTGTCTTCGAGCCGCATCCCGCTGCTGGTTGCTTTATGAATAAAGAGGAGAGGGGAACCTGCAGATCTATTCCAATTGCTTAGACCTGTTCTGGCGCAGGAGGTCTTTCTGGGCGGCAATTGTGGAATAGATGAATCCAAGGTTTGAATTATCATTGAAGGAGGCCGAGAATGACACGTTCCAAAATAGCGGTGGCTGGCATCATTGCTGTCTTGCTTTTGTTACCGACAGCAATTCAGGTAATTGCCGATCAAGACACCATTAAAATTGCGTTGAACTATCCGCAAACCGGCCCGTATGCCAAGGAGGGCAAGGATCAATGGTATGCGGCAGAAATAGCACGCAAGGAGATTAATGAATCCGGCGGGATTCTTGGTAAGAGAGTCACTTACCGATGGTCCAATTCGGAATCCAACCCGGGAAAAACAAAGGCCAATTTAAATGCCGCCATTAGTCGGGACAAGGTGAAAATGGCCTTTGGGGGATCGTCCAGTGCCGTTGCAGTGGCGGCCGGTGAGATCTGCAGAAGGAAAAATATCCTCTTTTTCGGCACCTTGACCTATTCTACCGCCACTACGGCTGAAGCCGGCAACAAGGTGCTGTTTCGGGAATGCTACAACAGCTGGATGGCGGCCAAAGCCCTCGGCAGCTATCTGAGGGCGAAATACCGCAATGCTAAATATTTTTACATCACTGCGGACTATACGTGGGGGTGGACGACCGAGGCATCGATACGGAATTTTACGTATACCGAAGACAAAAGCAAACATCCCGGCATCCTGACACCTTTTCCCTCGGGGTTCTATGATGATGTTCTGGAGAAGGCCAAGGCGGCAAATCCCGATGTACTGGTGCTGGTATTGTTCGGCGACGAAATGGCGACTGCGATTCGAAAAGCAGATGCGATGGGATTGAAAAGCAGGATGCAGATCGTCGTACCCAATCTAACCTTGACCATGGCCGAAAGGGGCACCCCCAAAGCCATGGCCGGTGTCATCGGTGCACTTCCCTGGAGTTGGAATGTGCCCTATAAATATAATTACCAACGGGGGATTAATTTTGTAGAAAAATTTAAGAAGCGATTTAATCGATATCCCAGCACCTCGGCTGCCTCAGCCTACACGATTATGCACGAATACAAAGCGGCTGTGGAACGGGCCGGAACCTTCGATACCAATGCCGTCATCAAGGCGCTGGAGGGCCATGAATACCAGCTGTTGAAAGACAAACAGCGGTGGCGCGCTTTTGACCACCAGTCGGTACAGACAGTGTATACCGTTCGTTGCAATCCCGCGGATGTGGTGATGGAGGACAAATACCATCTGGACTATTTTGAAATCATCGGCAGACTGTCGGGTGAAAAGGCTGTCCGTACGCGGGCCGAGTGGAATGCCGTCCGCAAAGCAGCCGGGCTGCCGACCTATTTGCAGTAATCTAGACCGAGGATCGATATGGAAGGGAATGGAATTATTCGCTGCGGGTGCTCGTTCGCACAATGGCGTATTGTGCGGTACAGATCCGCAGCGGAATGGTCTTATACCTTGTTATAATATACGGCGCGGTCAACTGACGGTTTCAGAGAATTTGCTATGGATAGCCCCTTCTACTCCTCGGTCGATGGGTCTTTAGGCGGGGGATTCCGGTCTTTTTCGGGCGCCAGTATCTCCCTGACGGTGTCAAACTCTTGATGCTCAGCAAATGCTGTTGCTGCAAACATTTTTTCGAGCACGCTGCCGCCATTTTCTGCCGCGCGAAATTCTTCTTCCTCTACTTCTTCTTCAAGCGGCAAGTACTGCGTCAGGGGGCAATTGGCACACCCCTCTGTCGGCAGGTCCGTGGCGTTATGCAAAATTTCAACGAGTGCGGTGATGGCTGCGCGGCTGTCTGCATAGAGGTTTTCCCGGCCGATTTCTTCATATAGGCCGGTCCGCTCCATTACGTTGATAATCTGGCCTTTCAAGCCGCACATCGCAAAGCCGAGACCGGCACTGCGTACGCGTTTCACCAACAGGGACAACGCTTCTTCCCCGGAAGCGTCGATATCGTTGATGCCTCGCGCATCGAGAAGGATATAGCGCAGGTTCGGCCGATCGTTGCGGAATTTGAGAACCTGCTCATCCAGATAACTGGCGTTGGCAAAAAAGAGGGCGCCGTCGAAACGCACGACGGAAATGTGCTCGCAGCCTTTCAATCGGTAATATTCCGAGCTTTTGAGCACCTTTTCTTCGTTCATGGATAAGGAGGCGACGACGGGCCGCATGGACTTGTACAGAAAAATGCTCATCGACAAGATAACGCCAATCATGATCCCTTTATCGAGGTGGGGCGCGAAATAGAGGGTGACAACGAATGTTAAAATTGAGATCAGCCCGTCATACCACCGCGCCCGCCATGAATGGACGAAACCCTTGATATTGACCAGGCCGATCACCGCCATCATGATGACCGCCGCCAGCACCGCTTGCGGCAGATGGTAGAGCAACGGTGTAAAGAACATCAAGGTTATGACCACAATGATTGAGGTCACCACCGAGGATATCCCTGTCACGGCGCCCGCTTGCAGATTGACGGCCGATCTTGAAAATGATCCGGAAATAGCATAGCTGGATCCGGTGGAACCGATGATGTTGGCGAGTCCCTGACCGATCAACTCCTGGTTCGGATCGAGCTTTTGCCCGGTTTTGGCGGCCATGGCCTTGGCGATGGCGATGGCCTCCATGAACCCCAGCAGGGAAATAATAATGGCAACCGGCAGCAATTTGATAAAGGTATTGACTTTCAAAGACGGCAGTTCCAGCGAAGGCAATCCTGCCGGAATTTCTCCGACGATGGCTCCACCTCCGGTGATTTTAAGGTTGTCGAGCTCAAGCGGTTGATTGCCAATCGATAGACGCCAGATTGTTTTAGAACCTGTATATTCGACTGGAACCGACCCCTTCAGGTAATAGGCATCTCCGGACAGGCCTGCTGTGAGTTTGACTTTGCGCAGTGACTCGCGAAGCTTATTGGCGTGCTGTTTTGCTTCCGCCAGGTTTAAATTGAGGATTTCCACCTTGCTTTTTAGCATAACCAGCTCAGGGGAGTTGTTCAGCCGAGAATCATGCAGCCTCTTTTCTTCCCTTTCAACACCGGCGGCAAGCTGCGCGCGTTGCTCGCTTTTGCTTTTAATCTCCGCGATGGCGGTATTAAATGCTTCAATTCTTTCCACAATCTGTGCGTTCTTAATCGTATGCGCCGGGATCCGGGCGTCGTTGTTGAAACCCGTCAAGTATGAGATGATCGTGGCAATGGCCACTGCGACCAGCACATTGGGGATACGCCGATCGATTTTGCGCAATATCACCATCATCGCCACTGCACCGATGCCGAACATCAGTGTGGGGAGATGGGTGTAATCCAATGCCGCTTCGGCTACCCGAATCATCGTTTGGTAATGATGCGACAGCTTGTCGACCTGTACGCCGAAAAATTTGGAAAATTGTGATGACGCGATGATAATGGCCGCTGCGTTGGTAAAACCGTTAACGACCGGATGAGAAAGAAAATTAACGACCAGTCCAAGTCGTAGAGCGCCGAGAGAAAATTGAAAAATTCCAACGGTTAACGCGAGCGTTATCGAATAGGCGATAAATTCGGCTGATCCGGCTGTCGCCAGTGGCTCCAACGACGCGGCCGACATGAGGGAGACGACTGCGACGGGTCCTGTGGCGAGTTGATTGCTCGAACCAAACAGCGAGGCGATCATCGGCGGCAAAAAGGCGGCATACAATCCATAATAGGCCGGCAGCCCGGCCAACTGGGCATAGGCCATGGATTGGGGAATAAGCACCAACGCCACCGTGATGCCGGCGATGAGATCGATCCGGAACTTGCCGAAGTTGTAGCCGTCGAACCATCCGATGAACGGTAAGGCTCTTGCCAATATTTTTTGATTTTTCATCGCTTGCCCGCACTCGTTAGAAACTTGCTGGTTAGATGCTGCCCAAGCTGGTGCAAATATCCAAGTTTCTCTAATGAGTCAAGCCTCTTGTTGTATAGCACGAGGACTGATGGGGACTATCGTGGACAACATAAAAACTTCAGACGTTCGCTTTTTTCGGTCCGATCAGTACAGTCACACGGGGATTGGCGCGATTCTTGTCCTGAAAATGACCGCATTGCATTGGCAGGGGGGACAGACAGTAGACCTTTAAGAAACTTACGAGGCGCACAAGGTTCATACCGCCAGATATTGATCCCAGCATCGCAGCACATGTTTGCGCAGTCCCCTGAATCTATTGTCATCAATCTGGGTGGGCAGTCCCTTGAGGTTCAGACGATGTCCCATGGCCCTTAATATAAGGTAGGCTCTTCTCAGGCCGAAGGCGGTCTGCTGATCGATGACCAGATGACGAGAAAGGGATTGCAGCTGGCGGACATTGTCGGTCCAGCGGGTGATTTCCGGATATTGATGGGCATGGCGCAACATCAGGTACTGCACCAGAAATTCGATGTCCACGATACCGCCGCGGCCCTGCTTGATGTCAAATTTTCCCTCTTTGGACGGTGGCTGGGCGCGACGGAGCTTATCGCGCATGGCAGCGACATCGTTGCGAAGTGCTTCACTATCCCGTTGCTGGCTCAATATCTCCATCCGGATTCGCTCGAACGCCTGCAGCAGTTCATCGTCCCCGGTGATCGCCCTGGCGCGGATCAGGGCCTGATGCTCCCAGGTCCAGGCATCACTGGTCTGGTATTCGTAAAAGCCATGGATGTGGCTGACCAGCATGCCGGAATCTCCGCTGGGCCGCAGCCGCATGTCGGTTTCATAAAGGATCCCCGCAGGGGTATGGGCTGAAAGGATATGCAGCACCCGCTGGCCCAGCCGGGCAAAAAACTGGGCATTGTCGATGGGGTGAGGCCCCCCGTCGGTCTGGCCTGGCGCCGCTGCATGCAGGAAGACCAGATCCAAGTCCGATCGATATCCCAGTTCCAATCCCCCCAGTTTGCCATAGGCGATGACGGCGAATCCCTGGCGGCACTTCCGGTCGCCCAGCAGGCAGGCGGGCGAGCCGTGTTTGGCCACGAGGTGCTGCCACGACAGGTCGACCACTTCGTTGAGCACGACCTCTGCAATATCCGACAGCCGATCGCTGACCTTCATCAGAGGGAGCACGTTCGTGATATCAGAGGCGGCAACGCGTAAGGTGTTTATTTGTTTAAAAATACGCATGGCTTCCAATTGGTGTTCGAAATCTTCGTCCGCAATACCGGCCATCCGCGATCGCAACTCGCTGGCAAGGTCTGATCTTTTTGGCGGGCTGTAGAGGGTGCGCGGGTCCAGCAGCTCATCCAGCAATACAGGGTGTCGGCTGAGCAGGTTGGAGATCCAGGGGCTGGCTTCAGAGAGTTGGACCAACTGGTCGATGGTGGCTGGGTATTCCCAAAGCAGCGAAAGATAAGCGGTGCGACGACTTATGGACTTGACGAGATCGAAGAGTCGATCGAGAACCTGTTGGGGATTGGACGTCCCGCCGGCGGTTTTCAGCAGCAGCGGCATGATTTTGGTGAGCCTGTCCCGGCCCAGGGCACTCATGGACCGCAACACCGCATCACCATTCAAGTCTTCGATCAGCTGCATGGCTTTGGCCGGTTTTTCATAGCCGGCGGCGGTCAAAACAGCATGGGCGCGCTCTTCCTCGAAAACCCCTTGCCACAGGGCGCTTAAATCGGTGATCAGGTTGTCGGTTGCATCGTCTTTGCTGGATCTTTCGGCATCGCCGTGTTCCAGCAAGGCGTTGAAATGATGCTGGACGTTGCGCCGGTGCTGGTCAAGGGTGGCGAGAAAACCGGTCCAATCGTCAAAACCCATGGCTGCAGCCAGCACCAGTCGCTCCTCCTCGCTGTGGGGTAGGTGGTGGCGTTGTTGATCCATATATGCCTGAATCCGGTTTTCCACCCGACGCAGAAAGATGTAAGCCGATTTCAATTCTTCACCGGTCGCCTTTGGTATATAGCCATTCGCCACCAGGTGCTGTAGAATGGTCAAAATGCCGCGTGCCTGCAGCTGGATATGGACCCCTCCCCGCAGCAACTGGAACATCTGGCCGAAAAATTCGATTTCGCGAATGCCCCCTGGTCCCAACTTAATATTGTCCTGCAAGCCTTTGCTGCGAACCTCCGCAGCGATGCGCGCTTTCATATCTCGCAAAGATTCAAAAGCGTTGTAGTCCAGGTATCGACGGAAGACGAAAGGTTTGAGCGCATCGAGCAATTGCTGTCCGGCGAGCTTGTCTCCGGCCGCCACCCGGGCTTTGATCAGGGCATATCGCTCCCACTCCCTGCCATGGGTTTCGTAATAGCTCTCCATCTGGCCGAAGCTCATGACCAAAGGACCGGACCCGCCGAAGGGCCGCAGCAGGGTGTCCACCCGGAAAACAAATCCGTCTTCGGTATTGCCGCCGACGGTTTTGATCAGCTTGCGGCAGAGGCGGAGAAAAAAATCCTCGTTCGTGGTGGACTTGGCACCGCCGACAGTCCGGCCCTGCCGGGGGTAGGTGAATATGAGATCCACATCCGAAGAGAAGTTCAACTCGCGGGCGCCGAGTTTCCCCATCCCCAAGACCACCAGCTGTTGCGGGATATGCTTCCCATCCATCGGGGTGCCCCACTCCAGGCACTGGCGCCGATAAAGATAATCGAGGGATTGCTCAAGGCATAGGTCTGCCAGTGCCGTGAGATCTTCCAGGGTTTCCTCAAGGTCGGCCAGGCCGGACAGATCTCGAATGGCAATGCGCAGCATTTGCCGATGGCGGAAGGTTCGCAGGCATTGGTCAAATTGCGTCTGCCCCATGGTGTTCCACAATTTGCGAAGATCACCATCCGATGCGTCGCCGCTGCCGGTGGAAAAATGCCTTTGGAACCGCAAAAGGAGGTCGCCGGTCCCGTAGCGGGTAACAAGATCGCCCGAGTCGATGAGATCCACGGGCAGCTCCGGATGGCGCATCGCCATATTGCACGCGAATCGGCTCAAGGCAAATCCAGTTTTGAGCGCATCGGCAGAGGTGTTTTTAGCTTTAAGTACGATGCCTTTATCGGCTAGATGGTCTATAAAATGCCGCCAGCGTTCATTGGCAGCCTGTTCTAAAGAGGGGGGAGTGGGTGGCATTCGAAATTCCTTGCATGGTATTAGGCGGTTCCTAACCTACCATATCATATAACAATTTTTTTAATGGATGTGGTCATCAATTCGCAGGTAGATCAAAATTGTACATTTTTGTAAATTTTGCTTGGGAAACCATTCATTTTTGTCATTAATCGGCGCCGCATTTTTCCTTCTCAAATGTCATTTAATCTGATATCAAAACAAGTTCAGCTATCGCAAGGGTATGGCACATAAGTTGCTTTTTGAACCTTATGGCCAAAATCCATCATGCATGAAGGGCTGGAATACGCTGGACGATGCACCCAGTTGCGATTGCAAGGATATCAGCGCTGAAGTGCAATCGTTTATGTTTTTGCTGTGTGCACAGCAAGCGGCGTCCAGAAAACAGAGTCAAGCCACCTGCATCGCGGGTGGTCGCTGACTTCCGAATTGGCGCGGCTTCCATATGGATTGGAGGGCTATCCTGCTCTCTTTAAGCGGAATGTGCGCAAATCGCCAAGGAGCACCAAAAAAATCATGTGTCGTTTATTTGCCATTTCAAGTGAGGAGCCATTGTCCCCTATGGTAGCCATGGATGCCATGGACGCCATGCGGGAAGGGCACGATGGATCCGGCGTCGGTCTTTTATTGCGGGATCTCTCCGGCCCCTTTGACGATATGCGGGATGCACCGATTTTGTCCGGCATTTTTACAAAGGAGGGATTGCGGCGGCTGGATGAATTCTTGATGGATATCGGTTTTCGCACCAAGTACAAAACCTCCATCAGGGTTCCCAAGAAACCGCCCGAAGGAACGCCGAAACGGGATATCTATCTGATCCGGGCCTATGAATACCCCGAGGAGTGGGAGAGCTGGACCATCGAAGAGCGCTATAGCGGGCTGGTGGATATACGGCTCAAACTGCGGGCCATGGGTGAGGAGCAGGAGGATATGATCGTCTTCTCTTTTTGGCCGGATGTGATTATGATCAAGGAGATCGGCGATCCCCTGTCCGTAGCCGAATATCTCGATCTCGGCCGTGAGGAGCTTTTTGCCCGGGTCATCCTGGCCCAGGGGCGGCAGAACACCAATTACGCCATCAACCTTTATGCCTGTCATCCCTTTTTTATCCAGGGCTATACCACCATGACCAATGGTGAAAACACCGCGTTTATTCCGATCAAGGAGTACCTGCAGTCCAGAGGGGTTCCCGGATATATGGGATACAACTCCGATTCGGAAGTGTTCACCCATATTCTTCACTACACCATGACCAAACTGGGGCTTGGGTTGGAGGTGTACAAACATGTGATCACCCCGCTTCAGCAAGAGGTGTTGGAGACCCATCCCAACGGGGAATTGCTCAAGCAGCTCAAACGTTCCTGTCGCCGGTTGATCATCGACGGTCCCAATTGTGTGATCGGCAGTTTGCCCGACCATTCGGTTTTCATGGTCCAGGATCGCAAAAAGCTCAGACCCGGCGTGGTGGGAGGGCGCCCCGGTCGTTGGGCATTTGCCTCGGAGATTTGCGGCCTCGATGCGGCCATACCCGATCGCGACAAGAGTAAAGATTTTCAACCCATGCATTTGGATACCGCCATTGTCGGCCCGAATCGCCAGGAGATCAAGACATGCTCCCAGACAGACCCATTACCCCTTCAACTCTAAGCGTCAAGGATCTGCTGTGGCAGATCGAATGGCGCAAGGACAAATGTACCCTGTGCGGCCGCTGTACGGCTGTCTGCCCCGTCAGTGCTATTGAGCTGGGGGTCTTTCGGCAGCGGGTGATGACGCCGTCATTGGATCCCGACAAACCCTCGTCCAACGTCTATAAGGTCTATCAGGGTATCCGACAGAAGACAGACCCGGCCTATGCATGCGTGGGGTGCGCCATGTGCAATCTGGTCTGCCCCAACGATGCCATTATCCCCATGCATGGCGATGAACCGGACAAGTTCCGCTACCACGTCAACCGCGGCGGCCAGCCGCGCAGGCGGGGCGGCCGGCGCAACGTGAAAGGCGGTATTCTCGACCAGATCAAGTTCATCCGGATCTCCATGTTGACCGACCCGGCCCTGGACGCCGGCCGGCACGAATTCGAATTGCGCACCCTGTTGGGCCGCGTGTTGCCGCCGGAGGAGAACCTGAAGTTTTTCAAGGAAAACGGCTGGATGCCGCCGGTGCGGGAGATCTACCCGCTGATGATCGGCTCCATGTCCTTTGGCGCCCTGTCGCCCAATATGTGGGAAGGCCTCCAGATGGGGGTGGCCTATCTTAACGAAGAGCTCGGCATGCCGGTGCGCATGTGCACCGGTGAAGGCGGCTGCCCGCCGCGTCTGCTGCGCAGCCGTTTCCTCAAATATACCATCCTGCAAATCGCCAGCGGTTACTTTGGATGGGACGAGATCATTCACGCCCTGCCGGAAATGAAGGAAGACCCCTGCGCCGTGGAGATCAAATATGGCCAAGGCGCCAAGCCGGGCGACGGCGGTTTGCTCATGTGGCACAAGGTGAACAAGTTGATCGCCGCCATCCGCGGCGTGCCCACCCGGGTGAGCCTGCCCAGCCCGCCCACCCATCAGACCCAGTACTCCATCGAGGAGTCCGTGGCCAAGATGATCCAGTCCATGTCCATGGCCTGGGGCTTCCGCGTACCGGTCTATCCCAAGATTTCGGGCAGTTCGACGGCCATGGCCGTGCTGAACAACCTGACCCGCAATCCCTATGCCGCCGGGCTGGCCATCGATGGCGAGGACGGCGGCACCGGTGCCGCCTACAATGTTTCCATGAACCACATGGGCCATCCCATTGCCACCAATATCCGCGATGCCTATCTGAATCTGGTTCAGCTGGGCCGACAGAATGAAGTGCCGCTCTTTGCCGGCGGCGGCGTGGGCAAGAGCGGCAATCTGGCCGCCAACGCGGCGGCCCTTATCATGCTGGGCGCCAGCGGTGTCCAGATCGGCAAGTACATCATGCAGGCCGCCGCCGGCTGTCTGGGATCGGAGAGCGATCGCTGCAATATCTGCAACATCGGCCTCTGCCCCAAAGGCATCACCTCCCAGGACCCGCGGCTTTACCGCCGTCTGGACGTGGACATGGTGGCTGAGCGGGTGGTGGATGTCTTTCTGAGTTTCGATACTGAGCTGAAAAAAATCATGGCGCCCCTGGGGCGCTCCACGGCGCTGCCCATCGGTATGTCCGATGCATTGGGGATCAGCGATTACCAGGCGGCGGAACGCTTGAAGATAAAATACGTCGTCTAACAAATGAAGGGCCGCGCTTTCTCGTCCGGAGCCGGCGCCCGGGATTCAGGCTGTACCGAGAAGGCCTAAAAGTTCTTAGGAGTTTGTTTAAGTGAAGGATGGTGACCGGATTAATTATTCTGATCTGAATACGGCACACCGTTTGGGTTCTATAGGCGGAGATAGCGCAATGAGCAGTGACCAAGAGTATTTTGTAATATCCGGAAAAGTGGACGGCCATCGGCTCGAGTCCCGTTTACTGGAAGAGCAGATTCAGGATGCCGTCGCCCAAGGCCATACCCGATTGCATGTGGAGGCCTACGGCCAGCACGGCATCGGTGGACGCCTCTGGAAGGCGGGCGACAAAAAGGTGCATGTCAAAATCACCGGCCCTGTGGGGCAACGCACCGGCTCCCTTGGATTTGAAAATACATTGGTGGAGATCATGGGGGCCACCTCCGATGATATCGGCTGGCTCAACGCCGGTGCCGAAATCATCGTCCACGGCAATGCGGCCAATGGGGCATGCAACGGCATGGCGCAAGGCAAAGTGTGGGTGGCCGGCAACATCGGCGCCCGCGGCATGACCATGACCAAACACAACCCGCGGTTTGCACCGCCCGAGCTCTGGGTGCTGGGATCGGTGGGGGACTATTTCGGCGAATTCATGGCTGGCGGCATTGCCGTCGTATGCGGTTTCGAGCCCCAGAATGAAAGCAATGTGTTGGGCTACCGCCCCATGGTGGGCATGGTGGGCGGCAAGGTGCTCTTCCGCGGGCCTCACAAGGGCTACAGCCACAACGATGCCGTGATGGTGCCCATCGATGATGCCACCTGGCAGTGGCTGGTCGACGACATGGGGATCTTTCTGGATCGCATTCACCGCCCCGAACTGCTCGATACCCTGACCCAACGGGAGCAGTGGCAGATGCTCCGGGCCCGGACACCCCAGGAGCGGGTCACCAAAGAGAAACGGTCCATGGCGGCCTTCCATGCGGAGGTGTGGGACGGCACCCTTGGCAGGGGCGGATTGGTGGGCGATTTGACCGATCTGGATCGCAGCGTGATTCCATTGATCACCCGCGGCGAGCTGCGCCGCTTCGTGCCAGTCTGGGAAAACTATAAGTATATGGCGCCGTGCGAGGCCACCTGCCCCACGGGCATTCCCGTGCAGCAGCGCTGGCGGCTGGTGCGGGACGGCCGGGTCGACGAGGCGGTGGATCTGGCCCTGGCGTATACGCCGTTTCCGGCAACGGTTTGCGGCTATCTCTGCCCCAACCCCTGCATGGGGGCCTGCACCAAAGGCGCTGCTTTGATGGCGCCGGTGGACGTGACCCAGCTGGGTAAGGCGAGCCTTGAAGCGGGCGTTCCGGAGTTGCCGCCCCTTAGCGGCAAGAAGGTGGCGGTGATCGGCGGCGGACCGTCCGGCATCTCGGTGGCCTGGCAGCTGCGCCTCAAGGGTCACGAAGCGGTGATTTACGATGACGCCAAGACCCTTGGCGGCAAGATCGCGGCTTCCATTCCCGGCAGCCGCATTCCCAAAGAGGTGTTCGACAAGGAGATCGAGCGCATCTCCAAGGTGATCTCCCATGTCCATCTGCGGCAAAAGCTCTCGCGAACTGATACGGAGCAATTGCTTGTGGATTACGATTTTGTAGTGATCGCCGCAGGAGCGCAGAAACCGCGCACCTTACCCATACCGGGCGGCGAGCGTCTCACCACGGCGCTGGATTTTCTCGAAGCGTCCAAAACAGGCCGCCCCAAAGTGGGCGAGCGGGTGGTGATCATCGGTGCCGGAAACGTGGGCTGCGATGTGGCAACGGAAGCGGCCCGGCTGGGCGCCAAGGATATTACCCTCCTCGATGTGCAGGAGCCGGCCTCCTTCGGAAAAGAGCGCGAAGAAGCCGAGCGTGCGGGCGCCAAATTCCGCTGGCCGGTCTTTACCCAGACCATCACCGAAGAGGGGGTTGAGCTCCAAACGGGAGAGGTGATACCGGCCGACTCGGTGTATATCTCCATCGGCGACGCGCCCGACCTGGAATTTCTGCCCGAGGATATCGCCCTGGAACGCGGGTTTATCAAAGTGGACGATGACTTCCAGACATCCAATCCAAAAGTCTATGCCATCGGCGATGCCGTACGGCCGGGTTTGCTGACCAATGCCATTGGCGCCGGCCGACGGGCAGCCGACGCCATCGATGCGGTGGCCGCCGGGAAACGACCGCCGGCCAACCCCAAGACCATCATCGATATCAACCGGGTGACCCTGGAGTATTACGACCCGCGTATCGTGTCATACGAAGACCTCGATCACTGCGGCAGCCAGTGCGCTTCATGCGGGCAATGTCGTGACTGCGGCATCTGCGTGGCCATGTGTCCGGAATCGGCCATCAGCCGCGAGGAGAATGACGAAGGCGTTTTCGAATATGTGGTGGACGAACAACGCTGCATCGCATGCGGCTTCTGCGCCGGGGCCTGCCCTTGCGGCATCTGGAATTTGATCGAAAACATACCATTGGACTAGTCTCCATGGTCATGTATCAATGGCGAAAAGAGCGCACGCTACCATTGAGTGCGCTCTTTGTGTGTAAAATGTTGATGAAACCCAAAATGTAGGGTATGGGTGCAGACTAAAACACGACAGGTATGTGAAACAATGGCTGGCAACTGCACACCATTTTATCAAGCTGCCTGAGAAGCGAACCGATAGACGTTGAAAACGATGAAAGCACTATTGGCCCTTGAAGACGGGCGCACATTCGACTGCCGATCGTTCACCGGCCCGGGGGAGGTGGGGGGCGAAGTGGTGTTCAATACCAGCATGAGCGGATATCAGGAGGTGCTCACCGATCCTTCCTACAGCGGTCAACTGGTCACCATGACATATCCCCTGATCGGCAACTACGGGGTCAATTTCGAAGATGTGGAATCGAACCGGGTACAAGTGGCCGCCTTCATCATTCGTGAATACCAGCCCTTTCCGAGCAACTTCAGAGCCACCCAAACCCTCGCCGACTACCTTGTTGAACACAACATCGTCGGGGTTGATTCCCTGGACACCCGGGCATTGACCCGGCACATCAGGAATGCTGGCGCCATGCGGGGCGCCATCTCCACCTCCGAACTTGATCCCGAAAAACTGGCGGAAAAAGCAAGAGCCCTGCCCAGCATGGCCGGACTGGATCTGGCCAAAACCGTGACGTCGGACAAGCCCTTCCGCTGGAAAGACGGCCGGCCCGTCTCCATCGAAGGCAAACTCGACCAGCGTGTGTGGCTTGAACGGGGCAGGAAGCCATCGGTGGTCGCCATCGATTTCGGCATCAAATACAATATCCTGCGCTGTTTGGTCTCTCATGATATCGAAGTGGTGGTGGTGCCGGCGCATACCGATGTGGAGATCATCAAAGCCATGGATCCCAGCGGCATTTTTCTCTCCAACGGCCCCGGCGATCCGGAACCGGTAACCTACGGCATCGAGACCACCCGCAGCCTGCTGGGGTATCGGCCCATGTTCGGCATCTGCCTGGGCCATCAGATTCTGGGGCTGGCTCTGGGGGGCAAGACCTACAAACTGAAGTTCGGTCACCGCGGCGCCAACCAGCCGGTCAAGCACCTGGTCACCGGCAAGGTTGAGATCACCTCCCAGAACCACGGTTTCGCCGTGGATGCGAACTCGCTGGACATGAGCAAAATCGAGATCACCCATATCAATCTCAACGACGACACCTTGGAAGGGTTCCGCCACAAGGAACTTCCGGTGCTGGCCGTGCAGTACCATCCGGAAGCGTCCCCTGGCCCCCATGATGCGCGTTATCTGTTCGCGGAATTTAAGCGGATGATGGATGACAAATAAACGATCATGCCCAAACGTACCGATATAAATAAAATCATGATCATCGGTGCCGGACCTATCATTATCGGTCAGGCTTGCGAATTCGATTACTCCGGTACCCAGGCGTGCAAGGCCCTCAAGGAAGAGGGCTATCATGTGATCCTGGTCAACTCCAATCCCGCCACCATCATGACCGATCCCGAGACCGCCGACCGCACCTATGTGGAACCGGTCACTCCGGAATGTGTCGCCCGCATCATCGAGCGGGAGCGTCCCGATGCGCTTTTGCCCACCCTGGGCGGACAGACCGGCTTGAACACAGCGGTCAGCGTAGCGGAGATGGGCGTCCTCGAAAAATACAACGTGGAACTCATCGGAGCCTCTTTGGAAGCGATCAATAAAGCCGAGTCCCGGGACCAGTTCCGGGCGGCCATGGAGAAGATCGGCCTCAAGCTTCCCGAAAGCGGATTCGCGCGCAGCATGGACCAGGCCCGAACCATCGCAGCGGACATCGGCTTTCCGTTGATCATCCGCCCCAGTTTTACCCTGGGCGGCACCGGCGGCGGCGTGGTCTACAATGCCGAGGAACTGGAATCGGTGGCCAAGGCCGGATTGGACGCCAGTCTGATCACGCAGGTCATGATTGAACAGTCTGTGCTGGGGTGGAAAGAGTACGAGCTGGAGGTGATGCGCGACCACAACGACAATGTGGTGATCATCTGCTCCATTGAAAACATGGATCCCATGGGCATCCACACCGGGGACAGCATTACGGTGGCGCCGGCCCAGACCCTCTCCGACAAGGAGTACCAGGTGATGCGCAACGCCTCCCTGGCCATCATGCGGGAGATCGGTGTGGATACCGGCGGCTCCAACGTCCAGTTCGCCATCAATCCCGATGACGGCGAAATGATCGTGGTGGAGATGAATCCCCGGGTCTCCCGGTCCAGCGCCCTGGCCTCCAAGGCCACCGGATTCCCCATCGCCAAAATCGCCGCCAAGCTGGCCGTGGGCTACACCCTGGATGAGATCCAGAACGATATCACCGGCGAAACCCTGGCCTCTTTTGAGCCTACCCTGGATTACTGCGTCGTCAAGATTCCGCGCTGGACTTTCGAAAAATTTCCCGAAACCCCGGATCTGCTCACCACCTCCATGAAGTCGGTGGGCGAGACCATGTCCATCGGCCGGACGTTTAAAGAAGCACTGCAGAAAGGCCTGCGGGGGCTGGAGATCGGCCGGCACGGTTTCGGCGCAGACGGCAAAGGCCGTCCGGAAGCGGACGGCGCTTTCCCCGATGACGATGAAATCGAAAAGAAACTGGGCATCCCCAACTCCCAGCGCATCTTCTATTTACGGTATGCCCTGAAGGCCGGGATGGGTATCGATACCATCTATCAACTCACCGGAATCGATCCCTGGTTTTTACACCAGCTCAAGCAGATCGTGGATATGGAAGAGGAGATTCGCCAGTGCGGTCTCCAATGTCCGGCCAGCGCCGACGGAGCGGGGGCACTGGCCAATCTCTCCGACGAAGCGCTCTGGCACGCCAAGTCCTTCGGGTTTTCCGACATGCAGCTGGCCCACCTGCTGGGGGTGGACGACGACCAGGTGGCAGCCTACCGCAAAGCGCGGAAGATCCGCCCGGCCTATAAGCTGGTGGACACTTGCGCGGCCGAATTCAGGGCGGCCACGCCCTACTACTACTCCACCTATGAGACCGAGTGCGAGGCAAGGGTCTCCGACCGCAAAAAGGTCATGATACTCGGCGGCGGACCCAACCGTATCGGACAGGGGATCGAATTCGATTATTGCTGTGTCCACGCCTCTTTCGCCCTGGCGGAGATGGATGTGGAGAGCATCATGGTCAACTCCAATCCCGAGACGGTCTCCACCGATTACGACACCTCGGACAAGCTCTATTTCGAGCCCTTGACCAAAGAGGATGTGCTGCACATTGTTGAAAAGGAGCAGCCCTTCGGCGTGATCGTCCAATTTGGCGGGCAGACCCCGCTCAATCTGGCCACGCCGCTGGCCAAGGCCGGCGTGCCCATTTTGGGAACCGATCCAAAGAGCATCGACCGGGCAGAGGATCGCGAGCAGTTTCAAGCCATGCTCAACAAGCTGGGCCTGGTCCAGCCGGCCAACGGCATCGCCCTGGAGGTGGCCGAGGCGTGCCGGGTGGCCGATGAGATCGGCTATCCGGTGATCGTACGGCCCTCATTTGTCTTGGGCGGAAGGGCGATGAAAATTGTTTACAACCAGGATGAACTGGAGAACTTCACGCGTCTGGCGATTCTGGCCTCGCCCGGCAATCCCGTGTTGATCGACAAATTTCTGGAAAATGCCGTGGAAGTGGACGTGGACGCCATCAGCGACGGTGGCGAAACGATCATTGCCGGTATCATGGAACACATTGAAGCCGCCGGTGTGCATTCTGGCGATTCGGCCTGCGTGCTGCCGCCGTACAGCATCGATGAGGGGTTGATCACCCAGATCACCAACGCCACCAAGGCCATGGCCAGAGAGCTCAACGTGATCGGCCTGATGAATGTTCAGTACGCCATAAAGGACGGAAAGCTCTATGTGATCGAAGTCAATCCCCGCGCATCCCGCACCGTGCCATTCGTGAGCAAGGCCACCGGGATCCCTTTTGCCAAGCTGGCCACCAAAATCATGTTGGGCCACACCTTGAAGGCGCTGGGATTGACCCGTGAGAAGATCCCCGCCCATCTTTCGGTCAAAGAGGCGGTGCTGCCCTTTGATCGCTTCCCTGATGTGGACACCCTTTTGGGACCGGAGATGAAATCCACCGGCGAGGTGATGGGCCTGGGACCGGATTTCGGCAGCGCTTATGCCAAAGCCCAATTGGGCGCCGGGCAGAAACTGCCCAAGCAGGGGACGGTCTTCATCAGCGTCATGGATGCGGACAAGCATAACGTCGTGCCGGTGGCCCGGCAGTTTGAGGCCCTGGGATTCACCATCCTTGCGACCAGCGGCACCGGCGCGTTTTTAAAGGACAATGGTATCAAGGTCCAGTATGTCAATAAGCTGGAGCAGGGACGCCCCCATGTGGAAGATGCCATCAAAAATGGAGAGGTCCACCTGGTCATCAACACCGGCACCGGGGATGGTGCACGAAACGACGGGTATGTGATTCGGCGGGCGGCGTTGAAATTTTCAATTCCCTATGTCACCACCGTGGCCGGCGCCCTTGCGGTCAGCAAAGCTGTCGCCGCACTCAAGGACCAGGCCCTGACCGTTTGTTCTTTGCAGGAATATCATGATCTGGAACCGGCTGCCAATATGGCGCAGCAAAATGCGGGGTGAGCCGTCGCGCACAGTCCGGGAGAGGCATCTGATCAGAGGAGTTGGAACCATGAGCGATGAAAGCACCCACCGTGGCGATGACGTCACCGGAGAAGACCACCCTAAAGAATCCTGCGGTATTTTCGGCGTTTACGGCCATCCGGAGGCGGCCAAGCTGGCCTACTTCGGACTCTATGCCTTGCAGCACCGCGGTCAGGAGAGTGCCGGTATCGCCGTTGCTCAGGATGACATGGTGAATAACTACAAGGCCATGGGGCTAGTATCCGATGTTTTCGACATGCCCCAGCTCGAAAGCCTGCGAGGCTCGAGCGCCATCGGCCATGTGCGCTACTCCACCACCGGCAGTTCCGTGCTGACCAATGCCCAGCCCTTTGTGGTGCGTCACCACAACAAATCGTATGCCGTGGGCCATAACGGCAATCTGGTCAATGCCCATATACTGAAAGAGGAACTGGAAGATGCCGGTTCGATATTTCAGTCCACCATGGACAGCGAGGTCTTTCTCCATCTTTTCGTGCGCAAGCTCAAGGAATTGGGATTCGAGAAATCCCTGCTGGAGGCGACCCGCCGTTTGCAGGGCGCCTACTCCATGGTGATGCTGACCAGCCGCGGAGAGGTTATCGGCCTTCGCGACCCCCATGGATTCAGACCGCTTTGTCTGGGCAAGCTGAACGGGCACTGGGTTCTGGCTTCCGAAACCTGCGCCCTCGATCTGGTGCAGGCCGAGTTCGTGAGGGAGATCGAGCCGGGGGAGATCATCATTATCGATAAAAACGGGCCGCGCAGCCTCTATCTGCCCAAAGCCGGACGCCAGGCCTTCTGCATCTTCGAATTCATCTATTTTGCTCGGCCCGACAGCACCTTTATGGGCCGCAACGTCTACCAGACGCGCAAAGATCACGGCCACCAACTGGCAGCGGAAGCACCGGTACCGGCGGATCTGGTCATGCCATTTCCCGATTCCGGCTCCTACGCCGCCCTGGGATACTCCGAAGCGTCGGGCATCCCATTTGAAATGGGGATGATCCGCAACCACTATGTGGGGCGTACCTTCATCCAGCCCACCCAGAGCATGCGTGATTTCGGCGTGCGGGTGAAATTGAACCCCATCAAGGAGCTGCTCAGAGGCAAGGACATCATCATCATCGAAGATTCCATTATTCGCGGCACAACCGCCAAAACCCGGGTGCGGACGTTAAGGGAGCTGGGGGTCAGGCGGGTCCATCTGCGGGTGGCCGGACCGCCCCATCGCCACCCTTGCCATTATGGCATTGATTTTTCAACGGTTGGCGAGTTGATCGCCGCACGGATGTCCGTCAAGGAGCTGGGTGAATTTTTAGGATTGGACTCGTTTCACTACCTGAGTCTCGACGGTTTGCTCACCTCGACCGGAATTCCGGATCCGGAGAAGACTTTTTGCAAGGCGTGTTTCGACGGCTGCTATCCGGTTGATTTCGACAAACAGCTGTCCAAACACTGCATGGAGAACGGGTAAGCCGGCAGGCCTGGTTGGACCGATGAGTGCCTGTCAAAATGAGGATTGGCATCATCAACATATTTTTTGAACGGTGAATCTCATGTGGCCGGCTGGTCCCATGCTTAATTTGAGCTTGCCTTTTTTGATGACCGAATCATACAATGCAGGTGTTGTACCGACCTTGTGCCGATGTGGAGGCTCCGGATGATTGAATCCAAGTATTTAAAAGAAAACATCGAGAACATCCAACGCCTGATGAGCATTCAGGCGCTCAAGCATTTCGAAACCCGTAATCTGGGCAAACTGCTTCGGTTGAGCAAGATCCGGCAATATGATGACGGCGAGCAGATCATCCAGGAAGGAGATATGGACCCTTGGCTCTATTTCCTTCTTTCCGGAAAAATTCGCATTTCCAAGGCGGGCGAGGACATCGGTGTCATCAACAAGAAAGGCGAGATCTTCGGTGAGATGAGAATCGTCGACGACCAAAGCCGAAGTGCTTCCGTATACGCAGTGGGAGAAACGGTCTGTCTGGCAGTGGATACATCGGCCGGGAACAGATTAACCACATCCGAAGAGAAAGACGAACGCCTCGACTTTCTCCTTCTGCTCTACCGTATCTTTGCAGAGTATATGACCGCACGGTTGCGGCTGACCAACGAAGAACTTGTCAAAGCCAAGCGTGACGCCAAAACACAGCCGCCCGCCAAGGAGAGCAAACCCAAACGGCCGGCGCACAAACGCCACATCGAAAATTACTGATGCGCAAGACCGTCGCCTTTTCCAGGGACAAGGCCAACGTCTTCTTTCACATCCAGACCCAGTGCAACCTGAAGTGCCGCCACTGCTACATCAATCCCGACCAGCACGGAACCCAAAGGCTCGAACTTGCCCGGATCACCCGATGGCTCGAGGTCTTGATTCAAAGAAGTCCGGAGGCCAATCTGGTCATGCTGGGCGGCGAGCCCACCCTGCATCCCGAACTGGCCGCTGCCGTAAAATCCGCCCGCAAGATGGGGTACAGCTCCATCACCATCGACACCAACGGGTACCTGTTTAACAGTATTCTGGACCGGGTCACCCCCGACGACGTGGACTACTTCAGCTTCAGCCTGGACGGTCCCACCGCGGACATCAACGACGCCATCCGCGGCAACGGCTGCTTTGACCACTGCACCGCAGGGATTGAACACGCCAAAGCCAAAGGCTTCGGGATTAGCCTGATCTATACGGTGAGCAGTCAAAATATAGCGCACTTGGCTGAAATGGCCCCGCTCCTTGAACAATGGGGCGTGGATCGTTTTTTCATCCAGGTGATCGGGCTGCGGGGCAAATCCGCCTCCGGAAAGAGTGCATCGCTTCCCCTGCAGGTCACCCGTCAGGATTGGCTGGGCGTGGTGCCGCCGGCGGCGGAATCGGTCGCCCGGCGGGGGATCCAGGTCACCTATCCCAAAGTCTTTCTTTCCGCTGGCGAGCCATTCGAATGCGCCGGAAATGTGGCGGACAACTATTTTGTCTTTCCCAACGGGCGCGTTTACCGCTGTCCCCTGTGCGAGGATTACCCGCTGCACAGCCTTGAATTCAGCGAAGGACAACTCAAAGCCGTCGGCCCGGTCAACGAATCCGACCTGTTTCAACTCAAGATCGCCGAGGGGTGTGTGATGAACAAGCTGGTCCAGCCCGCCAACATCGAATATCGGCCGGACGGCGCCCCCGCCTTTCAAATCGCCTGCTGCCTGCTCAAAGAGCAATTGGAGCCATAGAAGTGGTTGCAAAACCTCCCCTCGACCCCAGACTCTGAGTTGGGCGCCAGATTTGAATCCTCGAAATAGCCGACTATTCCTCCGGTTTAAATCTGTCACCCGCCTTGATTATGGGCCCGATTGAAGGTTTTGAAACCACTTATTGTGTTTTAATAAATGTAAAAGCTTTTCAAAACAACCTGCCAAAGTTTCCCTTGTGTTTTTTGTCACTTTTTTAGTCGGTCCGCTTCTCATCGATGCGCTGGACCACATCCTTGGCCACCTCGACCACCTCCTGGGGGGCATTGAACTCCTGGCCCAACATCATCTTAATGGCCACCACCAATGGTTCCAGCTTGGTTTCGGCCGGGGTTTGCGTGAGGAGCTGCAATACCTCCTCTTCATATCCCTGGGCGAGAAATTCGATGATGCGATCCATAATGGGATTGAAGCATTCCGATAGAAGAGCGTCATCCTCAAAAAGTCTGGAAAAAACGCTTGTCGCCTCCTTGATTCGCTTCAGTCGTATCAGCACCAACGATTTTTCCACTATGGCACCTACATGGTAGAGCGACATGGCGGAGACGGCCGGCTTGCCGGTCTCCTTTATCACAAGATCAAGACTGGAAATGGCCTTTTCATGGTGGCCCGTTTCTGCGAGCAACAGGCCTTTTTGTAGTAGCGCCCTTAGCACCTGCTCCATGATGGCGTTTTCGGTTCTGTCACCATAACGTCGAACCACTTCGTCAAAGGCGCCAATGGCATCTTCCGTGCGCTCCATTGTCTCGAGGG
>JARRKU010000009.1:0-54553 GCA_037387725.1 Desulfobacteraceae bacterium
TCAGAGAGGCTGCCGCACGCTATCAATCGGATTTATTGCTAATCTATAAAGCTTCGTTCAGGACGTATGAAAAATATAAGTTTTTTAGCCCAGACAAATCCAAGGCATATTGCAGTCTGGAGGCCGTCGTATTGGATACCCGGACAGGAATCGTGCCGTTTACTATATTGATCAGTAGGACATTTACGGCTGAAGAAAAAGAATCAGATATGAGTTTTTATGAAACTATCCGAAAAGCTCAACTATCTGCCTTAGAAAGTGCATTATCTGAGGTCGGTGATGATGTTGTTAAATTCTTGTCTCAAGCAAGACAGTAAATATTATCAAAGCCAACATCACTGTTGCAATGGACGGCAAAAAGCGCGTCGCTCCTGAACAGACCGCTAAATGTCGTGAGAAAGGACGGCCATGAGAAAAATCGAAATAAAAGCAGTTATGTTTCTAATATTATTAGCCATGTCATACGGCTGTGCAAGCCAAACCATGGTTCCAGCTCCTGTACTCAAATCTGTCGACAATGACAAGGCTTTGGTTACATTTATGATGACAGGGCAGACAGCTAATCCCTTTCCAACTTTCCAGTTCGAATTCGATATATGGGACAGTGAAAAATTTATCGGCGCACTTTCAAGGTACACATACTTTCAATATCTAACTGATCCTGGTGAACATCTTTTTATGGCGAGAGGCGGTAACAGGTCTTTCGTTAAAGCAAATTTACAGGCTGGCAGAAAGTACTATGTGTTTGTAAATTTGAGTATAAAACCTTTTTATCAAAACGTCTATTTCGAGCCTGTAAAAAAGGAAAATAAAGAATTGATTGATGCAATCCCATCATACCTAAAAGATTTACAACCGATGTCCATGCCACCAAAACAACGCGACGATTATATAAAGGATAGAATAGAAGATGTTAAAAATGAAATTGAGGCATTTGGGGCTAATGAATATGATTATTCAACTTTAGATGCACAGGATGGAATAGAGTAAAATTTGCATTGAACATTTTGCTTCACCGGATTTGGGTCAAAAAGCGCCCCCCTCTGGTGAGCATTTCGATATGGTAAGATTAATCTTCAATGATAATGATCTCTGAAAAACGTGAATTATACTTCACGCATCGTTAAGGACGCTCTTAAGGATAAATTCAATATAGCCGTAACAGATGAGAGGTCGAATTATCTCAAAATTAGATTAATTAGACTTGCAAGACTATATGGCGGGCCATGTGTCTGGCCGCAAGCGACGGTTGAAATTTGGATGGCGATGCATATATCTTCAATTATGATGATTATCATTGAAGGACTAATGCCATGATGAAAATGAAACGACAGCCAACTCATCCAGGATGCATCCTAAGAGAAGATTATCTTAAATCATTAGCTGTTTCGATAACGGATATGGCTTTAAAACTTGGCGTATCCAGAAAAACCATATCCAAAATAATCAACGAAAAAGGGGCTGTAACGCCTGATATGGCCTTGCGGCTATCAAGGGCTTTCGGCACCTCAGCTGAACTGTGGCTAAACTTACAGAAAAATTACGATCTCTGGCAAGCCGAACATTCCTCAAATGACTGGCAACACGTTCGTCCTTTTACTAAGCGAGTGTTGCATCCTGAATTATAGAAGATGGCAGCGAACCCTGTTCCTGGTAGCGACGGCGAGGATAATGCCACCCCACAGCATTCCGCTAAGAGCTCGAGTGTCCTGCCCAGGGTTTTTGCTAAAACATTCACTCAATGAGAGGTGGCCGATATGGCGACAATATTATTTGTACGGGTCAAATCCGATTTAGATCCGAGGGAGTTAGAGCGTCGATTAATTGATCGTCGACCTCGTTTTCACGAGGTGCCGGGGTTGGTGCAGAAAATTTATGGAAGAGACGAATCGACCGGTGATGTGTGCGGCATATATTTTTTTGAGGATCATAATGCACTTTCTGCCTTTCGTGAAACCGAGTTGGCCAAAACGATTCCGACTGCTTACGAGGCAAAGGAAATTCGACGGGAAGTTTACGAAGTACTCTACCCATTATATCCCGACCGCGGACCGATCACAGGGTAGTTTAAAGAATATCCATATGTCAATCACATGAACATTCTTCATGATTCGTTGCAACTCATAGATATTCCCTCGATAGCAGATAGATGTACGGACAAATGGTACAACCGGACCTTATGCAAGGTAAACGACTCGGTTGTGCGGCTTGGTATTCTGCACGGAGCGTATCACTGGCATAAACATGAAAAAGAAGATGAATTCTTTTTTCGCTTGCTTCTACACCATTGCATTGCTGATGATGCGCAGGCCCTCCAGGGTGAGGTCAGGCTCAACGGCTTCGATGGTCTCTGAGACTTTGTGGATCAGGGGGGCCAGGCCTCCTGTGGCGATGACTTTGGGATTGCGCTGCAGTTCGGTCTTCATCCTTTGGACGATGCCATCCACCAATCCGGCATAGCCGAAGATGATGCCGGACTGGATGCAGCTGATGGTGTCGGTGCCCACAACCGTGGCCGGCGGCTTGAGCAGGTCCACCCGCGGCAGTTTGGACGCATAAGAAAAAAGCGCTTCGGCCGATATGGCGATGCCCGGGCTGATGGCGCCGCCCATGTATTCGCCCTTTTCCGAAATAACGTCGAAGGTGGTGGCGGTTCCGAAATCGATGATGATCAGGCCGGTCTTATAGCGTTGATAGGCGGCCACGCCGTTGACGATGCGGTCGGCACCGACCTCGTTGGGATTATCGCCCAGGATGGGCATGCCGGGATAGGATTTGGCATCGATCCAATGGGGGGAATGGCCCAGGTATTTGCGGCCAAAGGCGTCCAGCAAGGTGACCATTGGCGGTACCACGCATGAGATAACGGTCTTTTGGATCGCCTGGAAAGCCAAATCGGTGCGGGCAAAGAGTCCGGATACCAAGACGTAGAATTCATCTTCGGTGGTATTGCGTTCGGTTCGGAGGCGCCAATGGTGTTTGAGAGCTGTTCCGTCAAACACGCCCATGACCGTGTTGGTGTTGCCGACATCTATCACCAATAACATCTGCTTCTGCTCCTATTTCAAACGAATGGCGTCCAGGACTTTCACCATGGCAAGGGTGTTGGCCACGTTGTGAACCCGGACGATGTGGGCGCCGTTCATGATGGCGGCGGCCACGGCGGCCTGCGTGCCGGTTTCGACTTCCGGTCGATCCGGGCGCATGTCCTCCTGGTCGGGGGCTTTGAGGATGTCCCGGATAAAGCGCTTTCGGGATGGGCCGACCAGTATGGGAAGGTCCAGCTCCTCGAATGCGGACAGACGGCGAATCAGTTTCAAGTTGTGGCGGCCGGTCTTGCCGAATCCGATGCCCGGATCGATGATGATCCTGGACCGGTCGATCCCCGCGGCCACGGCTCTTTCGGCCGCCTGTTTCAAATATGTTCTGACTTCCGCAACCACATCTTCATAGACGGGGTTGGCCTGCATGGTGCGCGGGGTGCCTTTCATATGCATGAGGATCACCGGCACGCCCAGACGGGCCGCCGTTTCAGCCATACGGGGGTCCATCTGCAGGGCACTGATGTCGTTGATGATGGAAGCGCCGGCTTCGATGGCGGCTTCGGCCACCTGCGCCTTGGTGGTGTCGATGGAGATGGGCACCTGTATTTTATCGGCAAGGGCTTTGATCACCGGTATGACCCTGGCGATCTCCTCTTTGGCAGGAACGTCTTCGGCAAAGGGACGCGTGGATTCCCCGCCGATATCGATGATGGCGGCGCCGTCCCGGGTGAGGCGTTCGCCCTGGGCCACGGCCGCGCCGACGTCATGAAAGCGACCCCCGTCTGAAAAAGAGTCGGGGGTCACATTGACGATACCCATAATGGTGGTGTTGGGCCCCAAAATCAGCTGCCGGCTTTGCCAGCTCAGTGTGTAGGTGTGCATGTTTCAGTTCCGGCTTCAGGCCATAAAAGGCCGTCTGACATACGATAAGGGATCTACAATCGGATCTTTGGCCCACGGTGTAAGCAAGGGCAGGTTTCAACCTTCAGGCATACAGTGCCGTATGTCGAGGGTGCAAGCCGGCATCTATATACCCGATTGTCCCAAAGACTTTTGCAGACAGCTTCTAATCGTGGTTTGGGGTGACCTCCTGGAGATCCGGTGCGTCACCGTCGTCGCCTTCGTCGGTGTCATCATAGCCTGAATCACCGGCCGCGGCATCAGGCATGCTCACTTCATCGCTTTCGCGATCCGGCAGGTCGACATCCGGTTTCAGGGACTTGATCAGCTCATCCAGCTCTTTGCCCAGTACGGTCTCTTTTTCAAGCAGCAGATCAGAAAGGGCATGCAGCAGGTCGAGATGTTCTTCCAGCACGGTCTTGGCCTTTTCAAAGGCCGACTTGATAAGGCGCGAGATCTCATCGTCGATTTTCTGGGCCGTCGATTCAGAATAATCGCGGTGCTGGGCGATCTCCCGTCCGAGGAAAACCTGCTCTTCCCCCTTTGAGTAGGAGAGGGGGCCCAGTTCGTCGCTCATGCCCCAGTTGCGCACCATCTGTTGGGCCAGTTCCGTGGCCTGTTTGATATCGTTGGAGGCGCCGGTACTGATGCGGTTGAAGACGATCTCTTCTGCCACACGGCCGCCAAAGGCCACGGCCAGTTCGCCTTCGAGTTGGTCCTTGTATTTAAAATCGCGTTCCTCCGGCAGAAACCAGGTGACGCCGGCAGCCCGGCCCCTGGGAATGATGGTGATCTTGTTGATGGCGTCGGCGTTGGGAAGAAATCGGGCCACCAGGGCGTGGCCGGCTTCGTGATAGGCGGTGGTTTTGCGATCCTCTTCCTTGATCACCTTGGATTTGCGTTCGAGGCCCATATAGACTTTGTCTTTGGAGTCCTCGAAATCCACCATCTCCAGCTTTTCCTTGCCCCGTTTGGCCGCCAGCAGCGCGGCTTCGTTCACAAGGTTCTCCAGGTCGGCGCCGGAAAATCCCGGCGTGCCTTTGGCCAGGATCAGGGCGGAGACATCGTCTCCGATGGGGGTCTTTTTCATGTGAACTCTAAGAATCTTTTCCCGCCCGCGGATATCGGGCAGGCTGACCACCACCTGCCGGTCGAATCGGCCCGGGCGCAGCAGGGCCGGATCCAGCACATCGGGGCGGTTGGTGGCGGAGATCAAAATGACGCCTTCGTTGGATTCGAAACCGTCCATCTCCACCAGCAGCTGGTTGAGGGTCTGTTCCCGTTCATCGTGACCACCGCCGAGCCCGGCGCCGCGATGGCGTCCGACAGCGTCTATCTCATCGATGAAGATGATGCAGGGGGCATGCTTCTTACCCTGCAAAAAGAGGTCGCGCACGCGTGAAGCGCCCACGCCCACAAACATTTCAACAAAGTCGGAACCTGAGATGCTGAAAAACGGTACCCCGGCCTCGCCGGCGATGGCGCGTCCCAGCAGGGTCTTTCCGGTTCCCGGCGGTCCCATCAACAACACGCCTTTGGGGATGCGCCCGCCCAGGCGGGTGAATTTTTTGGGATCACGCAGGAATTCGACGATCTCGCTCAGCTCTTCCTTGGCTTCGTCGATGCCGGCCACATCCTTGAAGGTCACCTTCTCCTGGGTGTCGGACATCAGCCGCGCCCGGCTTTTGCCAAAGGACATGGCTTTGCCGCCCCCGCTTTGCATCTGGCGCATGAAAAAGATCCAGACGCCAATGAGAATCAGCATGGGGAACCATGAGATCAGGATATTGTACCATGGCGAATCCGCCGGTGGTTTGGCCTTGATGCGAATCCCCTTGGCCCGCAGGGTTTTGATCAAATCAGTGTCATTGGGAGCGTAGATTTTGAAATGCTTGCCGCTGTTGTCGGTAACGGTCAGCTCCTGGCCTTGGATAATAACTTCTTGGACTTCGCTCTGTTCCACCATGGTCAGGAATTCCGAATAGCCGGGAGCCGTCTCTGCCATGTTCTGTGCGCTGAACATTTTGTAGAGCATGATCATCATCAGGGTGATCACGCACCACAGCGCCAGATTCTTATAGAAAGGATTCAAGTAGGGTACCTCCTTGGTTATTGCCTATACCGCAGCACATACCGGTCCACAGACGTCGTATACCATAATGCGGATTGGTCGATTTCGCAAGTTTTATACATGGTTCTCGGATGGGTCGCCTTTGGACGCATCCAGGTGCCGGATCCCGGTATCGGTGAACCGCTCCAGCCTCACGGCCAGCACTTTCCGGGTGCTTTGGGTCACAAGGGCCACATCGCTGCGCCGAACCCCGGCGATCCATAGGATCTCTCCATCACTTTCCAAAAGGGGTATCTTTGTCCGGTGCTCGGCGGAAATTTTGCGATCGATAAAAATTTTCTTAATTTTTTTAGAACCTTGCATGCCATAAGGGGTAATGCGGTCTCCGGGTTTG
The DNA here is from genome assembly GCA_037387725.1 of Desulfobacteraceae bacterium. Taxonomy (GTDB): domain Bacteria; phylum Desulfobacterota; class Desulfobacteria; order Desulfobacterales; family Desulfosarcinaceae; genus JARRKU01. Next base: position 6,410 of record JARRKU010000009.1, read on the forward strand.
AAGTTGCGGATGACCAGGGGAAACCCAAGGGCGTCCCAATCGAATACGGCGCGGTCTTCGACCCCGGCAGGTACGGTTTCGTGCTGACCGAAGGCAAGTGTTTCAAATACGAGGCGACAGCTGGCCGCGGGCAGATCCACGGCGAGGGGGAACGCCGCCTGGTTGCCTACCTTATATAAGGAGGACGGTGCGTCCGCGGTCCGTTGTTCGCCCCGACGTCCGCCGCGGGTAAAGAGCAAATGCCCTGTCCGGCGCCGGGCTTCGATGCCAAAGGGCAGGCTGATCCGCTTTCCCAGCCGATCTTCCGGCAGCAGTCTGGTGAGGGCGTCAATGTGAAGCGCGGTCATGCGCCGCAGATGGCCGTGCCAGCGCGCAATGGCCTCGCGCATCAGCCGTCGCTGGGCGGCTAAAGGCGTGTCGGAAATAACCGGCAGATCGACCTGCAGCCGGTCGTCGTCGGCAAAGGTCACCGCCTTATCCAGCAACGGCTGCAATTGCCGGGTAAGCCATGCGTCTTCCTCCCGGCACAGGTCGGCGGTGCGATGCAGGGTGTCCACGATATTCGGGTTAAACTCCCTGGCCAGCATCGGAATGAGCCGGTGTCGCACGCGGTTGCGCTCAAAGGAAAGATCGGTGTTGGTGGCGTCCACTACATATCCGATGGCCTCTTTTTTCAGCCATGCCAGGATTTCGACCCGCTCCAGATCGATCAACGGTCGGACCACCCACCCGTCCCGCACCGGTGGAATCCCGCCCAGTCCCCTGATACCGCTGCCGCGCATCAGGTGCATGAGCACCGCCTCTGCATTGTCGTTCTTCTGGTGACCCAAGGCGATTTTCGTGTGGCCGTGCGCCGCCATCACCCGGCGGAAGAAGCCGTACCTGGCCTCACGGGCCTGTTCTTCGATGGAGCCGTCGTCCCTTTGGATGATCGCTTTTTCCTCATGTATCGGCAGGTTCATGCGGTGGGCCATTTCCCGGACAAAAGCTGCATCGCTGTCCGCCGCATCGGCACGAAGGCCGTGATGGAGATGGGCGACCGCCAGTTTGAGATGGTAGCGGGGTGCCAGGGCCAAAAGAATATGGAGCAAAGCCGTGGAATCCGGTCCACCCGACACCCCCACCAGCACCTTTTCATCGGGTGAAAACATCCGATAGCGGTCGACGGTGGCCGCCACCCTTTCGATCAGGTCGGATGATTTGTCAGTGGATGCAGGTTGATGGCTCATATTCGGGAGGCCGTTTGAAGTTAATCAAAAACTGATCCTGAACCAATGGATATCTCATGAGGAACACTGTATGGCCTTGTACGAAAGGCGCTTGGGAATGTCAACTTCGGGTCGGTCCGGCGGTGGCGTCCTCCGGCTATTGCAACGATAGGGTACGCTGTGGAGCCGTGTCGTGGGAGTTGGATATTCAGATCAAATGGGGCCGGCGTCCAAATTAGCTGCTTTTGTCCTTGATATTAGGCATCACCATCCCTATAATCCGGCCCGGTTGTGCTAGGTGGGGAGTTAGCGGTGCCCTTTTCCCGAAATCCGCTTATGCGGGACCGAATTCCCTCTTGAGGGTTTTTACCAAAGCAATCCAGCCTTGCCGATCGGCCGCCGCGCAACAGACGGTCGCGAACCTCGTCAGGTCCGGAAGGAAGCAGCGATAAGTGATGCGGTTTGTGTCGCGGTTGATCCCGGTCACCGCGAAGGCTGGATCGCCCCGGTTGATTCGAGAGAGGGTGCACAACCACCCCATTCTATCAAACCGCCTTACTTCACTCGCCGCCGGGTCCATAAAATAGAACGATTTAAAAGGGTTGAACCGCTGCCCAGGAAGATGCCGGGCCATTGTTGAATGATCGCATCTATCTGATATTAATAAATAATAATAATTCCGTCACTGTTTGAGATTCAGGTGCGATTCCCTGCTTGACAACCTAGCAAGTCGTCTTATGTTTTGTTCGATTTTTCGAACGGGCTATTTTTATAAAATTATCAGCCTAATAAGAACCATTCTGAATTATACACATTTACTAAAGCAACGCAGGAGCAACGCCGGGAATGAGCGAAAAAGTCGAAGTTGAGATTCAGGGGGAGGATGACCAGGAACAACCTGAAGAAGATTTGAAAGCTGATGCTGCTTCTGAGAGCGAAATGGTGGCCGAGGAGAAGGACGAAGCGCCTTCCGAGGTCGATCTGGAGGAAAGAGCCAAGGCCGCCGAACAAAAATGTGAAGAGTACTACGACCGTCTGCTGAGAGCCTCCGCGGAATTTGACAATTACAAGAAGAGAACCACCCGGGAAATGCGTGATGTGGTGCGTTACGCCAATGAGAAGCTCTTCAAAGAGATTATCAACGTGGTGGATAACCTCGAACGGGCCATCAAGTCCGCCGAGCAAGAGGGTAAGGAAGACGACCCGCTGCTTCAAGGCGTACGGTTGACCCTCAATGAGGTGGAAAAGATCCTCGAGCGGCACAAGGTGGAACCGATTAAATCGCTGGGAGAGACCTTTGATCCCAATTTCCACCAGGCCATGATGCAGCAGGAGTCCGCAGATCATCCCGCCAATACCGTGATCAGCGAGATGCAAAAGGGCTACAAGCTGCATGATCGCCTCCTGCGGCCGGCCATGGTGGTGGTTTCCAAAGCCAAGGCAGAAGAAGAAAGCTAAGCCGGACATCGAACGGCTGTTAAAAGAATAAGGAACGAATTAACCAGTACCGAGTTGACGACCATAACCGAGCGTACCGGAAAAGATCCGCGTTCGCGACACACTGTCCGCGTCGTCACCCCAAGGAGGAAATCACATGGGTAAGATTATTGGAATTGATCTTGGAACCACCAACTCTTGTGTGGCGGTCATGGACGGCGGCGATGCCAAAGTCATCACCAATCCGGACGGGGGGCGCACCACCCCGTCCATCGTGGCCGTGACCGAGAGTGGCGAGCGATTGGTGGGGCAAACCGCCAAGCGCCAGGCCATCACCAACCCGGAGTATACGGTTTTCGGCGTTAAGCGCCTCATCGGCCGCAAATATGATACCAGCGTCGTTCAAAATGACGTTAAAATCCTGCCTTACAAGATTGTGCGGGCAGACAACGGTGATGTGCGCATCGACCTGCGCGGCAAACTCAACAGCCCGGCGGAGATCTCCTCCTTTATTCTGGCCTTTATCAAGAAATACGCAGAGGACTATCTGGGAGAACCGGTCACCGATGCGGTGATCACGGTTCCGGCCTATTTTGATGACAGCCAGCGGCAGGCGACCAAGGATGCCGGCAAAATCGCCGGGCTCAATGTCATGCGTATCATCAACGAGCCCACCGCCGCATCGCTGGCCTACGGTCTGGACAAACATAGCGAAGAGAAGATTGCCGTATTCGACCTGGGCGGCGGCACCTTTGATATCTCGGTGCTGGAGATCGGTGAAGGGGTATTCGAGGTCAAAGCGACCAACGGCGACACCCATCTGGGCGGGGAGGATTTCGACTTGCGGCTGATCGACTACCTGGCCGCCGAGTTTCAGAAAGACCAGGGCATCGATCTTCGCAACGACAAAATGGCGTTGCAGCGGCTCAAAGAAGCCGCCGAAAAGGCCAAGATGGAGCTCTCTACCTCCATGGAGACCGATGTGAACCTGCCCTTCATCACCGCCGATGCCAGCGGACCGAAACATTTGAACGTGAAGATCACCCGGGCCAAGCTGGAGTCCCTTGTGGCCGATCTTCTGGACAAGCTTGAAGGGCCTTGCAAGATGGCGTTGAAAGACGCTGGCTTGAGTGCCTCGGATATCAACGAAGTGATCCTCGTCGGCGGTATGACCCGTATGCCGGCGGTACAGGATCGGGTAAAGAAGATTTTCGGAAAAGATCCCCACAAGGGCGTGAACCCGGATGAAGTCGTGGCCGTCGGTGCCGCCATTCAGGGCGGCGTGCTCAAAGGCGACGTCAAGGACGTGCTGCTGCTGGATGTGACGCCGCTTTCCCTGGGGATCGAAACGCTTGGCGGGGTGATGACCCGGCTCATCGAGAAAAACACCACCATCCCGACCCGCAAGAGCCAGGTCTTTTCCACCGCCGCCGACAATCAACCTGCCGTATCCATCCATGTGCTGCAGGGCGAACGTGAGATGGCGGCCGGCAACAAGACCCTGGGACGTTTCGAGCTGGTGGGCATTCCGCCGGCCCCGCGCGGCGTCCCCCAGATCGAAGTGACTTTTGATATCGACGCCAACGGCATCGTGAATGTGTCGGCCAAGGACACCGCCACCGGCAAGGAGCAATCCATCCAGATTACCGCCTCCAGCGGCCTGACCCAGGAAGAGATCGATGCGGCCGTCAAGGACGCCGAGATGCATTCCGAAGATGATAAGAAGAAGAAAGAATTGATCGACGCCCGCAACCATGCCGACAGCCTGATGTACGCCACGGAGAAATCACTGAAAGACCTGGGCGAAAAGGTGGATGCCGAAACCCGGGCCAAGGTCGAAGCGGCCATGGGCGATCTGAAGCAGGTGATGGACGGTGAAGATGTCGAAGCGATCAAAGCCAAGAGTGAAGCGCTGACCCAGGCCTCTCACAAACTGGCCGAGGCGATGTATCAGCAGAGCGCCCAGGAAGGACAGGGCGCGCCGGGAGCGGAGGCGGGTGCCCAGGATGCCGGCGGCGCTCCCAATGCCGATGACGATGTGGTGGACGCCGACTTCGAAGAGGTCAAGGAAGAAGACAAGAAGTAGAATTTAAGCTTTCGGGTACCAACGAATGATAAAACCCCGTTGCCGGATGACCGGCGGCGGGGTTTTTATTGTTTGGCCATACCGACCTCGATAGGGATCAGTCAAACTGTTTGGTATCGACATACTCGGCCTTGAAAAGACTCCAAAAATCTTCCGCAAGCCCAGCTTCGATATAAGCGTAGGGCAGCCATCCATACCCCTTTTCTCCCCAGCCGGTGCCCCAAGAGTTTCTTATCTTAATCGCCCCTTTGTATTTGCCGATTTTGCGATCATCATCGTAGCCCACGGCCATCACGGCATGGCCGCCCTTGACCGTATCGTTCGGTCCCGGGAAGGCGAATTCCCCCTTTTGATTCCCGAAATTATAGACCGTAAAACCGAACATGGCGGGATACCCGGCTGCCAGGAAATTCTTCAAACGGGTCAACCGTTTACTTGTGGAGCTGGTGGCTTTGTCAAGGCGATAGTATTTGATGCTCTGATAATTCTGACCGAATGCGTAGCAAAAGGCTGAGGGCTCATCATCGAACTTGGATATATCGTAAGGATAGTACTCCTCGGGCGGAATACCGAACAGTACCATGGACTTCATGGTCGTGCGCAGCCAGGCGCCGGTATCGCCGGTCCAGTGCAGCAGGTTGCGGGTCACTTTGTAGAGAAACAGCCGGGATGCATCCAGATATTGGCCAAAGGCGCGTCTTTCATAGTATTCAATCATGCCCGCGCCAGCATTGGCTGTACAGGACCCGAGAGATCCCTGATCTTCAATTGGCGAGCAATACGCGGACAGGTCCACGCTTTTGGCGATTCCGGCTTTTGGCGGTTTCAACGCCCTGGATTTATGCAGCATCCTTTCAATATCCTCATGATCGGGGGTGAAGTCCCGGATATCGGGAAGATCCCTTTGCCATCCCATTCCAAATGGTGTTGTGCTCATTTGACACCTCCTTGTTCTGGTTTGAAGCCTGATGGTTGATGTCGATAGGCTTTTCTGCCGACAGTTTGAGATAGGATAGATGCGTTTCAGGCGGGTTGTATGTGACCGTAATCACACTTGGGCCATGTGGTTGGACTGCAGAAGCCGAAGGCACGGCTTAGGTGGATGACAGTTTCAGGTTTTCAGAACGGAAGGCGCTTTTCACCTTCAACCGGTGACGGCTCACGGCTCAATGCCATGGCGCAAAATCTTGCGGCGCAGCGTGTTTTTGTCGATCCCCAATTCCCTTGCGGTGACGACCCGTTTCCACTGGTTGCGCTTGAGCGCCTGGGTGATGGCCAGTTTCTCCATGTCCTTCAAGGTCAGGCCGTCGGGGATCGGCTCCGATTTTTGGAACGGCTGAATGCGCTCTGGCAGGTGCTGCAGTCGGATCATCCCGTTGCTGCAAAGCACGAAGGCATGCTCAATGGTGTTTTCAAGCTCCCGGATATTTCCGGGCCAGTCGTACATCATCAATGCCGTCATTGCCCCCTGAGCCAGTCCCGCGATTTGTTTCCCTTTGAGGCGGTTGAAGTGATCGACGAAATAATCGACCAGCAGGGGAATGTCTTCCTGGCGCTGGTTCAACGGCGGAAGTGCGACCCGGATGACATTGATGCGGTAGAAAAGATCGTCGCGAAACAGATTTTCCTTAACCCGTTCTTCCAGATTGCGGTGGGTGGCGGTGATGATCCTGGCGTTGGTCTGAACCGACTGGGTCGAGCCCAGCGGTTCATAGGTGCGTTCCTGCAACACCCGCAGCAGACGCACCTGCACGGCAGGGGTGATATCGCCGATTTCGTCCAGAAAAATCGTTCCGTCCTTGGCCAGGGCAAACCGGCCGGCCTTATCCCTTTTGGCATCGGTAAAGGCCCCGGCCTTGTAACCGAAGAGTTCGGATTCGATCAGCGTATCCGGCAATGCACCACAGTTTACTGCGACAAATGGGCCGTCCTTGCGGGGGCTGTGGTTGTGAATCGCCCGTGCCAGAAATTCCTTGCCGGTGCCGGTGGCCCCTTCGATCAAGACGGTGCTGTCACTTTCGGCGATCTGGGGCAGGATTTCAAAGTAGTGCAGCATGCGGCTGTTTTTGGAGACGATATCTTCAAATGAGTGGGTTTTCAGGTAGGCTTTTTTCAACGCGCTGATGGCCGACAGGTCGCGGAAGGTTTCGACACCGCCGATGATGCTGTTGTCCGAGGCCCTGAGCACAGCCGTATTGACGCTGATGGGGACCTGACGACCGTCCGCCCGTTTGATATAGATCGGCATGTTGGAGATGGGGGTATTGGTCTCGAGGGTTTTGCACAAGATGCATCCGTTGCCACAGACATTGGTTCTGAAGATCTCATAACAGGGTTTGCCGATGGCTTGCGCTCGCGTGAATCCGGTGATCTTTTCAGCCGCCCGGTTGAACGACATGATCTCCCACTCCTGGTTGACGGTGAAGACCCCCTCTTCGATGCTTTCCAGGATTACCTGGTAATTTTTTAATACCGATTGCATTTTCCTGCTCCAGCTTGCGGTGGAACGACCTCCGGGCACCTCACACCCTGAGGTCTGGAATGCGGGGCCAAATAGGTGCCTGGATGGGTGCGTTCTGTTCCCTCTCACTATAACATATCGGTGCAATATGTTGCGCAATTATTTTCAATGCGAATCATCTCGTTGGGCGATAATGATAAATTATTGCATATTTACAATTAGTTAAGGAAAAAGGCGGGAAATGGAATCCTGCGGCATCGACTTTGCTCTTACAATAATTGGTTTTGACCCATCAATGTGTCTCCATGGCCAATCCAAAAGGAGGGAAAGCCGATGTTTAAAAAAATCTTATTTGCCACCACGGCGTCGCCGACATGTGACGATGCGGCCAAAGTCGCCTTTGACCTGGCCAAAAAGTATAACGCCACACTCTATGCATATCATGTCTTCGGCATTCCCACGCGCGGGGCCAGCCCCTTTGTCGTCGATTTTCGGACCGGGGAAGAGGAGACCGCCGATGAAGACTATACGGCCTGGGTCAAAGAGGAGATGAAAAATACCTACGCCAAACAAATCGAGACCGTGGACGATTGCATTATCGACTGCACCGCCGGTGCACCCCATTCGGCCATCTTGCGCAAGGCGCGCAAGGAGGATGTCGATCTGATCGTCATGGGAGCCCACACCCGGGACGAAGACATCGGCGGGGCGCGATACCGCCAAATTGTGGGCAGCACCATGCAGAAAGTCGCCCGCGGGGCCCATTGCCCAGTGCTGATCATCAGCCGGCCCTGCAACACCTGTTTTTGGTATTTCAGCAATATCGTCTTCGGTACCGATTTTTCAAAGGCGTCTCTGTCCGCCTTTATGTTCGCCTACCAGACCGCAAAAGCCATTGGCTGCAAACTGCACCTCTTCCACGCCATCGATTTGACTGAAATGAAGTTCGGGCAGGTGGCCGGTCAGGAGCAGATTGAAGCCAGGGTAAAAGAGGCGAGACAGAAGATGGAAGCCGCCTATGTGTCGAAAATGAAGGACTATGACAACTACGAGATCGAAATATGGGAAGGAATCCCCCATGTCGAAATTCTAAAGCTTGCCCGGGAAAAGAGCGCCGACCTGATCGTAATGGCCCATCACACCCGTGAAATCGATCCTGAAAAGGCCCTGCTGGGCAGCACAGTGGAGCAAGTGGTGCTGCGCTCGGCCTGCCCTGTGGCCAGCGTGAACCGATCGGACAAGGTGGGGGCCACCTTCGACCGCCACTCAAAGGCGTATCGACTGCAAATGGAGACTGCGGATGAATAATGCGATGAATTGGGATTGGGAGACCCGGGAGAAGCGTTTTGCCGTAGGAGCATGGCGTGATGCTTACGGATGGGTGGAAGAGCCGTGTGTCAGCCCGGACGGTGAAAAGCTCGCCGCCGTGGTGCGGCTGGAAGATGAATCGTTTACAGCATGTGTGAATGGCGATCCGTGGCCGACTTCGTTTGAAAAAATCTGGCACCTGCGGTTCGCATCGGACGGCCGGCTGACCGCGCTGGTCAGTGACGGGATGCAATGGACGCCGGCGGTGGACGGACAGGTGTGGAAGAACAGCTTCGATTATGTCTGGTCGCCGCAGTTCAGTTCAGACGGTACCTGCATGGCCGTCGCTTTTCAGCAAGGACTTCAGTATGGCTTGGCAGTGGAGGACATGCCCTGGGAACAGCGGTTTGCCAACTTGACGGAAATGACCTTCAGCCCGGACGGGAAGCATAGCGCAGCCACGGTGCAAGTGGAAGCATTGAGCGAGGGCGACATTCATGCCTTTGAAAAAGGCCTGTTCACTTCGGCGGTCAACGGCGATGCCTGGACGAACCGCTTTATCAATGTGTGGGGCAACACCTTCAGCGCTTGCGGCACCCATCTGGCGGCAGAGGTCCGCCTGAATCGCGAGGAATATACCATCGCCGTAAACGGCGAGCGCTGGGAGCAGACTTTCGGCATGGTCTGGGAGCCCCGCTTCAAGCCGGGCAGCGCTGTGGTCAGTGCGCCGGTGCGAACGGAGAAGGGCTGGACCATCGCCCAGGACGGCGAGGTCGTGTGGCCCAAGCGCTTTCAGCAGTGCTGGCACCACCAATATCGACCGGATGGGGAAGCAATGGCCGCCATTGTGGCACCGGAGTTCGGCAAGTGGACCATCGCCGTGGACGGTGTCCCCTGGCGCAGCCGGGCCGATCAATTTCTCACGGATATGGTGTTTGGCCCGAGCGGACAGCGCATCGCCGCGCTGGGCAAATCCAACGACCGCTGGTCGGTATGGGTGGACGACCGGGCCTGGGATGAGACATTTGATCAGTTGTGGCCGCCGGTATTCAGCCCCGACGGTGAACACGTGGCCGTCAAAGCCCGGCGCAATGGCCGCCATACCATTGCTGTGGATGGAAAAACCATGATCCTGGACTTTGACACAGCGTGGCCGCCGGTATTCAGCCCCATGGGGGACAAAGTGCTGGTGCGGGGCGTCGAAAATGGAACTTACATCCGGCGCATTCTGCCGGTAACGAAGCTCATAAATTAGGAGGAAGATCCATGCACGCTCTTTATCGGTTTGTATCCGGGCCCCTGGCATGGGTTGCCTTCAGCCTGTTTATCGGCGGGTGTCTCTTCCGTTTGCTGCAGTTGCTGAACCTGGCCCGTCGCAACGAAAGGTCGCTATTCAGTTTTTTCAGTTTTCGGTACAGCCTGCGCTCGCTTTTCCACTGGATGGTGCCATTTGGCTCGGTCAACATGCGACAAAACCCGACCATGACGGTGGTGGCTTTCGGGTTCCATATCTGCCTGCTGCTGGTGCCGGTATTTCTGCTGGCCCATGTGGTTTTGTGGGAGGAAGCCTGGGGCTTTCAGTGGTGGACGCTGCCCGACCTCACCGCGGATGTGATGACCCTGGTGGTGGTGGCGGCTTGTGGCTATTTTCTGGTGCGCAGACTGCGCCGTCCGGAAGTAAAGTATGTCACCAGTCCATCGGATTTCATGATCCTGGCCATGGTGGCGGCGCCCTTTATTACGGGATTCTACTGCCGCCTCCACTGGCCCGGTTATGAGAGCATCGTGATCGTGCACATCCTGTCAGGCGAAATCATGCTGGCCGCCGTACCGTTTACCCGTTTGGTGCACATGGTTTACGCGGTGTTTACCCGCAGCTATACGGGATCCGAGTTCGGAGCTATACGCCATGCCCGGGACTGGTAACCCTGTTGCAAATGCCGGAGGACTCCATATCCGGCGTTGCCAAGGGCTTGCAGTAGCCCGCTACGGCTGCGCCCTTGGCGCCTTGGCTCTGGAGCCCTCCGGCATTTGCAACTCTTAGTGAAGATAAATGGGAGATAGAATGTTGGAGAGACTTTATATCTGGCGTTGCCAAGGGCTTGCAGTAGACCCGCTACGGCTGCGCCCTTGGCGGGGCCGTGCTCTGGAGCCTTCCGGCATTTGCAACTCTTGGGAGGACACCATTACTACCATTGCCAAGGGTTCGCGGTTGATGGACTACGATGGCGTAACCTTGGCGGGGACGTGTGCTGAAGCCCTGCGACTTTTGCAGCCAATAGCGGCGTCCTAAGAATATAGAAAAGATGACGTCATTTAAAATGCATAGGAGGATGTCATGGCGGAACCTGCCGTCGCTAAAGAAGATCAACAAACACCTTCCGTCTCAGACGGAGAACAACGTCCTGAGGCAAAGCCGTCACAGGCCTCGCCGGTTGATCAAGGCATCGATACCGGAATCGCAAGATTAAGTACGGACAGGATCGAAACAGTGATCCGCCAGGTCCTGGATCGGGAAACCGGGGCGCGGCTCAAGGCGTACATCGCCACCTGCGCCCATTGCGGACTGTGCTCCGAAGCCTGTCACTACTATCTCTCCCATGACAAAGACCCGGCCTTTTCACCGGTGGGCAAGGTCAAGCAGACCTTGTGGGAGATGTTGAAACGCAAGGGCCGCATCGCACCCGCGTCAATGAAACGGATCGTTCAGGTGGCCCATACCGAATGCAACCTGTGCAAGCGCTGCAGCATGTACTGCCCGTTCGGCATCGATATCGCCTACCTGATGTTGGTGGTGCGCCGGATCTGCCATAAACTGGGCATTACACCGCTTTATATTCAGGATACGGTCAACAGCCATTCGGTGACTACCAATCAGATGTGGGTCAAAGAGGATGAATGGATCGACACACTCCAGTGGCAGGAGGAAGATGCCCGGGATGAACTGCCAGATTTGCGGATTCCCCTGGAAAAGGAAGGGGCGGACATCATGTATTCGGTGATCGCGCCGGAGCCCAAGTTCCAGGCCGAGCTGATTTACCAGGCGGCAGTGATTTTCCACGCGGCCGGTCTCGACTGGACCATGCCGGCCACCCCGGGCTGGGACAATAGCGACATGGCCATGTATACCGGTGACAACGAGATCATGGCCCGCATCAAACGGGCGCATTTTGAAACCGCCGCCCGGCTGCGGGTCAACCGGATCGTGATGGGGGAGTGCGGGCATGCCTTCCGCTCGGTTTACGATGTGGGCAACCGGGTGCTGGGGTGGCGGATGCCCCCCATCCGGGTCCAGCACGCCATTGACTTCTACTACGAACTGCTCAAGCAGGGGCGCATCCGGGTGGCCAGGAAATTCCAGGAACCGGTGACGCTGCACGACCCATGCAATGTGGTGCGCGGGCGCGGGCTGCACGAGAAGGCACGATACGTCATCCGGGAGACCTGCGAAACCCTGGTGGAGATGCACCCCAATCGCGAGCACAATTACTGCTGCGCCGCCGGCGGCGGGGTGATCAATTGCGGTCCGCCGTACAAGCGTGTGCGCATGGACGGCAATCGGGTCAAAGCGGAGCAGTTGAAGGCCACCGGTGTAAAGGTGCTCGTCGCACCGTGTCACAACTGCCACAGCGGCCTGGAGGACATCAACCACCACTATGAGCTGGGTATGGATGTGAAGTTCATCAGCGACATCCTCTATGAGGTCATGGAAAAACCATAGAAGCGGGACATTCCCCTTCTAAACCAACAGGAGAAAAAAATGACGGGATTTCGCATCGGTTGCATTATTGGCGCATGGGTGCTCGTGCTTGTGGCAGCGCAAGGCTTCTCCCAGGAGGAGATGCGTGTTGTGGACAGCGCGATCTTTGAAAGACCCGTACGCACACCAGCCCTGTTTGCGCACGACATGCACAATGAAACGGCTGGCCTGGACGATTGCGGCATCTGCCACCATCTCTATGATGACGGTAAATTGATTGAAGGCGAGTCGTCAGAGGATCAGACCTGTTCGGAATGCCACACCATTGACGGTTCCGGACCCAATCCATCGCTGCGCAGGGCTTTTCATCTGAATTGCAAAGGGTGCCATTTGCAGCAGGGCGCCGGACCGATTCTGTGCGCCCAGTGCCATCAGGCCGTGCCGGCCGACCAAGCTTCCGCAGAATAGCGGATGTGACGGCGATTTCGCTTATGACCCGTGTTCGCTTTAAAAAAAGAGGTGTGATATGCCGAAAAAAATTCTGATTATCGATGACGATCCCATCGTGCTCAGGTATCTTGAAAATCTTTTCACCGACAACGGGTACGAAACCTATAAGGCGGCCAATGGCATCGAGGGCTCACGCATGCTGGAAGAGATCCGGCCGGATCTGATCACCCTGGACCTGGAGATGCCGGAGCAGTGGGGGCCGCGCTTCTACCGCCGCATGATCAAGAACAAGATCCTGAAAGACATTCCGGTGATCGTCATCAGCGGACTGACCGGGAGTCAGTATAGTCTTCCCAAGGCGGCGGCGCACGTCAGTAAGCCTTTCGAGCCGGAACATCTGCTTCAGCTGGTTCGTGAACATATCGGCTGAACCGTTTTGGCCCGGGATTCGCTGCGGCGGAGCCCGGAGGCGTACCCGCACCTGTCGGGTTCGGTATCGAGTGGGAGGACGATGGCATGGCAGCACGTCTGACGAAAAAGCGGCACAGTCTCGCGCTGAAAATCATCACATCGGTGGGGGCAATATTGCTTGTCGCTTTTTCAGCGTGGGCTTTTTTCAACCTTCGCCATTACCGGGCCAAGGTGATGGCCGACATCGTTACCGACTGCGACCGGCTGAGCAAGGCCATTTTGCTGGGCGCCCATTATGCGATGATGTTCAATGCCCGGGACGACATCAACCAGATCATCAACAACCTGGGCCGGCTCCAAGGGCTGGAACACGTGCGGATTTACAACAAAGCCGGCCAAATAAAATTTACCAACCTCCAGGAAGAGCAGGGACAGACCACCGGCATCGAAACCCAGGCCTGCATTATCTGCCATCGGGACGACCCGCCCCGGGAGCATATCCAGCTGAACCACCGCAAGCGGATCATACGCCACCAGCCGGAGGGACGCTCGCTGGGCGTGATCAGCGCCATCTACAATGAGCCGGGCTGCTCGGCCGCCGACTGCCATGCGCACCCTGAGGATAAGAAGATTCTGGGTGCGCTGGATGTGGTGATCTCCCTCTCCCAGGCCGATACGCAGATTTACGGTTTTCAGCGCCGTCTGGTATTGTTTGCCGTGATGGTCTTTGTGGCCACCGGCGCCATTATCATCTTCGTGCTGGGCCGATTTTTTATCATTCCCATTCAACGGGTGGTCGAAGGCACCCGGGCGATTGCCCAGGGCCGCTACGACGCGCTGGCTAAATTTAACAAAGATGATGAGATCGGCCGCCTGGCGGCGGCAGTGGATCGCATGGGACACGAGATCGGTCAAAAGCAACAGGCCCTGAACCTGCAAAAAGACGAGTACCGGCGTCTTTTCGAATTGGTTCCGTGTATTATCTCGGTGCAGGACAAGAACTATCGGCTGATCAGCTACAACCAGGAGTTCTCAAAGCGATTCGCACCCCAAGACGGTGATTTCTGCTATTCGGCCTACAAGGGCAGGAGTGAGAAGTGTGATTTTTGTCCGGTGGAGAAGACCTTTGAAGACGGCCGGCCCCATTATAGCGAAGAGACCGGCATCAATAAGGACGGAACGCTGACCCACTGGATTGTCAAGACGGCGCCCATGAAGGATGAGAACGGCGAGACCATCGGCGCCATGGAGATGAGCCTGGATATCACCCACCGCAAACAGCTCGAAGACCGGTTGGCCCAATCGGAAAAGGAGTACTATGCCATCTTCAATAATATCCCCAATCCGGTATTCGTCCTCGATTGCGATCTTCTGGAAATCCTGGACTGCAACAACAGTGTCGGACAAGTCTACGGCTACCGGAAAGAGGAGATCGTGGGCGCCTCCTTTCTGAGCCTCTTCCCGGATGAAGAGCGGCAACGTTACGCCGGGCAGATCAAATCGGGGCTGGAGATCGAGCAGGCAAGCCAAGTCGATAAATCGGGGCGAACCCTTTTTGTTCACATTCGTCTGTCGCCTTCGCGATATCATGAGCGCGATGTCCTGCTGGCTTCCACCAGCGATATAACGGAGCGGCTGGAATCGGAGATCAAACTGATCCAGGCGGGAAAAATGGCGACGCTGGGCGAAATGGCCACCGGTATCGCTCATGAACTCAACCAGCCCCTGGCCGTGATCAAGACGGCCAGCAGCTATTTCCTTCGCAAGGCGCGCCGCAAGGAGCCCATCAGCGAAGAGATAATGGGCACCATGGCAGAAGAGATCGACGGCCATGTGGACCGCGCAGCCAATATCATCAACCACCTGCGCCAATTCGGAAGAAAATCCGATCTCGCCCTGGAAACGGTCCAGGTCAATGAGGTCCTGCTCAAAGCGTTCGATATGTTCAGCCAGCAGCTCAAACTCCGGGAGATCGAGGTTCAATGGTGTCTGGACCAAGGACTTTCCCCGATTCAGGCGGAACCGGGCCGCCTGGAGCAGGTGTTTATCAATTTGTTGCTCAACAGCCGGGACGCCATTGAAGCGCGGTGGCGTCAGGCCGATGCCGAGCCGACACAAGCCAAGGTGATCACCATTAAAACCTATATGGACCAGGTCAGCGTGGTGATTGAAGTCAGCGATACCGGGATCGGGATTCCCCGCGGCATATGCGCTAAGATCTTCGAGCCGTTTTTTTCCACCAAAAAGGTGGGAGAGGGTACGGGAATCGGACTGTCCATCAGCTACGGGATTATCAAGGATTTTGGCGGCAGCATCCGGGTGCATTCCGAACCGGGTCAGGGGGCGTCCTTTGTCATTCGTTTCCCGGCCGGCGATCTGGAGGAAGGTGTCGACGATGAAACCTGATCCCCATCCCCACACCCTTATCCTGCTGGTGGATGACGAGCCGGGACTGCGCAAGGTGCTGGGGATCGCCTTGGCCGATCTGGGATATGAGGTGATCAAGGCACCCGACGGCCAAGCCGGGCTCCGGTTGTTCCAGCGCCGGCTGCCTTCCATCGTGCTCACCGATGTCAAAATGCCAGGTATGGGCGGCATCGAACTGCTCCGGGCCATCAAACGGATCAAACCGGAGACAGAGGTGATCATGATCACCGGGCACGGTGATATGGATCTGGCCGTCCGGAGCCTGAAATATGAAGCCACGGATTTTATCACCAAGCCGATCAGCGACCCTGCGCTGGAGATCGCGTTGAAGCGTGCCCATGAGCGCATCGCCCTGAGAGAGCAGCTCAGGCAATACACGGAGAACCTGGAGAAGCTGGTGGCCGAGAAGACCCGTAAGCTGCTGGACGCCGAACGGATGGCCGCCGTGGGACAAACCGTGGCCGGGATCTCCCACTCCATCAAAAATATCGCCGGGGGACTGACCGGCGGTGCTTTTGTGGTGGAAAAAGGCTTTGAATTGGATGACCCGCAATACCTGCGCCAGGGATGGCGGATGGTTCGCGGCAATGTCGAGAAGATTGCGCGGCTCTCCCTGGATCTGCTGAACTTTTCCAGAAGCGCGAAAATTTGCGTGCAGTGTTGCGATCCCAACGCCCCGGTCAGAGAGGTGGTGGAATTGATGCGGCCGCGGGCTGAAGAAGAGGGCATTGCGCTGAACATTCAGTTGGACCGGCACTTGAAGCCGATTTTTTTCGATCCCGATGCCGTTCATCTTGCCTTGCTGAACCTGGTGACCAATGCGCTGGACGCCTGCCGCCCAGGCAGCGGGGGCGGGTTGACGGTGAGTTTGACCACTTCGAAACCATCAGGCTGGGGCGTGGAGTACCGGGTTTGCGACACCGGTTGCGGCATGGACGACGGCACTCGCGAAAAGCTGTTTCAAGCTTTTTTTACCACCAAAGGCAACCGGGGCACCGGTATCGGATTGATGATGACCCGGAATGTGATTGAAAAGCACGGCGGCACCATCACGGTACGCTCCAAAGAAGGGGTGGGTTCGGAGTTTATCATCCGGTTGCCGGAGCAGTGTCGGCTGATGGAAAAGGACCCTGTGTTTGAGATGGAAGGTGAGGCATGAACCCCATTGTACTGCATCCGGATGGCCGCCTTTTTTATGGAAAGCGCCGGGTGGAAGGCGATCCGCTTGCTTTTCTCGGCTTCAAGGTCGTGCTGGCAAAAGGATGTCGCCTGCGCAGTTTCTTCCGCTTGCTGGAGCGTTACCCGGTTCTGGCGCAACTCAATCCCTTCACTCCCTCGTATCTATCGAGCTACCAGGGGTGTCCCCCAACAGGATGCCGGTTTGAAGAGGGAGCGCACCTGGTGTTGATGCGGAAGGTGGAGATGATCGGCTTTCCCGATGACCCCAGCATGCATATTTTCATCAGCTTCGAGGGGTTCAAGGACGGTAAAGCCCGTGATATCAGGCCGTTTTGGCTGGAACAGCTGCTGGACCTGCCGCTGCTTCTGGGAGGCCTGAAACATCGTGTGTTCGGCGATACCATTGACGCGTTTGACTTTGACACGGCTTTTAATTTTTTTGAATTGATCGACGGCATTTGCTGGCAGCTCAGCTTTCACAACCTGCCCGATACGTGCCGAATGGATATTTAGCCCCCTCTTGCAGCATTGGGGTTGGAGCGCCATGAACGCCCCGTCCAAAACCATTTTAGTGATTGAAGACGAACTGGACATGCGCCTGTTCCTGAAGGTCCTGTTGGAGACCAGCGGCTACAAACCCATTATTGCCGCCAATGGGCGGGAGGGTCTCGAAAAAGCCAGGGCGCATGCGCCAGACCTGATCATTCTGGATGTGATGATGCCACAGCAGGGAGGGGCGCGCACCTATCGTGATCTGAGATCCGACGCGGAGCTAAAACAGATTCCGGTGATTATGCTCTCGGCAGTGGCGCGAGCCACTTTTTTTCACTATCTCAAGATGCTCGATGCCGGCAGCGTCGATAAAGTGACCAAACCCGAGGCTTATGTGGAGAAACCGCCCGATCCACGGTATTTGTTGAAATGTATAGGAGAAAACGTTTAAGATGATAGAAAACAGGACATGGATATCTCCATGGATGAACAAAAAACAGACCCAAAAGAGACGATCCTCCTGGTCGATGATGAAGCGGGCATTCGTAACCTGTTGAGCATTTCTCTGTCCGATGAGGGCTACGACGTCATCACGGCCGCGGACGGACGGGAGGCGCTGGAGGTATTTCTTTCCCGGACGCCTCCCATCGTCTTGTCCGATATAAAGATGCCCGGCATGGACGGCATCGAACTCCTGGCGGCCATAAAGAAGGAGAACCCCGACACCGAGGTGATCATGATCACCGGTCACGGGGATATGGATCTGGCCATCAAAAGCCTGAAGATGGACGCCACCGATTTTGTGACCAAACCGATCAACGACGACGCGCTGGAAATCGCGTTGAAACGCGCGACGGATCGCATCGCCATGCGGCGCCGGATCAAAGCTTACACCGAGGCACTGGAGAAGAATGTCGCTGAGAAGCAAAGTCGCCTGAACCGGTCCCGGCAGAGCTACCAGCAGCTGTTCGACCAGAGTCCGTGCTATATCACGGTCCAGGATAGGGATCTGCGCCTGACGGCGGCCAACCAGCGCTTTTTGTCCGAATTCGAGGGGGGCATCGGCACCCATTGCTTTGTGGCCTACAAACAGAGCAGCGCACCCTGTCCGGATTGCCCTGTGGAAAGCACCTTCGAGGATGGGCAGCCCCACCAATCAGAGATGCAGGTGACCGCCAAAGACGGAACCCAGCGACACCTGTTCATCGCATCAGCACCCATTTTTGATGAAAAGGCACAGGTCAGCCAGGTGATCGAGATGTCCACCGACATCACCGAACTGCGCCACTTGCAGGACCATCTGGCCACGCTGGGACTGCGGGTGAGTTCCATCTCCCACGGTATCAAGGGGCTGCTCACCAATCTGGACGGCGGCCTCTACCTTCTGCAGTCGGGCCTTGACAAGCAGGACACGGACAAAACCGGGGAGGGGCTGGAGATCGTTCAGTTCACGGCCGGCCGGATCCGGCGCATGATTCTCGATATCCTGTATTTCGCCAAAGACCGTCCGTTGCAGATCCAGCGCACCGACGCGGGCAAATTCGCAGCCGACATTGCCGCCACCTTTGAAGGCCGCCTGCATGGCAAGAACATCGAGCTTGACTTCCGACCCGATCCTTCCATCAGAGAGATCGATCTGGATGCGGCTGTCATGCGCACCGCACTGCTCAACATCCTGGACAACGCCGCCGATGCATGCCGGGAGAGAGGCGTCGGGCGGGAATCCCGGATCACCTTCGGCGTGCATGCTGATGGCGATTACCATGTCTTCGATATCATCGACAATGGCGTGGGAATGGACAAGGCGGTATTGGAAAACCTCTTCGATCTCTTCTTCTCTTCCAAAGGCCACCGCGGCACCGGTCTGGGGCTTTTTGTGGCCCACCGCATCGTCACCCAGCATCAGGGGACCATCCACGTGACCTCCAAAAAAGGGAAGGGCGCCCATTTTCGAGTGGTACTGCCCACACAGCAGGATGACCCGCCCCGCGATTAATTGATTTTAAAACTCTGAAGATCAGGAGGGTAGTGATGAAGCGAACCATCGAAAAGCCGCTGCTTAAATCCCTGGCCCTGATGGCATCCATCATCGAGGCGCGGGATGCGTATACCGGCGGGCATTTGTGGCGAGTCTCCCAGTATGCCGCCCAACTCGCCGAAAAGGGCAACCTGCCGGCCGACATGGTCTTTCTGGCCCGCCTGGGCGGTTTCATGCACGATATCGGCAAGGTGGGCATCCCTGACGGGGTCCTGGGCAAACGGGGTCGGTTGACGCCGGCCGAGTTTCAGATCATACGCACCCATCCGGGCATCGGCGCGATGCTGATTCAGGAGCATCCTCTGGGAGATTTGGCGCTGCAGGCCGTGCACCAGCACCATGAATGGGTCGACGGCCGCGGCTACCCCGAAAAGCTGCAGGGCGAGGCCATTTCCATACTGGCGCGCATTGTCAGCATTGCCGACGCCTTCGACGCCCTGACCTCCAGCCGGCCGTACCGTTCGCGGGTGTTCACCGATGCGGCCGTTTCGGCCCTGCAGATTGAGCGCAGAACGCAGTTCGACTCTCAACTGTTGGATACATTTGTCGGCCTGGCGGCATCCGGGGCATTGGATGACAGGGTGGGGCACAGCGAGTGGGGCGTGGCCCTGGTGGAATGCCCTAACTGCGGCCCGGTGATTACCATCAACCGCGACACCCGTGACGGCGATACCGCCGTCTGCCGCGTGTGCGGCTCCAAACACCGTCTGCACCGCCAGGAGGACGGCTTCGCCATCGAACCATTGGAAACGGCCGCCACAGCCGATGAACTCAAGCCCCGCGCCGAAGTCCATTCCATCGACGAACTGGTGCGTCAGGCGCCGGCCTGGGTTGACATTTAGAAGCGGTTTATGGCGCTTTTCCGGATTCGGTGCTGATGCGTTGCAGCATCGCATTATCACTGGGCAATCCGCCTTTTGTTTGATATCGTAAATCCCTGCCATACGACCCTGCCCACTACTCATGATATTGGTCTGCTGAATACCGGTTCAACAACCAAAGGAGAAAAATCGCATGTCTGCAAACAAGACCGGATGTTCCAGGAGAGATTTTATCAAAATCACCGGTGCCGCCGGCCTGGCATCGACCCTGCTCCCCATGGGGGTATCTGAAGCGGCAGACGACCGCATCTATCTCCAAGGATCCGACGAACGGCCATCGGTGCCGAAGCGCCCGTTTGGGAAAACCGGCGCGCACGTCTCCATTCTTGCACTGGGTGGCGTGCTGAAGCCGTCCGACCTGATTGTATTCAGGCAGGCTCTCAAAATGGGTGTCACCTATTGGGATACGGCCGATTCCTACAAGTGGGGCAACAATGAAAAGGCCATCGGAAAATACTTTGCCAAATTTCCGCAAGACCGCCAAAAGGTATTCCTCGTTACCAAGGCGGCCACCTCGGACCCACAGACATTAACCGAAAAGTTGAACACCTCCCTTGAAAGGATGAACACCGCCTACGTTGACTTGTACATGATTCACTATGTCAGCGACGTTGCGCAAGAGCTGACCGATGCCGTCAGAGCGTGGGCGCAAAAAGCCAAGGCCGATGGCAAGATCCGCCTGTTCGGATTCAGCGCTCACAAGAACATGGATAAAAGCATGTTGGCCGCCGCCAAGCTCGGTTGGATCGACGGGATCATGATGAGTTACAATTACAGGCTGATGGTGAAGGAGCGCATGCAAAAGGCGGTGGCCGCCTGTGTCAAGGCAGGTATCGGTCTGACGGCCATGAAAACCCAGGCCGCCTTCTCCGCCAACCTCTACGCCAAGATCGGATCGGAAACCGATGATGCCCTTAAGATGACCGAAAAATTTCTGGCAAAAGGCTACACCGCCGAGCAGGCAAAGCTCAAAGCCGTTTGGGAAAACCCCAATATCTCCAGCATCTGCTCAGCCATGTCCAATATGACGATTCTGAAAGCCAATGCTGCAGCCGCGGTGAACAACCGACAACTCTCCCGGGGCGACAAGCAGCGTTTGGCGCTTTACGCTCAAAAAACAGCCGGCGGCTACTGCGCCGGATGCACCGATATCTGCGAATCCGCAGTGGATGCCGACATCCCCATCGGCGACATCATGCGCTATTCCATGTATTTCCACGACTACGGTGATATGGAAGCTGCGGCCCATCATTTCAACAACCTGCCGCCCCATGTCAAGGATAGCATTCTGGCGGCGGACTACTCCAAGGCAGAGAAAACCTGCCCCCAAAAGATAGCGATCGCCAAGGTGCTGAGAAAGCTCCATGAGGATCTGGCATAGAAGTTTTTATTCGATGGCGTGGTCCATATATCCGTAGCGGGTCGCAAAAATCAGATTGTAGCCCTTACCACTTCTAATCGATCGTGAAGCTCTCTTCTGCGCCTGAATATGCTTTGCGCAGTTTTGGCTTTTCGATTTTGCCGGTGGGGTTCCGGGGGACATCACCGAAGATGATTTTTCGGGGCCGTTTGTATCGGGGCAGAGGTTCGCAGAAGTTGCGAATCTCTTCTTTGGTCAGCGTCTGGCCTTGCTTGAGTTGAATGATGGCCGTGGCGATCTCGCCCAGCCGCAGGCTGGGAAGCCCGATGACGGCCACATCCCGGATTTTGGGATGGGTCTGCAGGAAGTCTTCGATTTCCACCGGGTAGACATTTTCGCCTCCGGTGATGATCACATCCTTTTTGCGGTCCACCAGCCAGATAAATCCGTCTTCATCCACCCTGGCGATATCACCGGTGAAGAGCCAGCCGTCATGTAAGGTTTCAGCCGTGGCTTCCGGGTTCTTGAAGTATTCTTTCATCACACCGGGGCCTTTGACGATCAATTCTCCCGCCGATCCGTGGGAGACCGGATGCTTCTGATCGTCGACGATCTGGAATTCCCAGTCAAAGCCCGGTATGCCGATGGCGCCGACCTTGTGATCGTTTTTTATCCCCAGGTGAACACACCCGGGGCCGGTGGATTCGGTGAGGCCGTAGTTGGTGTCGTATTGATGGCGTGGAAAGATCTTGCGCCACTCCCTGACCAGGCTGGGTGGAACGGGCTGGGCGCCGATGTGCATCATTCGCCACTGGTCAAGGTCATAATTTCCCAGTTTGAGATCGCCGCTTTCGATGCCGAACAGGATGTCCAGCGCCCAGGGGACCAGCAGCCATACAATGGTCACCTGTTCCTCGGAAACGGCTTCGAGGATCCAGCGCGGCTCCACGCCTTTGAGGATGACAGCCTTGGCGCCCACCATGAAGTTGCCGAACCAGTGCATTTTGGCACCGGTATGATAGAGCGGGGGGATACACCGGAAATTATCATCGCGCGTCTGCTGGTGGTGATGGTTTTCAATGAAACAGGCCGCCTCGAGATTGCGGTGGGTGAGCAGGGTCGCTTTGGGGGTGCCGGTAGTACCGGAAGTGAAATAAAGTCCAGCCTCGTCGGTGATGGAGATATCGACGCCGGGTTTCTCCGGATCGTGCTGACGGATCAACGCCGCATAGTCGAGGGCAAAGGCAGGGCGGGCCGATGCGTCTCCGACGAAGATATAGGTCTCTATGGTTTGATCCAGTGCTTGTTTTACGCTGGTGATGCGATCGACGAACTCGGGACCAAAAATGATTACTTTTGCTTCGGCCAAGGTTGTGCACCGTCGGATGGTGGCCGCCATGAACCGGAAATTCAACGGAACCGCCCAGGCGCCGGTTTTCAGTATACCGAAGTAGACCGGAAGCCACTCGATGCAATTGGTCATCAGCTCCACCACCCGATCGCCTTTGGTGACGCCCAAAGCAATCAGAGCCTGCGCCAATCGGTCGGTTTGCCGGTTAAAGGCCTTCCACGTCAAGGTAAGTCGTCGGTTTTGCCCGGGATCGCGTTCGATCAACGCGGTCTCCTCTGCGTACATGCGGGCATTGCGTTCAAGGATATCGGTAATAATCATAGCCGGCGGCCTTGCGATGTTAAGGTTCCCTGACAGTCGGTTCCGGTCAAATGGCTGACCGCTATGGGTTAGCAAAGCCCTGTGGATTAATCAAGGCGGGAGTGCTGTTGAAATCCGGATTTGCTTTGGGACTTGAATTCGTTGAGAGTTTGGGGTTGAATGTCAATTTTAATTTCATTAGTATGACGTCGTTTATCCAAAGGACGACGGCGGTAACTCCTCCTCCGGACAACATACGCGCTATCTGAATCAATTGATGAAGGGAAACAGAGCTATGAAGGTTTTGGTCAGCGACAATCTGGGTGAAATTGGAATTCGAATGTTCCAGGAGGCCGAAGGCATTGAAGTGGATGTCAAGACAGGTCTGGCTCCTGAAGAGCTCAAGGCCATCATCGGCCAATATGACGGATTGGTAATCCGCAGCGCCACGAAGGTTACCGAAGAGTTGCTGGAAGCCGCCACCAACCTGAAAGTGGTGGGGCGTGCGGGAATCGGGCTGGACAATGTGGATATCCCGGCGGCCACCAGGCGCGGCGTGGTGGTAATGAACACCCCTACCGGAAATGTGATCACCACGGCCGAGCATGCCATCGCCATGATGATGTCCCTGACGCGCAACGTCCCTGCGGGCACCGCTTCGATGAAGGCGGGGCGCTGGGACAAGAAAATGCTTCAGGGCCGGGAGGTTTACAAGAAGACCCTTGGGATCATCGGCTATGGAAAAATCGGTTCCATCGTCGCCGACCGGGCCCGGGGATTGAAGATGCGGGTGGTGATCTACGATCCGTTCGTTACCCCGGAAAAGATACAAAACGACGGCTTTGAATACGCCGACCTGGATGAGCTTTACGCCCAGGCGGACTACATCTCCGTTCACGTTCCCAAAATGAAATCGACGATGGATTTGCTCAATAAAGCGGCTTTTGATCAGATGAAGGAAGGGGTGATGATCCTGAACTGCGCCCGCGGCGGCATCGTGAACGAAGCCGATCTATACGACGCGCTGGTGTCGGGTAAAGTGGCCAAGGCCGCATTGGACGTCTTCGAGAGCGAACCGCCCTCCGGCGACCATCCGCTGCTGGGGCTGGATCAGGTGATTTGCACCCCCCATCTGGGGGCATCCACCCTGGAGGCCCAGACCAATGTGGCCGTAATGGTGGCCGATCAGATCATTCAATACCTGACCCACGGCACCATCATCAATGCGGTCAACGTGCCGTCTGTGACCGGTGAGGTGCTGGAGCAGGTGGGACCCTACATCAAGCTGGCCGAGATGGTGGGCACCCTTCAGGCCCAGTTGATCAGCGGCGCACCCAAACAGGTGGTGGTCGAGTACTACGGCAATTTCAAGGGGATGGACCTCTCCCCGGTAACCACCGCGTTGTTGAAAGGGCTGATGAACTCCATGGTCAAGGATCTGGTCAACTTTGTCAACGCCCACTTCATTGCCAATGACAGGGGTATCAAGGTGACCGAAACCACCATCGCCGACCATGAAGAGTATGCCCAGCTGATTCAGGTCAAGGTGATCACCACCGACGGTGAGAACCTGGTGGCCGGAACGGTCTTCGGAAAAAAGGACATCCGCATCGTGCGCATCAACACTTTCCGTCTGGAGATGATACCACTGGGGCACATGGCATTGATTTACAATCTGGATATCCCCGGCTCCATCGGCGAGATCGGCACAACGCTGGGAAAACACCAGATCAATATCGGTCGGATGCAGGTCGGTCAGGAAGAGGGCGGCCAGCGAAATATCATCTTCCTGTGTACCGATACCCCCATTCCACCCGAAGTGGTGGACGAGTTGCGTGAATTGAAGACCGTCAAAACGGTTACGCCGCTTGAATTTTAACCCTGACGCTGCATCATAAAGACGGCAATAGATCTAATCACCTTTACCAGAAGATAGGAGTGCGCAAATGTCCGAAGAGACCAGAGACAAATCCCCGGCTGATGGCGCTTCAACAGGGCAGGAAAAGCCGTATACGCTGCCCAAGATCGACTTTTCCACCTTTGTGCTGTCCATCAATTCATCGGCGCTGGTCCAGCTGGGATTGATCGAAGATCCGAGCACCGGCCAGAAGACCAAAAATATCCCGCTGGCCAAGCAGACCATCGATATCCTCGCGATGCTCGAAGAGAAGACCAGCGGCAATCTGACCAACGATGAAGAAAACATTCTCAAAAACATCCTCTATGAGCTGAGGATGCAATACGTCAAAGCGAAGGGGTAGGCCTGTTCAATGCGTAAAGCGTGATTCTCAGGGCCTGGTCCCGGTTGTGGGTCATGCCGCTCCAAGGGAGAATCGAATATCGAATTTCGAATAAGGAACCGCAGAATGTCGAAGTAAGGTATTCTGCCATTAAGAATAAGAATGGCAGAGCGCAGCGATTCCGCACTTCGACATTCGATATTCATTATTCGATATTCTGCGGTTCCAATCTCCTCCCATGGTCAATCCAGCGCCGGGGCTTAAGGACCCGGAAGCTATGCTTACCGCCTGCATCAAACGTGGAAGCCTATGGAATTATTGGCCCCTGCCAAGATTAATCTCTATCTCCGGGTCGTCGGTCGCCGCAGCGACGGGTACCATGAGCTGCAGAGCTTGATGTGCTGCATCGGTCTTCATGATACCGTGAAGCTGCGCATGGGCTCGGATCAAAACGGGATAAGCTGTTCCGACTCCGATCTGCCAAGTGACGAATCAAACCTGGCCTTGAAAGCGGCGTTGCATTTTAATGGCGCCCTGAAAGCCGAGACCCGGATTGTCCCACAAAACGCCTTCATCCACCTGACCAAGCGTATCCCATCGGGCGCCGGCCTTGGCGGAGGCAGCAGCGACGCTGCAGCCGTCCTAAAAGGCCTCAATGGATACTACGGTCACCCATTTGATCAACCGAAAATCATGGCCATGGCGCTGAAACTGGGTGCAGACGTTCCCTTTTTCATTGACGGTCGGCCCGCCCTGGCAACAGGGGTGGGTGAGGTGCTTTCGCCTTACAACCAGCTGCCGTCGTGGGGGGTGGTGGTGGTCTATCCCGGCTTCGGCATATCCACCGCTGAGGTCTTTAAAAACCTCAGTTTTGGATTGACAAAAGGGGAAAAACCCCATAGGTATTTCCCCTTTAAACAAGGAAAATTTGATAGGGATCGCCATTTGTGCAACGATTTGGAATCAGTGGCGATCCGTCAATTTCCGGTGATCGGAAAGATAAAAAATAAATTGTTAAATCAGGGCGCTAATGGCGCCTTGATGACGGGCAGCGGCTCTGCGGTCTTTGGACTGTTTGCCGATTTGGCCGCCGCCCAAAAGGCAGCCAAAGCGATGACTGCGCCGGCCCAATGGCAGGTGTTTGCCACGCAATTGGTCTGTTGATGCATCTGCATCCATTGTTCGCTGGGGCGTCGTCAAGTGGCAAGACACAGGATTTTGGTTCCTGCATTCGGAGGTTCGAATCCTCCCGCCCCAGCCAATTAATATGTTGTTGTGAAAGGGGAGTCCGTGAACGTGGCTAGAACGCTCAATGATTTTTGGATCTTCGCAGGCAACTCAAATCCTGATTTGTCCGGAAAAATTTGCGACTATCTGAATATGCCCATTGGGGGGGCCAAGCTCTCCACCTTCAGTGACGGGGAAATCCAGATTGAGATCCACGATAATGTCCGTATGAAGGACGTTTTCATTATTCAGTCCACATGTCATCCAGTCAATAAAAACGTGATGGAACTGCTGCTGATGATCGATGCCATGAAACGGGCGTCGGCCAGCCGCATTACCGCTGTGATTCCTTATTACGGTTATGCCCGTCAGGATAAGAAAGTGGCGCCCCGGGTGCCCATCAGTGCCAAACTCGTGGCCGACATGATTACCCTGGCCGGTGCAACCCGGATCATTACAATGGACCTGCACGCCGGTCAGATCCAGGGTTTTTTCAATATTCCCGTGGACAATCTTTTTGCCGCGCCGGTGCTGCTGGAGTATATGCGCTACAATTTCAGAGACGACGCTGTCGTGGTATCCCCCGATGCGGGCGGCGTTGAGCGAGCGCGCGCCTTTGCCAAACGGCTTCACGCGGATCTGGCCATTGTGGACAAGCGGCGCAGCGCGCCCAATGAAGCCAAGGCCATGGCCGTCATCGGCAATGTTAAAGATAAAACCGCCATCATCCTGGACGATATGTCCGATACGGCCGGCACGCTGACCGAGGCCGCCGGCGTGCTCATGGACCAGGGCGCCAAAGAGGTGCATGCCTGCTGCGCCCATGCGGTGCTCTCCGGGCCGGCCATGGAGCGCATAGAAAACTCGGCACTCAAAAGTTTAGTGGTCACCGATACCATTCCATTGAGACCTGAAGCAGCAGCATCCGAAAAGATCAAAGTGCTTTCCATCTCCAAATTGGTGGGCGAAGCCATCATTCGAAGCTATCGGGGCGATTCGGTGACATCATTGTTTGTATAATCGTAAGGAGGAATTTTTCTTGAATAACATCGAGCTCAAAGCTGAAACCCGAACCACCACAGGAAACAGCCCGGCCAGGGCCCTGCGCCGCGCCGGACGAATTCCCGCAATTTTATATGGACCCGACTCTGAGACCATGATGATCTCCGTCGATACCGATGCCATGGAAAACATCATCAAAGACGGCAATGTGGGGCGGTCTATTTTTGACCTGGCCGTAGACGGTGGAAAATCTACCCGTGCCGCCATGATCAAAGAGCTGCAAACCGATCCGGTCAGCCGTGATATCCTGCACATCGATTTCTTGGAAGTGAAGATGGACCGCAAGGTCAAGGTCATGGTGCCGGTCATCGCTACCGGCAAGAGCGTAGGGGTCGAAATGGGCGGCATGCTGCAGATCATTCGCCGGGAACTGGAAGTGTTCTGCCTTCCCAACGCCATTCCTCAGGAAATCACCATCGACATCACGGACCTCGATATCGGCAATTCCGTGCATGTGGAAGACATTGCCCTTGAGGGTGATGTGGAGATTCCCCACGAAGTGGATTTCACGGTCCTGACCGTACTCAGTCCGAAAATGGCTGAAGAGGAAGAGGTCGAAGAGGAAGAAGAAGAATTGGCTGAAGGCGAAGAAGCGGAAGCTGCAGAAGCCGAAGAAGAGAGCGCCGAAGAGTAGTGCTTTTCGCCTTCAACTGATTGCGGTGGACCTGTATGCCGGACAAGAGGGGCTATTTGGTGGCCGGGTTGGGAAACCCCGGCCGGAATTACGAACACACCCGTCACAATGCCGGTTTTTTGGTGATCGATGCACTGGCCGACCGATACCGGATATCGGTCCAACGTACCAAGTTTAATGTGATTTACGGCCGCGGCACCATTGAAGGGGTGGACACCATCCTGGCCAAGCCGCAGGCTTTTATGAACCGCAGCGGTCCACCCCTGCGCCAACTGGCCGATTATTTCAGGATTCCACGTAAGGCGGTGGTCATTGTCCATGACGACATCGACCTTGCCTACGAAAGATTAAAAATAAAAGAGAAAGGGGGCGATGGCGGACACAAAGGGATTAGATCGTTGATCCAGGCTTTCGGAAGTGGAGAATTTGCCAGACTACGCGTGGGAGTCGGCAGATCGCAGACCAGGGCAGACGTGGTCGATCATGTGTTGGGACTCTTCAGCCGTGAAGAGCAATCAGCGCTAGACGATATTCTTCACCGATCGATTGAAGCGATCGCAACGATTCTATCCAAAGGAACACAAGAAGGGATGAACCGATATAATCAGAGACCACGCTAACATACTATGGAGGATTAAATGGAAGCAGTATTGAATAATATTCCGCTGACTTGTACAGTGGTCGGCGCTGTAGGCATCCTGTTTTCGATTATCCTGGCCGGTATCGTAAAATCCGCTCCGGCCGGCGATGACAAAATGCAAGCGATCGCAGGCGCCATCCAGGAAGGCGCTATCGCGTATCTGAACCGTCAGCTGAAGAGCATGGGTATCGCCGGCATCATCATTTTCGGTGCAATCACAGCAACTTTGGGTTTCAAAACCGCATTGGGTTTTCTGCTTGGAGCCACGGCCTCTTTTCTCGCCGGTTACATTGGCATGCGCGTTTCCGTTCTGGCCAACGTAAGAACCGCTGAGGCAGCCAAGAAAGGCATGTCTGCCGGGCTCTCCATGGCCTTCAAGGGCGGCTCCGTTACCGGTATGATCGTTGCCGGTCTTGCTTTGACGGCAGTTGCCGGATTCTATACCATTCTTTTGAAAACCGGTGTTGATCAAAAACATGCTGTCGAAGCTCTGGTTGCCTTGGGTTTCGGTGGCAGCTTAATTTCTATTTTCGCGCGGCTGGGCGGCGGTATCTTTACCAAAGGTGCTGATGTGGGCGCCGACCTGGTGGGTAAAGTCGAAGCCGGGATTCCCGAAGACGATCCCCGCAACCCAGCCACCATCGCCGACAACGTAGGCGACAACGTGGGCGACTGCGCCGGTATGGCCGCAGACCTCTTCGAGACTTACGCGGTTACGGCTGTGGCCGCCATGCTCATCGGTTTCCTGCTTTCTGAAGAAGCCGGTGCTCAAGAAGCCGTCGTCAGGGCGGCCACCGAATTTCCGCTGATCTTGGGTGCCATCTCCATCATCGCTTCCATGATTGCTGTATTTTTTGTGCGGTTGGGCAGTGGCGGTTACATTATGGGCGCTTTGTATAAGGGCATGTTTGGCTCCGCCATTCTGGCCGCTGCCGCATTCTACTGGGCCTGCCTTAAATTCATCCCCGAAGCAGGCTTTGCCTTCGGAGACATCACAATCACCCCGATGAAAATGTATTACTGCTCCCTTATCGGCTTGGTGCTCACCGTTGTGATCGTCATTATCACCGAGTACTACACTGGCATCTACAAACCGGTTAAGGACATCGCCGAAGCCTCCACCACAGGCCATGGCACCAACATCATCGCCGGGCTGGCCGTCTCCATGCAGGCTACCGCTGCTCCGGTCCTCGCCATCTGTTTCGCCATCGGCTTGGCTTACCACTTCGGTGAATTGTACGGCATCGCCATGGCGGCCATGTCCATGCTCTCCATGACCGGCATGGTTATCGCCATCGACGCTTACGGACCCATCACCGACAACGCCGGTGGCATCGCCGAAATGGCAGAAATGGATGAGTCTGTCCGAGCGGTCACCGATCCCCTGGATGCTGTGGGCAACACCACCAAGGCTGTCACAAAAGGGTACGCCATCGGCTCCGCCGGTCTGGCGGCGCTGGTTCTGTTCGCCGCTTACGTGATGGAATTCAAGCTCAAAGGCGGCGGTAAAGAAGCCATGGCCTTCGATCTCTCCGACGTGAGTGTTGTTATCGGGCTGTTTATCGGCGGCCTGCTACCCTACCTGTTCGCCTCCATCGCCATGAAGGCGGTGGGCAATGCCGGCGGTGCGGTTGTGGACGAAGTCCGTCGTCAATTCCGCGAGATTCCGGGCATCATGGAGGGCACTGCCAAACCCGACTACGGCGCATGTGTGGACATCGTCACCAAGTTCGCCTTAAAAGAGATGCTC
Organism: Desulfobacteraceae bacterium; assembly: GCA_037387725.1. GTDB lineage: Bacteria > Desulfobacterota > Desulfobacteria > Desulfobacterales > Desulfosarcinaceae > JARRKU01. The sequence continues at coordinate 37,052 of JARRKU010000009.1, forward strand.
CTTCCGGCCCTGCTGCCGGTTGCGGCACCGCTGATCGTCGGTTTGGTGCTGGGCAAAATCGCGTTGGGCGGCCTGCTCATCGGCTCCATCGTAACCGGTGTGTTCGTAGCCCTGTCCATGACCACCGGTGGTGCTGCCTGGGACAACGCCAAGAAATATATCGAAGACGGCCACCTGGGCGGCAAAGGCTCCGATGCCCACAAGGCAGCCGTTACCGGTGACACCGTCGGCGACCCGTACAAAGATACCGCCGGTCCCGCGGTCAACCCCATGATCAAGATCCTCAACGTTGTGGCCCTGCTCATGGTGCCGTTCTTGATCTAATTACGGACGATCGCCTGCTCTGCAGGTGTGAGATATAAAAGGGTCGGCCCTTTGGGGCCGATCCTTTTTTGTTGCATGTTAATGGTGAGAATGCTATATTTAACGTCTATTTGGGCGCTTATGCACATCTAATCGCACAACTTTGGTGCTTCTATGACAGAGAATTCAAGCGAAGATAAATCAGCACAAGATAAATCCACGACCATGCGATTCGAGGTCGGTGATCTGGCGGTCTACCCCGCCCATGGGGTCGGCCGCATCGAAGCCATCGAGACCAAAGTGGTCAATGGGGAAGAGCACGATTTCTACATCATGAAGGTGCTCGAAAACGGCATGGTGATCATGATACCCACCTGGAACGTGGAATCGGTGGGGCTGCGGGATGTGATCAGCAAAAAAGAGATCCCCAAAGTCATCGATGTCATCAAGTCCAAACGGGAACTCACCATCGATAACCAGACGTGGAACCGGCGATACCGGGAGTACATGGACAAGATAAAGACCGGCTCCCTGTATGAAGTCGCGGAGGTGTTTCGCGACCTGTCGTTGCTCAAGTTGACCAAGGATCTCTCCTTTGGAGAGCGTAAACTCTACGATACGGCCCATACCTTATTGATCAAGGAGCTCTCCACCGCCAAAGAGAGCGATGAAAAAACAGTGGCCAAAGAGATAGAAGGCCTTTTCGAATCCGATAACACGTAATTCCCTTTGCATGGCACAGCCAGACGTTTTGCAGCTATCCGTCGTTCCGGAAGACGCCGGCATGCGCCTGGATGCGTATATTTTTTGTAAAGTGCCGGAGTGCAGCAGATCCCTTGCAGCACAGCTGATCCGCCAAGGCCATATTCTGGTGGATGGTGCCCGAGCCAAACCAAGTCACAGGATCAAAGCATCAGAGCAGATCGCTGTTGAGGTGCCGCCACCCGAACCAATAGCGCTGGCTCCCGAACCGATGGCATTGGACGTATTGTACGAAGATCGTCATCTCATCGTGATCAACAAACCGTCCGGTTTGGTCGTCCATCCGGCCGCCGGACATCCCTCCGGTACATTGGTGAACGGCATCCTCCACCACTGCCCCGACCTTGCGGGGATCGGCGGCGAGATGCGGCCCGGCATCGTTCATCGCCTGGACAAGGACACCTCCGGCGTGATTATCGTGGCCAAATCCGCTCCGGTACTGGCCAATTTGTCGGCGCAGTTCAAAGCGCGCCAGGTGGCCAAACAATACCTTGCCCTGGTGCACGGTGTACCGGATCAAGCGAGCGGGGCTGTCGATCTCCCGGTTGGCCGTCATCCCGTGGATCGCAAAAAAATGTCCACCATCAGTCCCCGTGGCAGGGAGGCACTGACCCTATGGCGGATCAAGGAGAAATTTCAGGGTGCTGCCTTGTTGGAGATCGATCTGAAGACCGGCCGTACCCATCAGATCCGGGTTCATTGCCAATCCATGGGGCATCCGCTCTTGGGGGAAAGGGTCTACGGTAGCCGAAAAATGCTGGCTCGTCCGGCCAAAGGAGATGCCGCACTTCACAACGTCTTGAATGGGATCCGGAGACAAATGCTGCACGCTTTCCAACTTCGGCTGGTTCATCCGGTGAGCGGCGAGGATCTTCGCTTCGAAGCGCCTCTTCCCGAAGATATGAAGGCCGTCATCATGGCACTGAGGGCGGGTTGGGAATCAGACTGAACGCCGAACATCAAACGTCCAACATCGAACATCGAACTGATGAAGTCGCTTCGCTCCATCATTATATATAAATCGGCAGAATACCTTGTTCAGCGTTGGACGTTTGATGTTCGGCGTTCAAAATAAAGAAGCCCCCTTGCACGCAGTTGGTACTGCAAGGGGGCTCAATAATCGAGATATGTAATAATCTACGCGACGTTGCTCTTTTTCACATCCGGATTGTAGCAGAGCCGGCAGCAATCCAGACAGCGATTGGATTCGTAGGCTGCATCGTTTTCGCTGATCACCTGATCGACTTCGATCATGGAATCGATACGTTTGGCTACTTCCAGTTCCGGCATGGGTGTACGTTTTTTCTTTTCCACGCCGGGAACCGCTTCGAAGAGAGACTCGGCAATATGCCGTTTGCGCAAGGACTTGGGCGATCCTTTGATCTCCTCGCCGGTCAGGTACTGGTGGATGGAACGGGCCGCCCGCCTTCCGCCGCCGATGGCGTCCACCACCAGTGAAGGGCCGGTAGCCACGTCGCCGGCGGTAAAGAGGTAGGGCAGGCTGCATTGCAACGTCTCTTCATCGTTGTCAAAGGTGCTCCAGCGCGTGATGGCGATCTTCTCTTTTTCCTCCTCCTTTTCGAGAAAGGCGATGTCGGGCTGCTGGCTGATGGCCGATATCAGCATATCCAATTCGATAATCGTCTCCGATCCTTCGATGGGCACCGGTCGCCGACGTCCGCTGGCATCGGGCTCACCTAACTCCATCTGCAGGTATTCCAGCCCTTTCACCCTGTTCTGGTCGTCTGTGATGACCTTTGTCGGTGCGGCAAGGAATTGAAATTTGACCCCTTCGTGTTCGGAGGCCACGATTTCAACTTCGTTGGCCGGCATCTCCTTACGGGTCCGACGGTAGACAATATAGACCTCTTCACAGCCCAGGCGCAGCAAGGTGCGCACGCAGTCGATAGCAGAATTGCCGCCGCCCACAACGGCTGCCCGTTTGCCCACCGGGATCTTCTTCTCCGGGTGACTGGCAACGGTGGAGAGAAAATTGATGCCCTGCCAGACACCGTCTGCGTCTTCACCATCAATTCGAAGGGTATAATCCTTCCATGCACCGATCGCCATCAAAATGGCATCGTATCCCTCTTCGTGCAGGGAGTGAATGGTAAAATCCTCACCCAATTTGTTATTGTAATGCACATCGATGCCCAAATCGAGAATGCCCTTGATCTCCCAGTCCAGCACGTCATCCGGCAGACGATATTCGGGGATCCCGTAACGGGTGATGCCGCCGAGTTTGGGCATGGCGTCAAAGATGGTCGGTGAATGGCCTAAACGACGCAGGAAATAGGCGGCGCTGACACCAGCTGGTCCGCCGCCGATAACGGCGACCTTTTTGCCGGTGTCCGGAGCGCACGGTACGGGAAGCCGTTGGCCGGAGTTCATCTCCCAATCGGCCACAAACCGTTTGAGCTGGTTGATGGAGACCGCCTCATCCTCGATGCCACGCCGACAGTAATTTTCGCACGGATGCGGGCAGACCCGGCCGCATGAAAGCAGCAAGGGATTACGTTCACGGATGGTGTTCACCGCACCGGCATAATCCCCTTCTTTGATCTGGCGGATATACCGGGGGATATTGATTTCGGCCGGGCAGGTCTGCTGGCATGGGGCCAGGGCCGCATCTTCCTCATTGAAGGTGAGAAGGCGCTGGCTCATGGTGCGTACGGTCAGGATGTTCTTGGGGCAGGCCATTTCGCAGGCGCCGCATCCCACGCACTTTGTTTCATCCACCACAGGAAAACCTTTGGGGCCGATTTCGATGGCATCGAATTTACACGAACGCACGCAGTCGCCCAAGCCGAGACAGCCGATACTGCAGACCCGCTTGCCGCCATACATGCTGGACAGGGCGAGACAGGTGTTCGCCCCGCTATAGACATACTTGTCATCGGCGCGGTTGCCACCCTCGCAGTGGTTCATGGATTTCAGGGGCTCGGCACTGCCCGGATCGACACCCATAACACCGGCGATCTCGATGGCAGCTTCCATGCCGGCCACCACGCAGACGCCGGGCGGCACTTTGCCGGCCACTACGGCATTGGCGGCGGCCGAACATCCGGCATAGCCGCATCCGCCGCAATTGGCGCCGGCCATGAAATACTCCACCTCTTCAATGCGCGGATCCTCCCACACATAGAACACCTTGGATGCCACGCTCAAGACGATGCCGCAAGTGGCGCCGATAGCCAACATGACAATGATTGCTTCTAACAAGGACGGCCTCCTAAATGGTGAAAAAATAAAAACCGTTTGGATTGTTACGATCCCAAACGGTTTGTGCAGTCTGATTTGCCCAGTTCCGCCCGGGAGCGGTTTTCATTTGCTATACCATACCTTTAAATGCATAAAAGCTCAATGACACCACGCCTGCCGTAATCAGGGCGATTGAGGTGTCTTGCAGGGGTTTGGGCACTCTGGCCAGCAATATGCGCTCACGCAACCCGGCGAAAATGATGAGCGCCAGGCCGAAGCCGGCCGCATATCCGAAGGAGGTTACCGTAGCCGGCAAAAAGTCGAGCTCTTTGTCGATGTTCAAAACGCAGACACCAAATACAGCGCAGTTGGTGGTGATCAGCGGCAGAAAGATGCCCAGGCCGGCATAGAGGGCTGGGATGCTCTTTTTCAGAAACATTTCCACAAACTGCACCAGGGAAGCGATGACCAGGATGAAGGCGATGGTGCGCAGAAATTCGAGCTTGAAGGGCACCAGCAGGAAGGCGTAGATGATCCATGTCATGACGCCGGCCATCACCAGGACGAAGACGACGGCCATGGCCATACCCACGGCGGTCTCCATTTTCTTGGATGTACCCAGAAAGGGGCAGTTTCCCAGAAACTGCGCAAGGAGAATATTGTTGACGAAGATGGTGGCGACGATAATCTCAATATATTCCATGGTAAGCTAAATCCTCCCGCCTATTTACTGGGGACAAGGTTCATCAAGCAGAGCAACAGGCCCAGAGCGATGAAAGCGCCGGGTGCCTGAACGGCGAATTCGAATGGAACAAACGAGGAGCCGAAAATATCGGGAATGTTATACGGCAAGGCCCCGAATACATCCCCCACCAGGGACCCTGTCCCCAGAAGTTCGCGGACCGCGCCAAGCACTGCCAATGAGCAGGTAAAGCCGATACCGATACCGAGTCCGTCGACCGCCGAAAGCACGATCCCGTTTTTGGAGGCAAAGGCCTCAGCGCGGCCAAGAACGATGCAGTTTACCACGATCAGAGGGATAAATACGCCCAGATCGATGTAGAGGGTATAGGCAAACGCCTGCATCATCTGCTCGACCACGATAACGAAGGTGGCGATGATGATGATAAAACAGGCGATACGGACTTTAGATGGAATCACCTTTCGGAGCAGAGAGACCAGAATATTGGAGCAGAGTAATACGAAGGTCGTGGCCAACCCCATGCCGATGCCGTTTTTCATCGAAGTGGTCACGCCCAGGGTAGGACAAAGACCCAGAACAAGACGAAATGGCGGTATCTCTTTCCAGAGGCCTTTGGTGAATTCGGAAACAATCGATTTGGCCATGGTGGGAACTCCTCTTAGTTGCTCATGCCCTTGAGTTTGTCGATGAGTTGCGGTTTCAGTTTTTTGTAGTCCTCGATGGCCTGGGTGGTGCCCTTACAGACGGCCCGCGAGGTGATGGTGGCCCCGCTGAGGGCGCTTATTTCGCCGCCGTCGGCGGTCACCTTGATGGGGCCTGCGGCGGATTTGCCTTTGAACTGAGCGGCAAAAGAAGGGTCATTCTTCGCTTCGCCGCCGAGGCCGGGCGTCTCTTTGCTGGTCGTCACGCCGATGCCGGTCAGGGTGTCATCTTCCGTATTGATGGCGACCACGAGGCCCACTTTGTCTGCAAATCCGCTAACTTCCGTCTCCAGGACCACGGTATTGGGCTTGCCGTCATAGACACCGACAAAAACATTGCGCTCCGCATCTCCGTCCTGGATTTTGAAACGGTCTTTTACCGGATCGTTTTCGGCGTCATTGAGCATCTTTCGAATGGCCGGACCTTTGACCAGGTTCATCACATTGTTCTCGATCTTGGGTTTGGCCCACTCTTCCAGCCCTTTCAGGCCGCCGCCTGAAATGACGCTGAGAATGGTCAGTACCACCACCATTTTGATCATTTCGCCCATTATTATGCTACCTTTCCAATTGCCTTGGGTCTGATCTTGTCGACCAGGGGATTAATCAGATTGATCAACAGAATTGCGAAGATGACACCGTCCGGGTATTGGCCGATGTTTCGGATCAATATGGTCATGACGCCGCCGGTGGCCCCATAAATGATCATGGCAGCGGGATTGACCGGTGACGCACTGTCGTCGGTGGCCAGAAAGAAGGCGCCAATGAGGCTGAAGCCTGTGAACAGATGGATAAATGGTCCGGCGTACTTGTCCGGGTCGGCCATATGAAAAAAGGTGGCGGTGACCACCAGGCCGACGATAAAGGCCACGGGAACCTCCCATCGTTTGAAGCCGCGCAGGATCAGGTAGGCGCCGCCGATGATCAAGGCCAGGCCGCTGGTGGCGCCGACACCGCCGATCTGGCGGCCGATAATCAGATCGCCGAGGTTGATATTGGCCAGCGCTTCGGTGCCGAATGCTTTTATGGCGACCGGCAGGTAGATCGCCGTAAAATCGAAATCAAAATTGATGAGCTGCGCATCAAAGTCGAGATAGGTTTTCCATGAGATGTATAGAATGGCATAGGCCAGGGCCGGCGGGCAGAACGGATTGGCGCCGATACCGCCGAAAATCTGTTTGCCGATGACGATGGCCAGGAAAGTTCCGGTAATAACGACCCAGAAGGGGGCGGTGGCCGGCAGCAGCATGCCCAGAACCAAGCCCAGCGTGACCGCATGTCCGTCCCCTACGGTTATCGACCGTTTGGCCGCCAAGTTGAAAAGCAGTTCCCAAATGATGGCGCTGGATACGGATAGGCAAAGCACCCCTAGTGCCGGTACGCCAAAGACGGACAAACCCATCAGGACCGCCGGAATCAAGGCGATGATCGTGTGGTAGTTGCGCTCAGCCACCCCGCTGCCGTTGTGCAGGAAAGGGGCATGGGAAACGATGAACTTCTTTTGGCTATTCATTCTCATCCTCCGCTGGAATCGCGCGTGCGAGTTCATATTTGGCCAGCTTGATGTATTGCAAAATGGGGATGCGGGAAACGCAGACAAAGCTGCACAGGCCGCATTCCACGCAGGAGTATAAGTCGTAAAGATCCGCCCCATCCTGGTATTGACCGGCTTCGAGGAAGCGGATCAACAAGTTGACCGGAACTTTGGTCGGGCAGATGCGAATGCATTCACCGCAGTTGATGCAGGGGTCCTCGCCAACCGGGATGATATCGCTGCCATCCTGGACCATGACGGCATCGGTTATGGGCGTCACGGGCTGATCTTCCGAATAGATAGCCGATCCGGTCATTGGACCGCCGGAGATGATGCGGTCGCCGCCGGTTGTTGTGATTTTCAGCCTTTTCAGGACATCGCCAACCGGGGTTCCAATGCGTGCGGAGACAAGCGTTCGGTTTCCCTGTTTATCCACAACCGTGAGCACCTTGTCCACTGGAATGCGACCTTCGGAAACGGCGCTGCCAATGGCAGCCACCGCTTCGGCGCGCATGTACAGCACCCCCACATCTTCCGGGGTTTGGCCCTGGGCCAGCATCTGACCGGTCATCAGATGGTGGATCATGAGCAACTGGGCGCCGGGATAGGTTGCCGGTACGGACTTAACATCGGCTTCAAAGTGGCCGTCGAAGTTTTGGAAGCTTTCCGCAGGCACCGCCAGAACAACCTTTTCAATGCCGGTGGCTGCTTTGATTGTTTTAATGCCCTGGTTGACCAGGCGGGTCTGGCTTTTCAGTGCGAACAGATTGGTTTCAACCAGAAGATCTGTGTCGCCGCCGTAGATAATGACGGTATCGATGGGCTTGTTTTCGTTGAGGAGTTTCTCCAAAGGCGCTCCGCCCGGTGCGGCGGAAAGATAGTCGTTGAGCACCTTGGCCGAAGGGGTTGATGCAGCCGCTTTGGCAAACTGATCATCCCACTGCTCTTCGCCTTCGCCGACCACGGTGATGGCGGTATATTGTTGGCCGTAGTCGCCGACATAAGCGGCGATTTTCGTGATGGTGCCTGTGATGGAGGCGACCACCGAGGGCCCGGATGCATCGTTCCATGCCAGACGTTGCCCGGTTTTAACCTTGGCGCCGACTTTTATGGTCTCAGAGGGCTTCATCCCCATCTCCTGGGGCAGCAGGAGGGTCACGCTTCCGGCCGGGGGAACGGGGACCGGTTGCGGCAGGGTTGTGCTTAACAGCTCATAATGAAATGCGGGTTTGGCGTATCCGAAAAATGATTTCGATGGCATGGCTTAACCTTTACTGGGCTGCAACGAAAAAATGTTGGTTCACAATCAACTTCACAAACGGCATCCTGATTTAGATGACATGGCATTTTGAGCAATTGTCCGAACCCGGCTGTGGGCCCTTTCCATATTGCTCATGGCATTGCATGCATTGCTGATGAAAAGCGTCGGAGCGCTTGGGGTATTCGGAATCCTCAATATCGCCTTCGTCGTGGCACTCCATGCAACTTTCGGGATGGACCCCTTCCTCAAGGTTGGGAACATGGCACTTGCCGCAGGCCATAAGGGACTCTTCGTCATCGGGCGGGTGATGGTGGCAATCAAAGCAGTCAAGCGCGTACCCTTCAGGACCTGTATGGGTTTGGTGGTCAAATAGCACTTTTCCTGCTTTGGTTTGGTACATGAGGCGGATAGGATTTTCTGGTTTTTCCACCGGGAATGCGGCGTAACAGACAATCGCGATAAGCAGCAGGTGGGCCGCCACGCCGTAAATGATCATGCGGTGCTTCTTCGAAGTCATCTGCACAGAATCCTTACTGTTCTTAAGTTGTTGAACATTAATCACTTGAAGACCAAAAGACCAAGGAATCCGAGTACCATAAAGGTCCCCTGCTTTCAAGCATTTTGTGAATCGGACAGCTGGCCGGTATGTAGGGCCGCAAATGGGCTGTCCGCGCGGTTTTGGCCGTTTGGGCCGCCGCGAAGATCGAAGGCTTTTTGTCGTTTATCCGGGCCAGGCGGATCGATCCGGAATTGGGCGGACAAGGCAAATCGACGAGCAGAAGCCTGGAGCATAAAGGGTGGACCTTCCATGGAATGGCCGGGTAATCGAGAGTTGCATTTTCAAAATTTTGGGTCCAGAATGAATGTCAATGGGGCGGTACGGGAAACGCCATCTGATCAGGCTGTACGACTTTCTGCGGCCAAGTCGATCGGCGAAGCACCCCCCTGACGAATTGTCGTTTTGATCATTGTCCACCAATTTAAGGAGGAGAGGATGAAGGAGATTGAAGATCTCAAGCTGCCTGACGATCTGCGATATTCAAAGGATCATGAATGGGCTGCAGAGGAGGGGGATCTATTTAAGATCGGTATCAGCGATTATGCCCAGGACCAGCTGGGGGATGTCGTCTTTGTCGAATTGCCGACAGTGGGCGCGCTTTTGGAAAAGGGGCAGGAATTCGGTACGGTGGAATCGGTCAAAGCGGTTTCGGAGCTCTACATGCCCATGTCGGGTGAGGTGATGGAGATCAATGACGAGCTGGAGGATCGTCCGGAGCTGGTGAACGAGGATCCCTACGAAGGCGGCTGGATGATCAAAATCAAAGTCACGGATTCGGATCAATTAGGTGCGTTGATGGATCGCCAAGCCTATCTGGCCACTTTGAAAGGATAAATGATGATGCGGTATCTGCCCCACACGCCGGAAGAGGTCTCGGCCATGCTCTCCGCCGTGGGCGCCGACAACCTGGACGAACTTTTTGCCCATATCCCCGAGGTGTGCCGTCGCAATACCCCGTTGGGCCTGCCGGAGCCGCTCAGTGAATGGGAACTGGACCGCCACATGGACGGACTCTCCGGGACTACGGCCATCCAGCCGGAGTACATGGTCTTCATGGGGGCCGGCAGCTACGATCACCTTATTCCGGAAGTCATCAAGCAATTGCTGCAGCGCGGGGAGATCTACACGGCGTACACCCCCTATCAGGCAGAGGTGAGCCAGGGAACCCTGCAGATCATATACGAGTACCAGACCCTGGTCTCTCGATTGCTCGGACTGGATGTGGCCAACGCCTCCATGTATGACGGGGCTTCAGCCCTGGCCGAGGCACTGCTCATGGCGATGCGCGTCACCAAGCGCTCGAAGGTGGCCGTTTCACGCGCCATCCACCCCCTGTATCGACGGGTGGTGCAAACCTATCTGGAACCGGCCGGATTCGAGATTGTCGAACTGGACTACAACACCCAGGGACGGACCGATCTCAGCGCGCTTGATGACAGCGAAAATCTGGCGGCTGTAGCGGTTCAGTCGCCCAACTTTTTTGGATGTGTGGAGGATATGGCCGCAATGGAAAAGGCCATCCATGCGGATGCCAAAACAATGCTGGTGGCAACTTTCACCGAACCATTGGCATTTGGCCTGTATCAATCCCCCGGTGATCTGGGTGCGGATATCGCATGCGGTGAAGGACAGAGCCTTGGGTTGCCGCGTTCCTTCGGCGGACCCGGATTGGGCCTTTTTGCCTGCCGCCAGGCGCACATCCGGAACATGCCCGGTCGTCTGGCGGGCCAGACCGTGGACTTGGACGGAAAGCGGGGATTCGTGCTGACCCTGGCCACACGGGAACAGCACATCCGCCGGGGGAAAGCCACCTCCAACATCTGTACCAATCAAGGGCTTTGCGCTACCGCCGCTGCCATGTTTATGGCGACCTTGGGTGGAACCGGCTTTCGCCGATTGGCCCGGATCAACTATGACAATGCCGAATATTTGAAAGGCGAACTCAAGAAGAATGGCATAGCGATTGCTTTTGAGACGCCGACTTTCAATGAATTTGTCATCCGCCTCGGGGAAGGATCCAAGCGAATTTACCGGCAGCTGATGGCCAAAAAAATTATCGCCGGACTGCCGTTGGACAAGTACTATACCGAACTGGAGGATCACTACCTGATCTGTGTAACTGAAACCAGCACCAAGGCGGATCTGGATATCCTGGTCAAGGAGGTGACGGCATGATGCCGACCATCGGCACCTCGGGATTGATTTTCAATGAGCCCTTGCTATGGGAGATGGGCGCCAAAGGGCGTACGGCATTTTCTCTTCCTGCGGAAGATGTTCCCCGTGCTCCGGTGAACGAGGGGTTGTGCGGTGTCGGACCCGATTTCCCCGATCTGTGCGAACCGGACATCGTGCGGCATTACACCCGCCTGAGCCAGTGGAACATCGGCGTGGACAGCGGGATGTACCCGTTGGGTTCCTGCACCATGAAGTACAACCCCAAAACCAACGAGCGCCAGGCCGGCCTGCCGGGTATCGCGGCGGCGCACCCACTGCTGCCGGCGGACCATTGCCAGGGACTGCTGGGATTGATTTACAAATTGGAGCGGTTGCTGGCCCAAATCACCGGACTGGATGAGGTCACCCTTCAGCCCGCAGCCGGCTCCCAGGGTGAGCTGACCGGTATGATGATTTTCAACGCCTATCATCTTGCTTCCGGAAACCGCCGCACCAAAGTGCTGATACCGGATACAGCCCATGGCACCAATCCGGCCAGCGCTTCCCTTTGCGGATTCAAGCCGGTGGCGGTGCCCAGCAACGATCAAGGGATTCTTGACGCGCGAATCGTGGCAGATCTCATGGATGAAGATACCGCCGGTATCATGGTGACCAATCCCAATACCCTTGGCTTGTTTGAAGACAACATTAACGCTGTGGCCGACGCCGTTCACGCCAAAGGCGGTCTGGTGTATTGCGACGGCGCCAATTTCAATGCGGTTATGGGAATCGTGGATTTGGCGGCATGCGGGGTGGACGTTCTGCATCTCAATCTGCACAAAACCTTTTCCACCCCTCATGGCGGCGGCGGTCCGGGCGCCGGTCCGGTATGCGTCACCCGCGATCTGGCGCCTTTTCTGCCGGTTCCGCGGGTGGTGAAGGAGAACAATCGCTATGAGTGGAGTGAAAGCTTTCCCCATTCCGTGGGCAAACTGCACGCTTTTTACGGTAATTTCGGGATTCTGGTGCGGGCCTACAGCTACATCCTGAGCATGGGGGACCACCTCAAATCCGCCAGCCAATTTGCCGTTCTGAATGCCAACTATATAAAGGAGGGGCTGAAGGCGGTATTCCATCTGCCCTATGACCGGCCTTGCATGCATGAATGCGTGTTTACGGATAAATATCAACGAGAATATAAAGTTTCCACCCTCGATATGGCCAAGCGGTTGATGGACTACGGATTCCATCCACCGACCATCCACTTTCCGCTGGTGGTGAGCGGCGCCATCATGATCGAACCCACCGAAAGTGAGTCCAAGCAGACGCTGGATGGATTTGTCTCAGCCATGCAGCAGATCGCCAGAGAGGCTGAAACTGAACCCGATCGCCTGCACCATGCCCCCCATTTTCCGAAACTGAAGCGATTGGACGAGACCCGGGCAGCGCGCAAGCCGCTTTTGGGAGGATGACCAACATGGGGGCTTTCGCCTATCTGCTCGACCTGCCCGTTATCGATTACGACCAAGCCCACCGGCTGCAGCTGTCGGCGGTGACGGCGCGCCGCAACGGTCAATTGGATGGGGACCTGGTGATGATGCTGGAGCATGAACCGGTATTCACGCTGGGCCGACGCGGGGGACGGGAAAATTTGCTGGTGCCGGTGCAATGGCTCCAGTCGCGGGGTATTGAAGTGGTTCCCATTGAACGCGGCGGCGATATCACCTACCACGGTCCCGGCCAACTGGTGGTCTACCTTCTCATGGATCTTTCCTCCAGAGGGCTGGGGGTTGCGGATTTTGTCGGTCGCCTGGAATCCGCCATGACAAGAACCGCAGCCCATTGGGGAATTAAAGCCTGCGGTGACAATGACAATCGCGGTGCCTGGATTGGCCAACGCAAATTGGGAAGCGTGGGTATCACAGTGCGCCGGGGGATTACCTTTCACGGCCTGGCATTGAATGTCTGCATCGATATGGAGCCTTTCCAGTGGATTCATCCGTGCGGTTTGAAATCGTGCGAAATGACGTCAATGGAGAAGGAAGCCGGCCGGAAGATCGAATTGGGATCTGCCCGCAAACAAATGGCCCGGAATTTGGGTGAATTGTTTGAAATGGAGCTGGCCCCTATTGACTTGGACGAATTGATGTGGAAATTAGGGCACGATCAGTAATTCGATCCGATGATATTTGTAATTGATTTAACTTGTTGTGTTCATTGGATGATTTGTGAAAAGCTTATTTCTCACCACGAAGAGCACGAAGAACACGAAGAAATGGCTGTCAAAAGACTTTTTCACAACTCGCAAAAATGAAGAGTCTCTCAATTTTTGAAGTTAGCCGGTCGCAATGGGGATGATCGTGTTGCGAAGGCTTGTACGGAATGAATAAATCGAAATTGCTGGTAGCTTTCAATGAAAATCAGACCTAAAAAACCGCCTTGGCTGAAGCGGAAGTTGCCCATCGGGCCTGAGTATGAGCAGACCCGCCGGCGCATCAGCAAGGGAAAATTGCATACCGTCTGCCAGGAGGCCAATTGCCCCAATATTTTCGAATGCTTTTCACAGCATACCGCCACCTTTCTCATCCTGGGGGGGCGCTGTACCCGTCATTGTACCTTTTGTGCGGTCGAAAAAGGCCCCGTTGCGTTGCCGGATCCGGATGAGCCGCGGCGGGTGGCCGAGGCGGCCGCCAACTTGGAACTGGCTTATGTGGTGGTCACCTCTGTTACACGGGACGATCTCGAGGATGGCGGAGCCGGTCAGTTTTCCCGCACCATCCGCGCCTTGCGGCAGAGAATAGATGGGGTTCGCATCGAAGTACTGATTCCCGATTTCCAGGGCGATTCAGCAGCGCTGGAGACCGTATTGGATGCGGGTCCGGACATCCTTAACCATAATATAGAGACTGTCCGGAGGCTTTACCCCGAAGTCCGTCCCCAGGCCGACTATCAGCAATCCCTTCGGCTGTTGCAGCACGCCTCAGTCTATTCCCCCCATATTCCAGCAAAATCCGGATTAATGCTGGGGCTGGGTGAAACCGACAGTGAAATCGGGCAGACGCTGTGCGATCTTCGGGAGCATGGATGCCGGCTTTTGACCATCGGCCAATACCTGCAGCCATCTGCCAAACATCATCCTGTGGTTGAATACGTTACCCCGGAAGCGTTTGAAGCCTGGCGTGAAAAAGCGTTTGATATCGGATTTGACGAGGTTTCGGCAGCGCCTTTTGTCCGCAGCTCCTACCATGCCAAGCAGAGTTATCAAAACCTGACCCGGTAGCCCGCCTCCGATCGCCAAATGAAGGCGAGCCCCACCTTTGATTTATTACAAATTGGTCTATGCTTACGTATAATATTGCATAATTGTAATACTCGAATTTGTTTATTACCATATTGTAATGTGTGATGGAGCAGCGCTTTGACTGAATGTTGAATAAATATATTAATTACAAGTTGTTGTGTCGCAGCAAGGGATATGTCGGGTTGGCATATCCCTTGCTCCTCTAGGGGCATGATCTGTTGTACCAAAAATTGGCGGCCCAGACCGCCCCTAACCCCAAAAGGGACGATGCGAATAACACCATGGACAGCTTTTTTCGGAAAAATCAGGAGCTCAGTGCTATCCTCCACATCAGTCAACTACTGACCAGCTCTTTTGACCTTGAAAAAAACTTGAACGCTGTAATGGCATCACTGGCTGATCGCTTGGAAATGCAGCGCGGCTGTGTTTTTCTGCTGGACCCGCTCTCTAGCGAACTGCGTATCGTTGCCGCTTACGGATTGAGCCGTGAAGAGATTCAGAGAGGAAAATACCGTATCGGCGAAGGGATCGTCGGCCGGGTGATTGAAAGCGGTCAACCCATGTTTATCCCCAACATCGGGGAAGAGCCCAAGTTCCTGAACCGTACGGCCTCGCGCCCCCAGAAGAGCGGGGTCTCATTCTTGTGCATCCCTATTGAACTAGACGGCGTGATGCTGGGGCTGATCAGTGTGGATCGCATCTACACCGAAGAGCGGGGAAATGTGGATGATGACCTGAGGGTCCTCTCCATCGTAGCCTCCTTTATCGGTCAATTTGTCAAGCTATGGGAAAACTTCCGCAAGACGGAAAAAGAGTGTGGACTTCTGCGTTCACAGTTGAAGGAGAAATTCAGCGTTCCAAACATCATCGGCCAATCTCCGGCTTTCCAACAGGTCCTTAAGGCCGTTCAAAAAGTCGCCACCACCGACACGACAGTGCTTCTGCTTGGTGAAAGCGGTACGGGAAAAGAGCTGATCGCCCAGACGTTGCACTACCAGAGCCATCGTTCAGGCGAACCCTTTGTTGCCGTAAACCTGGCAGCGTTGCCGGAGAATTTGATCGAAGCCGAGTTGTTCGGCGTGGAAAAGGGGGCGTATACCGGTGCTACGGCCAGGCGCATCGGACGGTTCGAGACTGCCAATGGCGGTACCATCTTTCTGGATGAGATCGGCGAATTACCGCTCAATCTTCAGGTGAAGCTCTTACGGGTATTGCAGGAGAGAACCTTTGAACGCATTGGCTCATCGTCCAGCGTGACGGTAAATGTCCGTGTGGTGACCGCCACCAACCGGAATTTGCTGCAGGAGATCGCCAATGGCTGTTTTCGCGAGGATCTCTACTGGCGGTTGAATGTGGTGCCGATCGTCATGCCGCCGTTGCGGCAAAGGAGAGAAGATGTGCCGCTCTTGCTTAGTTTCTATATCGATAAATTCAACCGTCTTTATGATCGCAATATTCAGCTGACTGAGGCGGCTGTAGAGCGCCTGACCGGCTACGCCTGGCCAGGCAATGTGCGGGAGTTGGCCAACATGGTGGAGCGTCTGGTGATCATGGCCGAAGGGGACAGGGTTTCCATGGACGACCTGCCCTTCAGCACCCAGGCCCGAAGCACGCCTGCACCGATTCAGGAACAGGTCAGTTGTATTCAGGAGGATCTCGGTTCGGAGGTAGAGCGATTGGAGCGGATGCACATCGTGCAGGCCCTCAAACAAAACAAGGGCGTTCAGCAAAGAGCGTCGAAAGTCCTGGGAATAACGCCTCGACAATTGGGGTATCGCATAAAGAAGTATAATATAGATCTGAAGAGTTTATAGGCATCGGTGGCACTCGCAGGGCCGGCCTCTGTGCCGGTCGCATGTCGCTGAGGTGATAAGTCCGTTCGACGACTTCAGCCATTGCCGCTTTCAGCGGGTATAAAGGCCTGCCCTGCCAAACCATCTCTCAGTCGTGAAAATCCGATATTGACTGTCGGCGCTGCTCGCATCCATTCTTATCTAATTTATGGAACACCACAGTCGGTGGTCGATGTTTACCGCCGGCCGTTTGCCTCGACACCATCCGGCTACAATAATGAAGGCAAAATCATCTACACAATTGTAGAGATCTACAATCGTGTTGCCTTATTTACTTGCAAAAGAAATTATCTTCCTATCGAACGAAAGAACTAATTTAAAAAATTCTATTGGAGTATTAAGGGGTTGTCCGTAAAGTTCGAAGAATAAGATTTGCGTTGGCATGGGTCTTGAACTACCCAAAACAAAACGAATAGCAATTTAGCTTATGTTAAAGGAGAAAAACCAATGCGAAAAGTAGCCATTTACGGTAAAGGCGGGATCGGAAAATCCACCACCACGCAAAACACTGTCGCTGGATTGGCCGAAATGGGCAAAAAAGTGATGGTGGTCGGATGCGATCCCAAAGCAGATTCAACCCGATTGCTGCTGGGTGGCCTGGCCCAGAAGACGGTTTTGGATACATTACGCGAAGAGGGCGAAGACGTGGAACTGGAAGATGTACGCAAATTGGGTTTTGGCGGTGCGCTGTGCACAGAATCCGGCGGCCCGGAGCCGGGTGTCGGCTGTGCCGGACGCGGCATCATAACATCCATCAATCTGTTGGAGCAGTTGGGCGCCTATGCGGAGAGCGAAGAACTGGACTATGTCTTTTACGACGTTCTCGGCGACGTGGTGTGCGGTGGATTTGCCATGCCGATCCGGGAAGGTAAAGCCCAGGAGATCTATATCGTCGTATCCGGCGAAATGATGGCCATGTATGCGGCCAACAACATCTGTAAAGGAATCGTAAAATTCGCCGAAGCCGGTGGTGTCCGTCTGGGCGGGCTGATCTGCAACAGCCGCAAGGTGGACAATGAGATGGAAATGATCCAGGCGCTGGCGGACAAGCTGGGCACCCAGATGATCCACTTTGTTCCCAGGGACAATATGGTCCAGAGGGCGGAGATCAACAGGAAAACGGTGATCGATTATGAATCCGACCACTCCCAGGCCGGCGAGTACCGCATG
>JARRKU010000009.1:54558-59396 GCA_037387725.1 Desulfobacteraceae bacterium
GGTCATTCCGACACCCCTGGAAATAGACGAGCTGGAAAAACTGCTGATTGATTACGGCATCGCAGCATAGGCTGCCTTTAGACAGGAGATAAAAACCATGATTTTGATTCGATCCATAGTCCGACCTGAAAAAGTAGATGATGTACTGGCCGCTTTAATGGATGCCGGCTTTCCCGGGGTCACAAAGATGTCGGTCGTCGGCCGCGGCAAGCAGCGGGGCATTAAAATCGGAGAAATTACCTATGATGAGATTCCCAAGGAGTTGTTGCTGACCGTGGTAAAGGACCAGGATAAGGATTTTGCCATCCGCACCATCATGAATGCAGCCCGGACCGGAGATAAAGGGGCTTTTGGCGACGGCAAAATATTCGTGGTGCCGGTGGAAGAGGTCTACACGATCAGTTCCGGTATAAAAGAGACCGCTGACGGAGAAACGGAAGAGGTGGCAATATGAAAGAGATCCTGGCCATCGTACGCATGAATAAAATGAACCAGACCAAGCGGGCCCTTTCCGAGGCGGGGATTACCTCGATCACGGCACGCGATGCCCTGGGACGCGGCAAGGGACTGGTGGACGTCCATCTGCTGGAAGGAGCCGAAAAGGGTTACGAGGAAGCCATATCCCAACTGGGCCAAACCCAGCGAATGATTCCCAAAAGAGCGTTGATCGTTGTCGTTCCCGATGAACTCGTGGACAGAACCGTCAAAACGCTGATTAAGGTCAATCGAACCGGAAAGTCCGGCGACGGTAAAATTTTCGTGATGCCCTGCCAGGACGCCATACGCGTTAGAACCGGGGAGCGGGGCGACGCTGTCCTGGATGAAGTGTAAACTCTGCAGTCCGAACGGAAAGCATCTTGCTGTAACAAGGAGAGACTCACTATGGCAAAGCCAGCCGAAGAAAAATCCAAAGAGACTTTTGAGCTGGAAGGGAAAGACCCGGAAGAGATCAAAAGCAAGCTGTTGCAAAAATATCCCCCCAAAGTGGCACGCAAGCGGGCCAAGCAGATCGTGGTCAATAAAGTCGACGCCGACGGGAATGTGCCGGTTATCGGCTCCAATGTCCGCACTGTACCGGGGTTGATCAGTCAGCGGGGATGTTGCTACGCAGGCTGTAAAGGCGTGGTGCTGGGCCCGACGCGGGATATTGTCAACATTACCCACGGGCCGGTCGGTTGTGGCTTTTACAGCTGGCTGACACGGAGAAATCAAACCGATCCCTCGTCCACGCCAGACGGGCATAACTTCATGACCTATTGTTTTACTACCGACATGCAGGATGAGCAGATCATCTTTGGCGGGGAGAAGAAACTGGCCCAGGCGATTCAGGAAGCCTATGATATTTTTCAACCCAAGGCAATAGCGGTATTTTCGACCTGCCCGGTGGGACTGATCGGCGATGACGTCCATGCTGTCTGCCGGGATATGAAAGCCAAGCTGGGGATCAACGTCTTCGGCTTCTCTTGTGAAGGGTACAAGGGTGTCAGTCAATCGGCCGGCCATCATATCGCCAACAATGGTATTTTCACCCATGTGATCGGTACCGACGATACCGTACGGAATGGTGACTTCAAAATCAACATGCTGGGCGAGTACAATATCGGCGGCGACGCGTTTGAGATTGAGCGTTTGTTTGAGCTGTGCGGTTTCACCCTAATCTCGACGTTCAGCGGCAATTCCAGCATTGACAAATTTGCCAATGCCCACACGGCGGATCTCAATCTGATCATGTGCCACCGTTCCATTAACTATGTGGCGGAGATGATGGAGAAGAAATACGGGGTGCCCTGGATCAAAGTGAATTTCATCGGCGCCGAAGCCACGGCCAAATCCCTGCGAAAGATAGCAGCCTATTTTGAGGATGAAGAATTGATAGCTCGGGTTGAAGAAGTGATTGTTGCGGAATTGCCCGAAGTCGAGGCCGCCGCCACGGAAATACGGGCGCGCACCGAGGGTAAACGGGCCATGCTGTTTGTCGGAGGGTCGCGGGCCCATCATTATCAGGAGTTGTTCGCTGAATTGGGCATGAAGACACTTTCCGCCGGATACGAATTTGCGCATCGGGATGATTATGAGGGACGGCGCGTATTGCCGGATATCAAGGTCGATGCCGACAGCCGGAATATTGAAGAGCTTGAAGTTGAACCCGATCCGGAAAAGTTCAATCCCCGCAAGAGCGACGAAGCAATGAAAGCCCTGGATGAAAAAGGCGTCGATTTTTGTGGGTACGAAGGAATGATGCCTGAAATGGATAATGGCGCATTGGTGATCGACGATATCAGCCACCATGAAACCGAGAGGATGATCGCGACATTCAAGCCGGATATTTTCTGCGCCGGGATCAAGGAGAAGTACGTCGTCCAAAAGCACGGCGTGCCGTTGAAGCAGTTGCACAGCTACGATTATGGCGGCCCCTATGCCGGATTCAAAGGTGCGATCAATTTCTACAAGGAGATTGATCGCATGGTGAGCAGTAAGGTGTGGGGGTACCTCAAGGCCCCCTGGCAGAAAAGCCCGGAACTGGCGGCGCGCTACGGTACAGACGGGTAGGGCTTTAATTTTTTTCAACCTCCGGTGGCTGGCGCCTTGCGTCGGCCCGGCTGCAACCTCCCCTTGGGTCGGCGCAAGGCCACCGGTAATCCGAACCGGCAAATGACCCGGCCGGGTCGGAATCAGGAATGCAACCATCATAAACAACAGGAGTTGGATACATCATGCTGCTTAGACATACCACACCAGAGATCAAAGAACGCAAAGCGCTGACCGTCAACCCGGCCAAAACCTGCCAACCCATCGGCGCCATGTATGCGGCGCTGGGGGTTCACGGCTGTTTGCCCCATAGCCACGGTTCCCAAGGGTGTTATGCCTATCATCGCAGCACCCTGACCCGGCACTACAAGGAGCCGGTGATGGCCGCCACCAGTGCATTTACCGAAGGCGCTTCGGTATTCGGCGGCCAGGCCAACTTGCTTCAGGCCATCGCCAATATCTTTAAAGTATATGAACCCGAGGTCATAGCGGTGCATACCACCTGCCTGTCAGAGACCATAGGAGACGACATTCCCCAGATCGTCAACAAGGCCGATGCCGATGGCAAAATACCCAAGGGGAAATATGTCTTTCATTGCAATACTCCCAGCTACGTCGGTTCCCATGTCACCGGCTATGCCAACATGGCCAAGGCGATGGTGGATTACTATTCGGAGAAAAACGGCCGCAAGTCCAAAGCCGTCAATTTGATTCCCGGCTTTGTGGAACCGGCGGACATGGCGGAGATCAAACGCCTGGCCGCTTCCATGGGGGTGGAGACCATCATGTTTCCGGATACCTCCAAGGTGTTGGATAGCCCGCTTACCGGAAAATTTAAAATGTATCCCGAAGGCGGCGTCACCATCGATCAACTGAAGGAGACCGGCTCGAGCAACGGCACCATCGCATTGGGAGAGCTGGGCGCCGGTGCGGCCGCGCGCGCGCTGGATGCCAAATGCAAGGTGCCGTGCCAGGTCCTCAACCTGCCCATCGGATTGCATGACACGGATATGTTCATCGATACGCTGCGGCGCATGGCCGGTGTCAACGTCCCGGACAGCATCAACCTTGAGCGGGGGCAGCTGGTGGACGCCATCTCCGACTATCAGCAATACCTGTACGGAAAACGGGTGGCCCTGGTGGGCGACCCGGATCAATTGATGGCCCTGACCCGCTTCCTCGTGGCCCTGGACATGAAGCCGGTCTACATCGTCACCGGGACCCCGGCCGGAAAGAAGTACGAAGCCGCCCTTAAAGAGGCGGTGGCGGATTTCTCCGCTGATATTCAAATCAAGGTCCCCGGAGACATGTTTTTACTGCACCAATGGATCAAGCAGGCGCCCGTGGATCTGATCATCGGAAACACCTATGCCAAATACATCGCCCGGGATGAGGATATTCCCCTGGTGCGGCACGGCTTCCCCATCCTGGACCGCATGGGCCACAGCTACTTTTCCACCTTCGGCTACCGCGGCGCACTGCGCCTGCTGGAGAAGATCCTCGAAGCAGTGCTGGATCGCAAAGACAGGGATAGCACGGAGATCGATTTCGAATTAGTGCTTTAATTCAAGCCTCAACGCACCGGATCAGCACAACCAGAAACCATGAACCAAGAACCATAAACCAAGAACCATAAACCAGGAACTACTATGAGCACCATCCCAATCCTGAAAGCCCGTGAAGAACAGATCTATAGGAAAGGCGAGGCGGCCCACGAGATGCGGTGTGATAAGCACAGCCTGGCCGGATCGGTCAGTCAGCGGGCGTGTGTTTTCTGCGGGTCGCGGGTGGTGCTCTACCCCATTGCCGATGCACTGCACCTGATCCACGGGCCCATCGGCTGCGCGGCCTATACCTGGGATATCCGCGGTGCCCTCTCCTCCGGCCCCCAGCTGCACCGCCTGAGTTTCTCCACCGATCTAAAGGAAAAAGAGGTGATTTTCGGCGGCGAACCCAAACTCTACCAGGCGCTGACCGAATTAATTCAAACCTACAAGCCCAAAGCCGCCTTTGTCTACAGCACATGTATTGTGGGCATCATCGGCGACGATGTCGAGGCCGTGTGCAAGAAGGTCAGCCGGGAAACCCATATCCCGGTACTGGCCGTCCATTCCGAAGGTTTCAAGGGCACCAAAAAAGACGGGTACAAGGCCGCCTGCGATGCCTTGTTCCAACTGGTGGGCACCGGCCGCACGGACGCTGTTTCGCCGGTGAGCATCAATATTCTGGGAGAGTTCAATATCGGCGGCGAAGCCTGGATGATTGAGAAGTACTACGAGCAGATGGGGGTGGAGGTCGTGTCGGTGATG
>JARRKU010000010.1:0-119891 GCA_037387725.1 Desulfobacteraceae bacterium
TTCGAGGATTTCAGATAAGGTGAGTATCTCGATATTTAAGTGCCGACCGCACTCAACCAATTTTGGCGAGATAATTCACATGGTACAATCATTAGTGGGAAAGGTTTTATCCAGCTTGGCCATGCCGCCGCCTATGCCGGGACTTTTTTCCAGCAGATAAACATAGTATCCTGAATCGGCCAGATCCAGTGATGCTTGAATCCCCGCTATCCCGCCACCGACCACCATAACAGATCCAACAGGCTTGTCTATCATGGACACCTCTTCTTCCTGAATGAATTGAGTTTCGGGTTGAATCTCTATGTCCAAAGGAAAGTTGCCGCCGGTCATTTCCTTGACCAGGTTATCTATACTTTCAGGGGCAACACCTTTTGATTGAAGAAAAGTGGTGAATATCTCCTTTTTAATGGCATATTTTTTCCCGATGGTCGGGGTTGCCGCCAGCGAATCGCTTTTGATCCAGTTCCGGACGGTGTTTCGGTGAACCCCCAAGGCATCCGCCAGCTTGCCAACACGAATGATGATCATTGACACTCCTTATTTAATAATTTCCATTATTCGACGGCACATTTCAGGCACTGCGGTGGTTACCGGTTCTGATATGCCGGGATTAATCTCTTCCGGTATGTGCTGGACCTGGGCAACCAGCACCCGAACGTCCACATCTGTATGGTCTTTAAGTTCCTTGAGCATATTGGTGGTGGGAAATTGATGAAGGGAGAAATCGGATGTTTTTTTACGATCAATGGCATCGACTGAAATTTCAAAAATCTCGCCGGGCGACTTGTCTGCTTTATCCGCCGCGTCAACAACTACGATCTGCCGGGGTTTGTTTTCAGACAGGAGAATGTCAAAAAGAATATCGCGGATGGAGGTACCGGCATCCAGGCAAACCGCATGTTCCGGTATTTGATGATGAGCTTCGAGATACTCAATCACCTTTGGTCCGAACCCGTCATCACCGAACAGCGGATTGCCGCAACCGAAAATCAGGCATGGCTTGGAGCGAATTTGAGCAAGCATTTTGCCATCATTGTGCAAAGTGTGCAATGCATGCGGCCTGTGCTAATTGTGCGATGTTCGCATCTATGACGGCAAAGCCTAATTTTGTCAACTAAAAACTTTCATTATTTGAATGTAAATTCATTTATTAAACGAATTGCAGAAAAATTTAGCGCCCATCAACTAAAACTATTAAACATATTTCGCAGAATCCCGATAACCATCAACATAGCGAAAATCCTTTATGAATCAGTTTTTTCTTAAAAACATGAAATGGGCTGGTGCATTGTGAAAAATTTTAGTCTGAAGATGAAACTCGGTATGGGATTTACGGTTGTGCTGATAATGACCGTGGTGGTGGGTTTTGCCGGGTACTTCGCATTGGGTACCTTCCAAGCCAAAACCGCCCTCTACCAGGAAACCAACAAAGCCGGAAGCCTGTTTAAAGATGCCGGCGGTTACCTTGATCGGTTCTTCTTGAACAGCTATCATGAAGGCCGCGAAAAACAGAACGTCGCCCGTCAACAGGCACTGGACACCATGGAAAAATGCCGGCAGACACTAAAGAGCATCCAGACTAGAAACAATCTGTCCAAGGAAATCAGGACCCGGCTGGAATCTGCTGCCAATGAATTTGAAGCCTATGCCACGGGGTTCAACCAGATCGCGGCCGCAGAGCAGCGAAAGATCAAGACCTCTGTTAACATAATTGAATATTTAGATAAAATTAAAGCGCTATACACGAAAGCGGATTTCTTGATCGAAGACATCGTCATGGCCCATGGTGTATTCAAAGCCAGCGTCGAAGGCTATTTGGAACGCAATACGTCCTCCCGATGGGAGAAAGTAACACATGGCTTTGAAGCAACCAGAACGGCGATCGCCACTTTCCAGGAAAGAGTCTCCAGCAGTGAGATCATGGCACCCATTGCCAAGGAAATGGTGGCAACGCTAAAAAATCTTGACCAGGTGCTGAACGCCTACAATCAGGATTACCAGCGGCAAATGAAATACCAATCTGAGATGCGGAAGACCCAGGAGGTTCTGTGGAGCTACCTGGAAGCGGTCGAAAAAGACACGTTTCATCAGATGAACAAGATTAAGAAACTTTCAATTATCGTAATCACCGGCGCGCTGATGGCAGCGATATTACTGGGAGGCCTATCCGCATGGTTGTCCAGCCGGGCCATTGTTCGTCCGGTTAAACAGGTGGCGGCCAGTCTAAAAGACATTGCCGAAGGGGAAGGCGACCTGACCGTCCGGCTGGATATCAAAAACAAGGACGAAGTGGGAATGCTGGCCCACTGGTTTAACCAATTCATTGAAAATATGGAAAACCTGATTTCCCAAATCAGCGACAATTCCAGGGAACTGGGAGAATCCAGCGCCGATTTTTCAAGGATCGCCCAACAGATGTCCAACGGCACAGAGCAGATGTCGGAAAGATCCAACAGCGTGGCCGCGGCGGCCGATGAGATGAGCGCCAATATGAACTCGGTGGCGGCGGCCAGCGAGCAGGCATCGACCAATGTGAATACGGTGGCGGCGGCGGCCGATGACATGACCCACCGTATCGGCGAAATCGCCAAAAGGTCGGACACGGCCCAGGAGATCACCAGGAAAGCGGTGGAAAGCGGGAAAAAAACGGTGGACCAGGTGAGTGATCTGGGACGCGCCGCAGTGGAAATCTCCAAAGTCACCGAAGTGATCACCGAAATCAGCGAACAGACCAATTTGCTGGCGCTGAACGCCACCATCGAGGCTGCACGGGCCGGTGAAATGGGCAAAGGATTTGCTGTGGTGGCCAACGAAATTAAGGAATTGGCCGCTCAGACGGCCAAGGCCACCGGGGACATCCGCTCAAAGATCGAGGGAATTCAAGACTCCACGGACAGAACCACTGTTGAAATTGATGCCATCATGAAAGTTATCAATGATGTCAATGAGATTGTGGCCCAGATCGCTTCCGATACCGTCGAACAGACCACATCAACTCAGCAGATCGCCAATAATGTGGCCGAAGCATCCCGCGGCATCCAGGAAGTCAATCACAATGTGGCCCAAAGCTCTGTGGTCTCCACGGATATCGCCCAGGATATCAGCCAGGTGAGTGCGGAGGCCAACGATATGGCTGAAAGCAGCCTTGATATTAAGCACAATGCCGAAACGTTGTCCCGCGTGGCACAGCAGTTGAGCGATCTCGTGGGCCGATTTAAAACCTGAGTCCTGTTCCCATCCCGCACGCCTAAATGGAGCCGTTTCTCGCTTCTTTCAATCTGCCTTCGCGTTATTTGCCCGCAGGCCGCAGGCAGTCCAGGAGGGCCCGGTGGCTTGACTTTCCAATGGCCATTAAGTGGTCGTCAACGCGCTGACCCTCCATGTAGTCGCCAAGCAGAAATTTTTTGCCGTCCGTTCTGACCAGCTGTCCGCCAGCCGCTTCAATAATGACAGCAACCGCTGCCAGGTCTTTGAACGATTCGTTGGAGAAGATGGCAGCGTCAGCGCGCCCCATGGCCACGTAACAGGCATGTGCGCCGGTGCTTCCGAAGTCCCTGATCTTTCCAGGGAAGCGACATTCATAGAATTGATGAAACCGTGAGTAGGCCAGCAACAAGCTCTCCTGTGAGAACGCGCCGCGATCCTGAATGGTGATGACCCGATCATTCCAGAAGGCCTGATCTCCTGCGCAGGCACGGAACAGATCCTGGGTCACCGGCATCAAAAAGAGGCCCAGCACCGGCCAGTAGTTCTCGTAGAGCGCCAGGGACATGCCCCAGATGGGGATGCCGGACTGGAAGTTGTCGACCCCGTCCAGCGGGTCAAATACCCAGAGATAGCGCTTGCCACCATGGGTATAGCCATCGTCCAGCGCAGACTGCCCATACTGTTGATGGTTGGGATAGCGATCACTGATGATCTGCTGAAAGGTACTGTTCAGATGGAGTTCGGCCTGGGTAACCAAATCCTGATCGAACGGCGGCCGGTGGCGACCCTTGCCATAGAATTTCAGCGCCTGGTTGCCCATGTATCGAAGGGTTTCCTGTGCAAAAACATACAGTTCACCAACATCCACCGTAGAAGCTGATCCTTTCATGAAACCTCCAGTGTCGGGTTATGCGAAAATGCCATCCGTTCGCCTGTGATGGGGTATGGCAAATGCTTTAAGGCCGCCATGGCGCCGAAAAACAGATAGGTCATTTGATGGAATGTTACGGACCTATAAGACGACAGGGGATACGCCGGCGCCAGTGTTTCGATTTGTATAGGTTTCAAAACACCCTGTTTCACGGCGCAACAGGCTGCCGCCAAGGTTTCATCGATCCAAGGGTATGTGTACTGATGAATGGGATATACCGGGAATTGTCTCAGTATACGAAACTTATTTCTTTTTGGATGTAGAATAGCCGTCCGCATACCAACCACCGCCTTTCAGCTCGAAGGTACACGGAGATATTATTTTGGGGGCTTTGCTCTGACATTTGGGGCACTTCATCGATTGAGTCCCCATTTTGACAAGCTCTTCAAAGTTGTGGCCGCATTTGCATTCGAATTCATAAACCGGCATGGTCGTCACTCCATAAACCCAATTGAGATGTTCTTTTTTTAACGTCAACTTAATTTTCATCCAGCCCGGTGTCAAGTCTAAAACCGCAATTTTGGCATAGAACGTATACTCGTCGCGCAGGTCCATGGCCCTTTCCACGGCCAGCCGTGATCGCAAATATCAGCCAAAACGTTTTGTGCTGCAATGGGGGAACGACTGCATAAGGGACGATATGGAAAAGATGCAGTCGATCCCCCGTGGCGGGGTGCAGCTAGGCAGGGTTGGGAAATTGATGGTTTGACGCGTCGCCATCGCAGATCAAGGGTCGATCTGAATGCCCCGGGATCCCTGATTTCTGCGCCGGACGAGTAAATTAATCGGTTCGTCCTGATCCGCTGCGGCAAGCAACGCCTCGTAGTCTTTTAATCCGTTTATTTTTTTCATATTTACGCCTTTGATGATATCACCGACCCGTACACCGGCTTTATCGGCCCGGCTATCAGGTGCAACTTCTATAACCAGCACACCCTGCTCTTCCGCATCCAATCCGAATTGCTGGGCCTTCGCCGATGACATCTCCGTAACCCGCAGCCCGAGATCGTCCTTGCTGGTCCGTTTACTGGCAATCTTCATTTTATCGTTGGACTGTTTGGCAACTTTTACAGAGATGGATCGCTTTTTACCATCCCGCATCAAGGCGATATGGGTCTTTTTCCCCACGGGTATGCGGGCTACCAGACCGGCCAGTTCCCTGCCGGATGTCACCGGCTGACCATCCACTGATGTGATGATATCGCCCGAACGAATGCCGGCCTTATCGGCAGGATCTCCTGGAACGACGTTTTCAACATAGACCCCTGAAAAAGGTTTAAGCCGGTAATAGCTGGCCAGGCTTTCGTCCAGATCCCGAATCTGTACGCCCAGCCATCCACGGGTCACTTCGCCTTTTTCTTTAAGCTGGGATACGACACTTTTCGCCAGATGAATGGGGATGGCAAATCCAATCCCCTGGCCACGGGCGATGATGGCGGTATTGATCCCCACCACTTCTCCCTTCAAATTGAGCAACGGTCCGCCGCTGTTCCCCGGGTTAATGGAGGCGTCGGTTTGAATGTAGTCATCATAGGGACCTGATCCGATGGACCGGCCTTTGGCGCTGACGATGCCCTGGGTGACGGTCTGTTCCAACCCGAAAGGACTTCCGATGGCCACCACCCAGGTGCCGACCTTAAGATTCTCTGAATCGCCCAGCGGCAATGGCGTAAGATCTTTGGCATCCTTGATTTTAATCAGCGCCAGATCAGTCTTGGGATCCCTTCCCACCACTTCAGCGTCATATTCATCCCCAGTGGATAGTTTGACTTTGATCTCGTCAGCCTCGGCAACCACATGGTTATTGGTGACAATAAACCCCTCTCGGTCGATGACAAAACCGGAGCCCAGGCTGCGCTCCTTGTGCTCACGTTCCGGCATATTTCTGAACGGACCGAAGAAATCTTCAAAGGGATGGCGCCGATCGCCGAAAGGTTCCCCGAAAAAATGGCGGAAGACAGGCCCTCCCCCTTTTATAGTGCGCACGGTTCGAATGTTCACGACACCCGGTTTTGCAATTTGAGCCAGTTCTGCGAAATTGGCCGGCACCATGGGAACATCTTTAGCGGCCTGAGCCGGAACCGGCGCCTGGCCGACCGCAACCAAAAGAAACGCGCTCAACACGGCAACCATCACATACTTTGAGATCTTGTGCATATTTTTCCTCCTGGTTCTGAGATATCAGTCACTGTTTTGAGACATTATTAGTGCAGCAACATGACGTTGAGATGATCCTAAAATTACCATCTCGTCATGTTAAACGGCGACAGTTATTCCGAAACAGAATATCAGCCTTTAGAATCGGTTGGCGCCACGGGGATAGTGACGGAAAAGCGTGCGCCATGTCCCGGAGTGCTTTGCACCTGAACGTCACCTCCATGGGCGCGTGCCACAGCCTGAACCAGGCTGAGGCCCAACCCGGAACCGGGCAGGCTCCTGCTCTGATCGCCGCGGTAGAAGCGGTGAAATATTTTGACCAGGTCCTCGGGCGCGATTCCCATCCCATCATCGGCCACCGTCAGAAGGACGCTGTCTGTACCGTCACGGCGCAACCCAACAGTAACAACTCCACCACCACCCGTATACTTGATGGCATTGTCAATCAGGTTAGCAGCCATGCGCTGCAGCATTCGCTGGTCTCCAAGAACAGGAGCGGCATCGCGAATCTGCTTTCTCAGCGCAATGGCTTTGTCTTCTGCCACTGGTTCGAAAAGATCGCAGGCGCTATGGATGATGGCTGCCAAATCAACCCGTGTGCACCGATCCGGATGCATGCCCGCCTCGGTGCGGGAGATGGTCAGCATGGTGCTAATCATCTCCAGCAAACGGTCGCACTCTTCTATGGTACTGGCCGTCATCTGTTGAAACTCATCCAGGGTTTCCGATTTGGTCAACGTCACCTCTGCCATTCCTCGAATCCTGGCGATGGGGCTGCGCAGATCGTGGGCAATATTATCATTCATCTGGCGTGTCCCGGTTACGAGCCGCTGAATCCGATCGAGCATCTGGTTGAAAGTAATGGCCAGTCGGTCGATTTCAGTGTGCCGATGGCGTACCGGCACACGGGTTTGGAGATCCGTCTCTGAAATCTGGCGCGCCGTGCGCGTTACCATGGCAACACCGGCAAGGGCCCTGCGGGCCAGGAACCATCCGCCGGCAACGGCGAGTGCCAGCATAAGCGACATGGTCACCAGGAACCATTGCTTGAAGACCTGCAACAGGCGTTCCTCGTCTTCCATGTTGTAGCCCATCTGCAGCATGATCTCGGAACCGATACGCGCGTAGATGACACGGGTGTGGTACTTGGTATTGGGTAGCGCGTGGGTGACGAAAATGTCGTCCCCATTTTCCAGCAAGGCTTCCACTGCGCCGTAATCGATGCCGATGCTCTTCCAGTAGCGCATGTTGGAGGACGAAAAAACGACACCGCTGGGGTAGAAAAGCCGGTAAAAGAGCTTTTTCTCCCCCGCGGCTTGAGCTTGGAGCGCGGCGGTGCGCTGGAGCATTTCAGCGCCTTGAAGGGCGAAAATTCTGGAAAATGCGTTGCGCCGTTGCAACAGATCGTCATCGGTCCGCTGTTCAATAGCACTGCCAATCAACATATAGAAAAGGATAAACACAACACCGGCGGATAGGACGAACAGCGCTGCATACCAGAGGGTCAGGCGAAAGGCCAGGGTGTAACGAAGCTTATTGATCCTGTCGAAGAACATACCCTACCCCGCGTACCGTGTGGATCATTTTGCTGCCAAAGCTTTTATCGATCTTGTCCCGCAGTCGACAAATTCTAGCTTCCACCACGTTGGTCTGGGGATCAAAATGGTAGTCCCAAACATTTTCCATGATCATGGTTTTGGAGACCACCTTGTCATGATTGCGCATCAGGTAGGCCAGTAGGGAATACTCCAAGGGCTGCAAATCGATTTTCCGTCCGTCCCGGACAACTTCCCTGTTAATCAAGTTGAGGGTAGCACCCGTGCCAACAGTTCGGCAAATGCGAACGGTTTCGAAAGATAATCGTCGCTGCCCAGTTGCAGGCCCCTGACCCTATCTTCAACAGCGTCCTTGGCACTGAGGATTAGGACGGGAATGCTGATCTTTTGTTTGCGAAGATTCTCAATTACGGACAGACCGTCCAGTTTGGGCAACATCACATCCACGATGATGACATCATAGGGTTCTGTGAGCCCGAGATCGAGTCCACGTACGCCGTCCGCCGCATGATCAACGGCGAACCCTTCCGATTTAAACCCCTTGATCACAAAAGAAGCAATTTTTTGGTCATCCTCGATGAGCAACAGACGCATGACATTGACCTCCTGCCGACGCTTCAGGCATGCATATCGGTTTACCGGTTTGAAACATATCGGAATTCATGCCCTATGACAAGAGTATGGTAGGGGATTGGCAGAAAACCCTGCGATTGCATAAAAATGATAGTAAAAGGCTAAAAATAGCTCTGGTACCCTCCAGTTTTTCCAACGATAGGGATAAGTTTGATAAATGGCCGGTCGCCGCAGCAGGTTGACATTCAACCGACGAATCGCTATTGTTCATTGCTGTATCACAATGATGGAGAAGTAAATAACACTTTGTTCCTTGCTGGGGAGCCGAAGACTTGGATCGAATTTGGGATAAAAAGCGGGAAGAATTCCGAAAACGAGTCCTGCGCACCCTCGAACCCGTTCCGTCCATCAAAGAGATTCTTCTTGCCAAGGACGATCTGAATACCAAACGCACCCGCATCCGATCCGCTCTGTCCGATCTGCTGGTCAACAGCTACGAAGAAACCCCGGACTTGCCTTCTCTTGAGTGGGTCCTCACGCACGATGCGGTGGAGGCATGGCGCAACCTGTGCTCACGGCGCAACGAATCTTTGTCGGGCTTCAGCTTTCTGGTCTACCTGGATGCCCTGATCAACGGCCGATGCCCTGTAAATCAACCGCCACCGACCTCGGGTTTTTTTGCAGAACTGGACCATCTGGTGCGGGGCATCTCGCAGCGCACCGGAGTCTATCCTGATCAGGTGCCCGCTTTTCTCAAACACCGCGGACGAAAAGCGGCGCAATTGCGCTCGGCCGATCTCTCCCGCATGGCTAAAACCGGCCGCCGCCATATGGAACGGTTTTCCTGTGGTCTTGATCAAGAGATCATCCGCAGGCGCGGACGCAACAAAAAGCGCATCCTCCAGCGACTTGGCGCTGCTGATTCGGACTGGGGCGATTGGCGATGGCACTGCCGTCATATCATCCGCGATGCCGAGACCCTGTCCAAATTGATTCTGTTGACCGACGATGAATACCGGTCCGTAAAAGCGGCCAATGAATCCGGTATCCCCTTTGGCATTACCCCCTTCTACCTCTCACTCATGGATAACCGAACCGACAGCCCGGAGGATAGGGCTGTGCGCGCCCAGGTCATCCCCAGCATGCAATATGTCGAAACCATGCACCGCCAGCGACAGAAGTGCGACCCCTCCATGGACTTCATGCTCGAAAAAGACACTTCTCCCATCGAGGGCATCACCCGGCGGTATCCCAACATCGTCATTCTCAAACCGGTGCTCACTTGTCCGCAAATCTGTGTTTACTGCCAGCGCAACTGGCAGATCGAAGATGTTCACTCCAAGACGGCCGCCGTCAGTGAGAAGGTCGTTCGGCGTGCCATTGAGTGGATTGCAAAGAACAGGGAGATTAATGAAGTATTGATCACCGGCGGCGACCCGTTTCTGCTTTCCAACAATCGTATCGAACAGCTGTTAAGCCGTCTCAGCGCAAATCCCAACATCGTCCGCATTCGCATCGGAACCCGGACACCGGTCACCCTCCCCCAACGCATTACCGACAGTTTGGCGAACCTTGTCGCCCGCTATCATGTCCCTGGAAAAAGAGAGATGGTTATCGTTTCCCATTTCGAACACCTGTACGAAATCACACCTGAGGCGGTTCAAGCCATTCAGAAGTTTCGTCGCTCCGGCATCGACGTCTACAACCAACTGGTTTATACCTTCTTCAATTCCCGCAAATTCGAAGCCGCAGCCCTGCGCCAGAAATTGCGTCTGATTGGGGTCACACCCTATTATACTTTTAATACCAAAGGCAAGGAAGAGACCGATGATTTTCGGGTTCCCATTGCACGATTGCTTCAGGAACAGAAAGAAGAAGCCCGCTTATTGCCCGGAACAGTGCGCACCGATACTGTCGTGTTCAACGTTCCCGGGCTGGGCAAAAACTACCTGGACGCCTCCCAGCACCACAATGTGATCGCCATTCTTCCGGACGGCCGACGCGTCTACGAATTTCACCCGTGGGAAAAGAAATTAACCCTGGTGGATACCTATGTCTACACAGATGTATCCATCCACACATATCTGAAGCGCCTGAAAGCAGCGGGTGAAAATCCTCGCGATTACCGCTCTATCTGGTATTACTATTGATGCAATTGAAAACCCACGGGACCGGTCATTCCGGTGCCCGTGGGTCATTGGTTTGCTAATTGGGTTTATTTCTTCTCGTACTCCAGATCGATCGTAACGGTACGATTGAGCGCCCGGCCCTCGGGGGTATCGTTATCATATAGGGGATTGTTCGGACCATCGCCGGTCATTGTCATATTATCGGACTGAATGGCGGCGAACTGCTCTTTTACGGCCTCGGCGCGTCTTTCGGAGAGTTTGAGGTTATATGCCTCTTTACCGATATTGTCCGTGTGGCCCACAATATCCACTTTGGCATCGGGGACTTCCTGCATGCGGGCAATGATGCGATCCACGATGATCTTGTTGCGGGACTTAATGGCCGCGCTGTCATAGTCAAAGAGAATCAGAGCATACTTTTCGCGTACCGTATAGCCTTGCTTCTGGGCCAGCTGCTCCTTGCGCTGGATGAATTTGACCGGCAAAACGGCGGCCTCGTTGAGCGCAAGGACCTCGTTTTCCTTATCGATCACCTGCATGCTGGCGGTTACGCGTCCGGCTTTTACCATTTTCTCAAGAAGGCGATTGTCCAACGAAAGGGCGTAGGAGGAAGATAAATCCCCGGTGCCTTTAAAGGCGCCAATGATGGCATCACCGCATTTAAGGGTCAATTTCCACTCTTTAACGCCGGCCTCGGCTGATATTTTGGGGATCACACTGATCTGTTGGGTGTTGCTGCGTTTTTCCGTGTATTCGCTTTTGACGGTATCGAGCATGCCCGGATGTTCGGAGCGTATCTCAACGCGCCTGTTTTCAGCCTGTCCCTCTGGAATCCGATTCGTACTGGGCGCTTCCGGAAGGTTGCGGACCTCGACGACCATTCGTTCAGCAGCGATGCCCCAGACATAGCGTAAATAGGCGCGTACAGCTTCGGCGCGGCTTTTGGACAAATCCTTGCGGCCATATTCATCCCCGGTATTGGCGTTACATCCCACCAGGGTGATCGACGCTTCCGGAAATTGGCGCATGCGATGACCGATGATATTCAGAAAGTGTCGGTATTTGTCCATCACCGTTGTCAGGGCGGACTCGGAAAAAGATTCGGTTTGCGCCTGGTTTTGAAGTTGGATATATTTGTCTGAAAGTTCGCTTTGACCGGTCTCAAAAAAGATGTAGTTCAACAGCGGCGCGCTGTCGATGGTGGATATCTCCTCAATGGTCACCTGCGCAGGTTCAAACGCCAGGGTCCCCACGGGGGCGTTTAGAAACCGGTAGGAAACAATGTAGCGATGGAGCAACGTGGAAGAGAACTCCTTGAAGATAGGAACCAGTTCTTCAGCTGAACCGGCTTTTCTGACCTGTCCGTTGTTCTCGCTGGCAAAAGCGGACAGAAAGTCGTCCAATGTCTTGCTCGGCATATAATCCACGGTAAAAGCGCCAAAATTTTGGACCGTTTTTGCCGCCTCGCTCACCGCAGATTCACTGACTCCCGAATTAAGATCTTCTCCATCCGTCATCACCACCATGAACTTGTTACTTTTTTCCGGCCACCGCCGGGCCAGGTCCAGCCCGAGCATCATCGCATCACGGAGATAAGTGCCTGAGCTCAGTCCTTTGGTCATCTGCTCGCGGACCATCTCACGCAACCCATCCACACTATCGGATTGGATCACTTTGGCATGCAATTTCGTGCCGCTGACCTGGACAGTTTTATAATCATCGTAAACCACAACAGCAATCTGGTCGATCGGACGTATGATTTGGTAGAGGGCTTCCAGTGCTTTCAGTAATGGTTGAATCGCCTTGCGATCTCTCATGGAAGCGGAGTTGTCCACGACAAGCACTATATTGAGGCCGATATCCTTGCTGGTGACCAATGGCTCAACATTGACAACTTTAGCTGTCTTGTTACCTTTGACGATGCTGAAATCCTTGGGCATCAATCCCATGATCGGTTTTTGCTCATCATCGGTGACTGACACCAGCAATTTGCCTTCCTCAATTTCCTGAAAGTTCAAGTTCTGGGCATTGGCCGGTCCTTTTACGGTAAATGTGGATTGATCATCAGCCCAAACCGTTTGCAACAAACAAAAAAACAGCACCAGGATTGTAAACTGAATCTTTCGCATGGCTATCTCTCTTTTCTGGTTGGTGTCCTAAATCACTGAAATTTATATAATCCGGGCGATAACACGCCCAACTTGTAGCAATCCATATACCATACGCATAACACACTGTTATTATATATTATTTTTACATAGCCGGTTAGGAACAGCGTCTTCAGAGTACTAATTTTGCACAGTCAATGGCAATTTTGAGTATCAACCAGGTGCTTAATCTCTGATCGAAACTCAAAAATATCGCCGGGCTCCCATATACCGCCGGCGAAAATAGCGATTATCCAGGGAGGAGACGCGGATACGCTTTCCCCTTCCCGGTGCGTGTATAAATTTGCCATCACCCGTATACACCCCAACATGGGAAACCCGGTGGCGATGTCGGGTGGAAAAAAAGTTCCAAACCATTGAGGCGATATACCGTCATGGTCAACCCGCTACAGTCGAACCCGATGCCGGCCGACTCCCCGCCCCATCGATAGGGTGTTCCGATGAACCGGCGCGCTGTGAGGGCGATATTGCTGCGCAGCGCATCCTCAGGATCTATCAGCGGTTCGGCCGAACCGGGTTGGATAATATAGAAGTCATCGATACGGCCCATAGATTGCAGTTCAACGGCCCGGCGCTGGGCCGACGCTTTGGTCTCAAACCGCTCAAACCGCACTTTGCCCAGTCCGTCTCCATCGATAAAGTAATACGCATCCAGACCGCTCCTTTTGAGCGCCATAGCAAAAGCAGCCGCCCTCTCGGTGTTTGAAAATGCGCCAACCTGAATCGTAAAGGCGATGGTGGGAAGACGTGAGTGAATGCTGGCCTGAACAGGCTGGGATTGGGCGGGATCATGCGCTGTCGAAACGGTGGGCTGCAAAATGGTTTCTTGCCCGGCGCATGCATATAGCAACGCCACCGCTGTAAACAAAAGCAGGGTACGCCGCATAGCAAAGGGCATGCAAAGCGTATTGCGAAAAACACGACCCGCGCTTTGGCAGGCTATTTTCTCTAAAAACAGAATCACCATGACAGAGGGAAGTATTTTCTCATAATCCGCTATGGAAGCAGGGTTAACGTAACTGTATTGACTGCTTTTTTAATCTGAACCAAGAGAAATGTCAAACAATTGGAAGCATATTTGTCTGATGAATCTCCAAAGGCGATTATCCTATCGTTGCAAAAGCGGATTATTTTTCCTTCCAATCAGGTCGCCTTCTTTCGAAAAAGGCCGCCACTCCCTCTTTGGCGTCCTCTGTGGTGCACAGCCGTGCAAAGGCTTCGTACATATGATCGAATCGCTGTTGGGAGATCATGTCCTCCGCACTGTAAAAGGCCTGTTTGGCGTTCTGCAATGCGATGGGACTTCTTCCAGCCAAACTTTGCGCCCAGTCCAGTGCTTCCGCATCCAACGCCTCTTTGGGCACCACGCGGTTGATCAATCCCATCTCCAGGGCAACCGGCGCCTTGATCATTTCACCGTAAAAAAGCATTTCCAATGCTCTTTTGCGACCCACTGATTTTGATACCGGTATTACAGGGACCACACAGTTGAGCCCAACGTTGATGGCCGTCAGCCCCATGCGGGCGTTTTCCGCTGCAATGGCCAAATCGGCCGCAGCCACCAGTCCGGCCCCGTTGGCAGCCGCCACACCATGCACTTGGGCGATGACCGGCTTCCTCATTTTTGAAATCGTCAGCAGCGGTTGCGACATGTGTTCCACCCATTTGCGATAGGCGTTGGCGGTTTTTCCCTCCAGCTCATTGACATCGATTCCGGCACAAAAGGCCTTGCCGGCGCCTTTGATCAAGACGACACGCACCTTGGGGTCCTGGTCCAAATCGATAAGGGCTTCGTAAAGCTCCCCTGCAAGGGGTGTGTTAAAGGTGTTAAGATGATTGGGACGATTGAGGGTAATGGTACCAACGAAACGGTCGTTGATCTCCACGATGAGATACTGATAGGCCATGACGCCTCCTCTCCAGCAAGGTTGAATAGGCATTGGATCTCTTGATCTTATACTATAAACCCCATCGTTGCAAAAGTCTGAGGCCTCAAGGACCTATCACGTGGAAAGGTTGGCAAATCGCAGGACGCGATCAACATAATTGCGGGTTTCGGCATAAGGCACCCGACCGTTGTATTTGGCCACGGTACCCGGACCGGCATTATAGGCGCTCAGGGCCAATCCGACATTGCCGTCAAAGCGGTCCATCATGGATCGCAGGTATCGGGCACCTCCGTCGATGTTCTGATCGATATCAAATGGATCGGTGACGCCCAGCGCTTGGGCCGTCCCGGGCATCAACTGCATCAATCCCTGAGCGCCGGCCGGTGACAGGGCGTGCACCTGGAATCCGGACTCGGCCTGCACCACCGCCCGGATCAGTTCTGCGGGCAGATCATAGCGTTTGGCGGCTTCCATGATGCAATCCTCAATTTGGTTTTGGACGTTCGCGCCGGATTCGCGCTCCTTGCCGGCACCTGTTGGGGAGGATTCTTGAGGTTTAGCGACAGGAGATATCTTGGGTGAAGGGTTGTAAGATTCTTCTGTAGAATCTAGTGAAGTGTTCCGCGCCACCCCCGGTCCGGGAGAATCCGTCATCATCCGGGTCACTGCCGCAACAGGCTTGGCCATATAATCTTGTATGGTGAGGCCGCACTCTCCAGACTTGACGGACAGCCGCTTCTCATCCAGGATCCGGGTGAACAAGTCGCTGCTTGCTTTGGGCGCTAAATTCCCTGTGCTTTCGGACGGCCTGACCTGGAGTTTCAGCCCGCTTTGCCTAAAATAATCCTGTATGGTCTTGTACATGCCGGCGCGCATAAAAGCTTCCTCCATCGCTAGCGTCAGACCAGCAATTTCCGTTCCATGTGCCCCGCGGCATCGAATCATCGCAGTCCAGTATCGGCACAATGCCACTATGACCTGTTTTTATTGCGAATTAAATAACCTGCCGTCCAACGGTGCCCACAATTTGCGATATGTCGACACAAATGATAGAGGAAAAAGTTACCGGTCCGGCGACAATTTCCCGACGGCCTGAATCCAGTACTTTGGCAGAAGCGCCCTAGCCGGTCAAAGCCATCAACCGCGGATAGCAACAACGGCAAGAACCTGCCCAGGGCGTGGGATGGATAGAATTTGAAGCAGTGGTAAACTTAAGGATCACTTTCCCGGGACTTGATCAAACGGTTTGCCTTCATCCTTGCCCAGATATTTTACTACCCCAGTCACTGTATCAATCACATAGATGTCCGTAAAATTGCCCCGGGTGATAACAGACATACGATAGCGCCCCGTCTCCTCGAATCTCATGGCAGCCCCTGTCAACAGAAAAAGAACCAGAACAATGGCCATGCCCAAGAAAATATAAGCAACCTTTTTATCTTTAATCATCCTTCGCATACTCCCCCCTCTCGTTAGCTGATGGCGTTCCACCGGGTGCTTATTAACGGCGCTTAAAGCGGCGGTAACGTTGGTCCTGGGAGCTATCGGACGTTTGTCAGCGCCCCTTCGTACAACGGCATGAGCTGCGAAAACAATTCAGCAATGACTTTGGCGATATCCTTTCCTGCAGCCATCACTTCTTTTTTCTCCAGTCGCCTGGCGACTTCCAGCGTAAGGCCGCCTCCGGCCGCCATCTTCCCGATCAGGTCGGCAAGCTTTCCAACGGCATGATTCTTTTCCTCGTCTCCAAGCTGCCACCCGTCTTTTACCGGGATGAGGGCAGTGCTGCCGGAATCGGAATTGTCTTGAATTGTCAATCCAAGGCTCAAAATGCTGGCGTGCAACGCCTCGGCATTGTTTTCCTGCGCCGACCAATCCATAAAATTTTTCCAGTTCCTTGATGAATCGCCATCTTCAGTGGGCTGGCCAATGCTGAACCCGCAGAACAAGGATTCGGTGTCAACCCTTACGAAAAACCGAGCACGACTCTCTCCGCTTTTGCGTTTGTAATGGGCGGTGTCCAGCCAGTGCAATTCCGGCTTATTAGCAAAAGCCCATGAATTGAACTTGTACCTGCCCTCCGGCAGTTTTTGCGTCACAGCGCCACCGAGTTGATTGCGCCCCCGCCACTTGGTGCCGCTCGCTCTGTCTTTGAAATCGCTCTCTTTAAAGCCTTCGAAGGCGTCCTTTTTCTGGCTGGCCCTTTTTTTCTGCATGGCCGCTTTGGCTTCTTTATCGCGCTGCTCCACTTCCCATTGTCGACGGGCTTGGATATTGCGCTGCAATTCGATATCGGTGCGTTTCTCCTCTCCGCCCTCCCAGCGAATTACCATTTCATTTTTATGGATTGAGAGCACCGTAAAGGTCCCTTTTTCATTTTCATATTGCTCATCTACCAAAAACTCGAAACTGTTTGCTTCTTCCATTATGCCTCCTGTATGCGTCTAAATTCAATGCGCCGTGTCCATAAAACGGATAGCATATGCCCATATTGGCACGAATGCGAAGAGCCGACGTCAATCCAGACCAGTGGCGCTCACTTTTCCAGCCGCGCCGTTAGATCCGAGCAACCCGCTGGCGTCAACCATGCAAGTTTCGCAATATGGATCTGATCGAAAATGATATGAGAAGCCGGCAAAAAACAACCCTTTCATCTCCAATGCAAGGGCTGCCGCACTAGCGGGACTCAGCAGAATCCGCCGTCTTTTCTATAATTAAAAACATGCAATCCAGTATGCTGAGCACTATTTTGAATTATGCTTGAAAGATGTACGCCAACAGGCCATTTCAATAAGCGGGCATCTCGACATGTGACGGGTCTCGATCGAGCCGCAGCTCACCGCTACGATCCGCGAGATTCAAAATATAGCTACCGTTTCAGAATGCATATGACTTAACATTACATCACACCGAAGGGCAATGCAATGCACATCCCCCTTAAAAGCCTGAAAATCCTGGCGCTTGATTGTCAAACGACAGGTAATAGTTTGAAATATAATGATTTATTGGAAATCGGATGGTTAGAATTTAGCGCAATCGATCCATTGACGCCCCAGGGTCCTTTGCCGGTGACATTCGTCGTACGCCAACCACGGCAGCCCCCCTTGTCCAAACGCATCCAAAAACTCACCGGCATTGGGGACAACAATCTGAAAAGTGCAACGGATGCTAAAGCCGTTCTGGATCATCTTTTATTAAAAGCATCCGAAGTCGCACGTGCAAACCGTGCCGCCCTGTGCCCTGTGGCGATCCACTATGCGAACTTCGAGATGGGATTCCTCAATAAGCTTAACCGGCAGTCCCATCACGGCCATTCGCTTCCCTTCAATGTCATCTGCACCCATCAAATCGCATGCAAGCTCATGCCACAGCTGCCTCGAAAGGGAATTCGCGCAGTTGCCGGTTATCTCGGGCACAGCATACCCACGGCAAAAAGATGTGCCCACCACTTAGTGGCAACAGCCCACATTTGGCGTCATCTAGTCGAATTGTTGGCCGATCGACACAGTGTGCATACAATGGATCAATTACAGCGCTGGCTTAAATATGCTCCCCTGCCGGCCAAAACCCGAGCCTATCCGATGCCTCGGGATCGGCGCCTGGGGCTTCCTGATTCGCCGGGCATATATCGCATGCTGCGTTCCAATGGAGATGTGCTCTATATCGGCAAGGCCACTTCCCTTCGGAAGCGCATCAACAGCTATTTTCACAAAAGGCGGCACCCGGAGGCTATTTTGGAGATGCTGACGCAAGCCGTCGAATTGGAGATTGCTCAAACAGGATCGGCGCTGGAAGCCGCCCTTAGGGAATCCGACGCCATCAAAAGAAGGAATCCACCGTATAACACTGCGCTGGTCAGTCGACATCGAAAGGTTTCGTTCATCTCACGCGATTTCGCCAGCCATTCCCCCATCATGAATCAAACACACCCATTGGGTCCGGTACCATCTGTTGAACCCTTCTCGGCCGCCAATGCATTGGGAAAGTTTATGGGCCAGAATGGTAACACTTCGTATGACATTTCACGAATAATGGCCATTTCAGATGATGCTGGCCCGGATGCGTCAACGTTTCAATCAGGGGTGGCTTTATTTCAGGAAAAGTATTGTTTGGTATTGGGTCGAATGGCGATAGGCCCGGCGCTTCTTCACATCGGACGTTTATCTTGGAAGGAAAAATTGACCCGGCAAGAGATTGAGGCATCCATCGATAGCGAATCCGAAACCATAGAAGGCGCCACCGTCTGGGAGTGGAATCCTCAAGCCGTCGTCGGAAGACTAGAAAGCATATGTCGCCGATGTGCTTTCATGCTCAGAAGAGCGCGCTGGTTTGCTGTTCTAAGCGAATCCACCGTTGCATGGCAAGCAGGCGGCAACGAGCGCAAGGATCTGAATATCGTTGTAATGCATAAAGGCAATATATTGCGAAACGACACCAGTAGGGGATCGACCATTCCCATCCCGCCGGGTTCCGCCACAGGTCATGCCAAGCGTCGGGCCCGAATCGATCTTGCGCGATACGATCGCTTGCGTGTATTGACCACAGAAATCCGCCGACTCATCACGGAAGACCGTCTTATATGTTTACGGTTGAGCGAAAGGGTTTATCTGCGTTCACCGCAATTTCGCCTTTTATTCAACTGGATTTGAAATCCGTGCCCGGGACCCGCCCAAAAGGCGCACCACCGCGTCAGATATCGTTTCTGTGGCGATGCCTATCCATTCAACTCCCCCTTTACCGCTCTGGCCAGATCCTCCAGTGTGTAAGGTTTCTTGAGATAGCGACCGGCCCCTATCTTTTGCGCCCTTCGGACATCGTCGGTTTTAGAGAATCCGCTGACCAACAGTGCACGCTGGTCCGGATGAATTCGGACAATTTCCTGATACGTATGCAAGCCGCCCCAACCCGGGTCCATGATCATATCGAGCAGAATCAGATCGAAATGATGATGACGCAGAAAAGTAACCGCCGCCTCCCCGCTGCTAACGGAATGGGGTTTGTAGTTCAGCAGGGTCAGCATATCAGTGGCGATGTCGCGCTGTTCTTCGACGTCATCGACAATCAGGATATTCTCCCCGTTTCCGAAGTAGGCTTCTAAAGCGTCGCTCACCGTAACCGGCGCTGCTTCCCTGCGCGTTACAGGAAAATATAAAGTGATGGATGTACCGCGTTCCGGTTCGCTTTCAACGTGGACATAACCGTGGTGATCTTTGACCGTTCCCCATACGACCGACATGCCCAGCCCTGTTCCGCTGCGCCCCAACTTTTTCTTTGTGAAAAAAGGTTCAAAAATCCGCTTTTGATTATCATGGAAGACTCATCGACAATCAAGATGCCGGAGGGGATCTGATCCAGAATGAATTTGAGCCGTTGCTCGCTCTCGCGAAGGGCGGTTTCGGCACGCCGCCGCTCTCCGATCTCCGATATCAACTGGTGATTGGCTGTCTCCAGTCGTTCCCGTTCGATCTCCAAATCATATTTCGCCTCGGATGCCTGCTTATAGCGCGATTGGATCAAGGCAATCATGTGATGTTGCAAAATGATCCCCAACCAAACGAACACGGCTCCCAAGGAAAAAATCAGCCCCGCAAACAACTCGCTGACCAGATCGACACTGGCCAATATGGCATAGGCCACCGCCACATAGCCAATCAGAAAAAAACCATCAATCCCCGGTGAAGGCGACCCAGCAAGCGAAGGTGTTTATTCCGTGAGAGATGAACGCTGTCAAACACCGTGATCGTTTTCCTGGATCGGACGATGTTCAGCAGCATGATAGCGGCGCCCAGAATGATCAGCGTGCCGGATAATAAATTGGTATAATTGTCCATAGCGCCCTTGGTGGCAAATCTTTTTGGGTGAAAAACAGGCCGTCAGCACCTTTTTGCATGACAGAAGCGAATATGGGCCATATCCGCATAATTAACCCAGGTGGTGCCGCGGGCTGAACATATTGATGTGGGAAGGGAAAACCAGAATAGTGAATTCGGGGCTCCAGTGAACGGCTGGCGGTGGTTCATTTGAACTTATCGCTTCAGGTCGATTGTTCCTCCTTTACAGACCCTGGCCCTGCCAATGGTTTGAAACATCTTTTGGAAGCGCCGCAAACCGGGCAGCACCAATCCTCCGGCGTCTCTGTAAACTTGGTTCCCTTGGCGATCCTGCCCTTCCGGTCACCCCGGTCCGGGTCATAAATACATCCGCAATTTACGGTCTGGCATTGGAACATCTCTTCCGGATTGGTCATCGACAAACTCCTTTGGCTGCGATTAGCGGTTTCATAATTCCATGTCGCCCTGTCTATGGCGTCAATTTTAACCATGATCCCTCTGAAATCAACGCATGTAGACAAAATCTCGCATGTACCCGTCTAATGTGGAAAACCAACTTTAACCAAACGGGACTTCGTCACAGCTACTGGTACCGAAACTGGTTACGAACTGGCACAAAATCGACCCGTCCCTTTCGATTGTGATATTGGAGGCACCCATATGATTGCTTCAACTCGCATAAAGTTCAAGGTGATCGCGGCAATGCTCATCATAATGCACGGCCATGCTGGGGAACTCCAACTCGAAATTCGCCCCATGGCCGCCATCAATGGGAGTCCGGCCTATCACTTTGTAATGACAGCCAAGTCCAATGCCGCTGTAGATATCTTCTGCAAAATAAGGGATCGGATCGACGCCTATGCCAACACCCAGATGACCCGTTCCGTCCTCTACCGGAAACAGCAAAACGGCAGCAGGGGGCCGCGAAGGGAAGAGGTCCGCTTCGATTGGGTGAACGGCAAAGCCCAGTTCAGTGACGCATCAAAATCCCATGCGCCGATCGGCATTGAACCGGGAAGCTTCGACCCGCTTTCGGCCTTTTATTTCACCCGAATGGCCATTTCAAGGAACACTCCGGTGGTCAAACGCCCGGTGACCGATGGTAAGAAAAGCTTTATCGGCAACGCCCACCTTGTTGGAAGGGAATCCATTGCCTTGGCCAATGGCCGGCGCTATCAGACCCTTATATTGGAACCTGAGATGGGGCTGTTCGGTGGCGTATTCAAAGAGAGCAAGGAGGCCAAACTGCGCGTTTGGGTCACGGATGATGAAAAACGCATCCCTGTCCAGATCAAAGCCAAAGTCAATGTCGGTCATTTTATCGGGGAACTGGTATCGGCAGAAGGGGTGTAGTTGCAGATTGAGTTGGTGATTGGAATGTGTTAAAAAGCACGCCGTGAAACGTCAGAGAGCCGATCATCACCACACAAGAATACGATTTGACTTCAGCCGTGAGAGCGAACAATGCAAAAAACATATGATTTAAATGTCCTCAAGCGTACCTCCATCATCACACCCGATAAGTTGCGGGAAGAATACCCGATGACCGAGGCGGCCACCCAATGTGTTCTGAAAAGCCGTCAGGAAATAAAAGACATCCTGGATAAAAAAGACACACGACTCATGATTATTTCCGGTCCGTGTTCCATCATCAGTGAGCGACAGGCATTGGCGTATGGCGAACGGATCGCAGAACTGCAGGAGAAGGTCAAATCCACCATAAAGTTGGTCATGCGTGTCTATTTCGAGAAGCCAAGAACCAATGTGGGATTCAAAGGGCTCATCTCTGACCCGCATATCGACAAAAGAACCTTCGATATGGATGAAGGGTTGCGCAAGGCCCGTAAAATCC
The DNA here is from genome assembly GCA_037387725.1 of Desulfobacteraceae bacterium. GTDB lineage: Bacteria > Desulfobacterota > Desulfobacteria > Desulfobacterales > Desulfosarcinaceae > JARRKU01. The sequence continues at coordinate 22,294 of JARRKU010000010.1, forward strand.
TGATGCGGCTCAACGAAATGGGCGTGGCCGTCGGCACGGAAATCCTGAGCCAGACGGCGGCCGAACGGCTTTCCGGGTTGATTACATGGGCCTGTATCGGTGCCCGCACCACCGAATCCCAAAATCACCGCGAGTGGGCCAGCGCTTTTTCAATGCCGGTGGGCTTTAAGAATGGTACGGACGGCAACCTTGATACGGCCATCAACGCCCTGCTGGCCGCCTCAACACCCCAGGTTTTCGTTGGCAATGACCCTTATGGTGTCACCTCACGGGTGTTTTCCAAGGGCAATCCTTATTGCCACATAGTCCTCAGAGGGGGCAAACGGCCCAACTATGACCCGGTGAGCATTAGCGAAGCGGTCGAGATGCTCTCCGCCCACCCATCATTGCTGCAATCGGTCCTCGTGGACTGCTCCCACAAGAATTCCGGCAAGGACTACCGAAAACAGGGTGAGGTCTTCAACCATGTGTTAATACAAAGGATCGGCCACACCAATGGAGTGCATATCAAGCCCAATCAGGGCATTTGTGGCATGATGCTGGAAAGCAATGTGGAAGAGGGAAAACAGCCCTTTGTCTACGGGGAAACCCGGAAAGAAGACCTCAATCCGTTCGTCTCCATCACGGATGCGTGTATCGGTTGGAAGGAGACCGAAGAGATCATCCTTGCCGCCCACCGACAATTGTAACCCTATTATGGTGCCCGGACCTCCAAATCATTGGCGACCACTTTCAGTGGCATCTGCTCCCAGCGATTGTCACAAAACGTCGCCTGAACAGTGTAGCGGCCAGGCGGAACGCCGGCGGGCAGCCGCCAGCTTAGCGAAACCATTTGACGAATATCGTTGAAGGTCCAACACGCACCCCAATGGCGCCCATCCATATCCGGTGTGAACACCATCGGTTTCCGGCTTCCTCCCCCCTCCAACGGAATCAAGTTGAAATTCATATCGACGTTGATGGGAAACGCCGTCATACGGATAAAGCGCATGCTTATCTCTTCTCCGGGTGCATAGCGATCAAATCCGGTTACCAGCCCGATCAGCTTGTTGTTGTCCGACAACCCCGTACCCACCCCGGAACTCTTCTCATCCCAGAACCTGGCCGGTCCGACATCCACATGGACGGTCTTTCCGTGATAGTAGCCGGTTCCCCCGAATCCCAATCCCCGGACGTGACGCCAGATGCGCTCGGACGATACGCCTTCCATCATAAAATCGGCGGCCATGCCGTATTGATGCAGGCTTGCCTTGGCCGCCAATGCGCCGCCTTTGCGAAGACGGGTATTGTAATCCGGCGCCCGGTACCCCGAGGTGACGATAAGTGTAGCCCCTGGATTCATTTGGTCTTCGAGTAGATCGAGCAATTCAATCAGGCGAAGCGAAAGGACCCTCTCTCCGGGCTGATATGGGGCACCAAAGACCGAGGCAATGGAACGATACGCCTGCTCAAGGTAGTGCTGGTTTTCATCACGATAGCGGCCATTGAACGTTTTGCTGTTCTTTTCACTTTTAAGATGGATAAATCCGTCCCCGCTGTGAAAAAAACGCTTCATCTCTGTCCACCCGGTTGAAGCCCAGACACAAAAAACACCGCTGATGATCATACTCAGGATAGTGATCCGGATCATGGCTGCCATGGAAGTGATGGCGAAAACATCCTCAGCGCCGAAGATTTTTAGGCCGCCATGCCAGGGAATGGCGCGGAAGAAGCGGGATCTGAAATCAGCTCGGGGGCACTGCACTGCGTTTTTCCAATGCGGCGATCTGTTCAGTGCGTTGTTTGTTGGACCGGTGCATTTTTAAGGCGTTTTCAATGCCGAATCGCAATTCAGCACCATCGTAAGGCTTGAGGATATAGCCATAAGGATTCGTTTTGATGGCCTGATCGATCACTTTCTCATCATTGAGGCAGCTGAGATAGATGATGGGGACATCGAGCTTTGTCTGAATCTGTTCGGCCGCTTCAATGCCATTCATGTCCCCTTCCAGCATGATGTCCATCAAAATAAGATCCGGCTGATGTTGGAGCGCGCCGTCAATCGCTTTAATTCCGGTATTGGCAACGTCACAGATCTCATAGCCATAGGATTCAAGCCTTGATTTCAATACGGTCGCCAAATTGGCGACATCCTCGACCACAAGGATTCTGGCCCCTTTCGGAGGCTTACCATCCGGTGCTTCCGGTTGCATTTTCGTTCCTTTGCGTTGCATTTCTGTCCCACTTTACCGCTCCCCAGATCGAGCACACCGCCTGCTGACAGGTTGGTAACGGACAACGGTAAAAGGGCGTAAAACATAATAGTACTGCGGAATTTATCCGTCAATCATGGATGTCTTTAAACCCAGGCGATAGATCCGGGCAGCTGACGACCGACAAAATGGCCGTCTGAATCACTGAACCAGATGCAAATGGCTTGCCATATGTAAAACAGGCTTCAAAGAACGATGCGATGGTAAGATCCTGCGCCAACGACCACCCGCATAAAAGGTGGCTTGGGTTTCCGGCGATCGGCCGGAAAGAAAAAGGCGCGTCGGTGCTGTGTCGGAGCAGTTGTAACCGGGTGCACTGCACCCGGCGTAAACAACGAATCAAACGCTTACAGACTGATCACGGCGGCATCGCCCGCAAGATGAACCAGTTCGACGCCTGTTGCAAGGCGCGCACCTTCAATCAGTTCCGCTTCATCAAATTGCCGGGCCTTGACACACGGCGTGCAGGCAAGAATGGGCACACCCTGAGCCTGAAGATAGGTTAGATGGTCATCGCAGGAATCGCCAGTGGCCGCCCTGACATTGGTGGCAATGCCCTTTCTGGCAAGAAACACACCGTCGTCCAACAGGAACAGGGTCACGTTTCTGCCCTCCTTGTGGGCGACGGTGGCCAGGAAAGCAGCCCGCGTTGCGCGGTTGGGATTATCGGTACCACAAGACAGAATGATCAGCAGGTTGTTTTGCATGAACGATCCTCCTTTGACTCTGATGGATTTGGCTAAAAACGGTACTTGGTGATGGGGCTCCATCGCCCGGGGAATGCATATGCTGACAAATAGACGAGAACCCTCTAAAATATCAAGACCAAAGTGGCGGCAGCCCTATAAACCGTCCTAAAGATAACAGGGATCGAATTCAAGTTTACCCCAATTCGCGCGATAATTGAACCATGATGCCTGAAATTCTCACACGACTGAACCCGATCCTCCTGACATCCATCCGATATGTGTGGATGGCATTGATGGGCATCACCATCTGCTGCTGTGCTGTTTCACCTCCGGTCAGTGAGACGTCCCCGGGGCCGGCAACTGTCTCACAGTCCCAGACGGTACCGCCCAAGCGCATCTCCCGTCCCACGGTTGAGCAGCGCTTACGCGCTAAAGCCCGTCAATGGGAGGGCACACCGCACCGGATGGGAGGAACGCAGCGAAGCGGTGTGGATTGTTCAGGCTTCGTTCAACGCATCTTCGATGATCTTTTCAACATAAAACTTCCACGCGCCACTGCCCGGCAAGTCCGAACCGGCAATGCGGTGGCCATCCATCAACTGCGTCCGGGAGACCTGGTCTTTTTCCATCCACCGGATAAGGTGCGACACGTGGGCATTTACCTTGGGCAAGGGGAATTCGTCCATGCGTCGACCTCCAAAGGTGTCACCATCTCCCGCCTGAACACGCCTTACTGGCGCAATGCATACTGGACCGCCCGTCGGATCCCCGCCGTTTCCGGATAGGAACGGTTTACCGCCTATTTGCCATTGATCAGTCTCAATGTTGGCGGTATAAGGGGAGAATGGATTTGGGTATCGCATCAAAAGTAGCCGTTGTTACGGCTTCAACAAGGGGGCTTGGGCGAGGTTGCGCCGAGGCATTGGCTGCCGAAGGATGCCGCTTGGCCGTCTGCTCCCGCGATTCGGATTCAGCAGCGGCTGCGGCTGAAGAGATATCTCACCAATTCGGTGTTGACGCATTGGGGGTGGCCGCCGATATGGCGCGAAAAGAAGATATCGACCGTCTGATGCTGCGGGTGAGATCCGCCTTCGGCGATCCGGAAATTGTGGTGACCAACGCCGGGGGACCGCCGCCAGGCACTTTTGAATCCACTCCATTGTCCGAATACCCCAAGGCCCTGGAACTCAACCTGATGAGTGCGGTTCACCTGATTCATCAATGCTACCCTGCGATGAAAATCAAAAAATGGGGCCGGATCATCGCCATTACCTCCATCTCCGTAAAACAACCGATCGGTAATCTGCTGCTCTCCAATATGGCCCGGTCGGGCTTGACAGGATTCCTGAAAACCATTTCCACTGAGTTGGCGCCGCATGGTATCACGGTCAATGCGCTGCTTCCCGGAACCCATCAAACCTCGCGGATTGACCAGCTTGTCAAAGACACTGCGAAGCAAGCAGGAAAAGGGGAAGAAACAGTCCTCCAAGAGATGGTGGCGGCCATACCCTGCAACGCCATTGGAGATCCAAAGGATTTCGGTGCGGCTTGCGCCTTCCTGGCCAGTGAGCAGGCGCGCTATATTACCGGCCAAAACCTGTTGGTGGACGGCGGCCGATATGGTGGGTTGCTTTAGCCCAACCGCAGACTATAAAAGGGAATGGGGGCAACGACAGTGCTGTATCCAACGGGTCGGCATGCAGGCATCTTTTACATCCTCAGATAAAAAAACTCAAACTGCCCGTCATTGATATCAATCAGTAGATTGTAGCCTCTGGCCTCGGCAAAAACAATCCACGGCGGACGGCCATTTCCGCCGCATTCGTAATTGGGCCAGAATTCGCCGGTCTTTCCGCTGTGAAAGGAGAGCATCATCGCATTGGGATCCATTGCGCGTGCTTTCTCCTTGGCCAGCGCACCAGCTGTGGCCATATCCAGGTCTGGATCCGAAACCGTTAGGGCGATTTTTTCAAAGGGATGGCTGTCTAAATGGGGTTTGATCTCAGCCATGGCAGGCTCCTTTATTAAATATGAACACTCTCCATAGAGTAATAGCGCTCTCTCCCGTGTAAACCCCTATACGGTGATTTTCCAGCAGCGGTGGATTTTTTTGCGCTTATGCCGGTAGTCTTCCGGAATGGTTTGCGATGTTATCTCCTCAATACGGTCAACCGCCAATTCGTCCAGAAAAGGGATGAAATATTGGTGATTGGTTGAAAAGAAGATGATGCCGCCTTTTCGCATGACGCCGGCAACAGCTATGAGCAGCGCGGGATGGTCCTGGGCGATATCAAAATGCTCCTGGCGATTTCGAATCGAATAAAACGAGGGCGGATCGACCACGGCCAGATCAAACATTTGCTGACGGGCTTTTGCCTTTGAGAGGTAGTCAAAAGCATGCGCCTGGAAAAACGAATGGTTTGGGCTGGAAAGCCCATTCAAATCCATGTTTCGACGTGCCCAGGCAATAGCCGTCCGGGAGCGGTCCACCGATACCGTCGATCGGGCTCCTCCCTTGGCGGCGTATAGCGTGAAAGCGCCGGTATAGCAGAAGAGATTCAGCAGATCCCTCCCCGCGACGCCTTTCCTGACCATTTGCCGGGTATCTCGGTGATCGGAGAAAAGACCGGTGTCCACATAGTCCCAGGGATTGACGTAAAACCTCAAATCGCGCTCGTTCACAGTGATAAACTGATCGGTGTGATCAATGCGTTGATAGCGAAGGCCATCGGACGCGCCATAGCGGCGCTCTTTGAGATGGATTTTCTCTGCAGAAACGTCAAGGGCCCGCCCCACCGCCTCGCCCATCATCGGCAGCCATTTTGGCGTCGACTGCTTCCGGGTGTATTCGCCGATTACCAAGTGACCCGCATACCAATCCACCACAGCGCGGATTTCCGGGATATCCCAGTCATAGAGCCGAAAAACATCAATATTTTCCTTGAAGAATCGTTTGCGCAGATGCCGATACTTTTTCTTCGTCCGGTTGGCCAGCATTTGCGCTTGATGCTTATGCTTCTCCAATAAACCGGCATCCATCAATCACACTCTTGAACCACGCGCCGAACAGCGGTTGTCAGCTTTTCCAGAGACGGATCGTCGATGACAAAGGGCGGCATGAGGTAGACCAGACGACCGAAGGGCCTAACCCAGACCCCCTCCTCGACGAATCGGTTTTGGATCTTTCCCACCTTCACCGGATGATGGAGCTCCACAACGCCGATGGCCCCCAGCACGCGCACATCCTTTACCTGTTCAAAGGCCTGGCACGGCTGCAGCCCCTCGAAAAGCTTTGTTTCGATTCGCCGCACCCGTTCCCGCCAGGGGGATGAAAGCAGCAATTCAATACTTGCATTGGCCGCCGCACACGCCACCGGATTGGCCATGAATGTGGGACCGTGCATCAACACACCGGAACCGTCTGCCGCCATTCCCCTGGCCACCTTATCGGTGGTTATCGCAGCCGCCAGCGTCATGTAGCCGCCGGTCATCGCCTTGCCCAGGCAAATAATATCCGGTTCGACGGTGGTGTGGTGCGTCGCCAACAGCTCGCCGGTGCGCCCGAATCCAGTGGCGATTTCATCGAAGATCAGCAGCACATCGTATTGATTGCACAATGCCCTGGCGCGATTCAGGTACTCAGGGGAATAGAACCGCATCCCCCCGGCTCCCTGAACGATCGGCTCCAATATCAATGCCGCAATGTCAGAGTGATGTGCCTCCAGAAGCGACTCGAGACTGGCCGTATCTGATGCGTCCCACGGACCGACAAAAGGCGATTGGGGCGCGTCGGCAAAAAAATGCCGGTTGAGAACATTGGCGAATTTATAGTGCATGCCGGTTTCGGGATCACACACGGCCATGGCACCGAATGTATCGCCATGGTAGCCGGAGCGGACGGTGAGCAGCTTGTGTTTCTCCGGACGACCATTGGCATACCAGTATTGGAAGGCCATCTTGAGGGCCACCTCAACGGAAACGGAGCCGGAGTCGCACAAGAATACGCTGGTCAGGGAGGGCGGTGTCAATGACACCAGATGTTGGGCCAGATCCACAGCCGGCCGATGGGTCAAGCCGCCGAACATCACATGGGCCATTTTTCCGAGTTGACGCTCGATGGCCCGATTGATCTCCGGCACATTGTAGCCGTGAATGGCCGCCCACCAGGAAGACATACCGTCGATCAGTTGACGACCATCTTCAAGGTGCAACGTCACACCTTGCGCCTTTGCCACCGGGTAAACCGGCAAGGGATTGACCATGGAGGTATACGGATGCCAAAGATGGTTCCGGTCTAAATTCAATAATTGATGAATAGACAATTCTTTCTGCATCGCCGACTGCTGTATTTGAAATTAGAAGCTATCGATAAAGGTGACACCTTGTCATCCACAGCATTTTTTATACTTTTTTCCACTGCCGCACGGACACGGATCGTTGCGCCCGATTTTAACGCCGTCCCTTACGACCTGCCTGTATTCCGGTGCATGGCCATCGTAGAAATACCACGTTCCCTCTTCTTTTCGGAATTCGGCGACTTCGTGATGCTGTCCCATTTTCCCCTTGTTTCGATAGCGCGCGATAAACTCAACCCAACCGGACTGATCATCGCTACCCCCTGATTCGGTACGACAGATCTCCAATGAATGCCAATTCGTCTTTCTGGCCCACGCCTCGCTCTCCTTGCGATTGAACTGACCGCGCTGGTCTTTGTGGGTGGTGTTGTAGATATAGTCCATCTCAACATGGACGTAGGCACTATACCGGGAGCGCATCAGCGATTCCGCCGATCCCGCTTCCTGTACGCCTTGGATCAAAGGTGCGCAGCATTGATCATATTCTTTTCCGCTTCCACAGGGACACGAATCCATTGTGCAACCTCTCCTTCATTTTATTTTTGTCTGTATAATACATGAAGGACCGGGAAGGGAACAGTTATTTAACAGAGCATCTGAAAAGCCGGCACCTGGTTTGCGGCAGCGAATGGCGCTGGGTTCAATTTTTAAAAAGGGCGCCCTTTGGAGACGCCCGGCAATAGGGTCAATTCATCATTCTCAGGTTCTATATCCGGTAATCCACGACAATGGGCAATCCCGCACGTTTCCATGCATCCACGCCGCCGCCTAAAACCTTTACATTTGTGAAACCCTGGCGCAACAACGTCTCAGCCCGACCGGCTGCACTTGCCTCAGCCGTTCAGGCGCAATAAAAAATAATGGTTTGGTCCTTGGCGAGCTCCGGCCGTCTGGATTCAAACATCTGCCAGGTGATCGCCCCTTCCAAATGGTTCATTTCAAACTTCTCGGAACCTTCGTAGGCACAAACCAGAAGGGCATCGCCGGCCAGGCATTTTTCCCGCGCCAATTCTGCGGAAATACGAACTGGGACCGCCATGGTACCTCCTTTACCCTACTGCTGCATCAAATAGGGTCTACTCAGCCAAGTATGTCTTTCAGGGCTGTGGCGCACTCAATCTTGTCTTCCTCGGCCCCCTCAATGTGGATCACTTTTTTGTCAAAATCGATCTCAGCCAAATGGCAGCCGTTCTGTTCTACGACTTCCAACACAAATGTCAGGAACTGGGAAGTGGTGAGTTCAGCCATCATGCCCTCGCACAAATGGTCTCCGGTTGATGATTCGGCGCCAATACGCCACAATTTAGGGCGGTCAATCAATACGATGCAACGCCGCGGCAGATCTGCGGAAATGCAGCGGCATCTATTCCCGCTTAGTGCTGCAAATAGCGTATTCGGCGTCTTGGATAAAAGGATAAGAATGGCCATTAAGGAAGTCAATCAACAAAAGTCATTATCAACATAGGAGAAGACAAGACCTAATGCTCGCGTAATAAAATGACGGCGACCATGGGATCCCATCACGGCCCAGGTGAAATCAGTGGCCGGATATCCACCACCTTGAACCGGATAGCCGCTTGAATGGCATCCGCGGACCTGTCCCCAGCCACCTTGCGGATATTCTCTCGAAAAGAATCGAGCACCTCTCCGTACCGCTCAAGGGTATCCACCTCCAGATATAGCCGAATTCCCTTCCAGGAGGTGGGCGCCTCACCGGGTTCGACAACAATAAAGCTGGCCTTGGGATTCTCCTGAAGATATTTGAAGGATCGGTTGTCTCCGATAGCCATAATCACTGTGTCTTCGTCGATCATTCGTGGAGAACCAAAAACCGCCACATTGACATCGCCCTTCGAATTCGATGTGGCCAGAGCGCCGATACGGTTCTCGCGGTTGAACATCGCCATCACTTGTTTTCTATTCATGGATCCTCCTTGCGGATATCGAAACTGTCACACATTAGGTTCACCCTACCATCGCAAAAGATAGCGGCGCCAGGGTCCCCATACGCTTGGGCCAGCCTATAATGCCACATCATGGTTCATTTCCGTCCCAGTTTATTTAAGAAGACCTTATGGCGAATCCTGTCCAACTGCCGATCTTCCTCCACCAGGTAGTACGCAGGCTGATTATCTTCATCATAACAGGCGTAGAGCGCTGTAAAGGGCTCTCGCTCCGACACATCACGGATGCGATGAACGTCATCGTCAAACCGCTCACAAACATCGATCCAGTCTTCTTCATTCTCCTGGCCGATCGGTGTGATTTCATCTTTCTGCTTATCGAAATTGACCTGTATTGCTTTCATGGCCCCCCGTTTGAAGATCGCGTGTCCGCATAGCAAAACGGGCAAGTGCTGATGGTGACATTTCCAACGATGCCGGTGCCCGAAAACCCCTTCTTGTAGCCGAAGATAGCCTATAATCCGGAAACGATGTTCACAGAAGATCTATGTATATTGACAAGGCTTGAGCTTATTTTACACGAGAAGCGCTGGGTCGGCAACTTCAATCGGCACGAAATTGGGATCCGCCTGCAGTGTATTTTCTCTCCAGAGGTTATGCCATGATCATGCTTTAACATTGAAAGGATTCAGCACGACACCGCAGTCCTCGCAACGATAGCGCGTTTCACCCTGCCCCGACTTAGGAACCTCATCGAAGGCGTCGCGCTTTTGCCCGGCGGACTCAAAACACTCCGGGCAATATCCGTGAACCAACTCGTCCGGCTTTAATGTGAGATGGCAAAAGCGACATCTCAACCGCTGGCCGACATCCCTGATGACGATGAGGTGGGCATGCCGACACTTTTGCATAAAATGATACCCCCTCATAACCGTGTTGACGCGATGATTGTCTTTCGACTTGCTTCCCGTTCTGTCGATTCCGCGTATTTCAGATTGTCCGCCATCCTGAATCCGTTCGCCTGCGACTCAGATGCAGCAGCCAATGTCTTGAAGAAGGATAACAGGTGCAGGCGCTAGGGCAGAAGCAATTGGCATGTCTTGCTCTTTGGAGCGGCCATCAGCAGCACATCGAGAATGATCACCGGCAACGCAAAAAAGAAACCAACGACCGGCAATACAATATTTGCGACAATCACAAAAAACGCAACAAACGGTAGTAAGATCACCCCGAGTGTTTTAAGTGTCATCTTTTCTGCAGCACATTTCAATTTGCTCATGTAATTCTCCTTTTCCAACCTGTCGGCGCAAGGCCGGTCAGGCGTATATTTTACCGTCAACAGTATGGGTCTAAAATAGGTACGATTATCATTGTTGCAACAGATTGGCCTTTGCTTGACGCAGACGATATCGGCGCTATGTTGCGATGAAAAGACCATCTGCGACCATACACACCCATTATTCGGTTTCAATGCAGACCAAATGCGCGGCCGGCTGACTAAAACCGGCTTCACCATTGCCAGGAGGAGGACATGAGACTCGAAAACAGAACCATCGGGATTCTTGTCGGGCCGGGGTATGAAGATCTGGAATTTTGGGTCCCCCGGATGCGAATGCTGGAAGAAGGCGCCAAGGTCCTTGTCATTGGGATCAAGGCCGGTGAAGCCTATCCAAGCAAAAGCGGGGGGCTGGTCGCAATGAGTGATGCGGCCGCAAATATGATCCAGGCCGATCAACTGGATGCCCTGCTTGTGCCCGGAGGATGGGCACCGGATAAATTGCGACGAAATACCGATGTACTGCGCCTGGTGCGCGAGATGCATTCCCAGAATAAAATCATCGGTTTAATCTGCCACGCCGGATGGGTAGCGGCCAGCGCCGGTATATGCAATGGCCGTCGGGTCACCGGCAGCACGGGCATAAAAGACGACATGCAAAATGCCGGCGCCATCTGGGTGGACGAACCGGCCCTTAGAGACGGAAATCTAGTATGGGGACGTGTGGTTGAGGATATTCCCGATTACTGCCGCGAATTAGTGAAAGCGCTGTTGTAACCGCTGTAATGAAGCAAACGGAACAAAGGATGATGATCTCAATCGGGCGACCGATATTAATTGACTATTCGGTACACCCTTAATAACATCGTTCATATTCTGATGGCTCATACGCCAACAGCTGCAATACGCAGGCATAATGGGCCGATAGCACTTATCCAAGGAGGTACTCATGCCCGACACCAAGCTATTCAAAGCAGCTACCATAACCATCGCCTTGTTCGCCCTTCTCTTGGTGCAGAGCGCGTGGGCCAAGAGTTTTATCAACACCAATTGGCGTGGTCTGGCCGTCAAAGGGTATGATGTGGTGGCCTATTTTACCATGAACAAACCCGTCAAAGGGACCAAAGCCTTCAGCTACAAGTGGAAAGATGCCACTTGGCGATTCTCCAGTCAGGAGCATCTGGATCTCTTCAAAGCTGCACCGGAGAAGTACGCGCCCCAATATGGCGGCTACTGAGCCTGGGCCGTGGCAATGGGGACCACTGCCAATATCGACCCGGTCAATGCATGGAAAATTGTAGATGGGAAGCTATATCTCAATTATGATAAAAAGATTCAAAATAAATGGATCAAAGATATTCCCGGATTCATCCGCAAGGCCAATCATAATTGGCCCGCTGTGCTCAAGTAGGGCTGAAGGCAAACATCCATGCAGAAAAAGCTGACCACCTACGACGACCTGATGTGCGGACAATGTGCAGAATTCACCAAAACCATCACCCAAGCGGATCTTTCCCATTTCATCGCAATAACTGCGGATGCCAACCCGTTACATGTGGACGCCGGTTTTGCTGCGCGCACCTTTTTTAAAAAACCCATTGCACACGGTTTGCTGTCCGCAAGCCTTTTCTCACATGTGGTGGGAATGATCTTGCCCGGTACGGGTGCAATTTATCGCTCCCAATGCCTTGATTTCCACCGGCCGGTATATGTCGGAGATACCCTTACCGCATCACTTGAAATTACGCGTATCGATGCGGATAACGAACTAATCGAGATGCAAGGCAATATAACGAATCAACACGGCGAAACCGTGATCAGCGGGCTGGCGAAAGCTTCATTGCTACGGAGTCTTAAAGAAGACCACGATGGCGGCAATTAGGACTTGCCAAGCGCGAACTTCTGTTATATGGGTACTTTCTTGGGCAAGGGTATTCGCCCAAACCAACGAATGCAGCGCACATCGATGGTTGCGTTCGCCACATGATGTCCCCCTTTCAATCAGATAGGAATATGTCATCTGCTTGTAGGCAGGCGATTATGCTGGTTACGTTGGACCGACTGCTGAGATCGGTCTTTCGTCCATGCACGGAAGGCCCACATGGCAACAAACAGATAGTTTTGAATAATTACGAGAAAATGAAGGACGTATGAAAAAAGATCGAAAAAAAGAAATCGAAGCGAAATGGAACCAGTTGATCTCGGAAACGATCAATCCCCAGAAAACCGAGGTTCAGAGCAAACCCGCAATCAGCAACACCAAAGTTATCCGCCGCCGTAAAGGAAATCCGGATCTACACATCGCTTGATCGCGTCGTTTACTTGAAGCGATTGGAAGGTGGCCTCCCGGCTTGGTTCAAAAGCGGTAACCATGCCATTCCAGGATACAGGCCAGCCCTATCCCAAATTCAATTGCAAATTTTCCAAAGAAAAATGCGGTGCAATGGCCGCTGGTGATTCGTCCTTGCCCAATGACCCCGTCAGCCCGAGACGGTGAAGCAAGCGTTGCCGTCGATGTCGCTATTGCGGCATTGTTGGTCAATCTGGCGGATGATGCTGGCTACCTGGCCTTCTGACAACGGACGCGGCTTGATGTGCTTGAACAATGTCTCGAACTGGCTGGGATTGACCACCGGAATTCCTTCGGCAGAGGTGCGTTTGACAGACCAGCCCGGTAAGGCGACAATGGCCCTTGCCGCAATATCCTCGCCCACAGTCGCGGCGATCCATTGGGAGAGCCATGCGGCCTGGTATTTGGCCTTTTCAATGATCTGATAATCGCTGTATTTAGGGAAATGCAGCATACGTCCATCGTAGGTCACCACTGGATCAGGATTGCGGTTTCTGGATACAGCTTTCACTCGGGTCCGGGTTTCGACCGCCATCACACCGGTTGGACCTATAACGACATGGTCGATATGAAAACGATCGGCCGGAAAGTCGTGATAGACGTGGTAGCCATCATCCATCAGCCGGTTTAATTGTTTGGCCACCAACACCTCCCCCTCGTAGGCATGGTGGAAGGTTTTCCGCTTGGCGCCCAGTGCCATCAATCTCACCAGAAAATAACAACCGTACGTAAGAACGATACCGGCCGATACGGTGATTCTCAACCACGATTCAGGCTTATTCAGGATATAGGAGAGAAAAAAGTGTACCACCAATACGGCCAATGGGATGATCGACAGATAAATGTAACAACCTTGAATGTCGCCGGTGACGCGATCCATCTGATTGAGCAGTGATTGGCCCGGTGCACGCAACGTGACGGATTCCGCCAGCGCATAGCGCCTTTTTTTCTTATTGCGGGACACAATCAGAAAAATCGCAAGATGAATCACTCCAACGAGGACGACCACCGGCAATATCGTCGATAATTCACTGGGCAAACGCAATCCTCCGCAAGTCATGATATGCCCTCGCTCTTTATCAGAAATCGCGGGATAAAGTAAAGCATCCGGATTCAGGCAGCCTGGTTTTGGATCAACTTATTGATAGATCAGATAACCACTGAATATCGCATTTCTGATTGCGGTATCGTTTCGCTCAGTCTCAAATATCTTTTTTATCAGAATACATCACTTCGACATTCTGCGGTTCATTATTCGTTATTCGATATTCCATCGGGATCAGCGCCATCCCAAAAGCCTTTGAAGGGGGCCGAAACCGGCGCATGCTGCACCGACAACTGGAAGCGCCAAGGCAATGGCATCAACCACCCAACTGTCGCCCGCGCCAACGCCGCGCAAAGCGAGATACCCCAGCCCCCCGCAGGTCATTCCGCACCCCAGGTAGAGCCGCCACACCGGCAGCCGCGTCTCCCGACGGGTAGCACCGGTACGCTCGAACCGGACGAATGCCAACAGCAACGGCACCGTGGCTGCGGCAAACAAGGCCACCCAAACAGGGCGAACAAGCCACCACGGGGCGGAACCCGGCGGTGTTGTGAAGACCTCCGGCCTCAGGTAGAATCCCAAACCGATGACCAACATCATGGCGGTGCTGTGCCACAGAAAAACCGTCATGATCATTCCATTGAGCATCACCGTACCGGTCCAGGGAATGATTCCTTCCAGCCAACGCCTTGCCGGACGCTCCAAACTCAGCATTAATCCGATTTGGGCGACCCCCAGGGCCAAGAGCGGCAATTTGGGCGGCAGTGTATTGCTGATCGCATCGGTGGGGACCCCTACCAGGCTCAGTGGATAGGGTCCTTTGAACACCAGTGACAACAAAACCGTCAACCCGATGAAAAACCATCCCAAATTCCAACCGGCCGACGTTAATCGCTTATCACGCCATGCATAACCGAGTTGGTGGACGGTCAGCCAAACAAACAAATAGTTCAACCACCCCAGCAGATGCCATCCCGCCGTAAAAAAGAGCAGGTCCACCCCCGCGGCGCCGGCAATGGGAAGAATGATCGTCCAGAGGCCAAACCGTTTCCATGCGTCATAGGTCAAAGGAACGAACAGCACAACCATGATGTAGACAGCGAGAAACCAGGTGGGGACCAGTGCGATCCGGGACCCCACCTGAATGAAACCAGGCGGAATGCCGATGATTCGACCGGTCAGGGCGATCACCATCCAGGTGACGAGCAAAGGCAGGACCGGACCCAACAGGCGCCGCAGCCGGCTGGCCAGCCAAAAATTATAATCCTCACCGCGACGCCGGGCCGCTTCCCAGGAGGTCATGTTCGAATACCCCCCCACAAAGAAAAAAATCGGCATCACCTGAAAAATCCAGGTCAGCCATTGGGACCACGGCACCACTGCCAATAGGTGCCACATGTGCGGCTTCCCGCTTTCAAAATAGGGGGCGGCCATCAGCCAGTGGCCGAAAACAACTGAACATATGGAAACACCGCGAAGAAAATCCACATAGCGGTTGCGGGTTGCCGGCGTTCGCTCAGCCAACCGCCTCGCCTGGGCCCACATGCCGCTGCGTCGATGGGTTGGGTTTGCCTTTGGAGCGCCTGATTGTCCCTGCTTTGAGCCGCCTAGTTTCATACCACCTCTTTCCGATCAAAAGTCAAAGATTGTAACAACTTAAAGGATGGGCCCGACTTGTGTCAAAAAGTATTGGTATTTTTTATTGAACATTGGGGTAAACTTATTGGGTTCTGATGCGTCTAAATGATTAAGGCTTCACATAACCAGGACGGTACAAAATGAAAAACATTATCAAACCGCTGGCCTTGATGTATTTTCTTGTGGCGTTATGCCCCGTTGTCCATCCGGCATCGGCCCAGGAAATCGATGAATGGGATGAACCGGATGCAGTACTGGTCGGTCGTATCTCCCATGTTGAGGGGGATCTGTCGCGCTACGACACGGCCTCCGATCAATGGGTTTCAACCACACGTGAGGCACCATTCGGAATGGATGACCTCCTGCGCACGGATTCCGATGCCAGGGCTGAAATCATCCTGCCCAACAATACCTGGGTCCGGATCGATGGAGATACCCGGATTCAGCTGACCTCATTGACTGCCCAAACCACTGAAGTGGACCTTCCCGTAGGAATGGCTCGTTTCTACAACAAAAGCACCGAAACTGAAATCAGCGCCACCACCCCATATGGCCGCATCAGCGCTCCACCGGAGGCGGTATTCGACCTTTTCGTCGCCGATGACGGCGTCGAGATCATTGCCGTCCGAAATAGCGTGTACTTCCATCACAATGCGTCCGGTCGGCGCCATGAAGTTCGCTCCGATTCTTCAGCCCTTTTCGCTGATATGCAGGAGATCACGGCGGTTGACGGCGAAGGCGTTCCGGAATGGGCGGATTGGAACCAGCGAATGGACGACCTTTGGGCCGAGCGCATGGACACCCGTGGGGAGTCTGCTTCCTATCTGCCCCCTGAACTGCGCAGCGAGGCTTATGCTTTGGACACGCACGGCCATTGGGAGCGGGTCTATTACGAAGGCCACTACTACCGGTTTTGGCGTCCGATCCATATCAGCGCCGGCTGGTCGCCGTTTAGCTGGGGCGCCTGGGTCGTATGGCATGGCGACCACGTCTGGATTCCCCACGAACCTTTCGGCTATGTGACCCATCATTATGGCAACTGGATTTTCGCTGTCGGACATTGGTATTGGGCGCCGCCGGTCACCCATATCATGGTCCGGGCCCGGTTGCCGCTGCTCCATATCGGATTTGCATGGTATCCGGGTAGGGTATCGTGGATTTACTCGGGGGCTTATGTGGGATGGATTCCCCTGGCGCCCTATGAGCCATATTACACCCACCGTCATTGGGGACGGCGATCCATTGCCGCCGACCGATGGAAAGGCTCACAGCGCCATCGGCACGTTTATCGGCACCGCGGCCATAGCGTAATTATCCATCGCAGCCACCTTTATCGATCCAACGATTACCGGCATCTCAGGGTCAGGGATGTCTCTCACCGGATCGGCAAAGGTTTCCGGTCTGCGCGCGTTCTGGACCGCAAGATCCTCAAGGACCATCAAAGCCAGGAGAAGTACGATCGCTTTCGCCGGAGCCAAGGCCGCGGCCTTCGCGGGACCGCCGAAGACACACGCCGAGTCGGCGGCCGCAATGGATATGTGCGGCATTTTGGAGTTAAGCGCTCCGCAAAGCAGAGGGAGGTGAGGCCATCAAAAGTCCGCCGCCCGGAAGAGAAGCACGGTAAAACGGCATCAAAGCGGATCAGACCTGTACCGTATGAAAGACGTGCGAATCGATCCCGACCAACCATCACCCGTACAAATGAAGGCCGGCGGCAACACCATCAAATCAGAAATCAAAGGTCAAAGGAGCGGCGCACCGCCGTAATCCAGGGCCGTGAGCAGCGCCGAGCCAATAAAAAGATGAACGCCCACGGACGCCATCCCCAAGCAAACCGACAGAACGAAAATCCAATCGTGTGGAAAAATACGAACATCCGGTCACACCGCAATACGGTATCCCGACATAGAGAGCGTGCGCAATCCACAGGCAATCCCCCGGTTTTCCACCGTCGACCGCAGCAGGCTGAAAGCAAGCCCATTATCAGCGAACGGTCCGACAGAGTTTCATCCGTTCGCCAGCAACGACAGGAGCGGTCTCGTCCTCAATGGCAACCTTCGCCCGGCCGCCAGGGAGGCGATAGGAGGAATACCCAACGCTTCCGCAGCGGCAGGGGACGGCACCGGCACTGGGAATAGAGGGGATAAAAGAAACGCAGCCCGTATGACATTCCTTTGATTCGGAGAATACTGGCTTTGGTTCAAACCGCATCCAGTGACGACACATGGCCTGAAGAGTTGCGACCGCCCATACGCCTCTCTGGCTAGGCCCGGTTGTCTGCGTGTATTGTGACTGCGCGCAACAGTTCTAACTGAACAGCATTCATAGTGACCAGTCCATGAGGCCGTTCATCAGCAAGATCATTTTTCGCGAACCCGATGGGTCCCGTGGACGTCTTATCGAAAGCGATACCGACCCCGACCCCGATATACAGCGACCTCGGGGTCGGGGTCGGGGGTCGTTTTTTTATTTGCTGAATAGTGTTCGGTTAGAATTGCCGGAATGTGCACCGGGGGTTTGACATCCTTGGTTTCGAAGCTATCGTATGGGCAGGTGCGGCCACTGATTGTCGCCGAGGTTCAACCCGTTCGATAGCTGTATCTCTCCGGCACCATCCGTTTCGTCCCAATCCCAGCGAATGCCCTAGATCGCCTGCCATGTACCAATCCGCACCAAAGGCATTCGCGGATGATTCAAAAGAGAGCGGTGCCGACACCCCAGGGAGGTGCACTGTGAAGCGGCGCATTTTCATTCCGGCATTCTTCATCCTCTTATTCTGCGGGATGCCTGCACATGCGGCAGACATCCCGAAGGCCCAGGCATCCATCGTCCAAATCCGTGCTGTCATACCGACGGATGCCCGCACAGCCGGCGCTCTGGGTCAAAATCGTACGGGCAACGGCGTCGTCATCGACCCCAAAGGCTATATTTTGACCATCGGGTACCTGATACTCGAAGCCGAATCCATAGAAGTGATTCTTCCGGATGGCCAGTCTGCAGTGGCGACGGATGTGGGATACGATCACGCCACGGGATTCGGGATCGTCAAAATTGAGCGAACCATGGGACTGGTGCCGATCGAATTGGGAAAATCCGCAGAGGTGAAGGAAGGAGATCCTGTTCTTTTGGTGGGATACGGTGGCGCTGAGGCCATCCGGCCGGCCAGTGTGGTCACACGCAGTGAATTTACCGGGTATTGGGAATACCTGCTCGAAGAGGCTTTTTATGTTTCCCCACCCCACCCTGAATTTGCCGGCGCCGCCATGTTGAATGCCGAAGGCCGTCTGATGGGGATTGGATCCATCTACACCCGGTTGGTGATACCCCGGTATGGAGCGGTACCGTGCAACATGTTCGTCCCCATCGATCTGCTTAAACCGATCCTGAACGACCTGATCAGCAAAGGCCGCACAGCCGCACCGCCCAAACCCTGGTTGGGTGTTAATGCGGAAGAGAGCCACGGTCGCGTCTTTATCAGTCGGGTGCACGGGGATGGACCTGCCCAGAAGGCCGGCCTGAGGGAACAAGATATTGTCCTTACCGTCAATGGCGTTCCTGTCACCGGCCTGGCCGATTTCTACCGCAAAGTGTGGGCTCTGGGAGAAGCCGGCGTTCAAGTACCGCTGACCCTGTTGCAGGGAAATGACATCAAGGAGGTCAATGTCCGATCCTCGGACCGTCATCAATATCTTCGCATCCGACCGACGCTGAAAGCACCCACCACCATCATGGAAAAGGCGATTTAACCCTGCTGCTGAAAAAGCGCGTCTCCAGATATAATCTGAGGCCGCAAAACGCTCCGGTTAGATATATCCGAGGCCATAAAGCCTGATCGTATTCTCAACCACCGCCTCCGTCACGATGCGAGGCGCGATCCCCTTGATGCGGGAGATGGCCTCGATAACGGCAGATATGTTGGCCGGCTCATTGCGCTCACCGGGAAACGGCCCCAAAACCGGACTATCGCTCTCTACCAACAGGCAGGAGAGCGGCAGCTGTTTGACGAGTTTTTGCTTCTGACGGGAACGGACCACGGACGGTGGAATGGAAAAGCAGTAGCCGGCTTCTACGGCTGGAATGGCGGCGCCGAATTTTCCGTCAAATGCGTGCAGGTGAACCTGAGTGGCGCCGCATTCAATCAGCAGGTTGACGGCATGACGTCCGGCAGACCGCGAGTGGATATTCAATGGCAAGGACAGTTCTTTTGACAAGGATATAAACATCCTGAATATCTTTTTTTGCAGCAATCGACTATCCGAATCTTTCACCTTCCAGTAATCCAGCCCCACCTCACCGATGGCCACCAGATCGCGGCGATGATCCCGGATGAACTCCGCCATCTCTCTTGCCTGCTCCATATCGAGATGGGTCGGGTAAAGGCCGGCCGCGGCCTTAATCATGGGATGCGCTGCGGCCAGGCGGATATTTCTGCGGGCATCCGCCAAATCTTCTCCGACGGCAATCACTGATCCGATGCCTGCCGCGCAGGCGCGGTCCATCACGGCTTCCAGGTCATCATCAAATGCGGCATCGCACAAATGGGCATGGACATCCGTGAGAGGAAGGGGTATCGAAGTCATCGCTGCTCCAAGGGATATTAGAAGCTGTCTACAAAACGGATTTTGGTCCAAGATGTAGGCGGGGTCGGGTTCCAAACCGCAGGCATACTATCATATTTCGAGGATTTGGAACCCGGCTCCAACACCCAGATTGGGCCAAAAGACTTTTGTAGGCAGCTTCTAAAGTGATCTGCTTCGATCCGCAGACAGCCTGCGGATGGAACCCACCTTATCCCGGATAGAGCAATTTGACAAACACGATGAATATTGGGCTGAAGAGATAGCCAATTGCTTTCCAGGCAATAAAAATGCCGATAAAAGAGAGATGGCTGGAGTGGACGAAGTCCATATAGGCCACTGCCCGCTCCCTGCTCAGCAGCAACGGAATGATACCGCTGCCGTCCAGGGGGGGCAGGGGGATGAGGTTGAAGGTAAACAACAGCAGGTTTAGGGAGAACAGAATACTCAACAGGGCCGCCACCCCGGTCATGGTGCCATCCTGGGAGGCGCGAACGATATGGACCAGGTTGAAGCTGTCGGGAATATAGAAAAGACCGATTGAAAGACCAATCCGAATGGCCAACCCGACCGACGCCACCACCAGCAGATTGGCCGCAGGCCCGGCCAAAGCCATCAGGGCGGAGCGCTGGGGGTAGTTTCTCGCCCAAAGGGGGTCGTAGGGCGCGCTGGCCCATCCGATCATCCAACCGCCCACCAGGTAGGAGAGGATCGGCACAACCACCGTCCCAAGAGGCTCCCGACGGATGTGGGGAAAAGGGTCCAGTGTCACCTGACCGCCTTCATAGGCGGTGGAGTCTCCAAGTTTCAGGGCGGTGAAAGCATGGGATGCTTCATGTACAACCACTGAAAAAATAAAGGCCAGGTACCATAGCAATCCTTCGGCCAGATCCGGCATCATTCCCCCCGGGGACTAAACAGCCGCTTCTTTTTTGCGGCCCTTGAACAATTTGGACAGCACGCCCATCAGTCCCATAAATCCGATGATGATAAACTTCTTGAAAGCCACCAGCAGTCCACCCAGTTTTGCGAGGAGTCCGGCCTTGACCGCCAGCTTGCCGCCGATCAACGCTGCCAGGCCATACGCCGCCACCTTGTCCACACCAGGGTCGAAGTCATTGTAACGGTGGCCTGGATTAAAATCAGCGAAAGCGATTACCTGCTCCATGCGCTCGCGAACCATGGGCAGTTGGGCGACACCCGATACGGCATTCATGACCAGCACCCCTTTGCGCCCCAAAATGCGAACATTGTAATTAAGCGTATGCTCTTTGTCCTCACCGAATTTGAGCTCTTTGGCCCAGTAAAGCTTCTTTGACGCACTGTCGTAGTACGGCGCTGCCGCCCATCCGACCAGGGTGACCGGCGGGTATCCCGTCGCCTCCCTTTCCTTGTTGTTTTCAACAGTGGCGGCCTGTAATGATTTGAGCATCTTGTCATAGTCGATCTTGGCGGCATCTTTGTCTGAAACATAACCGTCTTCCTGATAGCGGATCACCACCGCCCATCCTTCTGCGCCGAACAGATCGACCCCCATAGGCAGGAGCATGCCGATCTGATCCGAGCCATTTGGGTTGCCCCACCCCTTCTCGAGAAAACGCTTGCTGTCTTCAGGTCCAATATATCTAAATGTATCAGGTATATCGAGCGTGGCGATACCATTGGGCAGATTGACACGCCCCTTTTCAAAGGTCATACTATCCAGGAAAGCTTGGACAGATTGCGCGCCCTTGTCAGCGGCATCACCGGCCGACACCGGCACACCGGAAAAAAGCACCGCAATGATAAATGCGAAAGCGGTTAAAAATCGCATGCAATCCTCCAATCGTTCGGATTTATATGGCTCTCCCTCACAGGTAAATGACATACGGGGCTAAGGAGTAGGTGACAGCAATTATCGGGCCATCCAACGATATCAAAACGCCACAATATCTTGGGTACACGGGTAGTGCAGAACGCAACCAGCCATCCGGAATGCCGAATAATGTCACATAGCTTGACGGTGGCTGTCAGGGAGCACTATCATCGGCAGTCATCCGAATCGATAACGCCTCGCTGGCAGCCACATCGGATATCGACTGTGCCAAGTCACGCCTGCACTTTAAAAATTAGGGACAGCATATTGAAAGCAAAGGATAATCCATGGACTACGCATTTTTAAAGCAACTGACGGAAACACCCGGCATCAGCGGCCGGGAAGAAAGGGTCCGCGCCATTCTGACGGAGCGTCTGGCCCGACAGAATCTTCACATCACCACCGATGCCATGGGGAACCTGGTGGCCGCAAGACCGGGAAAAGGACCACGGGTGGCGCTCATCGCCCACATGGACGAAGTGGGCTTTATGGTCAGCAAAATCGAAAAAACCGGCTTTGTGCGGGTGCTGCCCGCGGGCGGTGTCGATCCCCAGGTCTTTTGTGCACAGAAAGTCATCGTCCATGGCCGCAGCGATCTGCCCGGTGTTGTGGGGAGCATTCCGCCCCACTTGCGCAAAGGCGATGATAAAACCACCAAAGCGCCGCTTCCCATAGCAGAGGGATTCATCGATCTGGGGCTGCCGCCCGAAACGGTGGCGTCTGAGGTCGCCGTGGGCGATCCGGTCACTTTTGCAACGCAGAGTTGGGAAACGCAAACCACCTTTTTCGGAAAGGCTCTGGACGACCGACTGGGGCTGTTTATCATGCTCGCGGCCCTTGAACAGGCGGCCCGAATTGATTGCGACCTGGTCTTGATCGCTTCCACACAGGAAGAGTACGGGCTAAGGGGGGTCGGTCCGGCGTTGTTTAGCGCTGCGCCCCAAATCGCCTTGATCCTGGAGGGAACGGTGGCGTCGGACACCCCGGGTCTCAAACTGCCGTCCAATATCACCCCGACCCGGCAGGGGTTGGGACCTGAGATCCGCTTGAGCGACAAACGCATGCTGGCCGATCAGCGCCTGGCTGCTTTTCTGTCTGAACTGGCCCGAACCAAGGATTTGCCCCACCAACTGGTGGCAAAGAACACCGGTGCCACTGACGCGGCCGCAGCCCAGTTGGTGGCATCCGGCATCATCGTGGGAGCCGTATCCGTGCCCACCCGTTACATCCATGCTCCCATCAGCACGGCGCAAAAATCCGATATTTTGCAAACCACTGAATTGGTGAAGGCTTTTCTGGAGCAAGTTTCAAGGTTTGGTCTCCGGCCATCCGCTTAAGGCATAAGCGGCCCCCTGACCTCAGGCGTGATCCCCCAGCGGTTGAATCGGCGCACAACGCTGTACTCAAAAATAACCCGCAAGTCCTGCTAGCAGGACTTGCGGGCGGGTGGGTGCGCTTTCGTCGGTTTATAGAAACGTCGAAAGCTAAGCAAAAAAGGAGATTGCAACCAGTGCGAGATTCAATGCGCGTTCCAGTACGAGTTATCCGCTTCAGCTCCATTCAATTTATCAGCACAGGGTGAACAGGGGGAGGTAGTCGATGACGAAGGCAGAGCGAGATCCACACAACATTAGCAGCATTAGTCCAGGATCAATTCCAATAAGCAATCCTGCAACGTCCTTTTCCGCTTAATGATTATATCTATATCGGATCAGAGGTTGTCTGTCTGTCGGGAAACCTTGATTTATTGAGGGGGATTGTTTGAAAAAGTGTCCGATTTGGATATTGCGGAGTTGCATGGGGTGAATGATCGGCAGGAACGATCAAGGCGCACCCTGGTTTGGACCGATATGCCATCCACTTCACATGATTATATTTCAAGTGATATTAAACCATTACGAATCGCGAACTTGACAAGACCCGGCAGGTCCCTGACCTTGATCTTCGCCATAATGCGACTGCGATAGGTTTCCACGGTTTTGGGGGAGAGGCAGAGGATATCGGCAATTTTGGCGCTCGAGTTCCCTTCCACCACAAGCTGAAGGATTTCGCGCTCGCGTGCGCTGAGTTGATCAAGGGGATCTGAACTTGGGTCAGCCTGAATGCCGGTCAGGTAATCATCAATCAAAATATCGGAAACCGGCTGGCTCAGATAGCGACTGCCGCCATTAACGCAGTGAACCGCCTGCACAACTTCAGCGCCGGCGGACTCTTTCAACAGATAGCCTCTTGCACCGGCCTGCAGGGCCCTTTGAATATGCTCCCGGGTGGCATGCATGGAAAGAATAATCACCCGGGTATCGGGGCACGCCTCATTTATCTGCCGTGTGGCATCAATGCCGTTCAATTCCGGCATGGAGATGTCCATGATCACCACATCGGGTTCCAGCTTCTTGATCTGGCGCAATGCATCCCGGCCATTGGACGCACTGCCCACCACCGATACCCTGTCCTCGATTTCAAGGAGTGTCTTCAGTCCGTCTCTAACCACGGCGTGGTCATCAGCCAAATAAACGGATATCGTCACGCTGCCACCTTCGTTGGGTTCAATATCTGCCTGAACTTCTTTATAAGGTCATCCCAATCGATGCAACTACAGGGTGACCTCAACTTCAATCCTGGTTCCCGCTCCTGGCGAAGATATTACTTTGAGCGACCCGTCATGGGCCTGTATCCTTTCCCGCATGTTCACGAGTCCCCATCCGGAGTGCCGTCCTGGATTCACTTTTTCCGGATCGAAGCCGACGCCGTCATCCTCAATGGTCAGCCGCATCCGTCCGTCTGCCTGCTCCATACGGACCACTGCCCGCTTTGCCCGGCCATGTTTGGAGACATTGGTCAAGGCCTCCTGGGCGATCCGGAACAGGGCGGTTTCCACACCATCTGATGCTCTTGGATTCGCTTCTTTGCCAACCACATCGGTAGAAATCCCGGTTCTGACCGCAAACCGCTCCGCCTCCATCTGCAGGGCGGCCTTTAGCCCATAATCGTCCAGTACCTGGGGTCGCAGGGCGGCCATCACATCCCGAATCGATACTGCGGTCTCGCTTGCGATTCGCAGGGAATCATGGAGACGGGCCTCCACCTTACCCCTGGACATATCCGATAACTGATTGAGCACCACGTTGAGATTGATGCCCAATGCGGTCAGGTTTTGCCCCACCTGATCATGCAATTCCCTGGCGAGGCGACGGCGTTCCCCCTCTTCTATATTTGCCAATTGAACATACAGCGCCCGCAACTGTTCACGGGAGTAAGTCAACGCTCGCTCGGTCTGTTTGCGCTCCTCGATCTCCGCCACCAAGGCCTCGTTGACCACGGACAGCTCCTGGCTGCGCGCTGCGACGCGTTTTTCCAGATCAGCATTGACCTCTTTTAATTCCTGTTGAAGGCGTCCGAGAGAGATCTGGTTTCGAACCCTAGCCATTAATTCCAGAGGTTCCACCGGTTTTGAAATGAAGTCTATGCCACCGGCTTCAAATGCCTTGACCTTGTCAAAGGTCTCCGTCAGTCCGGACATGAAAATAACGGGGATATCCATTGTCGCGTCCTGTTTTTTTAAGAGCAGGCACGCCTTATACCCCCCCATCTCCGGCATGACGATATCCAGCAGAATCAAATCCGGCCATACTTCCTGGACCCGCTCAAGGGCTTCTCTGCCGTTCGTTGCGGTATGCACGACGTAGCCTTCTGCCTCAAGCAGATGTCTGCACATTTCAACAGACAGCATATCGTCATCGACCACCAGGATGGTGCCAAGCGCCTCACTATCCATACACCCACCCCATTGGGAATTACATCAAAGTTCAGTATGACAATTAGGCGGTGGTCCGTCAATGGACGAATGGCGCCCATGGACAATGTAAGGCACTTGCGCGGCGAAAGAGAGCACCCAAAAGGCATTGGGCGCCCTCTTCCGGGTATCTTGCTGTTGGGCAGGAAATAATTAGAAGTGGTTTCAAAACCTTGAAGGTTTTGAGGCCACTTCGAGCGGATTACAATCTTCTATGCACCGCCGTGCTGCAGTGGTTTGGACCGGCGCAGTTGCGCAGGCTCCTGGTGAATGGTGTACCAGTCGACTTTGCGCGTGAGGAACATGATGATACCCAACACGACAAAGAGCCCCACGCTGCCCATCAGCAATGCGTAGTCCTCGAGTTGAAGCAGGATGTAGAGGTAGGCATATAACAGTGCCAGTATACCGGCCACCATCACAGTGACATACGGGTTTTTCATAATCGCTCTGGCATACCCGGTAATCAGACAGATAACCGCACTGGCCGAGATCAGGTACGCCACGCCGAAATTGATCTGTTCCGAAATCGAGAGCAGAAGGGTATAAAAAATGATAATGCCGAGACCGATCAGCAGGTATTGTACAGGATGGACCCTCAGTTCGTTCATCACTTCTGAGATGTAAAACGCCATAAAGGTGAAGACGATGAACATCAGTGCATATTTGGCGGTGCGCATGGATTTCTGGTAGACATCCACCGGGCTGAAAAGGGTAACGCCGAAGGTGGAACGGCCCAGATCGTGCCCGCCGCCCTTCCACGACTGGGGATAGTTCCGGTTCAAATGGAGGATTTTCCATTTGGCCGTAAACCCCTCCGCGGCGACCTTTCGCTCGACCGGGAGAAAGGCACCGTCAAAGCTGGGATCGCTCCACCGGGAGCGGGCGACAACCGTTGTGACCTTGCCCACCGGTGAAAAATGGATCTGCCGGCTGCCGTTCAGATTCAAATCGAAGCGAAACGGGTAGGATTTTGTATCGGCATTAATCCGTATATCCGCGCTTACGCCCGATGTTATCACATCAGCCGTCTCAATACCCGGTTCCATGGCCAGTTGCTGGCCATCGAAGGTTGCATGGATGCCCTCCTTGATGCCCCGCATATCGGTAATGCCGATGGAGACAAAGGCTCCCGACCATACGATATTTTCCGGAGCGATCCGCAGCGCCTCGATCGGTATCCTGGGAAAACGGCCGATCATGGACAGGGTGGTGTTGTACAACACGGCCTCGTAAATCCCCCGGTACCGCACTTCAGGATTGATTCGGCTCTGGATGTCGACGTTGTCGGGCAGAAGATGCAGATATTTGGTGACCGTGGTGGTCTTGCCCTTTTTGTCTTCCAAATGGACCCGATACGGAACGGAGAGGATCGGCCCTACAAGGGTTTGCGCCTCTCCCCATTTATGATTGATTTCGTTGATGACACCCTGTTTGCGAAGGTCCCGCTCCCATATCAGGGACTTGACCATCGACGCCGGAATGAGCAGGACCAGAATAATGGCGCATATGGTGAACAGCTTGAAGGTGGTGGAACGACCGATTCGACGGGTGGCTTCCTTAATGGCATCGCCCGGTTGCATGTTGTTCTCCTTTTCTTTTACAGGATTTCCCTATCAGAGGGCAACATGCACTCATCGCGTGAAGGATTGATGAAAATGATGTGAACAATGGGTGAAAACGGCAGGATGTCCCAACCGGCGCTTGAGAAAAAGTCTACGCCGCCTGACGGCCGATTGGCATAAACATGGAACGCACATCTAATTTTTCCGGAATGAATCCAGGATACGCTGCTGCCAATCGTTGCTGTAACCCTCGGCCTCGGGGATGCCCTCGGGCCGACGGGTATGGGCAAAATGAATACGCAGAAAATCTTTGAACCGTTTTTCCACCACCTGGCGGACCGGTTGGCTCAAACGGCGATGGATTGCATCATCCACTTCGTTGAAATCAAAGAATATCGCTATGTTGTGAATGATGCTCTGTCGGGTATTGGGCGCCACCTGCTGCGCCTCGACGGCCGCCATGAATCGGGCAGCGGCATCGGCCAGGCCCAGCCGGATGGTGTGCTTGATCTCCCGCAATTGGCCATCAGTCCAGAAGATGCGATTGCGGTCCATGCTCAGGGCGCATTTCTCCTGGCCCAGCAGGTTGATTCGGCCCACCACATGCTGCCGGGCGCCCTCGGGCAGCAACGTATCCAATTGGGTGATGAAGATGCCGTCCTGAAAAACCGATATGCCTCCCTTGGCCGTCTCCACCGTGAAGATATGATCGACATTCATCTTGGCCCGCAGCAGGAGATATCCTTCGGAGTGCCTGAAGGCCAGGGGCACTTCGAAATCGACCACGCTGGTCTTGGGATCGGCATAGGAGAGCGTATCACAGCCGATGGTGGTCACCTTGCCGGTATGGTCTTCAAACCGCACCGGCACTTTCAGAAAGCGAACATTGGTTTGCAGATAGCCGGTGTATTCCAAACTTCGGCAATAATTGGTTTTGGAGGGTTTGAGGTGGAGGGTGACCTCGGTACCGATTTCAAAGTCGTCCTCCAAGGGCCGCACATCGAAATAATCGCGCAGATTGGTGATGCTGATCATCAATCCGCTGCTTCCCGCCTTGCGGGTCTTGATCACGATCTTTTCCGCCACCAGAAAACTGGAGAGAAACCCGATGCCGAACTGACTGATAAAATTAAGGTCGATTCGCGACCGCTCACCGGCCTGAAACACCTCCGACGACTGATACAGGGAGATGCCGATGGTGAGAAAGTATTTCTCGATCCATTGGCGGTCCATGCCGATGCCATTATCCCGCACGGTGACCACGCTGATATCATCGTTGAAGCGGACCGATATGGCCGGTGTATACGGCTTGTCCAAGCGCTTTCGCAAATTGCAGGCGTCCACGGCGTTCTGAATCAACTCCCGCAGAAACACCCGGTTGTCTGAATAGAGGCGGTTGCCGGTCAGCAATTTGAGGGCGGCAGAAGTGTCAACGGAAAACTTCAGATCCATGGGCGCGTAGCCGACGGCTTCAATCTCGTATAGCACTTCGGAGAAAAGAAACCGCGGGCTGGCCGTTTGGTTGAGCCGCTGGAGCAGGTGCTGCACCTTGCGCTCGTGGCGCTTGAGCGCGCGATGAATCTCCGGATCGCGGCACTCAATTTTAACCTGAATGGTGGCGGTTAAATAAGGGTGAGGTCCGATCCCGGTCACGGAAAAGGCGGCGTCATACGCATCGGTCGAAAGATCGGTGCCATCGGGCAGAAAACCGAGAACCGCTGCTGCAGTTTGCGCACCCTTGGGATTCAGTGCCACAGCAAGCCGGATCGCAGCAGACAACATGGGGCTGTTGACCATCACGCCGCCCAATTCATGCCGGCCATCGCCGGAGGTCGCCTGTAATTCAGTGGGATCCGTTCCGATCGCCGCACAAATATCGGCGATGGTGTCGGCCGTGGCCCTGTTCGGAATCCCCAACATTTCCCATTGGTCTGCCACAAACGATCCACGCGGCCGGATACGGTTTTCAGCTCCGGAGGGATCTTCACTTTGCTTCCTACCGTCCGATGAATCGGCGGGCATCTCCCCCACAGCTGTGATAGGCCACAGGTACGCTGAAGCATATAGGAGATAGACATCCCAGTGGTTCATCCGAAGCAATTGCTTCTGCTCTCCGTCCAGCAACCACCCCTCCAGCTTCTCGAGGGCGGTTTCGGCTTCGGAGATCACCGCATGAACATCTTCCGGTGAAAAAGCGTGTGAATGTCCGTCCAGTGCTTCGATGGACGAGCGAATCTGGTGAATGCCGCTGCGAAACGGCTCAGGAAGTGCTGTTATCAGTGGCTGCATGGATCGAAATCACCCCCCGGTCTTCCGCCGATGTTCGGCAGCAGCGTAAAAAGTGGTCGTGGAGCAGTTAAACTATAGCAGACGGACCGGATCGTCAAACCGCATACGCCAGCAATCCTCCGGCCGTTGAAGGCTCTGTTGTCTCTTTTCCCATGATGAAACTAGGTTGACCGAGGCGTGACGGACAAGCCCACCCGCTGTATAGACCTAACGGATAAAGCTGGTAACCACCCCTATGTCGGTCTCCGGAATCTCGACGCTGCCTTTGGATGCCTCGATGCACTTGAGCAGCCAGGCCATATTTTTCCCTAAATTGGCCATGGTCTGCAGCCCTTCCCCATCCTGCTGCGCCTCGCCCTTCTCCCTGCCGTAGCCCATGTTCCAATAGGTGGAGCCGACAACCATCATCTCCGCGATAGTGAAATAGGCATTCAGGCTGTGGAAAGCGGTTAAGGCACCGGCCCGCCGAACCGCCACCACGCCGGCCCCCACCTTGCGCTTGAACATGTTGCCGTTGGCCCTGGCCACCATGGCGGTCCGATCCATAAAACATTTGATCTGACCGCTGATATCGGCGAAATAGACGGGCGTGCCGAGGATGATGCCATCGGCTGTTTTCATCTCATCCAGCCACCCGTTGAGGGGATCTTTGGTCTGAACGCAGTGCCCGTCTTTGTTCTTGTGGCACTTCATGCAGGCAATGCATCCGTTCACCGAATTGGGCCCCAGGTTCACCAGCCGGGTCTCGATCCCCTCTGCCGCGAGTTCGTCGAATACCCTTTGAATCAGAACCGCGGTGTTTCCGTCCTTTCGCGCGCTCCCGTTGAATCCGATCACTTTCATTTCGATATTTCCTTTCCTTTATTTTACGGTGCCGCTACCGCTTTGACGATGGCCAATGCTGACCCTGTCGCTGCAACGATGGGATTATCCATCAAAACAGGAGATGGGTCAACGCCTGGCCGCACGTCGGCGTGTATTGACACCCAAGTGCAAAATCCATATGTTCGGGAATCTTTCAGGCTGTGGCTAAGGAGGTTTCATGGTGCGTCGGTTCATCTTCCTGCTGGTATTGTTCATCGCTCCGGTAAGCCAGGTTTTGGCCCATCCCCATGCCTTTGTGGAATGCACCTTTGCTTTTGTCATGGACAAGGATGGACTTGTCGGTTTCAAACAGCGCTGGACCCTGGATGAAATGACCACCGTATCGGTGTTGGACGTGGTGGACACCGACCGCAACGGCATGCTGTCGGCCAAGGAGCAAATCGCCGTACGCGATCTTTCGGTGGAGAGCCTTCTGGCATTTCATTACTTTACGGCTGCACGCATCGATGGGAGGGACTATCCGGTCCAGTCGATCACCGACTTTTCCGCTGAACTGAACAACGGAAAGCTGACCTATGAATTCCTGGTGCCCTGTCGTGTCAAGGCCCTTGCCGGCCGCTCCCAGGAAGTAAAAGTGGCCGTCTATGACGACTCTTTCTATACCTTCGTCTCCTATGTCGAAGAGGGAAAGAGCGCCATCGACCCCAGCAAGGATCCGCTCTTTGCCAATCGGCAGGCGCCCGCGCGGCCGGAAGATTTCAAGCGCTTTTCAGATGCCGTAGGATTGGGCAAATACAAGGGGAAGATCCCCATTCAAGGGGATGCCGCCAAGTTCAAGATTGCCGCCGATGTCCGCGAAGCGCCTGAGATGGCCTATTTTTTCGATCAAATCGTCCCCCAGGCATTTATCCTGGACTTCAGATTGAAATGAGCGGCACCCACCTGACAGCGAGAGGCGTCGGCCTGTTTATCATACTGGCAGCCCTGTTCCTGTGTGTAACCGACGCGCCGGCCGCTCGGAACCCGTTTATTTCGTCCCAGCAGAACCAGTCCCCTCCTCCCAAGCGCCCATTGACCGGATATCCCGCCTTTCTGCACCCGCTGATGCAGAAAGTGGCCGTAATCCAGGCCGCCATCAAGCAGCGCATGGTCCGCCTGGCCAAAGAGATCCGCAAGGAACCGTTTGCCCGCGCATTTTGGGGGTTTATGCTGCTCTCATTTACCTATGGCGTGGTGCATGCCCTGGGGCCGGGGCATGGAAAGATCTACACCTGTTCCTACTTTCTCAGCCGTCCGGGCACCTTGAAAAATGCGCTCCTTTTCGGCAACCTCACCATGCTGATGCATGTGCTCTCGGGCTCGATCCTGATCCTGTTCGGCGCACTGGTCCTGAGGACCTCCGGCGCCATGACCCTTGAAAACTCCGGCGTCGTCCTGGAACGCGTCAGCTACGGATTGCTGATCGCCGTGGGGCTTTTCATCGCCGTCAAGGTCATCTACGAAATGCGTTCAGGTCATGGCCACGAATGCCCTCAGCGGGCCGATATAAAGAGCCTGGTGATGACCTCACTGGCTGTCGGAATGGTGCCGTGCCCTGGGGCGGCGCTGATCCTGCTCTTCTCGCTGACCCTGGGGATCCTGGCCGCCGGTCTCTGGGCCATGCTTTTTATTGCGGCGGGTATGGCCATTACCACCACGGCATTCGCGCTGAGCGCCATCGGATTCCGAAAGAGCTTTTTGTCCCTTGCGACCGGAAATGATCGTATGGTAACCGGTGTCCATGGACTGCTCTCCCTGGGCGGCGCTGTGTGCATCGCCCTGCTCGGCCTGATACTGCTTATGGGCAGTTTGTAGAAGTGGTTTCCACATGACAACCGATTTTCATGCCTGCTCTGGATTTTGCGCGCGCTGCCATACGTCCCACACCCTGCCCATGGGCAAAGCCAAGTCCGCTGCCTTGGAATTGATCCGGCAACTAGACCGGACCAGACGACTGGACAGGCATCTTCCCATTGAAAAGTCCGATCCCCGCTTATCTACCGACTATCTCTTCGGCAAAGCGCGCGGAAAGATGTTTGGCGTCATGGTATGCCGTCAGACCGACAGAACCGAAATCATTCTTAAATCCTTTTCCGGCCAGTACAACGGGCTTTGGGAAATCGAAGGATGGGCGCCGCCCCTTTTCGACCTGCAGCATTGGCATCGGGTCAACGAAGGTCCTGAACGGGAAATCAAACGGCTTGGAATTGAAATCGACGGCGCAGGTCTGGATAACCCGCGCGGCAGGGAACTGATCCGCAGACGCAAAGAACTTTCCCAGGAGCTGATGAAAGCACTTCATGGGCTCTACACCCTGCATAATTTCCGGTTCCAGTCACGCCTGCTGGCAGATGTTTTTGCCGGCGTCAACGGGATTCCAAACGGTGCGGCCGACTGCTGCGGTCCCAAGCTGCTCAACTACGCTGCACGGCACCATCTGCTGCCTCTCGGTATGGCGGAATTCTACTATGGGCGTCCCAACCGACAGGGCACAAGACACCATGGACGCTTCTATTCCCCCTGCCACGACAAGTGCGGACCGATTCTCGGATTCATGCTGTGCGGGTTGGACGGAGAAGAGAAAAAATGCAGTTGACCCTCCTCCATCAGGACAGCGAGCTGGTCATCGCGGACAAACCCTCCGGCCTGCTCTCCGTACCGGGCCGCGGCCCCGATAAACAGGATTGCGTGGTCAACCGCGTCAAGGAGTTCCTCCCCGACATCATAGCTCAGCCGGCGGTGCATCGCCTGGACATGTACACCTCGGGCATCATGCTCCTGGCCAGAACCCGCAACGCCCATCGGGAACTCAGCCGGCAATTCGAGCAGCGCCGGGTGCACAAGCGATATGTCGCGCTGGTGCAGGGCGTTATCAATGAAACCGAAGGAGAGATCCGCCTGGCTTTCCGGCTGGCCCCCGATAACCGCCCCTACCAGGTATACGACCCCATCCAAGGCAAGCCGGGCATCACCCGGTGGAAACGGTTGGGAGTGGAAGGCTCCTTCACCCGCATCGAATTCACGCCGCTCACCGGCCGGACCCACCAGCTTCGTCTCCACGCCGCCCATCCCAAGGGACTCGGTGCGCCCATCGTCGGCGACCGGCTCTACGGAGACGGAAAAGAGGGCGGCCCCATGTGCCTGCATGCCAGCCGCATCGCATTCCACCACCCCAAAGACGGACGGCCATTTAAAATCACGTCAGAGATCCCTTTTTGAATATCCTGGCGGCGTTTCAGATGGTCACGACAGGCAAGTGCCGGATCATCAGACCCGGCACACGAAGATAAACCCATACAGATCCGGGCAGCGATGGATGGCGGTCAGTTTAATTGGCCAGGATCAGGATTCGCGCTCAAACATGCAGGATGCATAGACTTTCTTGCTCTCGGATCCGTGACAGTAGCTGCACTCTTTGACCCGCCAATTGTCGCCGGCCCGCTCGTTGAGATAAGCGGTGAAATGTTTATTGAAATCGCCGCTGTCGGCGCGGAATGTTTCATATTTATAATTGTAGCTCATGGCTTGCCTCCTCATGAAAAGGTTACCCTCAAAAGGTAATGGCCCTCACCGAGGCGTCAACCAGAAGCCAACTGCAAAAATCTTTTGGCCCAATCCGGGTATCGGTGTCGAATTCCAATTCCTCAACATACCGTGGCATGCCTGCGGTTCGAAACCCGGTCCTGCATGCACCTTGGACCGACATCCGTTTTGCAGACAGCTTACAGGTGCCATGCCGTCCATACGCTTTTCAGCCGGGCAGATCCGGTTCACCGCAATATTTGAGAATTTCGGCTCTGGTGGCATTCCGCAACCGGACCGCAGCATCCCAGTCACTGCCTTCCGGCAGGATGGGGGGACAAACCCGTACGCTGATCGCCATGCGCCGCGGAAACCAGGTATCCCCCCGCAGCAGGGATCGGCTGCCGCGGATGGCCACCGGCACCACCGGCATGCCGGCGCGGGCAGCGGTGAGAAAGGCGCCCATGCGAAAGGGCTGTAGTCCGGGCATGCGATAGAAGGTCCCCTCAGGGAAAAAGATAAAGGAGCGCCCCCCTTGCGCCGACCGAATCACATGGCGGGCATCTGCGGTCCCCTTCTGACGATCAAACCGGTCTACAAAGGCTGTGCGCAGGCGGGTGAAAAAAAGGCGGCTGAACAGGTTATGGGAGAGCTCCACTTTGGCCACATAGCTGGTGTGGATGGGCAGCGCGGCCGCCAGAATCGGTCCGTCCGCAAAGCTGCAGTGGTTGGAGACCACGATAAACCGGGCCGACGGGTCCAGATGCCCCACCCCTTGCACGGAGAGAGGAATTCGGCCCAGGCGAAAGAAAAGTCTGGCAAAAAAGCGCATGGCGCCGTACGCTTTTTCGAATCCCGGTGCAGCAACCACCGCCGCCCATAACGCCGGCGCCAGGATCAGAAGGAGCAGATAGATATAACCCGCGTAAAGCAGCGCGCCGCCGCCCTTACCCCATCGCCGCAGCTGGGGCACCAGTCCCTGGCACCCGAGACGCACGAACTGCCACCACACCGCACGCTGCTTTTTGTGAATCCCGCCGCTTTCATAGAGTTGCCGGCTGGCGGCCCGCCGGATTTTTCCGCTGGAGGTCTTGAGCACCCTATGGGGCGGGGCCAGCACCACATCGTCCGGCGGCGCACCGAGCAGATCCACGGTCACGGTATTGATCTCCCTCCGCAGTCGTTCCATGGCATCCGGGGCGGTCTCCCGGGTTTCAGCCACCACCACCAGCCGCTCGGTTCCGGACACCGGATCTTCGCTGCCAAAGGCAGCCACACAGCCTTTGCGCAGACCTTCAATGCGCCCCACAGCCTCCTCCAACTCCGCCGGATGGATGTTGCGGCCGGCCCTGATGATGATGTCCTTGGATCGTCCGGTGATGTATATCTCCCCTTCGGCAATGTAGGCCAGGTCACCCGAATCGAGCCACTCGCCTTGGAAGAGCACGGCAGTGGCGTCCGGATTGCGGTAGTACCCCGATGTGCACGACGGTCCCTTGAAGAGCAGGCGACCCTCCGCCCGTTCAGGCGCTTCACCGCCGCCGTCGTCCACAATTTGGACTTCATGGCCTGGCAACGGCTGGCCGCAGGAGACAAAGGCCAGGGCGGCGGCATCGTCCGTTAGCACCGGAACGGCCCTGCGGTCGCGTGTAAAAGCCTTGCGCTCGATGCGGTCGATCTTCGGCTGCGGGTGCCCCACCGGAAAAGCAAGGCCCAGCGATGCCTCCGCGAGACCGTAGGAGGGCATCATGGTCTCGCTGCGGAATCCATAGGGACCGAACCGCTTCTGAAAGCCCTGGAGGGTGGCCGGGCTGACCTGTTCTGCACCGTTGATCGCCATGCGCCAGCAGCTCAGGTCCACGCCCTGGATCTCATCGTCGCTCGCCTTTGCCAGGCAGTACTCGAATGCGAAATTGGGACCGGCGGAGATGGTGCCGCGGTGCCGGTGGATGGCCAGCAGCCACCGGGAGGGGCGGCTTAAAAAAGCCAGGGGCGACATCAACACCAGTGGCATGCCGCAGTAAAGGCTCGACAGCCAGGCGCCGATCAGCCCCATGTCGTGGTAGAGCGGCAGCCAGCTCACGAAAGTGTCCGCAGGTGTAACCCTGAAGACGCTGGCCATGGTGCGGATATTGGCCAGCAGGTTGGCATGGGTCAATATCACCCCTTTGGGTGTACCGGTGCTGCCGGAGGTGTATTGTAAAAAAGCGATGTCATCCGTTCCGTAAACCGCAGGGAGAGATGTCGCTGCGAAATGGCGCAATGCCGCCACCTCGACCACTTTTTCCAGCGACGGCACACGGGCTTTCAGAAGCCGGGCAATGGGCTGGGCCTCGGGAATAGTGATCAGGCTTTGGACCTGGGCGTTGTTGAGAATAGCGAAATGGCGCTGCAGATGATCTTCGATCTGGGTCAGCCGTGCCGGCGGATAAAGGGGCACCGGAATCCCGCCGGCCAGGAGAATCCCCATAAAACTGTAAAAGTAGTCGAAGCCGGTGGGCAGCATGACGGCCACCGTCTGCCCCGGCGTAAGCCCCAGTTCCACCAGCCCGGCGGCAACCCTTTTGGCGCCGAGTTGCAGCCCATCATAAGTGATCTCTTCCAATGCGTCGTCCGCGCCGTAGAGAAAAATATGGGGCCGTTCCGGATGGGCCCGCACATGCCAGTCCAGCACCCCCTGAAAGGTATCGGCCTGTTCCGGCACCCGCACATCCCCGCCGGGCGCCGCCACCTTGACTTTCCCGACCGGTCCTCCTTTCTGACGACTGCCTGCCCGGGCGAGGGCCCGGAGCAAGTCCCGGGGCGTCTCCGCTGCGGCGAACACCTGCTCGGTAAAAGTCACGTCCCAGGCCCGCTCCACCCGCGAGATCAACTCCGCCTTGGACAGGCTGTCCAGCCCCAGCTCGGCATCAAAGGCGCTGTCCAGCGACACCCGCACCTCCTCGGTCCGGCCGGAATGCAGGCTGCGCAGAAAGCCCCGCACCACCTCCAACAACTTGTCCGCCGTATTCGCCTCCAACTGCACGGATGATCCCCCTGACGATACCGAAGCATTAACGCTTCCTATGAATGGATGGCAACCAACTGTTGCTAAAGGTATAGCACGGGCAGTAAGCAAGAAGCCACTCCGTTCAATGATCAATCAAAAATCTCAAGTCTTATTTTTCCAAACGCTTCAGGCTTATAAATTTTCATGCTGGCCAAGTGCTTCCTGTCCACACTGGCTTAATAGGCGATGGCCACGATGGCGACGATGATTTCCGACAAAAATAAAGGTTGTTTGTTGGGATGCGCATGAGAGTGACCGGTGGTCACGGCGCCATGGGTTGTACGGTTGCATCGATGCGACGATTTTGGGTAAGGTGTGGTCCATGAATGCCTTTTCCATAAAACGTCTGGCCTCAGGGGGCGTGATCACCAATTACAGCTGCGTGTCGCGCTGCGGCCACTGCCTGTACAACTGCGGTCCCCACCGCAGCAGGGATTACCTGGATGGCGTGATGGCCGCTAAGATTTTCCGCAGCATTGTGGCGCTCGGCTGCCGGTCGGTGCACATCGGAGGGGGTGAGCCGCTGCTCCATCCGAAGAAGCTGCGGGCGGTGGCGGCTGCGGCACGTGATGCCGGGGTGGGCATCGACTATGTGGAGACCAACTCCGCCTGGTTTGTGGACGCCGACCAGGCCCGGGGGTTGTTGGAAGATTTGCGGGCGGTTGGGGTAGACACTTTGCTGGTCTCCATCAGTCCTTTCCACAATGCATTCATCCCCTATGCCAAAGTGAGCGGCGTGATCGATGCCTGCCGCCGTACCGACATGTCGGTCTTTCCGTGGGTCAACGCCTTTGTAAAGGACCTGACCCGTCTGGATGTGAACAAAACCCACGCCCTGGATGAATTCACGTCGGCGTTCGGTGCCGGTTACCTGGAGCACATCCCCGACCGCTACTGGATCCATCTGGGGGGCCGAGCCCTTGCGACCTTCGGGGCGGTCTATCCGAAACAGCCGGTGGAAGAGGTGCTGGCGCAGAGCCCGGGAAGCTGCGCCAGGGCATTGGCCGATACCAGCCATTTTCACATCGACCTCTACGGCCAATACA
The DNA here is from genome assembly GCA_037387725.1 of Desulfobacteraceae bacterium. Classification (GTDB taxonomy): domain Bacteria; phylum Desulfobacterota; class Desulfobacteria; order Desulfobacterales; family Desulfosarcinaceae; genus JARRKU01. The sequence continues at coordinate 60,363 of JARRKU010000010.1, forward strand.
TACCGGGGCTTTGTGCGGGACTGGCCATTGCCATGGATGACCTGGGCGATGCGCTGCCGCCGGGTAAATATGCCTTGCTGGAGCAGTTGGCGGTCACCGGCACCGGGGGGCTGTATGAGCTGGCTGCCGAGCGTTACGGATTCCGCCCCCGCAGCGATGGCTACCTGAACCATTGCGATCTGTGCACCGATATCCGCGGATTTCTCTGGCGCACTGAAGGGGTCGCTTTCGAAGAACTGGCGCCAGATGGATTCTACAACTGATTTTTGACCTCGGATGGATAGGGGTGCCAAGGTACCGCATTCGGTATTTTTTAACTGATAAAGGGCTTGATTGGACGGCGCAGAGACCGGCCCTACGAAGACCATTGGCCCCGCTTGTGTGTGTCCATTTGTTGGACCGGCCGCTGCGCCGGCCGGAAATGGTTCAACGACGTCTCTGTTTGGGTTTTTTAAATACGGTTAACCTGATGGAAGTGCCGGTAACAATTGCATGGCGTTCGGATTTGGCATATGCTTTAGGACGTTACCAATCGCGCTCCGACGGGATCGGGGTAAGCTTATGTGAGGCGGCTTGCTTCACAACTACAGCCAACATTGCTCATCAGGACATCCCATGAAAGAACTCACTTCCCAGCAAGTGGAACACCTCATCTCACTGGTGGACAGGTCCCGTTTTTCCACCGGAGAATCCAACCGCAACTTGCACCTTCACGATATCTCCCATCACAAAGGAGAATTGCCGGCGGCGGTCATCTGGCCCAAGACCACCGAAGAGGTCTCCCGTATTCTGGCGTATGCTTACGCGGAAGAGATCCCGGTGACGCCCTGGGGCGCCGGCAGCAGCACCGAAGGCAATCCTGTACCGACCCGGGGCGGCCTGGTGGTGGATCTGACCCAGATGGACCGGATCATCGACATCCGTCCCCAGGATCTTCAAGCCGATGTTCAGCCCGGTGTCTTGCGCAGAACCTTGAACCGCCAATGCGGCCCCCACGGCCTCTTTTTCCCGCCCGATCCGGGTGCGGATGCCTCCATCGGCGGGATGATCGCAAACAATGCGTCCGGCATCAGGACCGTCAAATACGGCCCCACTAAAGATTACGTCATGCAGATGACGGTCGTCCTGCCCCATGGAGAAGTCATCGTCACCGGCTGCAAGGCCCCCAAATCCTCATCAGGGTACGATCTGACACGGCTGTTCGTGGGGTCCGAAGGCACTTTGGGGATTGTCACCGAAGCAACCCTTCGGCTGGCGGGGATTCCGGTGCACCACCTGGCGGCCACGGTCACCTTTGACCGCCTGGAAGATGCCTCCCAGGCGGTGGCCGCTTTGATGGGATCGGGGCTGGAACCTGCGGCAATGGAATTGCTCACGGTATCAGCGAGGCCGCCTTGACCGAAACCGCCGACCTTGCAGAAGAGATTTGCCGGGATTGCGCTGCCACAGGGTTTGCTTCCGGCGTATCCGAAGCGGAGAGAAAGATGCTCTGGCGGGCACGCCACGAGGCATGGGAAACCATCACCCAAGCCCACCCAAAAAAGGAGACGTTGACCGTGGATGCGGCCATTCCCATCTCCCGCTACCCTGAAATGGTCCTTTTTTCCCAGCAACAGGTGGAGAAACACGGGGCTGTGGGCTACGTATTCGGCCATGCGGGTGACGGGAACCTTCATGTCGTTCTGATCGGCGATGCGCAGGACAATACCGAATGGGGGGTCCTTGAGCGGATCAACGATGCAATTGTCTCCCGCGCCATAGAAATGGGCGGCACCTGCACCGGTGAACACGGCGTGGGCATTGGCAAGCGCAAATTCATGGAAGCGGAACACGGAGCCAGCTACGCCTTGATGAAGCAGATCAAGGATCTCATCGATCCCAAAGGGTTGATGAATCCCGGCAAGATGTTCTTCTAACCCCAAGTTGCAAAAGCCGGAGGACTCCAGATCATGCGTTGCCAAGGGCTTGCAGTAGGTGGACTACGGCTGCGCCCTCGGCGCCTTTGCTCTGGAGCCCTCCGACTTTTGCAACATCGTGGTTAACACTCTTCCCATGCCCTGGTTCCAATACCTGAGTTGGGGCAATTCTTTTAATCTTTAGGATGGCATTTCAAGAATCACGCATCAGGCGGCGTTCCATCACCGCCTCGACGGGACGATCCTGGCGTTGAACCAATATCGTTCACCGGCCTTTACGGTGATGGATGCAACCGTCTGCTTGGTTGACTATCATCTGGGGCAATGAGCGTTCTCTTCCTGAAAGTCAGCGGGTCATGCTTTCAAAGAGATGTTCAGGACCATGCCAAAAAGGATCACGATGGAAGCCAGAACGACCATGATCTTTCCATGTCGCCTTGACGGCTCATCAAAGAGATAGATCCTTTGTCCGGTATTGTCCATGTTGTACGCCAACAGCCGGCTTCCGATCAGAAGGCCGACCATACCTCCCAAAAGCGCCAACATATACCCACAGAGAATCATCAGGATTCCCACAGGCTTTTCATATTTAATGGTGTGTGTCATTGGCGTGTCCCCTGTTTCCCGTGCCGATGGTCTTATCGGGTATGGAGTAAGCGATTGCGGGCCGGCCTGGCTGCTGTCGGCCTAACTTTTCTTTCACCTCTGTTTGATATATATGCCTTCATCACGGGCAGATGCTGTGATGCATCTCACCCTTGCTCTGTGATCGATGTCACAAAAGATATCTGCAGAAAATAGCGCCTATCACTGATGGTTTGTTTTATACCGTATGCGATGTCCCACCTGAGGCGGAATTACAACCGGAACAATCGAAGCACTGCTCTGCATGCTTTGGAACGAAGCCTGTTAGGTGTCTGGAAGCCGACGGGTGACCTATATTCATTATATTCTATGAGAACGGTCGAGCAGGGATCGGGTAGCTTACAGCCTGATCGAAAGTAAATCTTCTTGGTCACCAGTTCAAGGCTGAACCGGAAAAAACATGACATTGACGATTACCTCTACGGCATTTGAGGATGGCGGCCCCATGGCAGCCAAGTATACGTGCGAAGGCAGCGATACCAGCCCGCCGCTGCAATGGGGCGGGATTCCCGAAGGAACGCGCAGCCTGGCGCTGATCGTGGACGACCCTGATGCACCCGATCCGGCCGCCCCCAAAATGACCTATGTGCATTGGGTGCTCTACAACCTGCCGCCGGATTCCCAAGGGTTGCCGGAAGGGACCCGCACGGACAGCCTGCCCGCCGGCACATTGGAAGGGCTGAACGATTGGCAACGCACCGGTTACGGCGGGCCTTGTCCCCCCATCGGCCGACATCGCTACTTCCACAAGCTCTATGCCCTGGACGCCGTGCTGGATGATCTGGGTCGGCCCACCAAGGATCAATTGCTCAAAGCCATGGAAGGCCATGTGATCGCCCAGACACAGGTTGTGGGAACGTATCAGAAGGAGCAATGAAAAAGGGAGTTCTCATGTTAAAGCAATCCTTCCGATTATGCATTACGGCGGCAGGGATCTGGTTCATCACAGCATGTGCCGGCGCCATGGCACCGGTCCGACATCCATCTTCCCTGCAGCGATTGGTGGCGCCGGTCCGGCAATCGGTGGCCACGGTGGTGGCGTTTGATCTGGAAGGCGAGACGGCATCCATCGGCAGCGGATTCTTTATCGACCGGGACGGCACACTGGTCACCAACTACCACGTTCTTGAGGATGCCTACCGTGCTGAAATCAAAACGGCGGAAGGCGACCGGTATCCCATCAGCGCAGTGCTCGCCCGCAGCCAGCTCTTGGACTTGATCAAGGTGCGGGTAGACATTCCAAGCGTGCTGGTGACACCGGCGAGCCTGACCATGACCGAAGCCACCATTGCAGACCGGGTGGTGGTCATTGGCAGCCCCATGGGGCTTGAGCAAACCGTATCCGAAGGTATTGTCTCGGCTGTGCGGACCCATCCGGCCGATGTCCATATCTACCAACTGACGGCACCCATCTCCCAGGGCTCCAGCGGCAGTCCGGTGCTGAACCTGGCCGGCAGGGTCATCGGTGTGGTGACGTTTCAAGCTTCAAAAGGACAGAACCTGAATTTTGCCGTATCCATAAAAGCATTGGAGATGTTGCCCCATGATGCTGAAGATCTTTCCATTGCTGAATGGACCCTGCGACGATCGGGAAGTGACCCGCGACTGGCAGCGGTGCTCTGCCAAAAAGGCACGCAACTCTCCATCAGGGGGAAATACGAAGCAGCCCTGGAGTTCTTCCAGCGGGCAACAGAAGCCAATCCGGATGACCCGGACGCCTGGCATGGATTGGGAAGCTGCTATGTGGGGATGAACCAGCCCGAAGACGCCGTTGAGGCTTTTCACCACTCGATTACCGCCGATCCTGAAAATGCGGCCAGCCATTTCCTGCTGGCCATGTTCTACAAAACGATGAAGCAGTATCAACTGGCCCTCCCGTCTCTGCTGCGGGTCATCCACATCGACTCAAAAAATGTGCAAGCCCGACTCGAACTGGCGGACATCTATGGCAAACTCAACCAGACTGATGCACAGATCCAGTCATTCAAAGATATATTGGCTTTCAAACCGGACCACGTGCCCACCCTGCACATGATGGGCAATACGGTCCGCGGTATCGGACGGTATGACGAAGCCTTGGCGTTGTTGGAAAAGGCCAGCGCACTGGATCCGGACAATGCCCAGATTCACTATGACATCGGTGAAACCTATCGCTCCAAGAACTTACCCCAAAAAGAGTTGAAAGCGTATAAGGAGGCCTTACGTGCCAATCCGTGGCTGGCGCCGGCCCATTACGGCCTGGGCCGGCTCTTCGTCGATCAGGGCAGGCCGGGATTGGCCCTGCACCAATACGAAATTCTCAAAGAGATCGACGACACCCTGGCCCAGCGCCTCTTCGGTCAGATCTACCCCGACACTTTTGATGATAAGACAGAGCAGTGAGGATTTTTTTATGCAACTTTGGGGTCATGGGTGCGCTATACCGATGGCGCCGCAAGCCAGCCGCTCTCCGGAACCGCCGTCCGGCTGGCTTCTCAGATCGTCTTCAAGGGCATGCACCACCACACTGCGCCCAATGATGCCATTGTCCCCTTGAAGGGAGATCATCGCGCTCACGAGGTCCAATTCGGCATTGCCGTTTTGATCGGCAAGGACATTGCCCAGATCCCCTGCATGCCGTTTTTCCATGTCGGGTGATCCGTGCGGCTGGGGTTCGGGATTGAAATGCCCTCCGGCCAGGGAACCGGTATCGGAACGGCAGTCCCCGTATTGGTGGATATGAATACCGTGCGGTCCCGGCGGCAGACCGACGATATCGGCCCTAATGCGGATCCCGCCGGAAGTCTCCGTAAAGGTCACCACACCGGAAACCATCTGGTCCTTTGAGGGGATCAGCACCGCCACTGCATCCGCTTTGGGATATTTGAACCCCCCGGAATCGCAGGCGGTGAGCAACACCATGATCGCCACCATCCATGTTGCAGCAATGTAATGGGCCTTCCAATGGTTCATCCGATCTCTCCTTTGCACTAAAAGTGAAATAAACCCGGCGGCAGGCCGATTATGTCTCGAGTTGGACCGCTTCCACCCGCACCCTGGCAGTTCCGTTCTCATAAAACCCCAGTTTCTTAGCTGCCCCGGCGCTCAGATCGATGATCCGTCCCTGGACGAACGGTCCCCGATCATTGACCCTCAGGACGATCTGCCGGCGGTTCTCGAGGTTGGTCACCCGCACAAAGCTGGGCAGGGGCAGGTATTTGTGGGCGGCATTCAGTCCGTTAGGGTCGAAGGCTTCGCCATTGGCGGTCATGCGCCCGCCTTTCTGGCGGTACGTTTCATACCCATACCATGAGGCGGTTCCCTCTTGCCGGTAGCGCCGGGATGCTTCGACGCTCATGGGCACGTAACGTCTGCCGTTGACCACATAGGGAGAAGTTTTCGCCCGACCCTTGGCGATCGCCTCTTTGGGCGACAGGCCATCGATGGATTCGATATCTTCGTTCATCAGCGGCCAACTCAGGGGGGCTTTGACCACAGTGTAGGTGAATTTGCCCACGGTGTAAATCGTTTGGCCGGCGAGTCTGGTGACGCCGTAACCCAGTTTCAGCGTTCCTTTGGTGACATGGTAAGTGGTTCGGATAAGACCACAAGAGAGAAAACAAAAACAGATCAATGCCAGCGCGACGGTGGCGATAGGGACAGGTAAGGGAATCCGGAATAGGGTTTTGCTATCCGTCTGCATTGATGCCTTTTTTTATAGAGCGACCAAAGGATCCAAACTTTGCTTCTATATCACACAACCATGGCAGCACCAACAGCCAAGCAAGGGAAATGAAACGGTCGACCGTCTCATCTCAGCCCCCCTACCGGTCCCGGCCTTTATTGCCACCATTTTTGTATTGGCCATCTTTCACCAGGCCACCCACGACTTGGGGCGGCCGTTGACTTTATTGCTGGGTGGGATTAGATGGTAGAAGCATATAAAATATATCAGTGTGGACCGTACGACGCGAAAGGATGTAGCTGTATGGGAACGCGCAACAAGTTTTTTTGGGTCATCGTGGGACTGGCTGTTGTCTTCGTTGTCGCTGTTTTTCAGCGCCACTCGGATCAACGCCGACTGATGGAGAGCCGGCCACGGACCGTTGAACCCCGCGGTGATCTGGCCAATTTCGAAAAAGCGACCATCGAAATTTTCAACAGCGCATCGCCCTCAGTCGCCTATATCTTCACGGAAAACGCAGTACGCGGCTTTTTCGGAACCCGGCAGGTGCGTCAGGGAGCCGGGTCCGGGTTCCTTTGGGATGACCGCGGCCATGTGGTCACCAATTTCCACGTCGTCGAGGGAGCGCAGCGCATTCAGGTCCGCATGGATAACGGCGAGGCCATCGAGGCGACCTATGTGGGCGGATCACAGGATTACGACCTGGCCGTGGTTCGCCTGCGCAATACCCCTGCAAACGTTCTACCCATTCCGGTGGGCAGCAGCAGCGATCTCAAGGTGGGACAGGCGGTATTTGCCATCGGCAATCCCTTCGGGCTCTCCCGAACCCTGACCACCGGGGTCATCAGCGCGCTGGACCGCCGTCTGCCTACGGCGGCCGGCCGAGAAGTGGTCGGGGCGATCCAGACCGACGCGGCCATCAATCCGGGCAACTCAGGCGGCCCACTCATCGATTCGGCCGGCCGGCTCATCGGTGTCAATACCGCCATCATCAGCGAATCAGGCAGCTCCGCCGGCATCGGATTTGCCGTTCCGGCGGATGTGGTCAATCAGGTGGTGCCCCAGCTGATTTCCAAAGGCAAGATGCCGCGACCCGGCATCGGTATCGTGGCCCTGTCCGAAGAAGCAGGCGCCAGCTTGGGGATCTCGGGGGTAATCATCGACCGCGTTATGCCCAACGGCTCGGCCGACCGGGCCGGCCTGGAGGGGATCGACTACCGCAACAGGGTGCTCGGTGACATCATCCTGGCCATCGACGGAGAGGAGGTCGCCAATATCGTCGATCTGGTCAGGATCATGCAGAAATACGAAATCGGCCAAACCATGACCTTGAAGGTGAGACGGGGGGATGAGGTGCGGGAGGTGAAGGTAAATACGATGGACATCTCCTAAAAAGGCGTCCAGAGCCTCCCCTCATGTCCAAGCTCCGTGTTGTGGAACAGAATTCGATCCTCGACGTGGCGCTGCCACGCCTCCGGTCAAATTCTGCTCCACGCCTTGATCTTGAACACGATTGAAGACTCTGGACACCTTTTTCCGAAATTACGAACTGCTGTTGATCGTGCTGCCATGACAATTAATATCTAAAATCCTTGCACAGTGCATAAGTAGGCGGTGACCTATGAAAGTGATTTACAGTCACAGTTTTTATCCGGTTTACACTTCCGATCCGGCGGCGGCGGCGGGGCGGATCGAGGCGGTGATGAATGCCCTGCCCCAGGATGTTGAATGGGTGGAGGCTGAAGCGGCCACCGAAGTGCAGATCGCTCTGGCTCACACCCCGGAACATATCGAATCGGTTCGACGTGAGGGGCTCTATGATATTGCCGCGCTGGCGGCCGGCGGCGCGATCCAGGCGGCGCGTCTGGGTTTGTCAGCACCGGCCTTCGGGGCCATCCGCCCCCCCGGCCACCATGCATCTGCCGACAGCTGCTGGGGATTTTGTTATTTTAACAACATGTCGGTGGCATTGCTGACCCTCAAGAGGGAGGGGCTTATCGACACCGCCACGGTTCTGGATTTTGATCTCCACTTCGGTGACGGCAATGTCAATATTCTGGAGCATCGCGACTGGGTAGCGATTTGCAACCCGGCATCACATGGACGCAAAGGTTATCTTGAAGAGGTGGAGACCTTTATTGCCTCGCAGTCGTCGGATATTATCGGCATATCCGCCGGGTTCGATCACCACCGCGAAGATTGGGGCGGCCTGCTGCACACCGAAGACTACCGGTCCATGGGCCGCATGGTCATCCAATCGGCCAGAAAACATGGCGGCGCCTGCTTCGCCATCCTGGAAGGCGGCTATAACCACACTGTACTCGGCAAGAATGCGGCGGCACTAATCGAGGGGCTGGAATCGTAAAAGGTTGAATCCACAAATTCAGAATTCCATTTATTGAACGACACTGAAGCGATTCTTTGGGTTCGCGTAAAAATAAATTTACATTTTTACGCGAGCCCTTAAATCCGTCTGAAACCCTTTGTATCAATCGCTGCAAGGTGCAGCGGTTCCGATACGTCCTCATTGATATCGACCTGTTTCTCCAATCCCCGACGCACTTCGGACATCACTTCATCCAAGGCAGCGTTTCGATGGGTCAGCCGATGCAGTTCATGCTCCAGCCGGATGATACGCGGCACGCAGAAAGCGGCACCGATCTCATCGCTGTCCAGCAGCGGCAGCTTCCGCTTGGTCCACAGCAGGTAAAGTTTAAAAGGGTTATCTTTGTCCCTCCGGCTGTATCCAGCCAACAGGAAGGTCACCTGATGGACGGGATCGATGGGCTGCACCTCGCAATGCTTGCGCATGAACCGGTCGTACTCCGTTGCCATGAAAGGCAGGGACGCCTGATGGATTTCATCCACGAAATTTAAGTTTTCTTCTGAGATAAAACCTTTTAGGGCCTGACACATCGCTTCACCGGCAGCAGCACCGCCGTTCATGATGGCGGTATACTGGGACAGCTGGTGCAAGCGCTCCACCTTAAGCTCGATTAAATTGCCATTGGCATCTACATCCACGGCTTTGCTGTCCGCGCCCAAGGCGATCCCCTCTGGAGATTTGCAGGCAATTAACTGCGACATATCTTCCTCCTTTTCTCGGTTGCCGTATAACCCGATGCCCTCTTTAGGACAAACGGTTTTTACCCGACCGACATAAAGAGTAAGTTCAATATCGGGATACGAAAGGGGGAGGTCCATTTTTTTCTACGACTCCAAAATAAATTCTCAGGACCTGCTCACCAGGAATTGGCTATGCCATATGCCGGAAAGACAACAATGGAATGTCGAATATCGAATAAAGAACCGCAGAATTTCAAAGGAAGGCATTCTGCCCTTTAAATACCAATGATAGAGCATAGCGATTCCACACTTCGACATTCTAAATTCCTTGTTCGATATTCTGCGGTTCCTTCCTGTTAGGGTTTGGCCGATTTTTTCATTTGGCGGCGCCAGCGGTCCAGGCGCTGTTTGATGTTTTTCTCATAGCCGCGTTCGGTGGGGGTGTAAAAGATCCGTCCGTGAAGCTGCTCGGGCAGGTGGTACTGTGGCACGTAGGCATCCTCATAATTGTGGGCGTATTTGTAGCCCCGGCCATATCCCATATCTTTCATGAGACGGGTGGGGGCGTTGCGGATATGCAGGGGCACCGGAAGGCTGCCGGTTTTACGAATTGCACCTTGGACTTCTGAGTAGGCATGATAGACACTGTTGCTTTTCGGCGCAGTGGAGAGATAGACCGCTGCCTGGGCCAGGGCAAGCTCGCCTTCGGGCGGACCAATGAATCGGAAGGCCTCCATGGCGGCCATGGTGAGCTGTAGGGCATAAGGATCGGCATTGCCGATATCCTCCGATGCAAAGCGCACCATGCGCCGTGCGATATACAACGGATCTTCACCGGCCGTCAGCATGCGGGCCAGCCAATAGAGGGCGGCGTCCGGGTCGCTGCCGCGCATGCTTTTGTGCAGCGCGGAAATCAGGTTAAAATGCTCCTCCCCCGACCTGTCGTATCGCAATGCCCGCTGTTGAACGGCCTGTTCGATGTCGACCAGTTCTATACGCCGCAGTGCATCTCCCTTGTCCTGTGCCTTGCGGGCCAGGGCGAGAAACGAGGCCATTTCTAGATTATTCAGGGCGTTACGACCGTCTCCATCAGACATCGAAATCAAGTGCACGGCGGCATCCTCGGCAATGGTCAGACGGTGATCCCCCAACCCTTGTTCCCGATCCTCCAGCGCGCGGCTGACCATGCGCCGTAACTCCTCCTCGGTCAACGGCTTCAGCGTGATCACCCGGCAGCGGGAGAGCAACGGTGCGATGATTTCAAAGGAGGGGTTCTCAGTGGTGGCGCCGATGAGCGTCAACAGGCCGCTTTCCACATGATGGAGAAAAGCGTCCTGCTGCGACTTGTTGAACCTGTGAATTTCATCCACAAACAAGACGGTCCGCTTTCGACGCATTTTGAGCTGATCGCGGGCCTCTTCGATGACGCCCCGGATCTCTTTGACCCCGGCCAGGACAGCGGAAAAGTGAATAAAATGGGAACGGGTCTCCCGGGCGATGATGCGGGCCAGGGTCGTTTTACCGCTTCCCGGTGGCCCCCATAAAATGATGGAAAAGAGACGATCCTGATCGATGGCCTCCCGAAGCAGGGTCCCCTGCCCTACCGCCGCCACCTGCCCTATAAAATCGTCCAGGCTGCGTGGCCGCATGCGTTCAGCCAGGGGCCGTGATTCGGCCATGGCTTCATTGGCTTGGGCTTCGAACATGTCCATAGGGTTCGCCTCGGATCGGATTCGGTTCATTTGAACGCATAAGGCCCGATTAGGCAAGTCCAAAAGGGGAAAAGCCTATGGCATCTATGGATGATTTTTGCCCAAGCATCGTCGTCATGGTTTCACCGTTTGAGGTTAACGCCTTTGGAATAAACGAAAGTATGCTCCTTGGCGCCAATTCCTGCCCCATCCGCCATCACTATTCAAAACCGGCCGGAACCTTGAAGCTTCCTGTCAGTTGTTCCTCTAACAACATGGCAAACTGAATGGGGGTTTGATCCTCCATATAAGGCCCAATGATCTGGACACCCACAGGCAGGCCGCCAGGTGTAAAGCCAATGGGGGCAACAGTGGACGGAGTGTAGGCCACTAGACTCAAAGCGTTCCACGGGCCGACAACGCCCCAATATTTTGATTCCTGGCCATTGAACAATACGACCCGCTCGATGATGTCGGTGTGATCATGATCATGGGCGGCTATTCTCACCACAGGGCACAAAAGTACGTCGAATTCCTGGAAAAAATCCGCCCACTTCTGGCGTATCAAGGCACGCGTTTGATTGAGCCGGTTCCAATCGCGATGATATGCCGTAGTGGCCCGAACCCACCTTGCCTCTCCACTCCGGTCATCTTCCCGGAGCGCATCTTTCTGACGCACCGCCCACTCGAATTCCTCTGGCGACTGGAGATGACTCATCGTCATCGCCTCCAGGTCCGTCCTTAATCGATGACAGTGGCCAAGGTCGATATCCGGCTTTTCTGTCTTGAGGTGAGTGCCGGCTTTGGCCAAACTGTCGGCCAGGTTTTGCAGACATTTTCCCACGTCGGAGTCCGGAGGAAAGGTTGGGTCATCGAGCCACAGCCCAACCTTGAACTCCTTCAGGGCTCTCTTCCGGGGTGGGGGCAGCGCGATCCTGATGGCCTTTCTCTGACACGCTGAAGGCCCAACGATGATATCCATGGCAAGCCTCAGATCAACGGCGCTGCGTGCAAGCGGACCATACACCAGCAGATCCAGGGGAGGCGCATAGTCCGTATCAATGTAGCCAGGCATGATGAGGCCCCATGGCCTGTTTCCGCCTAGCGTCGAGACGATGCCATATGAAGGTTTATGACCGTAAACGCCGCAGAAATGGGCGGGAATTCGAATCGATCCTCCGATATCGTTACCGATTTCCAGTGCGGTAAGGCCACTCGCCAGGGCAGCCGCCGAACCGCCTGACGAGCCTCCAGAGGTCTTTGTCAGGTCCCAGGGATTATTGGTTTGCCCGTAGACATCATTGAAGGTCTGCGTATCCATGGCCATGAAGGGGAGATTGGTCTTTCCGAAAATGATTGCCCCGGCATTGAGAAGGGATTCAACAATATCTGCATTCGCAGTGGGCATAAAATCCTTGGCGATGGGCATCCCATGGGTATTCGGCATCCCCACCACCGGTATATTGTCCTTGATCGTCATGGGCAGTCCGTGCAGTGCCCCCCAATCTTCACCTTTGGCAAAAGCAACATCGGCATCGGCCGCCCGCTTTCGAGCGTTGTCGAGATCGGTTGCAACAATGGCATTGATCGGTGGATTCAGGCGTGCCTGCCTTTCGATGTAAAACTCCAGCAATTCCAACGAACTTATGTGGTTGCTCTTAAGCGCCCCCAGAAGCTTTGTTGCTGATAAGCTTACCAGGTCCTTCATAATATCTCCTTTAGCAATGGCCCAATCCTTTTTCGGCGTTGGATGTTCAGACGGGCTTTAATAATGCCATCGATGAAGTCCTATCGCCTACTCCCAAGCAACATCGGACCATATTGGTCCAGGCACTTGTCCAACTCCCGCGGATGATCGACAAATTTCCCCAACTCCTCCCAAAATCGAGGGCCGTGATCCTTGATCCGGGTATGCACAAGTTCATGCAGGATCGTATAGTCCCTCAATTCGGCTGGTAAGCGGATGAGATTGACGTTGAGGCTAATGTTATTGTCTGCAGAACAACTGCCCCAGCGCGTCTTTTGATTGCGCACGAATGCTTTTTTGTATGAAAAACCGTGACGTTGGGCAAGTTCGGCCAAGCGATCCACGATAACATTCCTGGCCACAATTCGGTTGATAGGGGGTTGGCGGTTGAAGGCATCGGCGGCCGCTTCCAGGTGGGCGGATCGCTCCAATTGCTTGACCAACCAATCGCTCTTCTCCCTGGCGACGCCGATGGCCTCCTTGTAAGAGACATTCCAGGGCACGGCGATACGCACGCCTTTAAACGGCCGGACAGAGAGGCAGATATGCTTCGCGCGCCTGCTGCGCTGCAGTTGAACTTCGCCGATCCCATCAATGAGGACGGTTTTTGAATCCCCTGGTGGTTTCCTTGGTTTCATCTTGGTCCAGTCCCTCTATCCCTCCTATTACCGCTATACCGTCGATTTAAACAACACATCGACGACATTGCGAACATATTGCTCATTGGACACTCCTTCCACGGCCTCTGCGGGAAAAGAGACCTTTGACTTGAATAGACCGGCGATCTCCTCGAAGAGAGCCACCCGCGACTCCGGCACCATCTCATTGCGCCGCATCAACGCCTGAAGGGCTACGGCCGCCTCTTCAGGTACCACCAGTTGCCGAAGCTTTGCGGTCAAGTGGGGGTGGGCCTGCAGGCTGTTGTAAGCATTTTTATCCAGCAACAGATCGAGATCCGGCTCAAATGCTTTGGTGGCGGTAACCACGATGGTGTTGGCGGCCAGATCCCCCAATCGTTGACCGTATCGGTTGATCAGGCTGGTGACGCCTCCCACTAAGTAGAAAAACGGCAGACTGTCCACCGCCCGCAGCAGATTGCGAAGAATGATCTGGCTGGGCTGCAGTCGCAGCCCATTGACATCCATGACGCGCAATCCCAAGACCCTTTTCCCCACGGTTTGCCCACGCCAGTACCACTCAAAAGCCATGCTGTATCCAGTGCGCAACGCAAAGAAAATGAAAATGGAAACCGCTGAGGAGAAATCCGGACTGATGATCCCCATTAATACGGTGAGCTTGGCGAAAAGCTTATAACAGGTCAAAATTCCGGCCGCATCGATAATCCATGCCAGCAATCGGCTCACCGGCCCCGCCAATGGCAGGGTGAACGTTACCCCTTCCGGTGTGCGTATGGTCAGTTTATTGTTTTGCATAACGCTTCGATCCACATCGATCTTTAGCCGCGTCTACCGTCTGCCCTTTATCCATCCCCTGATCCTTCTCCAGGACATCGGTTTAACCCTCCCCCGTCCTGAAAGCCGTAAAAAGGCCGCCAGCAGAAAAAGTTCAACCATGCCGAAGGCAATTTTGACCTCGTAGGGAATCACCGGCGCATGATATTGCGAGAAGAACGCCTCCACGATGCCGGCCCACACCAGCAAAATGGCGACGCCGCCGATGAGGGTTACCACATCCGGTATCACTTCCCGCAAGCGTGCACCGAAAGGCAATGCGGATTTTCTTCCGATCATCGCTCCGGCCAATATCAGGCCGGCCTGGCCGGCCAGTAAAATGGAAGGGATCTCAACAACGCCATGGGGCAGGAGCCATCCGGCCAGAAAAAGGCCCTGGTTCGCCCATATGTAATCGGCTGCCACGGCCCCCAGCATAACGCCGTTGCTGTACAACAGCAGGACGGTCCCGATGCCCCAGGTCATCCCCAATGCCAGCACAAAAATGGAGACCCGCGTATTGTGGGTCATTAAAAACGCCGAAAATCTGCTCTTTTGTCCTTTCAGGCGTTCCCCTTGCGCCGCTTCTTCCTCGGCCACACGATCGGCCGGGTCCATCTGAAGATGGGAAAATGGCATCAGGACCGCCTTGGCATCCGGATCCCACACAATGGCGCCGCCGCCAAAAAGCGCACCAGCCATCATTATGGCCAGGGAGAGGTAGAAGGTGCGCCGCTGGCGCCGGAATGTACGGGGAAAGGTTTCCCAGAACCAGCGCCAGAACGAGAACCGCACGGTCTCCTGTCGACCGGCGTGTATCATGGCATAAGCCCGCCCCACCAAAGACTCCAGATAGGCATAGATCGCCCGCTCGGCCGTGAAGGTTCTGATTTTGGAGAGGTCTGATGATGCCCGCTGATAAAGATAGTGCAGCCGCTTGATCTCGTCAAAGTGCATCCGGCGATAGGGGTCTCTTTCGTTCAGCACCAGCATCTCATCCAATTCGGTCCAGAACGGCCGCTCGTTGGAGATAAATCTTTTCAGGTCGATAATCATATGATCTGCCGTTGCTTGACGTCCATGTATTGGTTGACCAACTGGCTGCACAGCTGCTCTTCGTCCAGCAGATGCAGGGCTGCTCCATGCTGCTTGAGCCGCCTGTGGGTTTCATTGATCGAGGCCCAGTGCATGTGCCCGACGAGGTGCTGATAGATGCCTTGCAGCATTTTGATATCCGGCGATGAAAAAAGCGGGTGGGCACCGGGGGGGCGAAACATGTTGACCATCAATATGTGCTTCCGGGTAGCCGCTTTCATGGTTTTAATAAAAGACTCCGCCAGCACCGGATCGTCCAGGCTGGTAAGGAAGACCAGCAGGGCGCGCTTTCTCAAATGGGTCCCCACATAGGCAAAGAGTTCGTCAAAATCCGGTGAGTCGGACCGGGGCATTCGGTTGTAAAGGGCATCCCGACAGGCGTTATAGTGGGCCCGGCCGCGGCCGGCCTTAATAAAGCACTCCGGTTTGTCTCCGAAAATCAACAGTCCGAACCGATCGGAGAGCTGGTCGGCCACAATGGCCATGACCAGTGAGGCGACGATATAGCGCTCGAAAATGGTGGTCGCTTCGATGGCCTGGTCGGAGCGTGTCAAGTTACGGCGGTCGGTGACATAAGCTGCGCTGCGAGTGCTCAGCCGGGAGCTGTCCAGAACGACATAGATCTCCTGGGCCTGCTCTACCTGATAAACGCGCGTAACGGGATGACGGCGACGGGCCGTCGCCTTCCAGTCGATATCTTCGAAGCTGTCACCGGGCAGATAGTCCCGCAACTGCTCGAACTCCCGTCCCTTTCCCACGCGGCGTTGGGTGCGCAAGCCCCACTCTCTGCGCCTGAAAAGGCCGCGAAGATGCTTTTGGCCGCTGACCAGGTTGGGATAGGCGCGAATCTCGCTCTCCAGCGGAACCTTTCGGCGCAGATCCCACAGCCCCAGCGCGGACCTCACCTCCAGGTGGCAGCGTTCAATCCGGAACCTGCCCCGTTTCAGGGGTCTGCACTTCCATGACACGCCAAAGGCTTCCTGGCCCTTTTCCAGCAAAAAGCTCAGATCGTCCTGCTCCGACGCCATGGACCGGGGCAAGGCGACCCCCAATCGAAGCCTGCCGGCCATGCCCGCCGGCTTGCCGATGGTCAATTGGATTTGCGATGCCTTATCCACCGTCATGCGCACGACATCGGGAATCGATACCATCAGCGCCTTCAGGGAGCCTCTGTGAGTGGTTGCGTCGATAGTGGACAGGACGACCAGCGCCGCTGCCATCGCAACAGCATGGCCAACCCATGCGGCCTGCCAGGCCGCCAGAATACCGGCCGTCAGCATCACCACCGCCGTCAGCAATATGAGGCGCATGCGCGGGACGATCATCGGGGGACTGTCACCTCCTGAAGGATTTGTTGAATCACTTCTTCGATGGCCAACCCTTCAATTTCGTATTCGGGTCGTAAAATGATCCGGTGCCCCAGTACCGGCACCGCCATGGTCTTGATATCATCCGGTGTTACAAAATCCCGACCAGCCAAAGCGGCAGAAGCGCGACTGCTGAGCAATAGCGCCTGGGTGGCCCTCGGGCCCGCCCCCACCAGCACCCCCGGGTGCTCGCGGGTCTGCCGGACGATATCCACGAGATAGGTGACCAACTCCTCTTTTACCCGGATTGCTTCCAATTGCTGCCTCAGGCCGGTCAGGGTCTCGGCGGTTATCACTGGTTTAACCGCTCCGCTTTTCAATACAGCCTCCGGTGATTCCTTTCCCAGCATGCGTTGGGCCAGGGAGAGTTCTTCATCCCGATTCGGATGCAACATGGGGATTCTGAGCATGAAACGGTCGACCTGCGCCTCGGGCAAAGGGTAGGTTCCCTGATATTCGATGGGATTCTGGGTGGCGAAAACCGTGAAATTATCGGGCAGAACATGGGTGCGACGGTCGATGGTGACGGTTCGCTCCTGCATGGCCTGGAGCAGGGCCGATTGTGTTTTGGCCGGTGCGCGGTTGATTTCGTCCGCCAGGAGAAACGTCGTAAAAATGGGCCCCTTGACCAAAGCAAAGCTGTTCTTCTGCAGATTGAAGACATGGGTGCCGGTGATATCGGCCGGCATCAGATCCGGAGTGAACTGGATTCGCGCAAATTCGCAACCCAGCACATGGGCCAGGGTGCGCACAAGCAATGTTTTGGCCACACCGGGAACACCTTCGATGAGGGCGTGATGTCCCGTGAAGATGGCGATGAGTGCACTGTCAATCACCTGATCCTGACCAATGATCACTTTGGCGATTTCCTGCTTTGCGGCAGCGAGGGTCTCCTTCAGGTTGTCCGTCATGGGTGTCTTCCTTGTCTGAGCAGTTCGCAAATTTCAATATAGGTTTTTACCTGCTTTTCCTTTCTCGGATCGGCGGCCGCCTTCGCCACCAACGCTTCAACCTCTGATATCCGTTCAGCCGACACACGCTGGGCCGCCTGCCCCTTCCAAGCCTTAAAACAAACGGTCATCAAGGATTTCACATCAATATGCTGTCTGGCCAAATGGACCAATCCCTGGCTGGTATCCCTGCCTGCGGCCGGTTGACTGTGCCCTGATCCCGTTTCCACCTGTACAGGCGCAATGAATATGGTGGACTGGCGCCAGATAAAAAGTCCCACAACCGCCAACAGCGCAGCAAAGACCCCGTGCAGCCGATATTGACGGGCCAGTACGGCCATTCCCGGCTGTTTCAACAACCCTTTGAGGGATTCATCGAAAACGATCGCGTTGCCGGGCTGCACCAGCCAGGTCAGCACCCCCGTCTGCCGGTGATTCCTCAGCGCTTCATTGCTTAGCAGATAGCTGTCGGCCACCATCACCACGGTACCCTTACCCCATGGCCGTTGAACCACCACCGGTTCTCCTTGCCAGGTATAGAGCGTCTCCCAACTGTTATCCTTGAGCCTGAATGAAAGGGGCGCCCGCCACGGGATAGTGGGCGGCAAAATGTCGGATGTACCGTAAAAGCGTTCCGCGTAGTCGTCCCAATCCTCTCCGGTGGGTGTATTGAAGTGGAATCCCAGGTTATGGGGGTCGTAGTCGAACGTCTTGCCGAACTGCTTATCGAACCTGTCCTCTGCAGTATCGGATTCGGGCTGCGCTCCCTCCCCCTGCGCATCACCAGACGATGCCCCATCCTCGGAGGTCTCTTTCTCCTTATCCTTTTCCCAGCTGAGCGGGTGACGCTGCGGCGGAGACATGAAGGTCAACACCAGACGGCCGCCTGATATGGCCAGGTTCTCCAGTAGCTGCTCGAACTCATTGGAAGCGCGCCAGACCCAAAACCCTTCGCCGATGCCGGTCACGATCAGAGTGGTGTTTGGACTTAATTCGATCTCATGCAACGGGTGAAAATTTCTGCTGACGGCATCGGTGGAGATGCGCCGGAGACTCAGGAAGAGTGCCTGGGTTCCCAGCGGATCGCTTCGCAAAGAAGAATAGGCCGGGTATACGTCGCCGGCTTCAAAACGCAGCAAAAATAGTTTCACCAGACCGACCATGAAGATCAAGCCGCAGATCAGGAACAGGAAAATCAGTCTACGCGATGGACTAAACAAGGGCAGCGATCCTTTTCTGATGTTCCATAAATTGTTCCAGAGACGACTTGTCCACCGGATGCATACCATACCAGGAACGCTCAAACATGCGGATACACCTGTCGAACACGTTGCGCAGCTCCGGCTCCGCGTGCTCCCTGCGGGCCAGTTCAAGGGCATAATCGCGATTGGATTTATAGCGGGCGATCTTCACCCGCTGGGCATCGGCCAATTGGGCCAGAACCGACAAGTACATCGCACGGAGCGCGCGACGAAAGTCTTTGCGCTCCATCATCTCCCGGGCCATGGTCAACCAACGGTCCAAAGGCAGGTCTTCGGCCGTAATAAGCTCATCGTTCAAGTCGACAGCCAATGGTTCCAGGCCGTTCTCAACCTCCCCTGACCGCACCGGTTGCGCATTTTTAAACCATCGAAACAGCAGGTAGATCAGCCATAGCGCCAAACCGAAACCCAGGGCATAAAAGATCCAACGGATGACACTGCGATAATCCCCTTTCTCGGAAGACGGGGAGGTCTCCAAACTTGGCATTTTCTTCCGCAACCATTCGAAAAAGTCTTCGATCCACTGGTTCAATAGCCTGAAGAAGGCCTTTATTTTCTCTCCGATCCATTGAAAGGTCATCCCGAGCCAGCCTTGCTCTTCCGGCGGCTGAGGCACCTCTTCCCTGGGCAGTCGCCAGGCGAAGCGCCGCTGCGCCAATACATCTTCGATCTGGCCATCCAACTGACGCGCATAAGTGTGATTATCTATCGTTGGGGATCGTGCGAGCAGGGTCTGCGGGTCATCCGCCAAGGTTATTGCCGGCGGGAGCAAAAAGAGCAACGCCGCCATGGTCATGGCTGCGCCGTTGAGAAAAGGACGCAAAACGGATTTCAAATCATCGGCGGTGCGGCGCGAACGTCCGTAGAAACAGCGCAATACATAAATGGCCTTCATAACGGGATCCAGGCACAAATAACTTAACCCGGCGACGATGGCCAGAAAGGTGGTATTCAACAGTCCCGCCCCGCTGAGGGTGAAGACCGTCTCGATGCCCAGAATACTTTTCAGCAAATAGGGCAAAAAGGCGACGGTGATCGCGATGTTTAAATAAACGATGACGCCAAATAATTTCATTACCAGCAATATGACGTGATTTTGACCAGGCCATAGTACCGACTGCTCCTTTGCAGCCCTGGCCAGCTTCATTGCCCCTTTGGGTCGGGCATCTTCCAGAACGCACAAATTCTGGTAAAAGGCATAGACCCAGGCAAGGGAAAACAGTGTGATGAAGGCTAAAGGCAAAATGACAACTCCGGTGGCATGCAAGATCGTCTGCCGCACGGCGGTGGAAAGGGCCCGCTTCCAGGTCCAATTTTCAGGGGCCTCATTTTGGAGATGGCACCATAATCGGCGGCAAAACCGGACCTGCCACATCTTCATCCAGATAAACAGCAGGGCGACACCGGCGGCTGACGGGCCACAATACCACACGGCCATTGGATTTCCGCTCATATCGGACCAAAAGTAAAGCAGCGCCAGCACAAAGGGCAATGTGCCCAGATAGTACTCGGCCAGGGCCACCCAATTGCGGCGTCGCAGCAGATAGATGGCCCCCTCGATCACCACCATGGCTCTGGGCTCTGTCCTCATGACGCGCCGGGTCATTTTTTGTTCCACCATGCCGCCTCCCATATGGTGCCTTCATGAAAGGTATCGGGGATGGACAGCAGCATCAGTCCCACGAGATAAAAGGCGTACCACAAAAGCAAAAAGCCAAAGCCTCCCTGCATCAGCATGAGAAGGCCCCGTGCCCAGATCCCGGCGCGTTCTCGCTCTTTTTCGGAGAGGTGCGCCAGACATTGGGAGCAGAGCATGCGATCCGAATGCTCGGTGACGCATTCACGGCAGAAGAATCTCTGACAATCCGGGCAACGTACCACTGCCTCGCGCCGTTGGTGGTTGTAGCATCTTTGATGGGCGAAATCTTTCATTCGAATGGTGTGACTCCAGAGATCGTTAGACCTTGCCACGGCCTATCAGACAATTCCATGCCAGCAGTGAAGCGACCTGTAATGGATCAAGATGTTGGACGGTGGGCGTTTTTCTGCACCGCCAGCATTCCAAAAATGCCGAACAGCAAGCATCCACCGGCATAGATGATGTTGCTGGTCAGGGCCAGGGGATGATCCACCGTCTGTAACTCAAACATCCGTTTGAACATTGCCCAGTTATGGTAAGTTATTTCCGGATAGCGAAACGAGACGGCAAAATAGAGAACATACCCCACAGCCGAATAAAAGACGATAAGAATCAAGGCCAACCAGTTGATCTTTGAGATCACCGTGCCTTTAAGGTGGCGATACCATCGCACCATTGTCACGATCACCATGATCAGAAGCACACCGTGCATCAGGGCTTCCAACAATCCCAAGGGAAGACTTTTCAAGTACAGCTGTATTCCGCCCAATACCCCCGCGGCGATCAGCAAACCGAACAGAATCCGGTGAAGCAGCGGTCGGAATAGACCCGCCGGGGCTTTTTCCACTGAGCTTGCCGGGGTGGCGTCCTGCTGGATCGGGGGCGATACTGTTGGCGCGGATACCTGTTTCTCCTGGCCCTTCGCACTCATTTGCTTCTCCCAGCTGCCCTGCTGCACTTCCGCGAGGATTTTGATCCGGTCCATTGTTTTTGCAGCGGTCCGGACCCGCTTGAGTGTCCGAAGGTGCTGTCGCTGAACGGCGGTTTGAAGAAACACCCGGCAGCTTGGCCCCAGAATCAGGTTCACCACCAGGGCGACCAGGGAGATCGCAAGGAACGTAGCACTTACGTAGTGCGTCCCCGGCGTCAAAAATACGATGATGCCAAAGAGTAGGGCCAGTCCGCTCCATAATGCGGTCCAGACCCAGTGCAGACCGGTGCGATGCATGACCACAGCCTGAATATCTTTGTAGTAAAAGCGTCGGTAGCGCTCTTTAAAGAAGGCTGACTCCACCAACAGCAGGTGGTCGGAACCATGCCAGAACGAACTGACGCCGATGGGCGAAAATGGCCTGCCCGGCAGTCGACGGTATATTTTCTCCTTACGGGCCATGGCTAAAAAACCATCCTGGTTAAAAAAAGAACCCAGCCGGTGACCTGGCCGCTTGCAAGCAGGAATGCCAGCACGTGCCGAAACCGGGTTCTCGGCACAATGCTTTTCGTATGCTTCCAGTACCGAAGCACCACAAATATTGCAGCCGGCGCCGTGAACAAAGTAAACCAAGGCTGTCCCAGGGAATTTCACACAGTGCGCACAAAAGCCGCCCGCAGCCGGAACAAGCGACCACCGCCTTTTTCCCGGGATGGTAGAAGCACTCGGCCTCGCCTTGCGCTTGCACCCGTTCTCCGGTTTTCCCCTGATCGGCGGGCCGGTGAAAGGCATTGAACAGGTCGGCTCGCGTGCGGGTGTTGCACTGGGGGCAAGGATGGAAATGGCCGGTGTTGGCGATCTCCAGCGGCATCAAGGTCCTGCAGTTAGGGCAAGCGATCACGAATCCACCCAGTTGACCCCAGTAGCGTTTTGCTATCTTTTTTATGCAGCATTGGGGTTGGTTATCGTTTCTTTATCACGCGAGTGCTGCAGATGCGGTCATGAAGCGAGCGCTTTTCATCGTCAAATGCCGCCATGATATAGCCGATATAAAGGATAATACCGCTCAGCATAAATGCCCAGAACCGACCGAACGCTCTCATATAGGTGATCGGTTCGCCTTCTGCGGTCACCACGCGAAGACCGCAGGCCATTTTGCCTAGCGTGGCACCCCAGCGGCCATGGAAAAACGTAAAGTAGAACAAGAAAAGCGTAATGCTGATAAAAGTGGATACCCCCACCAGCATGAACATGCTGCCGATGGCGGCCATTTCGTTCCCAGGCTGGAGCTGTACCATCGACGGAACGATAAACGCGCTGACCGGTATCATGAGAACCTGACTGGTAACGCCCAGAATTACCCCATCGATAATGTAGGCCAGTACACGAATCCAGAAACCGCCATAGGCCACTGACAACGGCGTGGCAACCCCTTCCTTCAGCTTCTGAACGAAGGTTGGCTTGCAGGCGGCGCAAATCATGCGATCTTCGATAGCGATCACTTGATCTTCGGGGAAGGTGCCGCCGCACTGGGAACAGATCGCCAGTTCAACAGCCTCTCCCGTCTGCGCAACGGCCAGATCATGATTCGCCGCTTCTTCCAGGGCAGTGCCGTTTGCCGATTCCATGGTCAGTTCTTCGATGCCATCATCGGGTTCTGTCTGGGGCGCTTGCGGTTCGGCAGCTGCCGTATGCAGCGGCGGCGGTGGCGGGGTCTGGGGCTGCCCTGCTTTTCCCCGAACCACGTCAATCAAGGGAACCCATTCGGTCATCTCCACACTGCGAACCAAGGTCTGTGCGCTTACCTGCTTGGATTTGACCAGGTTTTGAAGCTCAGCTTTGCTTACAGGCCCTATCTCCTGATCGCTGTCCCTGTAATACCACACCATGATCGTTCTCCTTATCGTTTATAGATTTAGGGGCGCCTCGTTTCGTTTGCAGCTTCGGGGCCCCTAAAGCGCATTCAAGGTGCTGTTGGGCGTTGCCTGGCGGGCAGCCATTTCAGCATGGAACGTTCAGCGCCATCTTCCAGGCGCCGCCCTACATCACGGCTTGTTGACCTGCACCTTTGGCAGTCAAATCCAGATACTCTTATCGGCAGCAGTAGGCCAAACCTGAAGTGCCATTGCTAAAATTCTGAAAACATGTGAAAAATTTTCACAAGCATATCAAAATTCGGGATTTTTAGGCAAGTAAAAAGGCGGCATTTCCCGTCTTAAGCTGAGATGTGTCGTCCCCGCATGTTTCACCACTATCTAACCATTCTAAAATATTAAAGATAACGACATTCGGCAAGCAAAGCCGCTAACGCCGTCGCGGAAATAAAGCCGCAACGGGACTTTGTCCAGTCCGGTCTCTATGCGCAATTGATTTAACAGATACCGTTGATAGGAAAAGTGGACCGCGTCAGGATAATTGACAAAGCTGACAAACGTGGGCGGTCGGTCGGTAATCTGGGTCGTGTAGTAAAACTTCAACCGACGCCCCTTGTGAAGCGGCGGCTCGGTGCGGGTTGTGGCATTGGTGATGATCCGGTTGACCTGTCCGGTACCGATGCGTGTGGTGTACTGCTTGAAAAGCACCTTCACCATGGGAAAGATCTTGTGAATGCGCTGGCCGGAAAGGGCGGATACGGTCATCACAGGGGCGTAATTGAGAAATTTTGAAGCATAACGCACCTGTTCTTCAAATTGGCGCGTCGTGTGGGTCGATTTGTCCACTAGATCCCATTTATTCAGCACGAAGATGGTACCACACCCGCGATCATGGGCATATCCGGCCACTTTGATATCCTGCTCGGTGACCCCTTCCGCGGCATCCAATACCACCAGGGCCACATCGCATCGTTCCAGGCGTTTGAGCGCTTTGATGATGGAGAACTTTTCCAGTTTCAAGTCCACTTTAGCCTTTCGACGGATGCCGGCCGTATCAATCAGCAGGTAGGATTGGCCCTGATGTTCGCAGCGGGTATCGATGGCGTCCCGGGTGGTGCCGGGCGTATCGCTGACCACCAGGCGCTCTTGCCCGGTCAACCGGTTGATCAAAGAAGACTTGCCCACATTGGGACGCCCCACCATGGCAATTCGGATGAGGTCCGCTTCGGTCTCCTCGGCTGCAGGGGGCAGTTGCTTGACCATTTTGTCGAGGAGATCGGAAACCCCGTATCCATGTTCGGCCGAAAGGGGATAAATAGTCTCTATGCCCAAGGCATAAAATTCATAGAGGTGTTCTTCCTGCTCCGGCCCGTCGATCTTGTTTACCGTGTAGAACAAAGGGCGCTTCACACTGCGCAGCCAGTCCAGCAAATCGCGATCGAAGGGAGAGATGCCTCCCTTACCGTCCATCACCAGTACAACTGCATCCGCCTCTTCTACGGCCTGCTCGACCTGAAAACGGATGGAAGCGGCAAACCGATCATCGTCACCGCTGACAAAGCCACCGGTGTCCACCACGATAAATTCCTGGTCGTTCCAGACGGCATTGCCATAGTGCCGATCACGGGTCACCCCCGGCAGATCGTCCACGATGGCGTCCCGGCGGCGGGTAATACGATTGAACAAGGTGGATTTGCCGACATTGGGGCGGCCGATAATGGCGACAACGGGTTTCATGCTAGAGGTCCCGCAGCTGGCGCCACACGAACCGGCATATCTTTCCACTGACAGTGGCGAGGTTGCGCTTGAGTTCGGCCCGATCGGCGGGACTGGCCGTATCGGTAATTCCCTTGACCATCGACCAGCGAACATCATACATGGCGGCGACCCGTGCGATCGCAGCGCCTTCCATATCCACCAGATCACCGCTCCGGGACAGGGACTTCCGCCATTCGTTGTCAAAAACCGGCCGGTCGCAGGTAATCAGCCGCGCGGTCGGCAGATCCCAATCGATCCGCCCGTCGCTGATCAACGGTCGCGGCGCTTTGACCGGTTGATCATGGTCTCCCTCGGCCGCACTGGTGATGCAGAAAAGTTCTCCCGGGGCGAACCGCTTTTCGTCCTGCAACGCCCCACATGCACCGGCATTTACGATCTCTTCCACCTTGAACTCCTTGATCAGCGCATGGCAGGCCACAGCCGATGCGACCTTGCCCATACCGCTGATGGCGATGAAGAGTTCGGGTTTGGACGGTACCTGGAACACGGCGAAGGGTTCGGTTTCGACGCGCAGGGCCCTGCTCCATTCCAGAAGCGGTTTGGCTTCCGTATGAGTGGCGAAGATCAATCCGATCATGGCAGTATTCCAGTCTCGCGGGCGGCCGCTTCGAGGGCCTTGACCGCAGATCGTCCTTTAGCCCCAATGTCTAAACTGAATTCATTGACAAAGGTTTGGATGTGCGCGTCGAGCACTTCGGGAGTCATCTCCTGGGCGTGGGTTTTAATATAGGGCAGCGCCGCCATGGGATCCGCCTGTGCCGCCCTGATGCTCTTCCCGATCGCACGATCCATCTGTCCGACCAGGTCCGGGCCAATTCGTTTATGGGCGGCGATGCAACCCAGGGGAATCGGCCCGCCGGAGTTCTCCTCCCACCATGCACCGAGATCGATCACCTTCTGGAATCCCAGCTGCTCATATGTAAAGCGGCTCTCATGGATGATAACTCCGCAATCGGCCTGACCCGACCGTATGGCTTCGAAGATGCGATCATAGGGGACGAACAGGCGCTCACCGGCATCCGACGACCAGAGCCGAAAGAGAAGATGGGCGGTGGTCCATTGGCCCGGTAAGGCGATGCGGCATCCTTCCATGTCCTCGCGCGTCAGCGGTTTTTGGGAAACCACCACAGGCCCGCATCCAAATCCCAGCGCGCCGCCGCTGTTGAGCATCCGGTAATCCTCCTTGACCATGAGCCAGGCGTAGAAAGAGAGTTTGGATACATCCAGATGCCCTTCGAAAGCCATCGAGTTGAGGGTCTCGATATCATGCAAGTGCTCACGAATATCGCATCCTGGCAGCCGTACCGATCCATTTACCAGGCCGTTGAAGATATAGGTGTCATTGGGGCATGGTGAAAAACCAAGTGTAATTATTTTCTTCTCTTCTTGCATATACAACTTATCAGCGCCGACCTTTCCCATTCCAACTCTTTCTACCATTGCTGAGCGGTGCTTTTATTTCTCCACACAAGGTCTCAACGGCCGGATAGCCCAGCAATCCGTTGACTTCCCTTGACAGCGCCTCGCCGGGCTGGAGCCGCCAATGATCCGCCATGGAGACCACAGCTTGAATATTTTCAGCCGTCTGAATGGTGATCACCCCCTGGCATTCTCCCGGATGGCGGCGCAGCACCCTTTTCAGATCGGCCAGCACGGCCTTGTCGGTCCTTTGGGCCTTGATATTGAGCTGAACTTTTGCGGTCCACATCGCTTCGGCTTTTTCCATAGGAATAACGGTGTCGGCCAGTATTTTTGCGCCTTTTTCGTCCTGCTGCACTTTACCCTGCACCATGACGGGCGCATCGTCCCCCAACACCTCCTGGCAGCCGGCATAAACCGATGGAAAGACAATCACCTCTACACTGCCGCGCAGGTCTTCGAGCTGGATGAAGGCCATGAGCTCTTCTTTTTTCGTCCGAATCACCTTGCTGGACGTCAACATCCCGCCGATGCGGACCATCTGACCGTCGGACGCCTCAGCCAATTTTTCAGTATGAATGGTGGAGAACTTGGAAAGGGTACTTTCGTGGCGATTAAGCGGATGGCCCGAAATGTAGAAGCCCAAAGACTCCTTTTCCCTTGCGAGCCGCTCCTTTTCGTCCCATTCGGGAATATTGGGCACCGTGGGTGCCGTTACAGAGAGCTGGCACTCCATGCCGTCGTCAAATAGTCCCATTTGGGGATCACAGCGCTCCTTTTGGACTTTCTGGCCGTATTCGATGGCCTCTTCCAGAATCTCCATCATTTGGGAGCGGTGGGCACCGCAGGCGTCGAATGCACCACAGGCGATCAGGCTCTCCACCACGCGCTTGTTCACCCGGCGTAGATCGACGCGCTCGCAGAAATCAAAAAGGGACCCATAGGGGCCGTTGGCCCCGCGCTCTTCTACGATAGCCTCCACTGCACCTTCGCCCACGTTCTTGACCGCCACCAGTCCGAACCGTATTTTACCGTCCGCCACGCTGAAAACGGTGTCCCCCTGGTTGACATCCGGGGGAAGAACATCGATCTGGTGGGTGCGACACTCATTGATGTATTTCACCACGCCGTCGATGGAATGCATTTCGCTGGTCAGCAGGGCGGCGATGAACTCCACCGGATAGTGGGCCTTGAGATAAGCCGTCTGGAAGGCGATGAGGGCGTATGCCGCGCTGTGGGACTTATTAAAGCCGTAGCCGCCGAATTTCTCCATCAAATCAAAGAGTGCTTTGGCTTTGTCTTCCTCGTAGCCGTTCTTCACCGACCCTTTTACAAAGCGTTCGCGATGCTCGGCCATCATGGCGGCAATCTTCTTTCCCATGGCCTTGCGCAATCCGTCCGCTTCGGCCATGGTGTAACTGGCCAGGGCACCGGCGATCTTCATCACCTGTTCCTGATAGACGATAACGCCGTATGTGTCTTTCAGAATCGGTTCCAGATCCGGGATCATGTAGACCACTTCCTTGCGGCCATGCTTGCGCTCCACAAAGTCGTCCACCATGCCGCTGTCCAATGGACCGGGGCGGTAGAGCGCCACCAGTGCGGTGACTTCATCGAAGTTTTCGGGCTTGAGCCGCACCAGCAGGTCCTTCATTCCCGAGCTTTCCAACTGGAAAACGCCGGTGGTATCCCCGGCGGCCAGCAAATTGTAAGTCTCCGGATCTGAATAGTCGATGGCGGTCAGGTCCAGGGGGGATTTGCCCTGTTTTTCGATCAGCCTCAGGGTGTGGTCGATGACCGTCAGGTTGCGCAGCCCGAGAAAGTCAAATTTGACCAGTCCGATCCCCTCCACCAGTTTCATGTCGAGTTGGGTGACCACCTCACCCTTCTTGCCCTTGTAAAGCGGCAGATACTCCACCAGCGGCTTGTCGCCGATCACCACACCGGCGGCATGGGTGGAGGCATGCCGGGGCAGTCCCTCCAACGTGCGGCAGATGCTGATCAGCTCAGCCACATCAGGGCGGGTCTCCTCCAGCTCTTTAAGCTTGGGCTCCTGCTCCAGGGCCTTCTCCAAGGTGATATTGAGCACGTCGGGCACCAGCTTGGCGATGGCATCCACCTCGGCCAGGGGGATGTCCAGGGCGCGTCCCACATCTCGAATGACGGCCCGGGTCTTCAGCTTTCCGAAGGTGATGATCTGGGCCACATAGTCGCCGCCGCCATACCGTTCACTGACGTACTCGATCACCTTATCCCGCCCATTGATACAGAAATCCACATCGATATCCGGCATGCTGATGCGGTCGGGATTGAGAAAGCGCTCGAAGATCAGGCCGTGCTCGATGGGATCGAGATCGGTGATGCCCAGGGAGTAAGCCACCAGGCTGCCGGCGGCTGACCCGCGGCCCGGCCCCACAGGCACGCCGTTATTCTTGGCGTAGTTGATAAAATCCGCCACGATGAGAAAGTATCCCGGAAACTCCATTTTATTGATGATGCCGATCTCATAGTCCAGCCGCTCGCGGTAGACAGCCGGATCAGCATCCGGATTCTTGGTCTGAATGATCGCCCATACACGCTCGAAGCCTTGGTTGACTTTTTTGACGAACAATTCTTCGGCGCTGAGATTGGAGTCGTCGCTGAATTTGGGAAAGTGGTAGGTATTGAAATCGAAGGTCACCTCACAACGCTTGGCGATATCGACGGTGTTTTGAACGGCGCCCGGAAAATCACTGAAATCATCCGCCATCTCCTGCTTGGACTTGAAATAGAGCTGGTCGGTGCGGAACCTGAACCGGCCGGTATCGTTGACTGTTTTTCCAGTCTGCACGCAGAGCAGGACATCATGGGCGCGCACGTCCGATTTTTCCAGGTAGTGGCAGTCGTTGCTGGCCACCAGGGGAATGGAGAGCCTGGCGCTCATGTCACGCAATGCATCGTTCACCGTGTCCTGGATGGGAATGCCGTTGTTCTGAACCTCCAGAAAGAAGCTGTTCTCCCCGAAAAGCCGCTGATAGGCCAAAGCTGCTTCGTCCGCCTTGTCCATATGCCCGCTCTTGATCAACATGGGAATCTCGCCGTGCAGACAGGCCGACATGGCGATCAGGCCTTCATGATGCGCTTCCAGAAGAGATTTGTCGATCCGCGGTTTGTAGTAGAACCCATCTATCTGGGCGACGGTGACCAGTTTGCACAGGTTGCGATACCCCTGCTGGTTCTCCGCCAGCAGAACGAGATGTCGCAACCCTTTGGCGTCCACCGGGGTTTTGTCCGCGAGCGTCCGCGGCGCTACGTAACACTCGCAACCGATAATGGGTTTGATGCCAGCCTTCATGGCTTTTTGATAGAACTCCACAGTGTTGAACATGGTGCCGTGGTCGGTGATGGACACCGAATGCATGTCAAACGCTTTGGCGCGCTCGAACAAGGCGTCCAGACGGATGGCGCCGTCCAACAGGCTGTACATGGTGTGTACATGGAGATGGACGTAATCGGTTGCAGTGTTGTTCATGGGCGCATGTCTCTAGTTTTCAACCCTGTAATTGGGAGCCTCTTTGGTAATGATAACATCGTGGACATGGCTTTCGCGCAGACCGGCCGCCGAGATCTTGATGAAGCGGCCTTTGTCGCGAAGCTCCTCGATGGTCCGGCAGCCGACATACCCCATGCCGGCTTTCAATCCGCCGACCAGTTGGTGGATGTTGGCGCGCAGGGAACCGCGGTATGGTACCCGCCCCACAATACCTTCGGGGACCAGTTTGTCGTCCTCTTCCTGCTCGGTCTGGTAATATCGGTCCTTGCTCCCCTTTTTCATCGCTTCGATAGATCCCATCCCACGGTAGACCTTATAGCTGCGCCCCTGGAAGAGAATCGTCTCACCCGGACTTTCGTCGGTACCGGCAAAAAGGCTGCCGATCATAATGGTATGGGCGCCCGCGGCAACGGACTTGGCCAGGTCTCCTGAAAATTTGACGCCGCCATCCGCGATCAGGGGGACGCCCGTCTTATTGGAGATCGCTTTACAGTTCATGATGGCGGTCACCTGGGGCACACCGATACCGGCCACAATGCGCGTCGTACAGATGGAACCCGGACCAATCCCCACCTTGACGGCATCCACGCCGGCCTCAATCAAATCTTCCGTCCCTTTGGCGGTGGCCACGTTCCCGGCAATCACTTCGACGCTGCTGAAGGTGGATTTGAGCTCACGAACCGTTTCCATGACATTGAGGGAGTGGCCATGGGACGTATCGATGCAAATCACATCGGCGCCGGCATTCAACAGGGCTTGTGCCCGTTGCACCCGGTCATCGCCCACACCGATTGCCGCCCCCACCCGCAGCCGGCCCATGGTGTCTTTGCATGCGTTGGGGAATTTTTTGATTTTTTCGATATCTTTTATGGTGATCATGCCCTTGAGGTGCCCTTTTTCGTCAACCACCAGCAATTTTTCGATGCGGTGCTGGTGAAGCAGTTTCTTGGAGTCCTCCAGGGAGATACCCTCCTTCACGGTAACCAGGTTTTCCTTGGTCATCACGTCGGAAATCTTTTTTCCCATCTCTGTCTCGAACCGCAGATCCCGATTGGTGACGATCCCCACCAATTGCTCCCCTTTGGTCACCGGCACCCCGGAAATGCGGTATTTGGCCATTAAAATCAGGACCTCTTCCACTTTCTGGTCCGGATGGATGGTTACGGGATCCACGATCATCCCGCTTTCAGACTTTTTAACCTTGTCCACCTCCACGGCCTGGCTCTCGATGCTCATATTGCGATGGATGATGCCGATGCCGCCTTCTCTTGCCATACTGATCGCTGTGGCGGATTCCGTCACCGTATCCATTGCCGCGCTGACGATGGGGATGTTGAGCTTGAGATTTCGGGTCAGCTGGGTCTGAATATTGCAATCTTTGGGCAGGACATCCGAGTAGCTTGGTAGCAACATGACGTCATCGAAAGAGTAGCACTCTTCGGGCGGAATTTTGTTCATGGGGATCCTCCGAAAATATCGTTTATGGGCAGACCGACCGTAATTCGAACGATTACAGCAAGATAGCACCGATGTAATTAAAAATTTGACATTACCACATATAGTGCTCAACTATCAAGCCAATACCATATGTTGAATATTAATTTTTGGCCTGCCATCCATTCCACTTGACCATATGGGGCTGGAAAATATCGGGTACCGGCTGGCTGACCTCCCCCTAACAAAGCCCGAGAGCGCATACAAGGATTATTTCCCGTCTTGACATCAATGCAGACGAATACTAATAGCTTTGCTCTTAATCACGGTATGCATTGCCAAAACCTTTTGCCCCAATGCTGCATAAAAAAGCTTGCAACATTGGGGTTTACCCGCGCTGGCCATATCAGAGCGCCCTATGCGGAAAGAGAAGACGTGCTACTTGAAATAAATTCCACCAATCCGCAACAGCGCAAGATTAATCAAGCAGTAGAGATCCTGAGGCGCGGCGGTGTAATCGCTTATCCCACGGATACGCTGTACGGCATCGGGTGCGATATCACGAACAAGAAGGCGATCGAACGCGTCTATAAAATCAAGCAGTGGCCCAAACACAAACCGTTCAGCTTCATCTGCTCTGATCTCAAAAATATCAGTCAATACGCCAAAGTCTCCAACTATGCTTACAAAACCATGCGGCGGCTGCTGCCCGGCCCGTACACCTTCATTCTGGATGGATCAAAGGCAGTCCCTAAGATGATGCTGACCAAACGCAAGACCGCCGGCATCCGGGTGCCGGACAACCCCATCTGTCATGCACTGATCGCCGCGCTGGGGAACCCCGTTATATCGACCACGGCCTCCACTCCGGAGGGCGAGGTTTTCAACGAACCCTGGCTGATCGATGCACACTTCGGCAAGCAGTTGGATATGGTGATCGACGGCGGGCCGGTCGTCGGCGGCCCCTCCAGCGTCATCTCCCTTATCGAAGATACCCCGGTGATCCTCCGCGAAGGCATCGGAGACGTCACGATTCTATAAAGAGAAAAATTTGCGCCTCCTCAACAGAGAATTTGCAGGCTTCAGTGCGCCCTCCTCTGTCAATTTCGAATATCGAACCGCAGAATATCGAATTTCGAATTAAGGTATTCTGCCATTTTATATAGGAATGGCAGAGCGTAGCGATTCCACACTTCGACATTCGAAATTCTTCGGTTCGATATTCTGCGGTTCCCCCCTCCCCCTCCCCTTTTTAAAATCCCAAGGCGCACAACAAAACGGCCGGTGTGGAATCCACACCGGCCGTTACATTATCTATGGGGAGGGGGAGGGTCAGTCTTCGTTGAGTTTCTCCTGAAGGTTCTCGCGAAGAATTTCGCCGAAGCTGGAGGTTGCCGGTCCCATGTTGTTCACATATTCGTTGAGCAGCTCCTGATCGTCTTCCATATCCAGGCGCTTGATGGAGAGCCCGATGCGGCGTTCGTCGCTGTTGATGTTCATCACCCGTGAGGTGAGCAGATCACCAATGTTGTACATGCCAACCGGGGTTTTGATCTTCTCTTTGCTGATCTCCGATACGTGGACGAGCCCTTCGATACCCTCTTCCAACTCAACGAAGACACCGAAATCGGTCACATTGGTCACCGTGCCGGTGATTTCCTTGCCCACTTCGTAACGTTCGGCGACGGTCTCCCACGGATCTGCCTGCAGTTGTTTGACGCCCAGGGAGAAGCGCTCATTTTCTTTATCAATTTCAAGGACGATAGCCTGAACCAGATCACTCTTCTTGTAAAGCTCGGAGGGATGCTTGATGCGCTTGGTCCAGGAAATGTCGGAGATGTGCACCAATCCGTCGATGCCTTCGTCGATGCCGATGAAGAGACCGAAATCGGTGATATTCTTGATCTTGCCTTCAATGGTGGTGCCCACCGGATATTTATCGCTGATCACATCCCACGGATTGGGGCTGGCCTGCTTCATACCCAACGAAATCCTGCGGTTGTCCGGTTTGATATCCAACACGACCGCATCGACCTGTTCTCCCACGGAGACCACTTTGTTGGGATGCCGAATCTTGCGGGTCCAGGACATCTCGGAAACATGGATCAACCCTTCAATCCCCTCTTCCAGTTCGACGAACGCGCCGTAGTCGGTCAAGCTGACTACCTTGCCGGTTACGCGGGATCCCACCGGATATTTCTCTGCAGCGACCGTCCAGGGATCGGGGGTCAGTTGTTTCATACCCAGTGATACACGTTCGCGCTCCAGATCGAGATTGAGGACTTTGACCGTAATCTCATCTCCGATTCTAAACAGCTCGGAAGGATGTTTGACGCGTCCCCAGGAGATATCGGTGATGTGCAGCAGGCCGTCCACACCGCCCAGATCGACGAAGACACCGTATTCGGTAATATTCTTGACGATGCCAGGCATCTCCTTGCCTTCATGGATCGATGCCAGGGTAGCGGATCGTTTGGCTTCGCGTTCGGTTTCCAGAATCACCCGTCTCGACAGCACGATGTTGCTGCGTTTGCGGTTGTATTTGAGGATTTTGAAGTCAAATGTCTTGCCCACCATCTCGTCCAGATTGCGCACCGGACGGAGATCGGCCTGTGACCCGGGCAGAAAGCCGTTTACACCGATATCCACTGAGAAACCGCCCTTGACGCGGCTGACGATGGTACCTTGAATCGGTTCATCAGCATCGTATGCTTTCTTGATCTCTTCCCAGACTTTAACTTTTTCAGCTTTTTCTTTAGACAGGACGACCACTTCATTCTCGTCGTCCCACCATTCCACCATCACTTCGACCTTGTCTTCGACTTCGGCTTTTATCTCGCCGTTTTCGTCTTTGAACTCATTGATCGAAATCTGGCCTTCGGATTTGTAACCGATATCGACCAGAACATGGTCTTTATCAACGGAAATAATTCTTCCGGTTACAACTTCGCCCTCTGCAAACCGCTTGAAACTCTCCTCGTAGAGATCCATGAGGTTCTCCATGCTCTCTTCGGTCTGCAGTTCTTCCTCTTCACTGGTATCCAATTGGTCAAGCGCGCTCTGTGTTTCTTCGCTCGTCATGGGTGAAGGGTCTTCCTGGTTTGATGGTGTTTGAGTGTTTTCGTTGTTGGAAGTGGTATTCATCTCTCTATATTGTCCCCCTAAGGCTAATATCGCTACAGCTGGGCTGTAGCATAATTGGTGGACTATATCCAAGGGACGGCCAAAATGCAATGACAATTTTCAATCAATCTTATATTTTAGGTGAGTTCTTGCCTTCCGGATGGCCTGATGTTGGAGGATAAAATCCGTTCGAATCGGTCCCATGAGATCCCATTTTGGAACCATTTTGAAAAAAGGATCCTCCACGCGAAGGGTATGGGCGTTTGCGGCATCCCCACGCCAAATCCGGACGGATACCCGTTGTGCAAACTCCACCAAATCCCATCCTTACCTGGTCGATGTTCAGGGGGGTCGAATCGATCCGGATGGCGTCCCGGGCCGGTTTCAACGGCGCGGTTTTTCGGGTGCTGTCGTTCTTATCCCGCCGGGCCATGTCTTTGGCCACCTCATCCGCCGAAGGGTGGGATGTTGCTTTGGCTTTGAGCTCCTCATAGCGCCGGTTGGCGCGAATATTCGGATCGGCATCCAAAAAGAATTTGATGTCTGCGTCCGGAAAAACCACTGTCCCCATATCGCGCCCTTCGAACACGGCTTTTTTGGCAGCCCCGAGAGCCCGCTGAATATCGAGCAGATGCTGCCGCACCACCGGCCTTGCGGAAACAGCCGAAGCCATCATGGTGACTTCGGGCGTTCGGATGCGATCGCTGACATCCTCGTTGTCAAGCATCAGCTTCAGGTCGTCCCCTTCGAATTTGAAATCCAGCGCTATGCGCCGGCACAATTCCGCCAGCCCATCATCGTCATCCGGTCTGATACCGGCATCGTGGGCGGCCAGGGCAATGCCCCGATAGAGCGCTCCCGTGTCGATGTAGCGATAGCCCAATTGTCTGGCCAGCGCTCGGCTGACCGTCGTCTTTCCAGCGCCGGCCGGTCCATCGATGGTGATCAGCAGGGCAGGCGAGTGGATTTCATCGGCGTTCATCGAATCTCCTTACACAACAAGGTCTAATCCAGGACGGTATCCAGCGCATCGAGAAACCTCTGGTTCTCTTCCGGCAACCCGATATTGACGCGGATATACTCCGGAAAGCCGTATCCCCGCATGCTGCGGATGATCACCCCCTGCCGCAGCATCTGTTCGAACACCTGGGTTGCGTCCCGGGCCACATCGATGAGAAAAAAGTTGGATTGGGTGGGGAAATACCGGATGTCCCGCTTGTCCAGCGCTTCATAAAGCAGGTCCAGGCTTTGGTGCACCAGTTCGACGCTTTGACGCAAGAACGCCGTGTCGTCGAGGGCTGCCTCGGCGGCCGCTTGGGCTAACGTATTGACATTAAATGGCATGCGCACTTTGTTGAGCTGACCCGCCAGTTCCTGAGACATCACCCCGTAGCCCACCCGCAGCCCGGCCAGCCCATAGGCTTTGGAAAAAGTTCTCAGCACCACCACCGGTGTGTCGTTGTTCAGAAACTGCAACCCCTGAGCACATTGCGGATCCCTTACATACTGGATATAGGCTTCATCCACAACCACCACCAAATCGTCAGAAAGCGCATCCAGGAATCGGCTGAAAGCATCCTTTGTCACGATCGCGCCTGTGGGATTGTTGGGATTGCAAATAAAGATTAGACGCGTGGCCGAAGTGACCTTGGCCAAAATGATATCCAGGTCAATCTCCATCCCGTTTAGCGGCGCTTCGACCAATTTGGCCCCCGCCGTCTGGGCCACGATGGAATACATGAGAAAGGAGGGAGTCGGCACAATCACTTCATCACCGGGTTCCAGCAAGGCTCTGGACAGCAAACCCAGGACATCATCGGATCCGTTGCCGATAATCACTTGCCCGGGGTGGACCGCCGCATGTTCGGCAATGCGATTGAGCAATGCATACCCCGGCTCGTCTGGATAGCGATGAATCCTGGTCATGGCCGCTTCCATTGCTTCTACCGCTTTTGGAGACGGGCCTAAAGGATTCTCGTTGGAAGCCAGCTTGATGGAGTTGGCGATACCATACTCCCGCTCCACCTCGGCGATGGGTTTGCCGGCCACGTATGGCGCGATATTATTTATATATTCAGGAATCTTAAGTGACATTAGCCTTATGGTTCGATGCAGGGTTTTATATGTTGCCGGTTCCGCTCACCGCCTGGCGCAAGTGCAGGAACCTACTGGGCTGCCTTGGCACCTGCTTCCAGGGCCTTCATATTCAGCGGGATTAATTTGGGCTTTTTGCGGAACTCCTCCTCGATGCACCGCCGCAATGCATCCATGGGGACCACCTTGGACCTGGCCACAAATGCCGACAATGCAACGATATTGGCGGCCCTGGGGTTGCCCAGTTTTTTGGCGATATCCACCGCCGGCACTTTGAGAGCATCGCAATCGTCCCGTCCGGCCTCGATGGGAATCAAGGAAGAATTGATCAGGATGACGCCGCCGGGCTTCACTTCGGGGGCGAACTTCTCCAAAGACGGTAAATTCATGGCAACCAGATGGGCGGGGTTCTTAATGATGGGGGATCCGATGGGATGATCGCTGATCACTACCGTGCAGTACGCGGTACCGCCCCGCATCTCCGGTCCGTAAGACGGAACCCACGCCACTTCGAGTCCTTCTTCCATGGCTGCATGGGCGAGTACTTTTCCGATAAGCAGAATCCCCTGCCCTCCAAAACCCGCAAACATCACTTCACTTTGCATGCATGCTCCCTCTTTAATATCGCCCCGGCGATTGTGTTTTACTCATCTTCCGGTGTCTTGAAATCCCCCAAAACGTAGTACGGCAGTAATGTATCTTCTGTCCACTGAATGGCATCCACAGGCGTCATCCCCCAATTTGTCGGGCAGGTGCTGACGATCTCCACAAAGGAGAAACAGCGGTTTTCCATCTGGTACTCAAACGCCTGCCGGATCGCCCGTTTCGCTTTTTTGATATATTTGGGTTTGATCACCGTCTGCCGAGTAATAAAGGCCGGCGTGGCCAAAGAGGCCAACAACTCCGAGACCCGTATGGGCATCCCCACATCATCCGATTTGCGGCCAAAAGGCGAGGTGGTGGTCCGTTGGTCCGGCATGGTGGTAGGCGCCATCTGACCGCCGGTCATGCCGTAAACGGCGTTGTTGATGAAAATCGTGGTAAACTTCTCCCCTCGATTGGCGGCGTGCACGATCTCTCCCATGCCGATGCTGGCCAGGTCCCCGTCCCCCTGATAGGTGAAAACCATCAAGTCAGGCCGTACGCGTTTGATGCCGGTGGCCATGGCCGGCGCCCGTCCGTGGGAGGCCTCCTGGAAGTCGACATCGATATAATCATACATCAGCACGGCGCATCCCACCGGCGCCAGCCCTACCGTACGGCCGCGGATCTCCAGTTCGTCGATGGTTTCCGCCACCAGGCGATGGACGATGCCGTGGGTGCACCCCGGGCAGTAATGGGTCTGCTGGCGCTTTAAGGATCGCGGTCTTTGAAAGGTCTTGGCCATGGGGTATACTCCTGTTATTCGCTTTCCGTCTCGGTTCGGACGAGATCGATGATCTCTTCCGGAGTGGGCACATCCCCACCGCATTTGCCATACCATTGCACCGGGCAGTTTCCCTGGACGCTGCGCTGGACATCTTCCAACATCTGCCCCATGCTCATCTCCACACAGAGAACTTTTTGGCAGTGGACTTTTTTCGCAGCCTTGAAAATCGCATCTTCCGGAAATGGAAACAAGGTCTGGGGTCTGAGCAGGCCGACTTCAATTCCCTTGGATTTCAACTCATCGATGGCTGTTTTGCAGACGCGGCTCATGGTGCCGTACGAAACCATCAGCACACCGTAATCGCTGGCCAGATTGTAGGCCTCATAGCGGACATCTTCCCGCTTCATCCGCTCGTATTTGGCCCGCAAAGCCAGGTTGTTGTCGTTCAGGGCTTTGGGATCGAGAAACAGGGATTTGACGATATTGGGAGTGTCGGCGCCCCGGGTATCCATGCCGTTGGTGGCCCAATCATCCTTGTTGGAAGGTTCGCTCTTGAGGTGTTCGGGAAACTCCACGGGCTCCATCATCTGACCGATCAACCCGTCCCCTAAAATCATCACCGGATTTCGATATTTCTCCGCCAGCGGGAAAGCCATCATCACCATCTCGGCCGCCTCCTGGACCGAAGCCGGCGCCATGACCAGCAAGTGGCAGTCGCCATGGCCAATCCCTTTGGTCGCCTGGAGATAATCCGCCTGGGAGGGCAGAATGCCGCCCAGACCGGGTCCGCCGCGCATGATGTTGACAAAAACGGCCGGCACCTGGGCGCCCGCCATATAACTGATGCCTTCACTCATCAGACTGATACCGGGACTGGAGGAGGTCGTAAATACGCGGGCGCCGGCGGATGCCGCCCCATGAATCATGTAGGAAACCGCCACTTCGCTTTCCCCCTGGAGAAATACGCCGCCGACCTCGGGCATCCGCCAGGCGAGATACTCGGCCACCTCGGACTGCGGTGTGATGGGATAGGCAAAATAATTCAGGCATCCGGCCCGAATGGCCGCTTCTGCTATGGCTTCATTGCCTTTCATGAGCACTTTGGACATGTAACGCTCCCTTTTGACGCTTCCTGTTCCGTTTCGGTGATGGAGATAGCCACATCAGGACAGATGTTGCAACAAATGGCGCAGGTGATGCAGTCCTCCGGTCTGGCTTGGTAAGCTGGAAAATACCCCTTGGCATTGACCTTCTTGTTGATCTCCAGCACATTCTTCGGGCAGACGCTGACGCAAAGACCGCAGCCTTTGCACACATCTGTTTCAATACAATAATGATAGGCCATGGTGATCTACTCCTTTATGTCCTTCATCCGCGTCTGGGCGGTTGTTCGGCTTTAAGCCACGGCGGCACCAATTGCCGGTGGATCGGCAGCACCGGATAGCGCAGCCGTTTCATATCGAGATCCGGCATCAGGTGCCGGGGCGCGGTGACAAATTCAACCGGTACTGCGCCCGACTCCTCCAAGGATGCCATAAAAGCAGCCCCCTGGTAAAGATGCGCTGCCGTGGTATCATCCAAAAAATTCGCGTTGCCCACCCAATGCGTCACCGCCATGGCCGCCCTCGCCTCTATGGCACTGCGCATCTTCTGGCAGCCGGCCACCGAATCGGTGTTGGGCCGAAAAGGATTCACCACCTGGAACATATGCACCGGCTGATCCTCTTCTTCGAAAACATCGGCCAGTGATGACAGCACCGTGGCCCCTGCATCGTCGCCGCCCACATCTAGGATGGTCAGGTCACCGGGCGATCTTATTAGCCCAGCCACCTGCGGCATCACGATGGGCAGATCGGCCTGCATCAGCCGCTCCGGCGGTACCACCACCTCGATTCCCATCGATCTTAGGGTGTTGCGGGCTTCGCGGGTTCTGAAATATGGATTCACCAGATCCAGATCCGCTATACGGACCCGGGTGCCCCGACACTGCCGGTGCATGGCGAGATTGATGGCAACCTCCGTTTTGCCGCTGCCGTAATTGCCTACGATAATGACGATGCCGGACAGACCGATCTGCACGCGCGGGTTCCCCTCTTCACTCTCCGGCGGCAACGGTCACTGATGTCCGTTCAAGAAAAGGTCATCATCCAGTGTTCGTTGCCTGAAATCAAAATAGAAATCAATCTATTGGGTATGCCTACAGGTGTCAAGGGGTTTCACGGCGACGGACAACCCCTTGAAGTTTTATCGATTTTGACCTAAATAAAAGTGAAGAGCGCTGCTGGTTATCTAATAAAGATGGCTTTTAGAGGATACGTTTCGGGTACATCAACAGATGTGCAGTGGATCGGATCTTAATTTAAAATCGGCAGAATACATTATTGGACGTTCGATGTTGGACGTTCGATGTTCGATGTTCAAAACCTATTCGATATTAGTGCTGACCATAGCATAAAAGGACCGTCACACCCATGCCACCCATCTCCCTCGGTCTCGAGCAACTGATGGCCGCGCCGCCGGCATACATGAAAGATGTCCGGCTGGGGCTATTGTGCAACAATGCATCGGTGGATTCCCAGCTGATCCACACGCGCCGGCGCCTGTCCGAAGCCTTTCCCGGCCGGCTCACCGCACTCTACTCTCCCCAGCACGGTCTGTTTGCCGAAAAACAGGATAACATGATCGAGTCCGATCATCGCAAAGACCCCCTTTTGGGGATTCCGGTTTATAGTCTCTACAGCCAGACGCGCATTCCCACCCGGGAGATGTTCGATCCCATCGATCTTCTCTTGGTGGACCTTCAGGACGTGGGCACGCGGGTCTACACCTTCATCTATACCTTGTCCTACTGCATGGAGGCGGCAAAGCGGTACGGCAAGAAAGTGGTGATCCTTGATCGCCCTAATCCCATCGGCGGCGCAGCGGTGGAAGGCAACTGCCTCACCGATCCGATGCGCTCCTTTGTGGGGCGCTATCCGATTCCCATGCGCCACGGCATGACCATCGGCGAGTTGGCGCAGCTCTTCAACGGCGCATATGATATCGATTGTGACCTGGATGTCATCCCCATGCAGGGGTGGCATCGCCGGATGCTTGCGGGCGAAACGGGTCTGGCGTGGATTGCGCCTTCCCCTAATCTGCCCACCCCGGTTTCAGCTTTGACCTATCCGGGGCAGGTCATCTGGGAAGGCACCAACGTGTCGGAAGGGCGCGGTACCACCCAGCCATTTGAACTCATGGGCGCCCCTTATATTGATCCGTACCGGCTGCTGGACGTCGTCGATGCCCAATCCATGGCGGGAGCCTTCCTGCGGGTGGTGGAGTTCGAACCCACC
This sequence comes from Desulfobacteraceae bacterium, assembly GCA_037387725.1. Taxonomy (GTDB): domain Bacteria; phylum Desulfobacterota; class Desulfobacteria; order Desulfobacterales; family Desulfosarcinaceae; genus JARRKU01. The sequence continues at coordinate 101,746 of JARRKU010000010.1, forward strand.
GCCAACAAATGGCAGGGCGAAATCTGCCGCGGTTTCCAGATCCATGTAACCGATCCCACAGCCTTCAAGCCCTATCGCGCCGGCCTGGCTCTGTTGCAGGCCATCATACAATGCCACTCCGATTCCTTCCGGTGGAAGGCACCCCCTTACGAATATGAGTATGAGCGCAGGCCCATCGATCTGATTCTGGGAGACCAGCACCTGAGGGAACAACTCGCTGCCATGGTGCCGGTGGGCGACCTGGAATCCGGCTGGCAGGAAGGGCTCAAAGCCTTCCAACACAAGCGCCAACCCTGTCTTTTGTACACCTGATCGCCATGGAAGATTCCCCCCGACCCACCGACTGGAAACGGATGCAGTTCAAACGCAACAAGGTCTGGGTGGCGTTGAATGAACATGGGACGCCCCGCCTTGACAAAAACAAGGTATTGATCAAGTACCAACTGGACCAGCCGCACGAATACTGGGTCCACCAACGCAGCGTGCGCCCGTTGGAAGAAGCGCGGCTCGAATCCGGTGACAAACCGCAACAGCCAACCGGACCGGCACAGACGCAGGTCCAACCGGCGCCATCGCCCTTTTCGAACGACCGACCAAAGGCCATCGAAATTTTCACGGACGGCGCCTGTTCTGGAAATTCCGGACCGGCTGGCATTGGCGTGGTGCTGCAATATGGCCGTCACCGCAAAGAGATCTCCCGGCCCATTGGCATCGCCACCAACAATATCGCCGAGTTGGAAGCTGTAAGGAGTGCGCTTATAGCCGTAAAAAACAGGTCGCTGCCGGTGGTGATCCATACAGACAGCCGATATGTTCTGGGATTGCTGGAAAGGGGATGGAGGGCGAGACAGAACCAGACCCTGGTGGACGAGCTCCGAAACTTAACCCGCCAATTTGACCACCTGAGATTCGTGAAGGTCAAAGGCCATAGCGGCCATCCGGAAAACGAACGGGCGGATCGATTGGCGGTGCAGGCGATCCGGCAAAGTCGCTGAAAATGCAAAAACCCCTGCCGTCCGGGGGAGCCTTTGGCTTTACTTTGCATCGCCAATGGGCAATCTTCAAGGACGGTTAGGGGCTTTCTGCGCTAAACCGAAAATTAGGCTTTTTCGGACTTGAGGGTCTCGATCTCTTTCTTCAGATCGTCTATCTCTTGTTTGTATTTTTCAGGATCATCCGAACTGCCGACGTCAACTGGTTCATCATCTTTTTTCCAGGAATCTTTCAGCTCGTCAAAGCCCAAATAGATGGCCAAACCGCCGCCGATCAACAGTATGATGGGAATGGCGCCGGCCAAAAGGTCAAAAAAATCTCTCCAAAAAATGCCAAGGCCGATAAGTCCAATTACTGCTGCCACCGAGCCACCGATTAAAGTCTTCATTTAACGCCATCCTCCTTTAGTTCACACGTTTGTCAATATGGTCACACTTTGATTCCAATATTATCAGATCTTGTCCCTGGCTTTGTCCTATCCGGCCACGGACCGGACCTTTACCCTATAAATCGTATCATTGATTTTATACAGAATAGCTCATACGCCGCACGAAAGTAGATTTTGAGCAATACCATAGCACCCCATGGAGCGCAAGCTTAAATTCAACGTCGCTCTAGACAGTTCCTTTACCGCCACTTATTATGCTTTCATCTGATTAATTTCAATTGTTATTTTTCTCGTCCAATTCGCACCAACTTCGGCCCGATCAGTATTTGAAAAAAGGTATTGAATCTGATAGGTTTCAGACTTCAGCGCCGCTAGTCCATAAACCGATTGCACAGGAATTCATCAATGACGGAACGAAACACGGGACATTTCAGCAAGTGGGGCGCCAAGCGGCGTGAGTGGACCCAACGGCTGCTGAAAGGCACCTACCATCACTTTATGTTTTTTCTGCCGTCCAAAAAGGGAATGGTGCCGTGGCTGATGGAGCGCTTTTACAACGGCGTCACCTTGTCCCGGGAACAGCAGGATACGCTGCGCAATCTGCCATCGGACGCCATCCTGGTCTATACCATTAAATTCAGAAGTTATTTCGAATACCTGTTCTATCATACCCGCTACCGCCAGGAAAAACTGCCCGTTCCGGAACTGGGCTTGGGTTTCCGCATATGGGGGATCCAACCCATCTCCAGAATCCTGCGCTGCCTGCTGGCCCATATCGACTATTTCTTCACCCACTGGCGCAGCCTGGACTATTATAAAAGCGGCTACTTGTCAGAGGAGCTGAAGAACGGCCGCGCCATGCTGATGCCCCTGGTCGAGAAAAAAGGATTCTATCGACGCTTTGTCAAGGCCAAGACAGACCCACTGCGATTTCTCATCGAATTGCAGGGCGAAACCGGCCGGCCTATCTATATTGTCCCCCATTTGATGTTTTTCAGCAAAAATCCAATCTGTGCCCTGCCGCGACTGAGGGACATATTTTTCGGCAGTGAACAGAGACCGGGATTGATCCGGCGGCTGATGACCCTTTTTCGTCATCCGGGCAAAGTTTTCGTGGAAATTTCCCAGCCGCTGGACCTCCGGCGATTTCTCTCCGAAAACAGCGGCGGCAACCCCGAGTATCTGGCCCTCAAACTGCGCCGTCAATTGCTGATGCAGCACAACCGGCACCGTCAATGCATCACCGGTCCGGTGATCAAGTCCCAGGAAGAGATCAAGGAGAGTATTCTGTCAAGTGAGCGGCTTCGCCAGTTCATGGCCCAGCATGCCGCCTCCCGCAAAAAGCCGCTGCATGCCATCAGAAAAGAGGCCGACGGATACCTGGACGAGATCGCCGCCAAGTACAGTCACGCCTTCATTGACTTTGTCTCCGGCATTGTGGGGTGGCTGTTTAAAACCATGTACGACGGCACCGTGGTGGACACCGAAGGGCTGCAAAAAATCAAAACCATGTCCCAGAAAGGACCGCTGATATTAGTCCCGTGCCATAAAAGCCATGTGGATTACCTCGTCCTGTCCTGGGTATTGTTCCGCCATAATCTGCCCTGCCCTCATGTCGCCGCCGGAAAGAATCTCTCCTTCTGGCCCATGGGCCCCATCTTCAGGGCCGGCGGCGCTTTTTTTATCCGCCGCACCTTTCGCGGGGCCAGGCTCTACGCCAAAGTTTTCTCCGAATATATCCACAAGCTGTTGGAAGATGGGTTCAACCTGGAACTCTTCATCGAAGGCGGGCGCAGCCGCACCGGCAAGTTGCTGATGCCCAAACTCGGTTTTCTCTCCATTCTGTTCAATGCCTATAAAAATGGGGCCTGCGAGGACATGATCTTCGTTCCGGTCTTCATCGGATACGACCAGATCCTGGAAGAAAGCGCCTACCTGCATGAAATCGAAGGCGGCAAGAAAGAGCCCGAGAACCTTTCTCAGGTGATCAAGGCCCGCCGCTTTCTCAAACAGCGCTACGGCAAGATCTACATCAATTTTCACAACCCCATTTCCCTAAACGATTTGATCAGCGAATACGACACCCCCTTTGCCCAGATGCCCCAGAAGACCCAGAACGAATTGTGCCGAAATATGGGTTGGCGGATGATCCGGGCCATCGACGAGGCCAGCGTGGTGACCCCCCATGCCCTGGTGGCCGCCGCCTTGTTGAACTGCCCCACCAAACGCTTTACGGCGGAAGAACTTTTTCGGGTCATCGACACCTACATGCGCCTGCTCGATACCCAAAACGCCAAATTTACCGACACCCTCACCCTGGACCACCAACGGGCCTGTGAACAGGCGCTGGAGAGCTATCTGGACCGCAAACTGGTCGAACTGCCCGACGGGGAAAAAAACATGCCGGTCGAATTGAGCCAATTCCGGGTGCCGGTCAGCAAACGCATGCAGTTGGAATATTACAAAAACAATTGCATCGCCTATTTCGTTCCGGCGGCATTTACCGCTTTGGCGATCCTGGAAAAGGATGCCTTTCAGTTTTCAGCGGCTGATCTGCACGATCGCTACCGGTTCCTGCAGGACTATTTCAAATACGAGTTCGCCTACGATGTCGACAAACAGACCGAAACCCTGGTGCGCAAGGTTGTCAAAGCCTTTATCGACGATGCGGTGCTGATGCCCCACCGCAACCTGCCCGATACCTATCAGATCACCTCCCAGGGCCTGCGAAAGCTGAAGTACTTCGCGCGTTTTCTAAAAACCTATTTCGAGTCCTACCTGGTGGTGCTGCATTTCTTCAAACAAACGCCGCGCAAAAAAGCCAGAAGCAAAGACCGCATCAAGAAAATTCAGTCCATTGGCAATGCCATGCTCAAAAAACAGGAGATCGAGCTGAACGAATCCCTCTCCAAAATCAATTTTGAAAACGGCATCAGCTTTTTCACCACCCACAAGGTCAAGGGCAACGAGGACAGCGAAGCGTTGGAAGAAAATGAAAAAACCATCAGAAACTTCCTGCGGCATATATGAAAGCCATGATCCTTGCAGCCGGTCTGGGCACCCGCCTGAGGCCCTATTCGGAGCAGACCCCCAAACCGCTTTTCACCATCGGCGACCGGCCGGTCCTGGAGATCGCCATCGAAAAACTGATCCGCGGCGGTTGCGAGGCCCTGATCATCAACACCCATCATCGCCACCGGCGCATTGAAACCTATATCTCCCGGACCAGGTTTCCCATACCGGTCCAGACACGGCACGAACCGGAAATCCTCGGCACCGGCGGCGGGATCCGCAATGTGGCCGACTTCTGGGACAAAGGTCCGCTGTTGGTCATCAATGCCGATATTGTCAGTGACATCCGCCTGGACAGCGTATATGCCTTTCACGCCTCCCATCCCCATCCGGTCACCATGGTGATGCACCACCACGACCGGTTCAACACCGTTGCCGTGGATGAAGCCGGATTTGTCACCGGTTTCGGGGCAAGGGAAGACAATTGCAAAAGCCGCCGAATGGCCTTTACCGGCATCCACGTGTTGGATCGCAGGGTGCTGGATTTTCTGCCCCCGAGGGGGCCGGCCCATATCATCGATGCCTACCGCCTAATGATCGAGGCCGGTCTGCGCATCAAAGCATATGAAGTACAAGGGCACCGCTGGTACGATATCGGCACCCCGCAAAGTTACAGCGAAGCCGTCTACGACCATCTGGCGCCAGCAGCTTTTGAGCAAGCTTTCGGCCGTCCGCCGGCCGGCGCCTTGGGGAAAGCCCCCATTGCCGGAGATGGATCGGATCGGCGATGGTACCGTCTCAGAGATAGTAAAGAGAGCCTGGTGATGGTGGACCACGGCATCCGCACAAACACCGATACCCAGGAAGTGGACGCCTATGTCGACATCGGGCACCATCTTGCCGCCTGCGGTGTTTCGGTGCCCCGTCTTTACGCCTGGGACCGCCACGCCGGCCTGGCCTTTTTGCAGGACGCAGGAGACACCCATCTGCAAAGCGCGATCGCCCTGCATGATATCGCCCATACCCGCGGCATCTACCGGCGCGTCATCGATGCGTGGATCACGATGGCCGAGACAGGAGCCGACGGGTTTGACACCCGATGGTGTCATCAGACACCCTACTATGACCAAAATGTTGTGCTGGAAAATGAGTGCCGCTATTTCACCGATGCGTTCATAAATGGATATCTCGAAATGCCAACCCGCTACGGGGATCTGCAATCCGAGTTCGAAGCGCTGGCGCAGGCCATCATGGCAGCGGAAGTCCAGGGGTTTGTCCACCGCGACTTCCAATCGCGAAACATCATGGTGTACGACGATCGCATCTATTTCATCGATTTCCAGGGCGGCCGGCTCGGCCCTGTCCAATACGACCTGGCATCCCTGCTCATCGATCCCTACACCGCACTCTCCCATGGGCTTCAGGAGGAATTTCTCGCCTACGCGGAGGAGAGATGGCTGGCTCGCAAACCGGCCGACGCGGACCGATTCCACAAAGGGTACCGCCTCTGCGCTGTTTCAAGAAATCTTCAAATCCTCGGCGCCTTCGGCTATCTGAGCCGCACCAAGGGAAAGACACAGTTCGAACAATACATCCCGCCCGCCGTCCATGGCCTGGCGCACAATTTATCTTGCCTCAAAGACCTATCGCTGCCAAAATTAAGAGAGCTTTCAGCGTCCATCCTGATGAAAATGAACGGATAGAAACGGAGATATAAGATGAACCCCATCAAAGTCATGATCAACGGGTTGCCGGGAAACGTGGCCCAGGTCATCGCACAGCATACCCTGGCCGATGAACGCTTTGCCCTGGTGCCCTACTCCCTGACCGGGCCTGAGATCGATTTCAGCCATTGCCACATCAATGAAACAGCCATCGAACTGATCAAACCCGACCGCCGGGACAACCGCATGCCAGAGGTCAAAGCCGCCGAGGGAGAATTCATCACCGCCGATTTTACCCACCCCACAGCGGTTAACGACAATGCCGAATTCTATTGCCGGCAGCGGCTGCCCTTTGTCATGGGCACCACCGGCGGCGACCGCGATCGACTGACCACCACCGTCACCCAATCGGACAACGCCGCCGTCATCGCCCCGAATATGGCCAAACAAATCGTGGGACTTCAAGCCATGATCACCCATGCGGCCGAACACTTCCCTACCCTCTTCAAGGGATATCAGCTCACTGTGCGGGAGAGCCACCAGTCGGGTAAAGCCGATACCAGCGGAACCGCCAAAGCCATTGTAGCGGATTTCAATCGCATGGGGGTGGATTTTGACCCATCGCAGATCCAGAAAGAGCGCGACCCCGAACGCCAAACCACCATGTGGGGCATCCCCCCGGAGTATTTGACCGGCCACGGCTGGCACACCTACACCCTCATATCCGCGGACAAGACGGTCAAGTTTGAATTCACCCACAACATCAACGGCCGGGAGATCTATGCCGAGGGAACCCTGGACGCCGTCCTTTTTCTGGCGCAAAAATGGGCTCAAGGCGCCAAAGGACAGGTATTTTCAATGTTCGACGTCCTCAAGGAGGGCTTGTAACCACAATACAGGCCCCTATTTCGGATGCCCTGGCAATACATCACATTTCAGCGCCCAAGTTTAGGCCATGGCATCCCAGTCCGGTGAACACATTGCTTTGCCCCTTATAAGACCTTAGGCCGGATGTCGGTCGCTGCCCACCTATGGCCGGTCGGTCCAGTTTCTGGTGTGCGTGCTCTATTTTTTCCGCTTCTGTATAACTATCGTGTAAAGTTCCCGATTTTTTGGCCGATGTATAAAGGGACACCGGGATGCAGAACACGGAGGATGAGCAGCAGCCGGCCCGGACATGAGTGGAGATTACGTTCATTTTCAATTAATTAGAGAATCCGGCAAGACGTAAGGTGACGGAATGATCGACCCGAATTATATCAAACCCTTTGTTGTGGCGGCCAAAAATGTTTTTGAAACCATGATCGAGGTTCCCTTTAAACTGGGCAAGCCGTCGCTGAAGACCGGCGGCCAGGTGCCCCCCCATGAAATCAGCAGCATCATCGGGCTTTCGGGCCATGTGACCGGCTCCGTGGTCATCAGCCTCTCCCATGATGTGGCTTATCTGCTGGTTTCCGCCATGATCGGCGCAGAGGTCACCGAACTGGATGACGACTGTATCGACGCCATCGGCGAAATCTGCAACATGATCGCCGGCAACGCCAAAACAGACTTCCCCTCCGATAACAACGCCATCTCCACCCCCAGCGTTGTGGTGGGCAAACACAAGGTCAACTACCCCTCCGGCATCCCCATCATCACCATCCCCTGCATCACCGACAAAGGGGAGATGTTCATCGAAATCGCCTTGAAAGAAAATGACGATTAGCGCTGCCGCTGCCAGTCCCCCCTGCATTTCACAAAGTCAGGGACCTGCCCTTTACGCCACCGCATAAGCCAATCCACTCGATACCGGCGATCCGGCGCACCCCGTTGCGCTGCAAGCGCAGGCCGTATGATCTCCAGCGGATCGGAGTCTTTTTGAGCAGGCGCAACCTGATAAGTGATATTGACACGCAAGCTTCCCGTTGCCATACTCAGGCATGTAAAAAGCAATTCCTATCTTTATTTTGACTTTTCAAAAAGCTCGACTGAGAGAACCACCAGATCTTCAAAGTCCGGTAAATTGTTTTTCTTCAGCTCACTTTGATCTTTTGCCTTTGAAGGCCTACGACGAGGTTTGGACGAAAGGACCATGAGGAGCAGGGTGAATTCTGAGCGAAAAAGCCCGGGATGACTGGATGGAAAGGCTGCTGAAGCCCAAGAGAGCGGCTGCCCGGACCGCAATTCAACCCCACCCGAAATCCATACTTAATCCCACTGTCTGCACAATCCAAACGATTCCATGGAAGGAGTTTTCATTATGTCAGATTTAGCTGCTTTACAGAATACCCTCCAATCCGCCGTCAGCAATCAGGAACTGGTGTTGAACGGCTCGCTTCTGGACGCGACGTTGCTGGCCCCCTTTCCCAAGAACACGATTCCGCTGCAGGCCGTTGCGATTAAACCCGCGTCCAACAAACTCGTTGTAACCGGGGAGTTGAAGGAGGACTGGGCGCCGGGCGGGCCGGCCGCACTCACCCTTGCCAATCTGGCCCTCACACTGACCTTCATGCAATCGGGCAACAAGGTTCAGGCTGCTTTTGCTTTTACCGGCCAAGTCCGTGTGGACGCAAAGACCCTCCAGATCGCCGGGTCTGTTGAGGCGGGCAAACTGGTCTTCGGTCTGAAGAACGGCCAGAAGCTGTCTCTGGTCGCCCTGGCATCCCTTGTGTCCAACGGGGAGATGGATGCACAGATTCCCCCCTTGGCGTTTCTCAACAGCGTTTCAGTGGAGACCTTCGACCTGACCTTCGGATGGGAGAAGGGAACCGACACGGAGATCGAGATTGTCGTCGGCTCTGACAAACGCTGGAAGATAGTCGGTGACACGATAGCCGCGACCGAATTGAAGTGCCGGTTGCAGTTAACTTATCAATCAACCGGCGATGGCTACGCCCTGACCGGCAGCGGCGCTATTCTGGGTACGGTTCAAGCCGGTATCGTCTATCAGGTGGAAGCCCCCTTCGCGTCGGGAGAAGCGCTTGACATCATCATAACCGCCAAACAGGGGAATGCGACGCCGGGTATTCTGGACATCGCCAAGCTGATCGGCGGCAGCGATCTGCGCGCCACAATGAAAAGCGCCCTCAATGCCGTGAAGCTGACGGATCTATCCATTGACAAGCTGGCCATAACCTTCGACCTCAAAACCAAAAAACCGAGCGCTATGCAGGCCGACGGTCACATGACCCTTGCAGGGGTCGACGCCGGCCTGAGCGTGAAGATCCCGGGAGGCACCCGGACAGCCCAGGCGGGCTGGATCATCACTGTCGGTATCGCAGGGGACGGCCGCATCCCCATCGGCAAACTGGCCGATGACCTGAGCAAGCGCTATGGCAAAGTCGATCTGCCTGACGTACTGGATTCGGTGACGCTGTCTTCGATATCGCTCCGCGCCGACACCAAAACCCAGGCGGTAGCCGTGGGCTTTGACACCCAGTTGACCTTATCCGCCCAGACCCGCCTCGATACCCATGTCGATATCTCGGTCGCCAAATCAGGCAACCGATATGCAACATCCTTCAGCGGCGATCTGCTGCTGGCGGGTCTGCGGTTTGGGCTGGATTTTTCCAGCGCTCCGAATACAGCGAGTTTTTGCGCCACCTACGACGGCAGCCAGAATGCACCGGAAAATGAGGGAAAGCCCGGCTACGACGTCAGGCCGCCTTCCACCGGCAAGCTTTATGACGCCATGGCCAAAGTCTTCCCCAAAGCGCTGACCAGCGCCATTCCCGGACCGTTGAAACAAGCGCTGAACGCCATAACCCTCAGCGGGCACGCCATTGAGATAGCCGGCGTCGGTGCTGTGACGTATGAAAAGATCAGCCTGGGTTGCAGCAAAAGCGGCAACCGGAAAAACTGGAAGGTGGGGTTTGTCGGCGGCATTGCGATGGCCGGCATAGTGGACATGCGCGGCGACCTGGAGGTGGCCATCGGGGAGAGAAATCAGGTGAGTTTCATCACCGCCGCAGACAGCGGAGAACTGCCGGTCGTTCCGGTTCCCGTACCGGCGGCAACCCCGCCGACAATCGCGCCGCGGTTCAAGGCGCTGCAGTTCACCCGGCAAGGATCCGATTTTTCCTTCAGCAGCACCGTCGCCATTCAGTTCCTTGGCTTCACCGGGGTAATGAACGATATCCTGCCGGATGAAACCGATGCCGTCCTAACGCTGAAGAACCAGGAGCAGACGTTTACCGTAACCCGTCTGACCGAAGGTCTGGAAATTCCATTGCCGAAGATTCCGGTGCCCGGCGGCAGCCCGGTGGATTTGGGCAGGATCCTGGTCAACATCAGTGATTTCACGATCACCAATGGCGCCAAGCCCGGCCTGTCGCTCAATCTCGATCTCGGCCTGCCGTCCAAACTGAATAATGTTTTCGGCACCAGGGGCGGCAAACCGGTGCTGCCCCTGTTCAACACCTACGACCCCGCCAATCCCCGGGACGCGTTGGTGAAGATCAAAGTACAGAGCGACGGCCGCAAGCTGTCGGCGAGCCTGCTCACATCGCCGCTCAAGGCAGTGAAAAGCGTGGTTAAAGACGGAAAGGCCTGGTGGGCGATCGACATGGGGGATTTCGGCGCCGCTGAAATCATGGTGCCGGAATTCTCATATACTGCCGGTTCCAGCGGCTTGACGGCCGCGGGAGGTTTCCATATCACGCGTCCGCTCAGCATTCCGCTGATGCCGCTGAAATGGTTCGTGCAGGCGGTGGCGGGCAAAAAGGCCGCCGAAGCAGTGCCCACAGCGGTCCCCATCCAGGAGATCAATATTCTCGACGCCGACGACAACCTCAATATCGGCGAATTCAAAAAACTCTGGGGCGGTCATTTCCCCGGCGAGCTGGAGGATGCCCTGGAGGTCATCGACAAAGGGATCCACAAGCTGCCGGACCGGCTGAAATCCTATTTCAACATTCAGATCCCCAACAGCCTGATGTTTGATATCCAGGTGGATGCCGGCGGCGGCATCCAGGGCGGCCTTTCCGTCGGCCCCGACGATCCGCCGGTCCGCATCCTCTACCCCGGAATGGCCGGCCCCCTGCCGGCGCTCAACGGATTGGAACTGCGCCGCGTTTGCTTCGGAGAAATTCTGTCCGGGCAGCTGTTCACCCTGGATGTAGACGCCACCTTCGACCAGTTCAACCTGCTCACCATCGCTGCATCGCTGGTGATGCCGAATTCCGACCTGAAGATTCTACCCAAATCGCAAACCCTGCAAAACTCGCTGGAACTCAAGAATCTGTTTGCCCTGATTTTCTACCAGGCGGGTGTTCCCATCCCCATCCCGCTGTTCTACGACAAAATCGGCATCGACTATCTGGGGTTCGAAGGATTGGCCGTCGGCAGCCACTTCAGGCTGCCCAAGCCCACCCCCAACATGGTTGAACTGGCGAAAATGCTCGGCCAGCTGGTGGAATTTTTTACCGATCCCAAGTACCTGCTGGATGTATCCAAGCCGCCCAAACAGAGCGATATCAAATTCACCATTGGCGGCAACTACCTGCAGCTTCCCAAGTATACCGGCGGCAAGCTGCTGGGCCAGAAAGGGGTCATCCAGGAGATCAGCGCCTGGAAACTGCTGGCGCATGCGTTGAACTGGCTGAAGACGTTCAGCGTGAACGAATTTATCCAATCCTTCCCTATCCAGTATCGGGTGGGGTCGGAAACCGTCTCGTTCTTTAACGTGGCCGCCATCAATGTGGCCTGGGCCCTTACCACTCCGTATGAGTTCAGCCAAACCGCCTACAAGAAACTGAAGTTAAAAGAGGCCGATAAAGAAGGCGTGCTGGCCGTATTGCCTGAAAAAACCTCGGCGCATGACCAGGGGCTGGTGCTGTTGATGAGCGGTGGTTTCAACATTGCCAACGCGGTGACCTTCCAGACCACGCTGGGCATGATGGGCAGCTCCGCCCACGGTTTTGCCACCGGTTTTCAGATCAAGGGGCGCATCGCCGGGATTGTCGCGGCGGACCTTGCCGGCGCCATCGCCCTTGATCCGAAATCCCAGCCGGCCTTCCAGCTCCTCGGCAAAACCCGTCTGGAGGTGCTCCGGCAAACCGTCATGGATGGCGAACTGTACCTGAGCAACCAGAAACTGATTGTTTCCGGCCACCTGGATTTGTTTCCCAACGTGAAGCTGGTGGACGCCAGCGCCGATATCGAGGGTGAAATTTCCGATAAAAAACTGAATCTCACGGGGCAGACCAATTTCTCCTTCGGCAGCGGCAGCGGCAAAGTCACGATTATAAACGGTCAAATGGTGCTGACCCATGATCGCTTTTACATTCAGGGACAGTTCCTTGCCTTGAAAACCACCCTCGAAATTTCCAGTCGGAACAACGACCTGATGATTGCCGGCGAGGTGGGGACCAAGATAAACCTGCCGGTCAGCACCGGCCCCATACGCATTGCCGGGGTGAAAGTCGCAGATGGTTTATCCCTGAATCTCAAAACCGGTCTGACCCTGGCCGTCGCCGTCACGGAGGATACGTTCACTCTGGGCGTTGCGGCTGTCTTCACCTTGAATGGAAAGGGTTTCGACGTGACGTTCTCCCTGCACGTGGTACCCGGCAAAATCGCCGAGGTGACCGAGGCGCTGGTGGAAGAAATTCTCGACCGGATCGGAACCTACTTCCGCGCGCTTTACAAAGATGCCGCCGCCTGGTCCGCGGGCGTGGCCAAGGGTGCGATCGAGCTCGCCGAAAATACGGCCGGAAACGCCGCAGCGGTTTTCAAGAACGTATATAAAACCGCGACCGGGGAAGCCACCGCCCTGCTTAAGGACGCCGGTTATGCGGTTGAAGAAATCGGCGGCGCTTTGAACGTGGTCTACGATCAGACCGAACAACAGGTGGCCAAACTGATGAAAGGCGCCGGCTATGCCGCGGAAGACGTCGGCAAGGCGCTGGCCTCGGCCTTCAGCGCGTCGGCCAGGGAAACCGCCAAATTCCTGAAAGGCGCCGGTTATGTTGCGGAAGATATCGGCAAGGCGCTACAGTCCGTCTTCAACACATCGGAAGAAGAAGCGGCGAAAATTCTCAAAGGTATTGGGTTTACCGCCGAACAGGTGGGCCGGGCGCTGGCGTCGGTTTTCAAACAAACCGCCGCCCAGGCGGCCCGCATCCTCAAAGGGATCGGCTATGCGGCGGATCAGGTGGGCAAGGCGATGCAGTCCGCCTACAAGCAGTCGGCCCAGCAGGCGGCCAAGCTGTTGAAGCGTGCAGGCTACGGGGCGACCCAGGTGGGCAAGGCGCTCAAATCGGTTTTCCGCTTGAATGCGACCCAGGCCGCCAAAGCCCTCAAAGGGGCCGGCTACCTTGTCAATGATGTGGGCAAAGCGATGAAGAGCGTATTCAACGCCTCGTCTTCCGCCGCAGCCGCTGCCCTGAAAGCGGCCGGCTATTCCGCCAACCAGGTCGGCTCGGCCCTGAAAACGGCGTTCTCCGCAAGCGCCAACGAAGCGGCCAAAGCCCTCAAGGCCGCCGGGTACACGGTGGGCCAGGTCGGCGGCGCCCTCAAGGGAACCTTCACCAACAGCGCCGCCTCAGCCGCCAGCGCGCTCAAGGCCGCGGGCTACACGGCGCAGCAGGCGGCCGGCGTCATGAAAAACACCTTTAAGGCATCGGCCAACGAAGTGGCCAATGCCATGAAGACCACCTACGGCCTGGGCGGCAAGGCCGTGGAAAGTGTCCTTAAAGGCGTCAAATACTCCACCGGCGCGGTCTCCAAGGCGATGAAGGATATCTTCAACATTATACCGCATATCAAATTGCCGCATGTGAAGCATGTAAAAATCCCGCACGTTAAATTGTGGTAGGGGCGAGGCGGACGTCATGAGCGTTGAATTACGCCCACTGGGTGTGAAATGCAATCTGGCCTGTCAGTATTGCTATCAGAACATCCATCGCAACGCAGCGAACGAGTGCCCCCGCTACGACCTCGATGCCATGAAGCAGGCCGTTTGCGAGGAGGGCGGTCCGTTTCACCTGTTCGGCGGCGAGCCCCTGCTGATGAAGTTCGCCGACCTGGCGGAGATGTTTCGCTGGGGGCTCGAAACCTTTGGCGAAAACAGCATCCAGACCAACGGCGCCTTGATCACCCAGAAGCACATCGACCTGTTTAGACAATACGATGTGATGGTCGGCGTGTCGGTCGATGGGCCGGGGGAGCTCAATGATGCCCGCTGGGCGGGCACCCTGGAAAAAACCCGGGCCGCCACGGAAAAAACCCAGGCGGCCATCCGGATGATGTGCGCCCGACATCTCGCGCCTGCGTTGATGCTGCAGCTCACCCGCTGCAACGCCACCGCCCGGCGCCTGCCGCGTTTATTGGCGTGGATTCGCGAGATGGCGGCTTTGGGGGTATGCTCCATGCGCGTCCATCTTCTGGAGATGGAAAATTCCCGGGTGCGGGAGAAATATGGACTGAGCACCGAGGAGAATCTGTATGCGCTGGAGCAGTTCACGGCCCTGGACCGGCAGCTTCCCGGCCTGCGGATCGATATTCCTGCGGATCTGCGCGCCTTGCTGCTGGGCGACGACAGCGAGGTACCATGCGTGTGGCGTGCCTGCGACCCCTACACCACCGAGGCGGTCACCGGCGTCAACGGCGAGGGCCGCCGCCATAATTGCGGGTTGACGGACAAGGAGGGCATCCATTTTCAGAAACCGGACCGGCAGGGGTTTGAACGCTATCTCGCCCTGTACCACACACCCCAGGCGCACCACGGCTGCAAGGGATGCCGCTTTTTCCTGGTCTGCAAGGGGCAGTGCCCCGGAACCGCCGTGGACAGGGACTGGCGCAACCGGACAGAGTATTGCGAAGTATGGAAGCGGCTGTTTTCACAAATCGAAAGTCGATTGGCAGGGGAAGGCTATACCCCTGTATCGCTTCACCCGTTGCGCGAACAGTGGGAGCAGGAAATGCGCTATGCCTGGCAGTGCAACGACAATTATTCCCTGAAGCACGATTTGAAAGCGGATGAGCACGTCTCCGCTTCGCAGAGAAGAAATCCGCCGGAGATGGTCATGTGCAGGTCCGGCGACCCACCGCCCGAGCCGCAGACGGACGGCAAGGATATGAGCGAAAGGTCATCCGAAAGACCGGAGGACCGTTTGGTGAAGACCCTGGATTTTGAATTGCCCGCGTTCCGCCGCATCACCTGGGTGAGCGCCGAAATGCGGGCCACGTGGGAACCGGTGATAACCGGCCTGGGTGAACTGCTGCGGGAATACCTGCCTGTCGTATGGCGGCGGCTGTATCCATTGCAGCTCTGCAGGCTATACCCCCATAAGCTGAGCCGCTTTAAACACCGATTGAACACCGCCGCAACCGTCCTGGAAATTCCCGATGAGCTATTGAATCGCTGCCTGCCGGGCTTTGACTTCGACGATCGCAAAATCACCGTTCTGGCAGGCGCCGAGGAAGAGGCGCAAAGGTTCATGGCGCTGCCGGCGTTATCCCTGTCGTCGGAAGACACGGCCGTATCTGGCGAAACGCTGGCCGCGCTCCATCGCGCCTTGGGTGCGCCGGGCTGTTGCAGCCGTTTCACTGCCCGTCTCCTGAAGGACGGCCGGCGTGAAAGCATCCGGCCGATGGCCGAACCGGAAAACGCGGGCGGCGGATCTTTACGGCAAGTCGCCGGCCACTTTACCACCAACATCTTCCTCGCCCCCATGGGATTGCGGCTGTTGCGCCACCTTCCGTGCAGCCCCCGGTGCAAGGGCAGCATCGCCCTCGGCAAAGCGACCCTGGCCGGGTTGCGCGACGTCTGTGCCCACAACAAACAGCCCCTGCTGGACCGCTTGCAGGAGATATTGTCGTGGTCCTACAACTGGTCGAGCCTGCATGGCATTGCAGAGCTGAAGTCACCGATTTTCAAAATGATCGTAAATTCCCAGCCCCTTGCGCACAAAGTGCAGGTCCATTGGCAGGGAAGCCGCGAGCCGGCCACCGGCCGTAAAGGCCTGGAGTTCCCTTATTGAAAACCGCACACCTTGTCTTTTTCCAATGCGCCTGATTTCATCCGCTGCTTGCGAATCCCTTGTACAGTTTTGTCGGTTTAAAAACGCCAACCGACGCCTTTTGGCCCCTGCACCAAACAAATTTTATCTGCACAAAGCAAAAAACATCAAAATGAACGACAATGGACATGTCTTTCGTCAGACTGAGATTGCTGAAATTGAAGAATTCAAAGCGACGCATCAGGGTATGGCTGAAAGAATTCAAAAGGCCGTTGTCCAGCTGAAAAAAGTGGAGGGGATAAATGATGCATATGAATCCTTCAATAAGCTTCGCAACGCATTGACCAGAAATTAAAATTCCGTCTTTTTCAGCTTTAAAAAGCCGGAAGTGAAGAGTTCCTTAAAAATGTCTGTAAAGATGACCACCCGCTATTTGGACTTGACCCGATAAATCGATATGTCACCGACGCCCAGATTGAAGTTAGTGCAAAAAAATAGTCAATGCCATAAGCAAGCTTTAGACCTTTTTGATTTTGAACAAAAGCCAAAAACATGGGGTGATTTGATCGCCTCGCTTTCTGAAAAAGGTGGGAATGCGATGAATGACCTCTGGCAGGAAGAATTATTCCATGTCATCAAGAAAATTTCCGAAGGTAGGAAATTCAAACCGGTTCAAGCCGTCTTTCTGGCGAAAGACAGCAAGTTTTTTCGGCCGGTCATTCATGCGGTAGACAGATGCCGCCTTGATGGTGCCATCGTATCTTATCAAATAACATTCTCTGAAGAAATTGGAGCCGTTGATATTTCTTCCATGCCCAAAGACCTGTCAGTGCTCGCCTCATACCTGCGATTCGCTTTTCGATTTCGATGGGAGATTTTAGAAAAATATACCGGCAGAAAATTATCCGAAGCGGATGCCGAAAGGCTTTATAATTCCATTGAGCGGATTAGAACGGATGCAAACTCTCGCGGCCTGGTCGGTATTGATGCCATCTTACCGCTCTTTGATCCTGAGCAAACGCAGCGGATCAAAAACATTCACCGCAGTTGGTGCCAAGCCTGCAATCCTGAAAGAAAAGGAGAGTTGGATATCGCCATCAAAAATAAAGAGTTGGATAAAATAGCTGAAATTCTCATGAGATTTATTGCACCGAGTCAGGAATTTCTTGAGATTGCCGCCAATCGTTTTTCTACTCTGGTATCAATAAGTCCGTATGGCGGTTTCGTCAATTAAAAGGGCAATGGAATAAAAGGAGGTCCGCCAAAATGGCAGTTCAAGTAAAAACATACTATGCACGCTGGAAGCCGGAGAACCATACTGAGTACGTGATTATTTATTGGGACGTAGATAGCTTCTAGTTGTTGCACAATACGGCGTTGTGAACTATAAAAAATGAAATATCCTTTGAACCTTTTACTCGGAGGGCGACACCTACACAGCAAAAGCGGAAGATTTGTTACCATTAACCGTCGAATTGCAATGCATCATGAGATGAAAAGGAGGTCAATAGGATGAAGACCGTCTAAAGTAAAGTTGATGCTCAACGCCGATCCCCTGGTGGAGACCATCTACGCGCAGCAATGCCCCTGCGCCCAGGATTTGAGCACCGTGAACGCCTTATTGATGAAAGACATGTGGGTGACGGTCTTCAACGGCGTATGCCCGGGCAACAAAAAAGCTCAGGTGTCCGCCACCCTGAAGGTGCGCTACTTCAACCTGCGCACCCAGAAATGGGATGAAAAGAATGTGCCCATCACCGTTCCAGCCAACTCCCGCAAAGCCATCAAAATCATCAACGGCAAAACCCTGGTTCGAAAATCCACCGGCATCAGCGCCGAAATCGTCAACATCAAGGCACCGGTCAAGGACTGTAATCTGAGCAACAATAAAGTCACCATCAAGAGATGTTCTCCTCCGCCGGTTTACTAGACCGTTCAGCAATTCACATCCAGCATGATACACAGCAGCCGGGTTCCTCGGGCTGCTGTGTTTTTATGGGATAAAATGATGCCCCGCCCTTGAAACAATGAGGAGTCGAACCCTATACTATGCTGCCAATTGATTTGTGGTAAATTGAACCACTTTGCCGGTCACGAATAAGGACTCGAATGATGAGAAAGCTGTTGATATTTTTCGCGGCAGGA
>JARRKU010000011.1:0-39281 GCA_037387725.1 Desulfobacteraceae bacterium
GATTGCAACCGGGTACGGAACACCGTACCCGGTTTGAATACAACCTGTCAGGCGAGCTAATCCTGAATGTGGCACTTATTGCAAAGGCTTCTCTGGCCTGCACCAAAGACCGTCGCAATGTCACGGCCGTAGTATTTGGCGGTAACATCATCGGCGTCGATGCCGCCATCGGTGGACTGCGGATGCGAATCGACCAGCAGCTCGGTGGTGAAATCCCAGCGACCGGCATTTTCAAATGCAGACGCATGGGCCCGGTGGCAGGTCAGGCACATGACGTTGTTCGCGCTCGTGGGCCCGGCTGTGCTGGCTGGATTAAGGGTGGTTCGATCCAGGGTACCGCGCTCAAACGGTACCAGGGCCAGGAAGGCGGTCCCGGCTACGCCGGTCAGGTTGCCGGTGGCCACATAGCTGTTGTAGTTACCGGAAACTGTGCCGCCCAGGTTCTCCGCGTTGCCTGCAGGATGGGCATGGGTGCCTACCGTGGTGTTGATAAAGGCGGTATGGCAGTTGGCACACCATTCGGACATACCTGATCCGTAGTCTACGTGGGCAGAATCGGTTTCTGCTACGCCGTTACCAGGCGAAGCAGCCACAGGTGCCGCGGCTGTAAAGGTGACCGGTCCGTTGCCCGGGTTGTACCCCGTATCGCCCAGGAGCCTGTAATTGCCGAGAATTTGTCCGCCACCCGGATCCGCACCACCGTAAGAACCGGAACCCACGACAGTACCGGCCCTCGAGGTGACCTTACCGTGCGGGTCGTGGCAAGAGCTGCAGGCCAGGTTCGCTGCCGGAAAGGTGCCGCCCGGTGCCGTGGTGGTGATATCCGTGTCCGCTACCAGACCAAAATCGGCGGCCACGATATTGTGACCGAGATTATAACCGTTGGTGGCGGCGGGATTGCCTCGAACGGTATAGGTAAAGGTCTTGGTAAGCCACTCGAAATCGCCGCCCGGCGACAGGTTGGTGGCGCCGCCGGCATTGTTAAAAATGTGATAGCTGCCGCTGCCCTGGTGGCAGTTCAAGCAGGTGGAGCTGGGGTCCGACCCGATGGTCAGGAAATTACCAGAAACACCCACCGTTCCACCGGTGATAATGGACACACCGCCTTCCGAGTTGTGCATGGTGTGGCAACCGTCGCAGTGCGCTACCCCGCCGTCATGGAAAGCCAGGGCCGGGGAGACAATCCCCAGGACCAGCATCGCAATAACGGCTACACCAAAAGTTAAATAGATCCTTTTCATCCAATTTTCTCCTTTCCTCCCTTTCGGCTCGGCTGTCATGCCGACATTCGTTTTGCCGGATGAAGTCCCCACAGAAAGATAAGAGTGCTTTTTATTAAGGAATCGACCGCGTACAAGTGTTGACCATCCTAAAAAATCTTCCTTCAACGGCTTGCTTGTCATCACCTCCTTTGCTTTGAATTGAAGGGATTCGACCTGGACCGGCCAAACCCCTTCACGGATGGGTGATCTTGAACACACTCACGCCTCGGTTTCCCAACTGCGTAACATAGAGCCTTCCCTGGTCGTCCAGATCCAGCTCACTCGGGCTGATCAGGTTGTGCGGCTTAAAACCGCGGTAGCCGAATTCGGTCTGAAACTTGAGCTGCGGATCAAATATCAGAACCACTGATTTAAGACGGTCGGCCACATAGTAGTATCCCTGTCGATCGGCTACGATGCCGCCCACGACCCCAAAGCGACCAGGAGCACTGCCTGGGGTACCGAAACTCAAGAGGTTGCCCTCCGGCGACAGTCTAAAGGCGGTGAACATGACGGGAATGGTAAAAAGTATATTGCCGTGGGGATCGATACTGAATCCGCCCACGGAAACGTCCCGGCGCTTTTTGGCTTCCAGTCCGATCACGCTGGCCAGGTCGTATCCTTTCCGGAAGTGTCCCGCCACATCGGTGACCACCAGACGCAGCGCATTAGTGTCCAGGAGGTAAAGTTGCCCATCGCGGTAAGCCATTCGGTTGGGCAGCATTGTTTCGAATTCCCGGGGTACGCCTTGCAGCTGCAATGTTTTCCTGGCGCGGCCCTTGAAATCGCATTGGACGATCACTGCGCGGTTTGCCTTGCGTCCCAAAACCAGGATGTTGCCGTTGCTGTCCACGGCGATATCGATGATACTGCCCAGGCGGCCGTCATCGCCGAAACGATAGACTTCCATGCCCTTGCTGTTAAAGATGCGGACTTCACCCTGTCGCGAGTCGGCCACGTAGATCTCTTTTCTGAGGTCATCCACATCGATATGTGCTGTTTTAAAGGTCACAGGGCCGTCAAAGCTCGATAGCTTGTAAAGATAGGAGGAGTGAACCTCGGCCATGGCCAGAGAGCCGCACAGCGGCCAAAAACAGACCAGCGCCAGGGCTAAACCGATCCAAAGGCGTTTGGGAGATGCCAGCAATGAATTTTATTTTGAAGCCTTCATTTTTTTCCTTTGCCTGCTGGACCAGATAATTCGCAAAAAACATGCCGCAACCCCGCGGAAATAGATGTACCTGTAAAAACGGCCGGTTAGATTGCACGACGATATCCTCCTACAGGACGGACCCGCCAGCATCTGGTTAAATCCCCACTTGCCTCTGGTATTATGCCCACCCGCAAAACACCCCGGAAGGAGATCGTCCCGCCACCGCCGCGGGCGGTCGGCGTGGTTTGACATTTTAGCCTTGATAATACGGTTTGAGTGTGAAATGGCTTTTTGTATGAAACGCACACTGCTGCTGCTACCGTCGATTTGGGTCTGCCTTCTTGTTTGGGGCGCCCACACCACCAGCGCCGCGCAGGCGTTACCGGACGCCGACCCTTCATTGAAAGTGGCCGAGGTCAATGGTGAACCCATTACATGGTTCGAACTCAGTCGGGTCATTGCTGCCTCGCACACCCATGGCCAGCCTAAATCCAAGGCCGGGCGGATCGAATTCACCCACGTGCTGCAGCGCATGATCAACACCCGGCTGATCGTGCTGGAGGCCAGGAATATCGGACTCCACCAGACACCGGGCCTGGCAAAAGCCATTCAAAAGTACGCGGATCAGCTTCAGATGGAGATGCTGCTGGAGCAGCATGTGGAAAATATTCAACCGGATCCTGAAACGGTGGAACAAATCTATGCGTCCATCGTCCGCGAGTGGAAGATAAGATCTCTGCGCATCAAAAAAGAAACCGATGCAAAGAAGATCGATGCGCAACTCAAAGCAGGCCAGGACTTTGAGCAGATTTTTCAAAAAGCGATGCAGTGGCGGTATGCCGAAGGCGACACCGAAGGCGTCTATCTGAGAAACAACCAGCTCAAAGCCCCGGTCGCCCGGGTCATTGCCAAGATGAAAGCCGGCGAGATCAGCCCGGTTCTATCTCTGGGAAAAGACGGGTTTATCGTTTTCAAGCTGGAGGGCTCCCGCATCCCCGCCAACGAAGACGTACGGGCACGGCGGATGGCACTTCAGCGGGCCCTCAACGACAAGCGGGTCAAAGCCACCCGGCAGTACTTTGAAGCATTAAAAAAGGCCAAGGCACAGGTCAACAGCGATCTGTTTGATGCCCTGGATTATGAAGCCGAAGAACAGGCCATGGAAAAACTGCTGGATGATCAGCGCGTGCTGGTCGAAATTCAGGGCGCCCAGGACATAACCGTCGCCGAATTCAGCCGTGCATTGAATCAGCGCTTTTTTCACGGGATAAAGCTGGCCGTGGAAGCCAAAAGACTCAACAAGAAAAAAGCGACTGTTCTGGAAGATCTGCTTCAGAAGAGACTTCTCCGTCTCGAAGCCGAAAAAAGACAAATCAACAAAAGCGCGGCATTCGAAGCAAGGGTCAAAGAATATGAAAATTCAAGGATCTTCGAAGCATTCATCAAAAAAGTCGTGGTGCCGGACATCCAATTGAGCCAGAAGGAATTAGAGGCCTATTATCAGAAAAATATCTCCGAATTCACCTCTTCCCGGATGATGCGCATCAAAGACCTTGTCTTTGCCAAAAGAGACGATGCGGTTGCCGCCATGCAAAAATTAAACAAGGGAACCGACTTCGCCTGGTTGAGCGCCAATGCCCATGGGCAGGTTCCGGCGGACACCCGGGGACTCCTCGATTTCGAAGGCCGGCCGCTGACCGTGAACAACCTTCCCGAGGATATCCGCAAAGCCGTCTCGGGTGCCGCCAAAGGGGATTGCCGGCTCTATACTGATTCCGACGGTCATTTTTATTTGTTGTATGTGGATCAGATTATCGCACCAGTGCAGCAATCTTTCGCCGATGTAAAAGAGGATATTGCCAAGGTCGTCTTCGACGCAAAAGTCAAGGAGAGCGTTGAACGGTGGGCTGGCCAGCTTGCCAAATTCTATCCTGTGAAGATATATCGAAGCGCGCTGGCCAAACTGAAATAAGTGATATTCATGACAACAATTCATTGATCTGGTTTTGATGAAAGCACAAAAACGAAGCCCGCGCGCGAAATTGCTTTCCCTTGCGGCCATGCTGCTATGCCTGGCGGCATTGTTCGCCATCATGACTTGCGCCCCGGGCCCGGTGCGCACCACCGGCAAATTCACAAAAAAGCAGTGCCTGGATTGCCATACGGATTTCAAGGGCAAATACTTCGGCATGAAAAGTGTCCACGCCGTCGTCAAGGATCAGAAGTGCGAAGATTGCCACCTGCGACATGGGGTCTTACCCAAGTTGCTGTTAAAAGCACAAGGCAATCAGCTATGCCTCACCTGCCATAAGACGGATCAGATCGGGATGGCCAAAAACAAGGTCCACTCGGCCCTGAAAAACGGCCAGTGCATCGATTGTCACAACCCCCATGCCTCGGAACAGTCCCAGCTGCTTAAAGCCGCCGGCAACGATCTTTGTTTCCGCTGCCATCAGAGCGATCAGTTTAACAAGACGGTGGTCCATCCGGCGTTGAAGGAAAAAACCTGCCTGCGGTGCCATTTTTCCCACAGTTCCGATCAACCGAACTTGTTGAAAAACGAAAGCATTACCCTTTGCCGGTCCTGCCACGATCTGGGTGCAGGGGCCTTCAGGCAGGCCCACGACAACTATCCGGTGGACAGAGCCGAATGCACCGGTTGCCACAACCCCCATGCCTCCCTGCAACCCCGATTGATGAAGGCCAGCGTGCATGCCCCGGTTGTAAAGGACGATTGCAATGCGTGCCATGCCCCTGCCGAATCGGAGCAAAACTTTGCCACCCCGGCCAAAGGTCGGGACCTGTGCCTCAAATGCCATAAAACTGAGGATCTGATGGCCGGCGGGGTGTTGGAGCACCAACCGTTTCAAAAAGGCCGGTGCGCGGAATGCCACCTGCCCCATGCCTCCGAGAATGAACGCTTGCTGGTGCGCCCAGGCAACAATCTATGCTTTGGCTGCCACGCTGACCGGCAAACCAAGCGGTCCACCCCCCATAAAGCGCTGACCGAAGGCAAGGGATGCCTGGCATGTCACGTGCGGCACGCCAGCGCCAAACCTAAAATGCTGCCGGCCGGGGAGCAGGAAGTGTGTCTGAAATGCCACACCCGCATCCTACTGGAAAAGAGGACCCTTAAGCCCCATACCCCTTTTGTGGAAGGCAGCTGCGGAAAGTGCCACAATCCACACGGTTCCGACTTCTACGGTATGCTCAAGGCCAATACCAATTCAGTCTGCTACAGCTGCCATTTCGAATCCGAATCCAAGTTTTTGAAGACCAACACCCACAAACCCGTACTGCAGGGCGAATGCAATGAGTGTCATCGATCCCACGGCGGCAAGAGAGAAAAACTCCTGGCGTTTGCTGCGGACGATCCGAAATTGTGCAGCAAATGCCATGGGGATTTTATGAAGACCGCCCCCGGCGGATCCGTGCACCCCTTCTTCAAAGCCGGCAAATGCATGAGCTGCCACGAAGTGCACGCCAGCAATGTGGCCGGCATGATTAAAAACAAGCAGAGCTTTCTCTGTAATTCGTGCCACGGCACCGACCCGGGGCAGGAGGTGAAGACCCCCAAAAGCAACCACGCCCCCGTGGTCGACGGGCAGTGCACTGAATGCCACAGCCCCCACAAGGCGAACCTCAACCGGCTGCTGCTGGCCGATTATCCTGACCTGTGCCTGGCATGCCACATTGATTTGAAAAACAAGATGTATCCGGATAAAACAGCCAGCGGGGAAGAACCCGTTTCTTCCGCCGTCGCCGCAGCAGAGGCTCAAAAGGAGGAAACCCGCTTTTTCCTGCATGCCCCCTCTGATCTCAAAAATTGCAAGATTTGCCACCGGCCCCATTATGCCGAGTCCCCGGCCCTGGCGACAAAGCCCATTCAGCAGCTGTGCGCCGATTGTCACGATTATGAGAAGCAGACGTTTAAAACAGCGCATATCAATATCGACGCCGGTGTGATGAATTGCAGCAAATGCCATGACGCGCATGCGTCCACGGACCCGAAGCTGTTCAAAACGGATATTCATAAACCATTTGCCGAACGAAAATGCAAAGATTGCCATATCACCAAATAATCAGCACAACAGGGATCCGCAAATTGCGCGGTAGTATCGTGCCGCTTTTGTTGACTTCGCTGCTGACCCTGGCCGCCTTTGGGCCTGCTAACGCTGCGCACAAGGTCAAACTCAAGCCGGGAGCAAAAAGCAAACAGTGCCTGGAGTGTCACGAGGATCAGAAGAAGGCCTTCAGCCGCCGTTCCACGCACCCGCTGAAAAAACCGGATGAATGCACCGGCTGTCACGATCCGCACACCTCCAACCAGAAGAAGTTGTTGGTTGAAGATGTCCAGACGCTGTGCAACCGCTGCCACGCGGATATCGTTCCTGAAAAAGCCGTCAGCCGGCATAAGGTTGTGGTCGAGGGTAACTGCAGCAAGTGCCACGATGCCCACGGATCGAATAACCGCCGCCTGCTCAACAAGGACGGCAACGCGCTGTGCATAGAATGCCATTCCGAGATGGGCACGCGTCTGGCAAAGGTGAAATTTCCCCACAAGCCCTTGACCGAAGGCAAAGGCTGCCTTAGTTGCCATACTCCCCACGCATCCACCAAAGAGACCGCACTGCTGAAAAACGAGGCCTCCGCCCTATGCACGGCTTGCCACAAAACCAACCGGCCCATTTTTGCCCGGCGCCACCTGAACTATAAAGTGGGAACCAGTAACTGCAACTCCTGTCACGACCCCCATGGATCCGACAAACGCGACATTCTATATGATACAGTACATGCGCCGGTGGCCGAAAAGAGCTGCCAGAAATGCCACAACAGCCCTACCTCCGCCAATGCCCTGGACGTCAAGCAGAAGGGCAAGGCATTGTGCCTGCAGTGCCACAAGCCGATGATCGATGAAATGTATCTAAAAAAGCAGGTGCACTGGCCTTTGGCGGATGAAACGGCCTGCCTGCACTGCCACAACCCCCACGGCAGCAAAACACCCAAGCTGATCAGCGGATCTCAGGCCAAGGTATGCGGACAGTGCCACGCCGACACCGTTGAACTGCAAAATGTGTCCATTGCAAACCCGCAAAACAAGCATCTTTGCGAACCGGTCCGCAAGGGCACCTGCAGCAGCTGCCATTCCCCGCATTCTGCAGACAACTTTTTGCTCATGCGAAAGGAGAATATCTCCGTCAATGTGTGCGGCGAGTGTCATGAATGGGAGACCCACTCAACGCACCCCATCGGTGAAAAAATTGTCGACCAGCGCAACAAGAATCTGACGGTGGAGTGCCTCAGTTGCCATGTGGGCTGCGGGACAGGGAACAAGCCCGCCATGCTGCCCTTTGACACCACCTACGAACTTTGCATCCAATGTCATGTCGAACGAAAGCGGTGAGTTAGGCGTGAAGATACCATCTCATAAACTATTCATCCTTGGTACGATGCTGCTGGCAACGGCCTGGGCGCAGCTGAGTGCATCGGCAGCTGAAAAAGTGCGCTTTCGGCACGCCTTGTCGCTCTATGCCGATGACCAGGGCATCGGCTTCCAACAGCCCCAGGGAGTGGCCTGCACCCAGAATTCTGTCATGGTGGTGGCTGACACCGGCAATGACAGGCTCCTGCGCTATACCCTGAGCGACTATGAATCGAAACCCCAGGTTCAGGTACTCAAAACACCGCTCACCATTTACCCCAAGAAGATTCACGTAGGCCGCCAGGGGGAGATTTACCTCCTCGATGCGAAGGCGGGCAGGATTGTCCACCTTTCAGCAGACGGCCAAAGCCTTGGCTTTATCAAACCCGTCGGCATGCCGGCGCCAGCCAGGATTGAAGCCCCCAGTTTTGCCGTTGACCCGAACGGTCGGCTCTATTTTCTGGATGTTCTTTCCCGGCGCGTATTGGTTTGCAATGATCGCGGCCAGTATCTCCGACAGATCCAATTTCCTGAGACTTACGGCTGGATCTCCGATATCGCTGTGAGTGACAGAGAGGAAATCTTCCTCGTCGACAGCGTCAATGCCCAGGTATTTGCCGCCAGAACCGCTGATGCGCCTTTTACTGCGTTGAGCCAAAGCCTTGAACAGTACATGCGCTTCCCCACCAGTCTGGCCATCGATCAACGCGGCCGGCTCTATCTCAACGACCGCAACGGCAGCAAGATCGTCATTCTCAGCGCGGACGGTGCCTATGTGGGACGCCTATCGGCGCAGGGTTGGAGGGACGGTCTGCTCAATCATCCATCACAGCTTTGTGTGAATGAACGCGGAGACCTTATTGTCGCCGATACCAGCAACAACCGCGTACAGATCTTTTACGAGCTGAAATAACGCCCCGATCTAAAAAGAATGGCACTCCAGGCACCCGCGGGGGGTCTGCGCATAATCCCACCGCAGGGCATCCTGAAACGGGCTTGCATGGGCCACGTGGCACGATAGGCAAAAGACCCGGGCGCCTGCAGCGGTATCGGGGTCGCCTGCGGGGAACTCGGCCAGGGTGATTTTATTGCGGGACTTGGCCCAATGGATGAAATCCGCATGCTGCGCGCCATAGATGGTGATGCCGACCGGATGCCGACGCCAGCTGTTACCGTTGCTGCCGGTTGACGGCTCCGCAAATTGCGGATGGCAGGCGCTGCAGAAGTTGTTAATGCCTGATATATACACATTCTTCTCGAAACTGGCATCGCCGTGGGCGCTGATCCAGGTGCCGCGTCCATTGATCTCTGTTTTCAGGTTGCGAAAATTGCCGTTGGGGTGGGGATCGTGGCAGCTCAGGCAGCTGAACTCCGATCGAGGGGATCCCCCCGGCGGCGTCAAGCCCAGGTCCGCATCGACCGACAGCATATTGTGCCCGCTGTTATCGGAATCCAGTGTGGCCGTGAAAGAGCCCCCGGCCAGGGGCCGGCTGCCGTTGATCACATGGGGCGGTCCCATACCCGATACATCCTGGCGGGCATCGTGGCATGTCAGGCAGAGGGTTTTCCTGGGTACCCGCAGCGCCTTTACAACACCGTTTTCAGCTCGGGCGTCCATTCTGTGGCACGACCGGCAGTGAACCTGATCATGCATGGCCCGGGCATCCCGCACCGGCAGCAGCGCCAACAGCAAACCAACGATCATCCCAAAGACCAAGTGATGCACCCATCCAAAAGTTCTCATGCTCCTCTCCCGATGCGCTTATTTCATTTTTTAATCGACGCTTCGGGAGGAATACTTGAGGAAATTGTCGGGCGCAGGAGCCGTTGCAGATATGAGAAGCGGTTTCAAAACCTTCATTCGGGCCCAAGATCGAAGCGGGCGGCAGATTTAAACCCAAAAGGAATCGTATGCTATTTTGAGGATTTAAATCTGCGGCCCAACACTTTAGGTTGGGTTCGAAGGAAGGGTTTGAAACCGCTTATGGTGCCGGGTCGACGACGACATTGCGGCACAGAGGATTATCGACGCCGGAGGCTATTGACCGAACAGCTCCGGCAAATAGAATTGATCATAGTTTTCCAGCATGCCGACCATGTCCAGTTTCAGCAGGTTATCGATGCGGGTATCTGAAAAGCCCAGTTGCTTGAAATCAAGCAGGCTCTGTTCGCTATGGCAAACATTGCATTGATATCCTTTGGGTTTGATATTTTCATGAAACTTGTTTTTGACCCCCTCTCTCTGTTCGGGGCTCAGCCGGTCCCGGACCTTCATATAGTCCCTGGCAAGCGGCGCATCCTGCATCTGAATCGCTGGAATGAGTTTATCGGCGATACCGGCTTTATAATACGGCGCAATCTTGGTGAGCCCGCCGTCCCCCTTAACGAGCAGACCGGTTTCAGGAAAATAATCGGTTCCGTAAAACGGGCCTTGGGGGTTATCGGTGTGGGGGCTGTACCATTTATGAACAATATGCAGACCGGGCCGTTCCTGAATATGGCATGTCTCGCAGACCAAAAACTGGGTGTGGATGTTCATCAGAGCGCGAATTCTTTTGTTTTTGCTATGGGGATAGTCTGAATGGCAGATGAAACAAACCGGCCGTTCGTTTTCCGGCAGTTTCGGCTGTTCCGCTATGAAATGAAAGTGTCGGTGCCGTTCGAATTCCTCCAGCCGTTGGGCCTGGTCCAGGATGGCTGATTTCTCCCGATCCAGGTGTTCGTGCCATTGCTTCCTGAACAATCCGGGACCACGCGGTGAAATGGTCAAATGATGCACCACGCCGGCGAACACCGTCAGCAACAGTACAATGAAGACGGCGCCGATAAGATAGGCACTCACGGGGTGGTTTGTTCTTTTGGGATCTCCGTGCAAGGGGGATTTCCTTTGTTAATGGATGCGCGACAAATCCGACAAATTGACAGCCACCGGGTCCGGCGGGGGCATCGGGTCGAGTTCTTTCTCCTTTAGCAGGCGCTGCATATATTCCCTTTCCTCTGGGATCTCTTTGAGATTGTTAAGGTATTCGAGAAAATGTTCTTCAATCTGGTGCTCCCGGGTGATCTTGCCGGTCAAAAAGGACCATTGCATGGGAAATCTGCCCGGCACAAAGTGGACATTGAC
This sequence comes from Desulfobacteraceae bacterium, assembly GCA_037387725.1. Classification (GTDB taxonomy): domain Bacteria; phylum Desulfobacterota; class Desulfobacteria; order Desulfobacterales; family Desulfosarcinaceae; genus JARRKU01. The sequence continues at coordinate 10,962 of JARRKU010000011.1, forward strand.
CCAATGCCAGAAAGCGAGCACGATGAGGGCCATCACCGCCTCGTCCGCATGCATCAGTCTGACCAGGTCCTGAAAGAATGCCGAATAGGAGTCTCCGCCGATGGCGCCCTGGGGCAGGATTTTACCGATGGTGCCGGGAATCAGTCTGGCCATCAAATCCGGAAACAGAAGCGCGGAGCCCGCTGCCATCAGCACGAAGCTGCCATACAGCACGGCCAGGTAATGCAATTTCTGTTTGTACATGAATTTTTCCATTTTCGGCCGATGGGGCTCCAGCCCCAGGAAGTACTTCAGATCATGGATAAAATCCTGCAGATCCTTCAATCGGGGGATCTGGGTGCGTTTGTAGTCGAAATCCCGCCGCACCACTTTCCAAAGCGTTCCACCGAGAATGGTGACTACGTGGTATGCGGCGCCAAGCATCATCACAACGGCCGATACCCGATGGATGCGCCTGGCCAAATCGATGCCGCCGAAAAAGGCGATGACATGCGAAGCCCAGAAAAGGTCGCTGAAAAAAATCGGCAGGCCGGTGGCTGCCAGAATCAGAAAGGTAATGAAAAGGATCAGGTGCTGTATCACGATATGCACCGAATAGCGCGGCAGATCTCCCAGGGGATTGGATTTGACATGCTTGTATATATCCCGCGGGATGTGTCCCACGCCTTCGACGAAAGTATAATAGCCGTCCGGCGATGTGGGCGCACCGCTATCCGCTGCCTGGCCGTTGATCTTTTCTTCTGCGCTGGACATGGGGTCTGTTATCGGTCCTTTTTGCTTTTGCGGTTTGTTTTCGGGCGCCAGCTCGTACCGTTGATCAGCACCAGTCGGACACCGGCCCGGATCCGGCCGAAGGTCTCAAAGAGCATAAGGCCCACCATGCTGATCACCGTACCGTAGATGGCCAATTGAAGAAAAATGCTCATCAAGTGGATAATGGGATTGTCCCTGTGCTCGGTACTGGGGTGTACGGCGATCTCGATGAACCAACTGTTGGTTTTTGTATGGCACTGGCCGCAAGTCTTCTGAATGTTGGCCTTGCTGATGGTGGCTCTTGGAGAATCTTTCTTATAAATGTCATGCAGGGCATTGGTCGCATGGCAGCTGATGCAGTCGGCGGCTTTCTGGGACCCCAGACGCACCAGCTTGCCATGGATGGACTGGTTGTAGGTGGCCACGGCTTCAAGGGCTTTGTCTGAGACCTTCAGCTTTTTCAACGTTGCGACATCCTGGTGGCACTTGGCGCAAAGCCGTACGATTTCCTGGGAGGAGCGGGACGTCTTCTTGCGAAGCCGGTGGGTGATATGCCTGTAGGCTTGCACCACGCCGCTCTGAGGGTGACAGTTCAGGCAGCGCCGCAGGGTCTCTTCATAGGCGATATTCTCTTCCGGCAGCCGGCTATAGGTTGGATTCTCATGGCAGAACTTGCAATATGGCTTTGCTTCCCTTGACAGCTGGCTGTCACCGGGATGGATGCCGTGTGCGCTGCCGTTGTAAATCTCCACGATCTTCTCATGGGAAAACTTGTCCTGGGAAAAGGGCGGCTTGATGTGGCACTGGGTCGCGCAGTTAACCTTCTCGGTGACCGGATCGTGGGGAATTTTGCGAATATAAGGATGGCAGTCATCACAGTCCACCGCCCGGTGAACGCTGTGGCGATAGTGCAGTTCATCGACGTTGTAGTTCCAGCGTTTGCCGTTTTCATCGATTCGACCGATGTAGCGGTGTTTGTGGCACATCAGGCAGTTCTTGGTGTCGGCGGCCTCAGCCTGGGAAAGATAAAACAACGGCAGGCATAAGACGGCCATCGGCAAGAGGACACGCAAGAAAAGGCTGCATGCCTGCCGATGCAGGCGCGTTATTTGTGGGGGGCATTCCGGCATGCTTATCTGCTCACATCGAGGTGCTGGCAACCGCATAGAATCATAATAGGAACAACCGGTCTTGATCTGTCAAGGGAAAAGACGCCGTCCCCCACCTCCGGCGGATTTCCAGTGGGAACCTGTGAAGGATGCACTGCAAGCGACAAATATCATATCAGCCTATTGTGCCGGAAGCTGTTTGTAAATATCGTCGATATCGCATAGAATAAGCCAAACACTGTCTACCCTAATCCGCCAAAAGGAAAGCAGGCCGATGCAGCCTCTACTGCCCATTGTCTATTCCATCTTCTTCTTATCCGGAGCAGCGGCGTTGATGTATGAAGTCCTGTGGGTTCGCTCGCTTAGCCTGATTTTCGGCGGCACACATCTGGCGGTAACCACCGTGCTCACGGTTTTCATGGGCGGGCTGGCGTTGGGTGGCTTTCTTATCGGCAGACGGGTGGACGGCATCAAAAGTCCATTGCGTTTCTACGGCTGTCTCGAAATGGCCATCGCCTTGTGTGCCGTGGTCTTCCTCTTGCTGGTGAAAATCTATCCTGACGTCTACATTTTCCTGGTCCAGGGACGGGAAGATTCACCCTTCTATCTGTCCATTGTACGGGTCCTGTTTGCTACGCTGTCTCTGATCGTTCCCACAACGCTTATGGGCGCCACGCTTCCTGTGCTGGCCCGCTTCGTCTCCGGACACCCGGCCAGAATCGGAGCTCATCTATCTTTTCTTTATGGCTTCAACACGCTGGGCGCTGTAGCCGGTACGGTGGTGACCGGCTTTTTGCTGCTGCGGTTTTATTCGGTGGAAACCGCCTACCAAACAGCCATTCTGATAAACTGCGGCGTGGGATTGGCCAGCATATTGATCCCGACCAGGCTCACGATGGCTATCTCCGACCGCCATAACAAGATACCAGAGGCCCGGCAGAATACGTCTGCCGCAATGCCGGCCCGGGACAGCGGCATCGGTGCGCCCGGTCAACATTCTGCAGCGCGGCTTGTGCTTATGGGCATTGCCGTCAGTGGATTCTGTGCCCTGGGTTACGAGGTCCTCTGGACGCGGATTCTGACGCTGACCATCGGTACAAGTGTGTATGGATTCACCATTATGCTGGCGGCCTTTCTCACCGGAATCGCCCTTGGCAGCAAAACTTACGGCCTTTGCCTGAAGCTGAGGTCGCTGCATGAAGCTGCCGTATCGAATCAGGTTCGCAGCTTTGGCCTGGTCCAGCTGATCATCGGTCTCAGTGCACTAGCGGTAACATTTTATATCCGGGATCTGCCGGTACATGCCATTGCTTTGCACGACTTTTTCCTGAGCCGGGGGCTGGGGGCATTCAGCGCCCGCCAGTGGGCCAACCTGACCCTGGCTTTTGCCTACATGGTGGGGCCAGCCTTTTGCATGGGACTGGCCTTTCCCATCGCCGGCAACGTCAATGCGGCTTACGCACAACGGGTTGGAAGGGCCGTGGGCCGAGTACTGGCGTCTAACACCCTGGGCGCGATACTGGGCTCTGCGGTCAGCGGCTACCTGCTGATCTACGTTTTTGGTATCGAAAGATCGCTCCAGCTGCTGACGGTGGTCAACTTAGGCCTAGGTGCACTGCTACTGGTTAGCCCACGGCAAAACCGCGGCATCAACTGGAGTGTGGCCGTCTTGACCTTAGGGATCCTGGCGGTTCTGATGCTCATGCCCGATCTATTTCGAATGTGGGATGCCAAGTATTTTGCCATTTTTCAAAACAATCAGCCGGAAGCCTACAATACCCCCCAAAGAAAGCAGGATGCCCTCGATAACACCGATGTGCTGTTTTACCATGAGGGCATCAATTCCACCATCAGCGTTATCAAAATCAAAGGCGGCAACCAGGCTGTATTGGTGAACGGAAAAGTGGTGGCCTCCTCGGCTTTGAAGGACCGCCAGTGCCAGCTGACACTGGGCCATCTGCCCATGCTGGCACACGACAATCCGCGCAAGGTCCTGGTGGTCGGTCTGGGCACCGGCATGACGCTGGGAGCGGTCAGTGTACATCCCAGCGTCGAGGCGCTGACCCTGGTGGAAATAGAACCCGATGTGCTGGGTGCGGCCCGGACATTTGAAGGCTACAACAATCATGTCTTGGACCATCCCAAGCTGAAGATTGTGTTTAATGACGGGCGCAATTTTCTGATGACCGCCCGTGAACGCTATGATGTCATCACCGCCGATCCTATCCATCCATGGACCCAGGGATCAGGGTATCTCTATACGGCTGAATATTTCCAACTGGCTTCCCAGCACCTCTCTGCGGGCGGGGTCATGTGCCAGTGGCTGCCCATCTACGAACTGAGTGTCCCAGACCTCAAATCCGTGGTGAAGACCTTTTCGCAAAGTTTCAAATATACCATGACTTGGTTGACCCAATACGACGCCGAACTCATCGGCAGCAATCGCCCCCTGGTGTTCGACGAATCCCGACTGGCCCAGCGGCTGTCCAATCCCGCGGTGGCAAAGGATTTAAATGCTGTAATGATGGGAACGGCCACTGATTTTCTCAGCTTTTTCATCATGGCCACACAGGGCATGACCGCTTTCAGCCGAGACGGTATCGTCAACACAGATGACAATTTGTACCTCGAATTCTCCACGCCGGCATCGGTGGGCAAGAATGTCATGCAAACCAATGTCCAGGCCCTGGCCCGATATCGGGAAAGCATCCTGCCCTACCTGTCGCCAGCGGCGGTACCAGCCATGAGAGAGCAGCAGCAAAAGCGTTGGGAGAAAGCTCATGAGGCCGCCCTTGCCGCAGACCAGGCCCACGCCCTCTTTCTTGGGGGCAACAGCCGCAGTCCACAGTTTCAACACCTATTGGTCCGCTTGAAACGCGATTATCAATGGTTTGCACCGGCCAGGTTCCTGATGGGCGAGCATCGGGAGGTGGTTTCCATGATCCCCAGGCTGATCCGGCAAACAGATTTGCTCCTGCAAAACAGCACAGGGCAAGTGGTTCGCTGGAAAATCTCGGCCGTAATGGCCCGCTCCGGTCCGCAGCGGGCTGCGGCCGTCTTTGTGGACAATGCCGCAAAGGAAATCTACGGCCAGCGCTATTTTTCGGGTCCGGAGCTGGAACAAACCATCACCCGATTCACGGCCAATGTCATGCAGGCGATTCAACGTGCCTATGACGGTGAAGTTGCAGCGGCCCGACGGCAGGGGCAAAAATATCCCGGCTTCCTGACCATGAAGATAAAAACAAAACAAATCATCACCGATATGATGCGCAGATAGCGCAGCAGCCCGGTCAGGCTGAAACGGCACGCCGTTTGACAGGCCATTAAGTTATTGTATTCTATCGCTATTGCTATTATTGTTAAAAATAGCGCACCAAATGGATTTCAGTGATTGTCAGTGGCCGAGATTTCTTCAGACGGCATTCATTCACATTCGTATCGGCGCAGCGCTAAAGTCGATTCCCTAGAACACCGATAATGCTGTCAATGACATAAGATTGACGCCCACATGCGGGTGCACTGGAGTTGAAAATGGCACCTTCTTTATCTGCAATCGAAGCCAAAGTTGAACAATACATTCATAATGGCCGTAATGAAAAGGCGGTTGAACTGCTCTATCAACTGGCCATCGCAAGCGCCAGGAAAGGGCTTTTTCATAAATCGGAAGCCTATCGGGACCGGCTATATGAAGTGGACAGTTTTGCATTGTCCCGTATCGTTTCAGTCAACGAGACCATCGAAAAGCAGAAAAGCAGATGGTTGCCGCCCGATTTCCGAATCCTCTGGGCGCCGTTTTTTAAGAAGCTTTCCGAGGAAGAGGCCAACGCTTTCTTTTTTTCGTTAAAAAAGGTCAAAGTCGATAGTGAAGAGATCATACTCAGCCAGGGCAAAAAAATGACCGGCTCTTTCTGGTTCAGCAGGGGCAGTTGAAAGCTGTCTATATCGACAAGGAGAAGGAACTGCTGCTGCGAAAGCTGGACAGCGGCGATATCTTTGGGGAAGATACATTTTTCTCCGTCAATGTCTGCACCGCCACGATTATCACGCAAACACCGGTCCGCATGAGCTTTCTCAAATATGCCGACCTGGAACGGCTTCATAAAAAACATGAATCGTTGAGGTCCAACCTGAAGAAAGTCTGTACGTCCGGCCGGTCATTGACCGATATCATTCGGAAAAAGGGAATCGATCGCCGATCATCGAAACGCTATAATCTTCGCTGTAAAATCTGGTTCCAATTGCTCGAGTCAAACAATCCCAAAGCGCTGAATCGATCGGTTGTCGCAGAGATGTGGGATATCTCCAAACGCGGATTGTCATTCTATTTTCACTCAAAAAACCGCGAGGCCGTACGAAACCTCATCGGGCGCCCTTTGGGGCTCAAATTCAGCTTGAACATCAGCGGAGCGGACAAAACAGTCGCGACAACCGGCATCGTTCAAGGTGTTGAAAGCCATCCGCTTGAAGAGTACTCCGTACACCTCCAACTGAATCGGCCTTTCAGCAACGACGCCATGAAAGCCATTGCCCGTCTGGCAACTTAAGCAAGGCATCCAGACCCAGTGCGATCGCTGCGCGCTTCATTTAATAATTAATTGAAAGAATACTTTACGAATTACTGCAACTCCTTTGTGAGATTTTCCTGCTGCGACTGTGCATCCAAGTATAGCCGATATTCATAACGTTGCGGTGATGAGCAAAAGATTCGCCCGGGAACCGGCACCTTTATTGCTCGGATAAAGACCTCTTCCCACCACTACCGCAACTTTCTTTTTCAAGGAAATGAATCATACACGAGGAGCGAAACTTGCAGTAAAGTTCCGGATCTTTGCATCGCAGGCACGCATCACACATATCGATGCGGTGTTTTTCACAGCGGTAGATCTGCTTTCCCGCTCCCGTATTCCCGCAACAGTCCGTCATCGGCTGCTCCTGTCATCCAGCGTTTATGTCCCTTTGTCACCGCATTACGCCACCATGACGGTTTGGCCGACCTTGGGCACCGTCACGTCATACCCCTGCTTGTTCAGGGTATCGGCAAAGGCCAGGCTTTGATCTTCTTCCCCATGGACCAGAGCGATCTTCTTGACCGTTAAATTGGAGGCTTTCAGGAACTGGATCATCTCCTCTTTGTCGGCATGGGCCGAAAATCCGCCGATTTTCGTTACCCTGGCCTTTAAGGGATATTCCTTGTTTAAGATCTTCAGCATGGGTGGATCGCCGCGCCGCCCATCGGCTTCATAGGCCTGGCCCTGCTCCAGGATACGCCGCCCCAGGGTGTGCTGGGCCATATAGCCAACGATGAGAATGGTGTTGTTGGCATTGTGCACTTTGTGGCGCAGGTGGTGAAGAATGCGGCCCGCCTCGCACATGCCTGAAGCAGAAATAATAATGTTGGGATTGGTGTCCCGCATCAGGGTCATGGAATCCTCCACCGATCCGGTGAAATGAACCTGTTTGAAATCGAATGGATTCTTGCCGCTGCGCAGGAAGGTCTCATGGGTCTCCTGGTCGTAGACTTCAGGATGTTCGCCAAAGACTGTGGTAATATTTGAGGCCAGGGGGCTGTCCACCCAGACCGGAATTCTGGGCACCTGACCCTCATCATAGAGTTCGTGGATCACATAGAGCAGTTCCTGGGTACGCCCGAAGGCAAAAGAGGGAATCAGCACGCTGCCGCCACGATCGAAGGTAGTATTGAGCACCGCTTTAAGACGGGGTTTGAGATCCACCACAGGATCGTGCAGGCGGTCACCGTAAGTGCTCTCCATGACCAGCAGGTCGATCTCCCGGTCGCCGGCCTCGAAATTGAGCGCCGGATCACGCAGGATAGGCTTGTTGAAGCGGCCCAAATCACCGGTGAAGCAAAGGGTCTTGGTCTGACCGTTGGATTTGTGCTTGACGATGCTGATGGCCGATCCCAAGATGTGTCCGGCCTCGTAGAGGGTCACCGTCAACTCGTTTCCGATGGTCCGGGTATGGCGATAGGGGGTACCGTCAAGCTGGGAGAGGGCCGCTTCGGCATCAGCCGTCGTGTAAAGGGGTTGCACGCCGTCGATGTGATACCGGGACATCACGTCGTGGACCACGGCATCGTCGATGCGGTGCTTGCCCTTTTTCAACATCTTCCTCAACTTGTCGTGCTCGCGCCGGGCCATTTTCTGGCCGTTGATGGTGGAGCCCTGGGAGAGCGCCTTGCGCACCGATTTGTAGTTGAGATATTGGGCGTCCTGCTCCTGGATATGGGCCGAGTCGAGCAACAGGTGCCGGCACGCATCGGCCGTGGCCCGGGTAGAAAAGATGCGCCCGCTGAAACCTTTGCGGGCCAACAATGGAATACGGCCGGAGTGATCGATGTGGGCATGGGAGAGAATCATGTTGGTCACCATAGCCGGATCGAACGGCATGACCCGATTCTTCTCCGCCGCCTCTTTGCGCCGGCCCTGGTACATGCCGCAGTCGAGCAGAATGTGATCGCTGCCGGTGCCCACAAGGTGCATGGAGCCGGTGACCTCTCTTACCGCGCCGTGGAAGGTGATGTGCATTCGCAATCCTTTCTGTCAGTACATCCGAATTATCCCTATCATTGCATAGAAATAACGGCATAATATAGATCCGATCCTCAAGTACACCTGAGGTTTATTGTTCAAACTGATCACTAATAAGCAACCTGACCAAAACTCAATATACATTACAGACCTTTTGCCATCTTTTTTATGCATCGCTAGGGATATCGATATGCCACTCGATATCTGAACCGTCGGCGGTGACGGCCACCAGATGATTTTCTGCCATCCACACCTGGGCCACACGCCAGATCGATTGTTCATAACGCAACACCAGATGGTCGTCATCCAATATTTCGACGATCCGGCAATGTGTCAACCCGGCGAGCCCTTTGCCCACAGCCTTGAGCACCGCCTCTTTGGCTGTCCAGTACCGGAAAAAAAGGCGCAGGGTCACCTCGGCGGCCAGCGCCCACTCTTCGGGACCAGCCAGCCGCCGATAGAGGCCATCGGATACGGGCCGCTCCGTTTCGATATCAATGCCGATGGGATGCGATGCGGTGACGGCGGCCACAAAGCGCTCCTTGTGCGTCAGGGACCAATATACCCCGTTGGACGGCAAGGGCGCGCCGTTTTCCGCCTTCTCCAGCGCCCCGAGGGTGACACTGCTGTACCGGGCAGACTGGTGCAGCGCCTCCCTTGCGACCCGTCGCAGGACCGCCACCTTCTCCCTGCCTTTGAGGGAACGCTCGGGCTCTGGCACCGCCAAAACCACCGGGTGGATTTTCGTTGGTTTGGTCATTAAACGATCTTCTGTGTCCTACCGCATGGCACAGGCGCATCAAACGAAACATTAGGCCTCCGCGCCGGCCGCCCATTCGACATCAATCCTTGTGCGCAACCTTAATCTTCAGCGCCTTGTCGTACACAACCTTGCGCGGGACCTTGAATTGTTTGGCCAGTGACTTGGCGATATGGCTGAGAGATGGCCCTTCCGGCGCAGCCAGGGCCGCCGCGATAGCCGCATCCAGTTCGGCTTTCGACGGTAAGGTATCTGCGGCGCCAGCCACCAATAAAGTGCACTCCCCTTTTACTTCGTCCCGTGATTTCACCTCGGCGGCGATTTCCGACAGATCGCCATGGAGAAATTCCTCGTGCAGCTTGGTCACTTCCCGGGCCAGGACTGCCCGGCGATCTCCGAGGCTGCGGCGCAGTTCTTCCAGAAACGCCACGACCCGCCGGGGCGATTGGTAGAAAATCAGTGTATGTGGCAGCCTGCCCAGGGCGGAAATCTGCTCCATCCGCTTGGCTTTTTTACGGGCGGGAAAGCCAACGAAACTGAAGGTGTCGGTGGGCAGTCCAGAGGCACAAAGTGCTGCGATGACAGCGGATGCCCCTGGAACCGGCACTACCGGAACCTTTAAAGCGACGGCCGCCTGAACCAGGCGATAACCGGGATCCGATACACCCGGGGTGCCCGCGTCGGAAACCAGGGCGATGGATTCTCCCTTTTGGAGGCGCTTGATGAGCTCCGGTGTGCGTCGCACCTCGTTGTGCTCATGGAAAGAGACCAGCCGACCGGTGATGTGGTGGGCGCTCAGCAGGCGTCGGGTGTGTCGGGTATCCTCGGCCGCGATCACATCCACCTGGCCAAGGGTCTTGATGGCACGCAGGGTGATATCTTCCATATTTCCGATGGGCGTCGCCACCACAAACAGGGTTCCCCTCATCTCTTCCGAGGCTTGCTTAACCATAAGCCAACTCGAATGCGTTGGGAATGATGTCGACGGTGTTCCCCTCATCCTCGGTATTTACGGTAACGACATCGAACCTGGCAGGGGTTTGCATTGAGTGGTGTTTTTTCAGGTACTCCAGCGCAACCATCGAAATCCTGCGTTGCTTTTTTGGCGTCACCGCAAATTTGGGGTTTCCGTAGCTTCCGGATCTTCGGGTTTTGACTTCCACAAATACGATCCGACCCTTATACCTGGCGATGATATCGATCTCTCCGATCCGGGTGCGATAATTGCGCTGGATGACCTTGTAGCCCTTTTTGCGAAGATGGGCCACGGCCAGCTCTTCGCCCATTTTGCCGAATTGCTGTCGGTTGTCAGCCATGGACCGGGGCTCCAAAGACAGGCGGTATCCCGTCGATGTGCTCGCTGACCCCGCGGAAGGTCCGGCGGTGGATCAGACACGGGCCGTGCGCTGCGATGGCGGCTTTATGGCGTTTGGTGGGGTATCCCTTGTGGCGGTCGAATCCGAAATGGGGGTAATCCTCATGGTAGCGCCGCATCAAATGATCTCGGCTCTCTTTGGCGACGATGGAGGCGGCGGCGATGGAGACGCTGCGGCTGTCTCCTTTGACGATGGGCTTTTGCGGCAGATCATAGGGGATCTCGAAATTGCCGTCAATGACAAGGAAGTCGGGCCGAGGGGCCAGATTGGCAACGGCCATGGCCATGGCAAGCTTAGTGGCCTGCAGGATGTTGATGCGGTCAATCTCAACGGCATCGACGATACCGATACCCACTGCGGTGGCGTGGGCATAGATATGGCCGTACAATGCTTTTCTTCTGCGCGCTGTCAGCTTCTTGGAATCTATGACGCCCTCGGCATCAAAGTCATGGGAAAGGATCACAGCCGCTGATACAACCGGACCGGCCAGGGGCCCCCGGCCGGCCTCGTCGATTCCGGCGATCTTGGAATAACCTTCAGCGGTTAATGCTTTTTCAAAGGCCCAAAGATCTGCATTCATCTGCGTGCGCCCCCAGGGATATCCACGATGCTGCAAAAGCCGGAGGGCTTCAGAGCCTATACGCCGCGGGTGAGGTCACTGTCGATCTACTGCAAGCCTCGACAACTCCTTCCTTTCGTCCGCCGGCGTTTGCAATCCCGCTGCCGCTACCATAGCCGCACCCAGGCGCTTAGTTCAAGCGTTTTTCACGGATACGGGCGGCTTTACCGCGCAGTTTGCGCAGATAGTAAATCTTGGCCCGGCGTACCCGCCCACGGGTGACGATTTCGACCTTGTCGATAATGGGGGAATGCAATGGGAAAATTCTCTCCACACCCACGCCGTAAGAGACTTTGCGGACGGTGAAGGTCGCGTTCATGCCCCCCTTGCGTTTTGAGATGACCACGCCTTGAAACACCTGGATACGTTCCTTGTCCCCTTCACGGATCTTGACGTGCACACGAACGGTATCGCCGGGCAGAAAGGCCGGCATGTCAAGGCGCATCTGCTCTCTTTCCAGTTTCTTGATGACTTCCATGATTTGTTTTCTCCCTTGATCAGGATCGCTTCGTATTGGGTTGCATCAGATAGCCGATTTCCCGCAAATGAAATGGTTGAAACGTCCTTATTCATGTTGATGATTGTTTAAAATTTTATCTCCCAGCACCCGGTCCAGAATGATCGAAACCGCCGATCGCACCGCCAGATGGTTGTACTCCCCTTGGCCGTTGATGGGGGCCAGCCGGTAATCGGCCCCATCGATCAGGTCCTGAGCCAGTCCCCACGCCGTGCCGAAGACCAGCAACACCGGTCGCCGGGTTTGAACCATCTCGCCTAAGCCGGTGTAACTCAGATCGCTATTTTCCATCCGGGCGCTGGTGACCACCACCCGGGGTTCCTCTCCGGTATTGGCCGCCACCGCTTCCCGGACATCTTCCAGGGAGGGCATCAGACGGATCAATTCCAGAGCGGCCCGTCGATCCGGATTGTATTTCGCGCCAGCACCCGTGACCCAATGGTCGACGATCTGCCGCACCAGGGTCTGCTGATCCTCAAGCGGTGTCACCACATAAAACGCATCCGCACCGAACGTCTTGGAGGCCCGGGCAATGTCGTGCAGATCGAGTGCCGTTACGGCCGCGGCGATGGTGTCGCCGTTTTTATCCATGACCGGGTGATGGACCAGTACCACCGCCAGGTTGGCTGCGCAGGAGTCGTTCAATTTCTTGCCGCCATTCTTTTAAAAGAGCCGTATCCTCTTTGTCCAGCGGTTTTTTCCGCAATAAATCGGGTCGTCGCACCAGGGTGCGCATCAACGCATCCGCCCTTCTCCACCTTGCAATGGCTTGGTGGTGTCCACTGAGCAACACCTCCGGCACCGCTTCGGCCTCATAAACCGGCGGGCGGGTGTAATGACCATGATCCAGCCGATGGTTCTCAAACGAATCCTGGCCGGCAGAATCTTCGTTGCCCAAGGCGCCGGGCAGCAGACGCGTCACTGCATCCATCACCGCCATTGCGGGTAGCTCGCCGCCGGTGAGTACAAAATCTCCCACCGAAATTTCCAGATCGACAAACCGTTCGGTGAAACGCTCATCGATTCCCTCGTACCGGCCGCAGACCAGAATCAACCCCTTGTGGCCGGCCAGCATTCCTGCCATGGCCTGGTCGAACCGCTCGCCCTGGGGCGAGAGCAGAATCGTGGGCGCCGTTGGTGACACAGCCTTGGCCGCTTCAACGGCAGCTGCCAGCGGTTCCGGCTTCATGACCATTCCGCAACCGCCGCCGTAGGGCCGGTCGTCGGTCACCTTGTGCCGACCCTCGGCAAAATCCCGGATGTTGATTGCCTCGGGTAAAATGATGCCATCCGCTTTAGCGCGACGCATGATGCCATTGTCCCAGAAGGCTTGCATCAGCTCCGGGAAGATGGTAATGGCGACAAACTTCATCAACGGTTAAACCAAACCTTCCGGCAGCACGACACGCATACGCCGGCCCGGAATGTCCACCTCAATCACCACCGAGGCGATGGCCGGCAGCAGAATCTCCTTCACCGGATAGCCTTTGGGCGTCTTGACCACATAGACGTCATTCGCGCCGGTCTCTATGATTTCCGCTACCCGGCCCAGATACGTGTCATCCGGATCATGGACGGCCATGCCGAGGAGGTCGATCCAATAATAGGTGTCCTCCTCCAGCTTCGGCAGGCTCGCCCTGGAAATCCAAATGGTAGAGCCGATCAGTGCTTCGGCATTGCTGCGTGTGGTCACGCCCTCCAATGCCAACCGCAAACTGTTTTTGTGGGACTTTGCCCACAACGCTTTATACCGGCATTCAGCGCCTTTAGCGTCTATCAGCACAAGGGTCTCCTGTGCCGTATATAACGGCGCCGATTCAGCGTAAGAATAAACCTTAACCGCACCACGGATGCCGTGGGCGGCAACAATCTTGCCGATCTGGATCTGATCGTCGCGTCTATTCGAGGATTTCAAGAACCGTTCGTTTTTTGATTTTGGCAGAGGCCGCACTCAAAATGGTCCGCATGGCACGGGCCGTCCGTCCCTGCTTACCGATAATTTTGCCCAGGTCCTCTTTGGCTACTTTCAGTTCCAACACCGATGTCTGGTTGCCCACAACCTCAGTGACCTCTACCTGCTCCGGATAATCCACAAGCGCTTGCGCGATGTACTTGATCAAGTCTTTCATGGCCGCCTCCTTTACTTGATCGCTGCTACGAACACCCATCTAATGGCTACGGTGTGGTCTGGGCAGCTGCCGCTTCCTTCTTCAATAGGCTCTTCACCGTGTCGGATGGAAGGGCGCCTTGGCCGATCCAATATTCGATCCGATCCGACTTCAGGGTCACCTCGGCCGGCTCCTTCAACGGATTGTAAGTGCCCACATTTTCAAGAAACCTGCCGTCGCGCGGGCTTTCGCTGTCCGCCACCACAATCCGGTAAAAAGGACGTTTTTTGGCGCCGTGTCGGGCCAATCTGATTTTAACTGCCATTGCCTCAATCTCCTTTAGAAGGGCATCATTCCACGGCCCAGTCCGCGCATGCCGCCTTTGTTCAATTTCTTCATCATTTTCATGACCTGGGTATAGTTTTTCAGCAACTGGTTCACATCCTGCACTCGGGTGCCGCTGCCTTTGGCGATTCGTTTGCGCCGGCTGCCGTTAATGATATTGTGATGACGGCGCTCCTGGGGTGTCATGGAGTTGATGATCGCCTCGATTCGCACCAGCTGACTGTCGTCCACTTCCATGTTCTTCATCTGTTTCAATTTGCCCATGCCCGGAATCATTCCGATAATTTCGGAAAGCGACCCCATCTTGCGAACCTGGGCCATCTGATCCCGAAAATCCTCCAGCGTAAATTGGTTCTTCCTGAGCTTCTTTTCAAGGGCGGCCGCCTGTTCGGCATCCACCGCCTCCTGGGCCTTTTCGATCATGGTGAGCATGTCGCCCATGCCCAGAATACGCGACGCCATGCGATCCGGGTGAAACACCTCGATATCGTTAAGTTTTTCACCCACGCCAACAAATTTGATCGGCTTCTGGGTGACAGATTTGATGGAGAGGGCTGCGCCGCCGCGGGCGTCGCCGTCCATCTTGGTCAAAATCACCCCGCCGATGCCCAGTGCGTCGTCGAATGCCTTGGCCATGTTCACGGCATCCTGGCCGGTCATGGCATCGGCCACCAGCAGGATATCCGACGGTTTCACCGCATCCTTGATGCGTTGCAGCTCTCCCATCAGCTCATCGTCGATATGGAGGCGGCCGGCTGTATCGAGCAGGACGACGTCGCAACCCTCCTTCTGGGCCGCTACTCTGGCCTGTTGGCAGATATCCACAGGGTCCATGGTGGTTTCGGAACCGAACACCGGCACATCGATCTGGCTGCCCAATTTCTGCAACTGATCGATCGCCGCAGGGCGATAGACGTCGGCTGGGACCAGGTAGGGTTTGCGCCCTATTTTTCGCAGGTGGATCGCCAGCTTTCCGCTGCTGGTGGTCTTTCCGGAACCCTGAAGACCCACCATCATGATGGCCACCGGATGGGTGCCTTTGAGGTTGATCTCCTCTGAGCTTCCGCCCATCAGCCGGGTCAACGCTTCGTTGACAATTTTGATCACCTGCTGTCCGGGGGTCAGGCTCTTCATCACCTCCTGCCCCAGGGCACGCTCTTTGATATCGGCGATAAACTGCTTCACCACCTTGAAGTGGACATCGGCCTCCAGCAGCGCCATGCGCACTTCACGCAACCCGTCGGAAATATTCTTTTCCGTCAGGGTTCCGTGGCCCTTGAGGCGTTTGAAAACGCCATCCAGTTTGTCGCTTAAACTGTCAAACATGATCGCCGGTGCCTACTTCAATAAAACCTTGAAAATAAACCGATATAAATGATAAGTCAAGCAAAACAAAACAGTAACCGCAAAAGCTGCCGCCTGGCCATCCAGTGACCAACCGGGGTGCTATAGCACCTATAGGGGGCCGGAGCAAGAGCCTCCACTTGTAATTTAACCAGAAAATACGGGGTTGGAAGGCCGGCTGGGGCTTTTTTGGACAAATTAAAGGTACGGCATGATATATGATCGACATTAAAATGTTCAGCCGCCAGGAGCTAATTGACTGGCTCACCCGGCACTCCAAGCGAGCCTTCCGCGCCGAGCAGATCCTTAAATGGCTCTATCTGCGACAGGCGGAAAGCTTCGAACAAATGACCGATCTGAGCAAGGATCTGCGCGCCATGCTTGCTCGGCATTTTTTTATCTCACGCATGCCCGAAGACCGGGTGCTCCGTTCGCAAGACGGCACCTGCAAGTATCTTTTTCGCCTGCAAGACGGCAACAGCGTGGAAAGCGTGCTGATCCCCGAAAAAGGCCATTACACCCTATGCGTCTCCAGCCAGGTGGGCTGCGCCCAGGGGTGCCGTTTCTGCCTTACCGGCAAGGGCGGCCTGGTGCGCAACCTCACCACAGCTGAAATAATCGGCCAGATCTGGGAGATCCGCAAAGCCCTGCCTGACCCCGACAAACTGACCAACCTGGTTTTCATGGGCATGGGCGAACCCCTGGCCAACTACCGCAGCCTCATTTCTGCCCTGGAGATTCTCACCAACAGCGACTGGGGCATGAAGATCGCCCACCGCCGCATCACCATCTCCACCGCCGGCATCGTACCCCGCATCAAGGCGCTGGGCCGCGACACCAAAGTCAACCTGGCCATCTCCCTCAACGCGGCCACCGATGCCGACCGCACGGCGCTGATGCCCATCAACCGCAAATACCCCATTGCCGAGCTGATGGGTGCCTGCCGCACCTACCCCTTGCCAAAGGGAAGAAAAATCACTTTCGAGTACATCCTTTTCAAAGGGATCAACGACACGCCCGATCACGCCCGTCAGCTCACCAAAGCCCTGGCTGGCCTCAAAGCCAAAATCAATATCATCCCGTTCAATCCCTATCCCGGCAGCGAATTCCAGCGTCCCGACCGGAAGCGCATCGAAGCCTTCCAGAAAGCCCTCACGGACAAGCACTTTACAGCCATCGTCCGCTACAGCAAAGGCCTGGACATCATGGCCGCCTGCGGCCAGCTGCGGGCAAAGGAACAGCCCAAAGCGTGAGCATCGAATTTGCTGTTGGTTTAAGGAATGGGAGTATAACAGGCGCGTGGGCAAGTCCCGGATCATTTGGGCATCGATGGAAGGAATGGCAGCTTCTTGTTTTCGCCCTGCTCTAAATCTCCTTTAATTCCGAGTTTCTTCCGCCACGTTCCCACCGGCCATCTTTCCCAGTATGTGAGATGCCGTTTGGCAATACCGATATCAAACCCCTCGCTTATGCCGATACACAGAAAATCAACTTCTGCAATTTCTCGAAAGTCGCTTATGGCTCTCATGGCGAACGCATTGCTGTAACGATCGATTTCATCCTTGTTGAGATCCCTTCTTGGGAATGCGCGGCAGGTCAAAATATTCAAGCTCTCACCGCCGGTGACGTGATTAAGGTTAACGCCAAATCGGAAATCAGGATATTCCTTCAGCATGAGTTGATGAAAATCTGCAATCGGTATGAGCTTTTCAGGCACTTTGGCATTATCTGCGATTAGGGTGCCTAAAGCCAAGAAACCGGTGAATATGCAGGCGGAAATAGCAAAAAGCACCTTCTCCTTCTTTGTGGTCGAAATTGTACCGCTGTTTATTAAATCCACCCTTGTTTTGAATATGATATCCTGAATAAGTCTCCCTGAACGCCAATCGCCGATTACGAAAACAATGAGAGAAATGATGTAGCTGAAAAGCCAGCTTCCTATCAAAACCGCAAATGATTTTGCGAAAGTGCTCCGGCCCAGATCCAGTCCCCATCCATTAAATATGAATGGAACGACATAAATTAAGGATCTCAGCAATGATACGGATATTGGCAGTTTTTCGCCATCCAATCTCTTCAAAGAGATCTTCATCAGAAACTTGCCGACAGTCTGTCCGTTAAAAACCCTTGAGTTGCCAAGT
Organism: Desulfobacteraceae bacterium; assembly: GCA_037387725.1. Classification (GTDB taxonomy): domain Bacteria; phylum Desulfobacterota; class Desulfobacteria; order Desulfobacterales; family Desulfosarcinaceae; genus JARRKU01. Next base: position 28,585 of record JARRKU010000011.1, read on the forward strand.
CCGAAATAAACCGACAGGACGAATAAACCAATAAACCGTCCCTTTTCGCCCAGCAAGATGAGCTGCGAAGTGAGCCCGATAGACAGCACCTGACCCAAAATACCAAGGAGAACGGTGTCAATGATAAATGCCGCGATTCTTCTGATAAAGAGTCGCGGCGCCACATTGGGCATAGTGTCATCATTTAAGTTTGGTTCTGATTTTTGCGACCCGATATCATCATATTTCCCAAGATCATAATTTTTTTCCTCTTCATCAATTTCATAACCGCACCCACATCGGATCAATTCTTCATCATTGAGTTGGCCGCACTCAGGGCAATTCCAATCCATATTCTATCCCGTTCATTTTCTTGGATAAAGCATGAAGTTTTATGGTCGGCATTAGGTTTAGGGGGCAGTAGTTGTGCCCCATCATAATTCCGACTGCTGGATATCTTCATCGCGTGATTGTCGATCTCATTCCATAAAAGACGTAACGGATTTAAAATATAATAAATACATTTCTAATAAATTTGCAATGCATTGCACAATTCCGCCGGCTGAATATTTCAAACCAGATGACTTTGGTCGGTCTATCGCTTGCCCTGTTTGCCGGATTGATCGATAATGCACCCAGACGCGGTTATTGGAAGGGTGGGTTCAGCATGAAAGTGCGCAGCTACACCGATGCGGATTGGAATAGCATTCAGGAGATCTACGATCTCTCCAAGCCGGACGAATTACTCGGTTCGGTGGATCTGCGCGCATTTGTGCCGCTTGAGCGGGACCTTATTAGCCTGCGCCTGTTTCGGGAATGCCGGATTGTTGTGGTTGAGGAAGCCGGCGAAATCAGGGGATTCGGCGGCCACTGCGGCAACTATATATCGTGGTTGTTTGTGCATCCCCGTCACCGGCGAAGGGGCGTCGCCCGGACAATCCTTCACCATATCCTGAGTCAAGTGCCGGGGACGGCCAAGCTTACGGTTTTCAAAAACAACCGGGCGGCCCGCGCGCTATACCGGCAATTCGGGTTTGAAATCGAACGGGAGTTTACGGGAAATTTGAATGGTTTTCAGACAAAAGCCATGACCCTTCGCAGAGACGAGCCTTGCCGCTGACCAATGGCGGGGCAGAGACCCGGGTTTTGGCGTTCGATGATGCATGTCAGCACCTTACAACGTACGACCGCCATCAGCGGGATTCCTTTGCCGGCCGCAGCGTTAATGAAAGGCAGGCCGAATCCGGGGATTCAGCCTGCCTCCCTCCCACTGATCTTCTCGCTTTGCATCAGCTCTAAGCTGTAAGCGATTTTATAAAATTGGAAGGTGATGACCGTCTATCAGTTCATCACAAAGCTGGCCCGGCGGTTCTTAGCCCATGCCTCTTCGTTGTGGCCCATGGCGGCGGGTTTCTCTTCCCCGAAACTCTGGGTGTCGAGGACCTGGTTATCCACGCCGAGATCGAGAAGGAATTTTTTCACTGCTTCAGCGCGCTTGGCCCCTAATGCCATATTATAAGCTTCCGTTCCCCTTTCGTCGCAATGCCCTTCGATCAGGACGAGGGGGGCACCCGGATTGTCCTTCAGCCAATCGGCCTGGTCTTGCAGCATGGCCTGCGCTTGCGGTTTCAGCACAGCGCTGTCAAAGTCAAAGAGCACCACCTGGTCGAGAAATTTTGCCCGGCCGTCATCCGGGGTGTTTTGAACTGCAGGCGCTGGTGACGGCTGGACCGGCTCCGTCTGCGCTGTCTCGGGAGGCGCTTCCGTTTCAGCTTGATTTTCCATGACTTTTTTACTACATCCCATCGCCAGCATTGCCACGACGATGAGCAAAATGGCCCAATGAATGGTTTTCATTTTCTTCTCCTCTTTCTGAAAAATATGATGATTGTCAGACCCCAGACTTGGGGTGAACTTAAATGGTTATAACAAAGCAATCCACGTGCCACGTTAAAACCCTCTGAAATTACTTTATTAATATACATCATAGCTCTAAACCGACCCTTAAAATCAACATTTCTGCACACATGGGGTTACAAATATTGCACACCTTGCGGGTCTGCCGGATGCTGCGTTGGAACGTTATGCCCTTGCCCCTGTTACAGGTGCGGAAAAATTTCGATTAATGAACCCGCCACCGTTGCAAGCGGTCGCAAAGCAGCTTGTCTATCGCTGCTCATAGGCCATGCCGCCATAATGGAATTGGCGTTGACGCCGGCCCAGTTCATCCTTAAATTGTGCGCAACCTGAACTTCAAAAGAAATGACAGCCAAAGGGAATATTTTATTACAAGGAGCGTGTAATGATCCCGGAGAGAGTCAATGAGGCGATAAACGAGCAGATCAAAAATGAATTGGAGTCGTATTACATCTACCTCTCCATGGCCGCCTACTTTCATTCCATCAGCCTGGACGGTATGGCCCATTGGATGCGGGCTCAGGCCCATGAAGAGATGATCCATACCATGAAATTCATGGATCATCTCCTCGACCGCAACGGCACGGTCAAGCTGATGGACCTTCAGCAGCTCAAGACCGAATGGCATTCTCCCCAGGAGGCATGGGAAGATGCCTATAAACACGAGCAGTTTATCAGCACTAAGATCAATGATCTGACCACCATCTCCCGCGAAGAGCGCGACTACGCCTCAGAGCCGTTGCTGGCATGGTTTACGGCTGAACAGATAGAGGAGGAGGCCACCAGCGGTAAAATCGCCGATGAGGTGGCCATGGTGGGAGATACCAAGGCAGGTTTGATTCTACTGGATCGTGAGCTGGGCGCCAGAGCCTTTCCGCCGGGATCCCCATTCGATCCGGCTGCTTACAGCCAAGAGGAATAGGCTTTCACTGATCCGCTGTCGCTTACCTCAAATGTAAGCGGTGAGTTCCGCCTGTCGCTGCATTTGGCCTTGTACCGAACAAGCAAGGCCGAGTGCCCGCCCCAAGCCTCCCCAAACCTTGTGAAAACGTCTCAAATTTATACCTTTTCAATCATGCTCGCCTAAAGGATTTCCCTATACGGACGATACTACCCATAGTTCGGACTATCTTTGGAGAGGTCTATGGCCGATTTGGCTCAAAAGGATAAACGATTCGGGGATATCGCCCTGGACATGCGGTTGCTGTCCGAAGAGAAGCTGGACCGCGCCTTGGTCGTCCAGGATCTGATTCTCACCCGGACCAAAGTCCACATGCCCATTGGCAAGGTCCTCAAAGAGATGGGTGTGTTGAGCCAGGATCAAATCGAAAGCGTGCTGGCCGCCCAAAAATTCCTCGGCGCCGATAAAATGGAAGGTGATCCGGACTGCCAGTGCGATCCGCCTGAAAACTTACATGCCAATCAAGGGAATGCAAAGGTCCTTTCGGTCACCATCACCAAGGATAAGCTGAGCGCTTTCATATCGCCCAACGGTCAGAAACCGGAAGGCCTAACCGTCGAGGCCCTCAAAGAGTACCTCAAAGCTCGCAGCGTGGTATTCGGTCTGGTGGCGGATGAGGTGTTGGAGCGCTACCTGGCATTGGAGAAGTTGCCCATGGAGCCCTTCAAGGTCGCCAGCGGCGTTGAAGCCATACCAGGAAAACCGCCTGAGATTATATATCATTTCGATACCGACCCCCTGCGTATCGGTACGCTGAAGGAAGACGGCACCATGGATTGGAAAAACCGTGGGGACATTCCACAGGTTAAGGCAGGGGATATTTTGGTTGAAAAGACCAAAGGGGATCCCGGCAAACCCGGGACATCGGTGTGCGGAAAAGAGGTGCCGCCGCCACGAATGCGAAACCCCAAGCTCAAGTTCGGCAAAGGCGCCCAGCGCTCAGAGGATGGCTCCCACATCCTGGCCAAGATCGATGGTACCCCCAAATTGGGCTCGGACGGCAAGGTATTTGTTTTCAATATGCTCGACATCGATGGCGACATCGGCGTGGAGACCGGAAATATCGACTACGAAGGCTATGTCGAGGCCACCGGCGGTGTTAACTCGGGGTATGCGGTCAAGGCAAAGGGTTTGCGCACGGAAGGCATTCAGGATGCTGTTATTGAGGTGGAGGAAGACCTAGTGTGCCATGCCGGCATGTATGGATCCACCATAAAAGTGGGCGGCAGCCTGAAAGTCAGTCATGTGCACAATTGCACCATCGAAGTTCTGGGAGAACTCGTGGTGGAGAAGGAGATCTACGAAAGCACCATTGAGACCAACGGGCGGTGCCTGATCGTGGACGGCAAGATCATCGATTCCAGAATCAATGCCAAAAAAGGTATCTATGCCAAGGATATCGGCTCGGAAGGTTCCACTCCATGTAAGCTAACGATTGGATTCGACAGGAAATACGAACGGGATATGGCCGATTATCGGTTGGAAATCGATGCGCTTAAGCGCCAAAAACAGACCGCTCTGGAAGTCCAACCACAGCTGGCATCCGAATTGGAGACCATCGACAAGGATATCAATGCGTTGACCCGGGAGCAGAATAATTTTGCGCTCCAAAAACGCCAGTTCGAAGAACAGCTCCGCGGCGAAGGCCCCAATCCCGTCGATCCGGATGATGAAGAGCAACGGGCCATGCTCGAAGAGATGATCGCCGAACTGGCGGAAAAGAACGAAGAATTTAATACCCGCATTGCACCATTGGCTGCAAAAGAAAAAGAGATTAAATTGCAGCTTGAGGCTGTGGAAGAACGGCTGAAGGCGTCGGCTGAAGGCGTCGAAGAATTGAAGGAAATAATGGAGCTTTTAACGGAAGCCCAAAAGGTGGATCCGGGTATACCCGAGCTTAAAATCCATGGCACCATCATCCATAAAACCGAGATCGTCGCTCCCCATAAAGAGCTGACCCTGCCGGAAGACATGCAGCGTGTCCGTATCGCGGAATCCAAGGTTGATCCCGAAAGCAACCGATACCACATCAAAATCTCCAATCTGAGATAAACCGCTTTATCCTGTAAATTTTGCAAGATTGCCTGTGAATTGACAAGTCGACCATCCGCATCGATATTGGAGGTACACCATAGCGTTTTCAAACCTTCTACCACAGGAGCCAGTATGCAAGATATTGTCATCGTTTCAGCATGTCGTAGCGCCATCGGCGCGTTCGGCGGCAGTCTGCGGGATACCCATGCCGCTCATATCGCCGCTGCCGTGATGAAAACCGCTGTGCAAAGGGCCGGGATCGATCCGGGCCGGATCGACGATGTTCGATTCGGCTGTTGCATGGAACCGGCCGATACTCTCAACGTCACCAGGGTGGCCAGTTTGCTGGCCGGCGTCCCTGATACGGTTTCGGCAGCGACCATCAACCGGGTCTGCATTTCGGGCATGGAGGCCGTCATCTCCGGTATGGCCATGATCCAGGCCGGCATGGCCGACATCGTTCTGGCCGGCGGTGTGGAGCACATGTCCGGTGTCCCCTATGAAGTTCCCAAGGCGCGATGGGGTTGCCGATTACAGGATCAGGTGTTTGTCGATGCCCTGGTTCGCGCCCTGCACTGCGGCTCCCATATTATCCCCCACCCCGAAACAGCACCCATCGACACCTCCCGGGCGCCCATACGGGATTTTGCCGGAAAGCCGTATATCATGGGGCATACCGCAGAATTCGTAGCCCAGCACTACAATATCTCCCGGGAAGAGATGGATGAAGTGGCCTTGCGCAGCAACCACAATGTGGAGCGGGCGACGGCTGATGGGGATTTTGAAGACGAAATTGTACCGCTTGAGATTGCCCATAAAAAAATGGCGGCCACGACTTTCTACAAGGATGAACATTTCAGGCCCGGTTTGACCATGGATGATCTGGCCAAGTTGCCACCGGCGTTCATCCCCGAAACGGGAAAAGTGACGGCTGGAAACAGCAGCGGGATCAACGATGGCGCCGCCGCCATGGTGATCATGGCGGCGGAAAAGGCCAAAGCACTGTCATTGAAGCCGCTGGCCCGAATCAAAGCAGTGGGCCGTGGCGCCTGCCATCCTGCGATCATGGGGCTTTCACCGGTCCCTGCCGTAAAAAACCTGACGGAGAACAGTGGTCTGAAACTGGAGGATTTCGAATTGATCGAAATCAATGAGGCCTTTGCCGCCCAATATATCGGATGCGAACGCGAGCTGGGGATCAATCGCGAGATTACCAATGTAAACGGCTCGGGTATCGGACTGGGCCATCCGGTCGGCGCCACCGGCGCCCGCATCATGGTAACGCTCATTCACGCTTTGCGCAAGCGGGGCAAGTCACTGGGGCTGGCCACATTGTGTGGCGGCGGCGGCGTATCCATGGCGTGTGCGATAGAAACCGTTTAGCTAAACGGTTGACGCAAGGTCGCCGATGCCGGTTTGGTATTTCTGGGGTGCCCGCCGGTAGAATATCGAATAACGAACAAGGAACCATGGGAATATCGAATAACGAACAAGGAACCGCAGAATGTCGAAGTAAGGAATTCTGCCATTTATAAAATAAGAATGGCAGAGCGCAGCGATTCCACACTTGGATATTCGGCATTCATTGTTCGATATTCTGCGGTTCAGATTGGCTTTTCCCCAACAAAGAGCACCGTAATGCCAAAGGTCATCGGAAGATAGCGCACCTGTCGGAATCCGGCCTCGCGCATCATTGCCGCAAACGCAGGGGGTGATGGAAAACGGGACACCGAGTCGGGCAGATAGGAGTAGGCAAAATGGTGCCTGGAGAACAGGCGGCCAATGGCCGGCAAAAGCCGGCGGAAATAAAAAAGATAGATGCGCCTTGCAAACCCGCGTGTGGGAGTTCCCAGCTCGAGGATGGCCAATCGCCCCCCGGGTTTGAGCTGCTCCCAGAAGCGCCGCATTACGGTCGTTTTGTCCTGAATATTGCGGATGCCGAAAGCCATGGTGGCCGCATCGAATTGAGCGTTTTGGAACGGCAGATCAAAGGCATCGGCGGCCGCCAAATGGATCGAACCGCCCGGAGCCGTTTTGCCCACCTTGGGCTTTGCCAATCGCAGCATCTCCGGAGCAAAGTCGATGCCCACAACCTTGATGCCATCACCATGCTGGCGGTGAATCTCAATGCCCACATCGGCTGTTCCACAGGCGGCATCAAGCACCCGGCTGCCCAAGCCCAGATCGAGTTCGGCCACCAGTGTTTTACGCCAATACACGTCCTGGCGCAGGCTGAGCAATCGGTTCAAAAAATCGTAGTAAGGAGCGATACGATCGAACATATCGCGCACAAAATCGAGTTCATTCCGGTTCATTGACAACCCTGGGTCTTGCATTAGTATGTTGCATCGAATACAAGGTTCGTTGCATCATCCTCCTTCATTGTGCGGCGCTGCCGAAATCGCGCCGTGGAGGAGTGGGAGATGTCATCTAACATGGAACCGAAACCGACAACAAGGGATAATCGAAAAGCCAAATGACAGGCAAACGGGATTACTACGAAGTCCTCGGTATCGACCGGGGCGCTTCAGAGAGCGAATTAAAGGGCGCATACCGCAAGCTGGCCCTCAAGTACCATCCAGATCGAAATCCGGACGATAAAGCAGCTGAGGAAAAATTCAAGGAAGCGGCCGAAGCTTACGAAGTGCTGCGCGATCCGCAAAAGCGCCAAATCTACGACCAGTACGGCCATCAGGGACTGGAAGGTCAGGGTTTCAGCGGATTCGGCGGCTTTGAAGATATCTTCTCCAGTTTCGGGGATATATTCGAGGATTTTTTCGGATTCGGCTCCAGAGGAAGGGGACGTTCCCGCAGCAGGGTCCAACGCGGGGCAGACCTGCGGTATGACATGACATTGGAATTCATGGATGCCGCTTTTGGCGTCGAAACCACCATCGACCTGGAAAAAGCGGAATCCTGCCCGGAATGCCATGGCAGCGGCGCTGAGCCGGGAACCCAACCGCAAACCTGCCCCCAATGCGGCGGCGCCGGTCAGGTGGGACGCAGCCAGGGTTTTTTCACCATTCGCACCACCTGCCCCCAATGTCGCGGCGCCGGACAGGTCATCACCGATCCATGTGGAAAATGCCACGGGATGGGCCGCATCATGATTAACAAAACGGTCTCCGTAAAAATTCCAGCCGGCGTGGATAGCGGTTCGCGCCTAAGGCTCTCCGGGGAAGGCGAAGCCGGTCCCAGCGGCGGTCCTCCTGGCGATCTTTACGTCTTTGTCAGCGTCAAGCCCCATGATTTTTTTCACCGGGAAGGCAACGACGTCATTTGCCAGCTTCCCATATCCTTCATCCAGGCCATCCTCGGCGACAAAGTGCGCGTACCGACGCTGACCAACGAGAAGGAACTGGTCATTCCCAAAGGGACCCAACATGGAGAGCTGTTTCGATTTCGCGGGGAGGGCATTCCCAGCCTGCGAAGCGGACACCCCGGGGACCAGATCATTCAGGTGACCATCAAAACCCCCACCAATATCTCCAAGAAACAGGAAGCCCTGTTGCGGGAGTTCGCCCAATTGGAAAAAGACAAACTGCGCAACAAATTGAAGAACATTCTTAAGGGCGGAGCCACGGCGGCCAATTGATATATCTAAAGACGCGGAATTGGATGACATCACCAGGAGCGCATACGCCATGTTTGAACTGAAGATCCAGACCCATTTTGCCGCTGCCCATCAGTTGGCCATGGTGGCCAAGCAATGTGAAAACCTGCACGGCCACAACTGGAAAGTCGAAGTGATGGTTGCAGGAAAGACCCTCAATGAAGCCGGCGTCCTGATCGATTTCGGAGAGTTGAAAGCCCATGTAAAGACGATCATCGACCAGCTGGATCACAAATTCCTCAACGAACTGGAGATCCTCACCTGCCAGCCGTCATCGGAAAACATCGCCGTCCATATCGCCGAAAATCTTCAAAAGCGCCTGGAGGGCACCGGTGTCCGTGTCAGCCGGGTCACCACCTGGGAATCGGAAAACGCCGCCGCCACCTATATTCCCGATTAGCGTCCCCCATTTAGAATGATTAAATCCGGACCGGGATGGCACAGGCGTGCCATCCCGGACACCGTTGTATTTTTCAATATCGCGCAGGTATATCGCCGCTACTTGAAGCGACCGGATTTCACCGCTCAGGGTGTGATGGTAAACTTGGTCATCATCCCTGCTTCCAGATGGTCATTGACATGGCAGTGAAACATCCACGTCCCCGGGTTATCGGCTCTCAGGTCAAAAGTTTTGGTTGCGGCCGGCAGCACTTCTGCTACATCCAGCCGGTTGCCGTTATGCAGCAAAGTTACGCCATGCCAATGGGGCGTGTGCAGATCCACCTCGGTTCCCATCCCGATGATATACCAGCGGACATGTTCGCCTCTTTTCATGGTATATCCCGTATTGTTTCCCCACAGGAGGCCGTTTATGCCGTGCATGAGATTGCTCTCCTCAAACTCTTCATCTTCAGGGTTACAACTTCCCGAAGTACAGTTGAGCAAATTCTCAGGGAATTGAATGCTGGCGTTTTCGTCAAATACGTCAAACAGCGAAACAAATTCACGGTCGACATCCCGCGGGCTTCCATCGTGTCTTGCGGCAAACCGCTTTGTGATGATCATGGGGCCGACTAATCCGGCGTTGGTATCCGCTGTCTCATCCGTATGCGAGTGGTAGACCCATGCGATGGAGCTCGGGTCATTGGGACCGGGACCGGCCCTGCGGGGCACCCCCCACACATAGGTGTGTTCCCCGCCAGGCGGAACCGCATCATCGGCTTTGTCCGCGCCGTCCGTACCGTCTGCATAGGGTGCACCTTCCGAATCCTTGGTATAAAAGACACCGTGGGGATGGACGCTGGCCGGGTATTGGGTATTGTTCCTGAAATGCACCACGATCGTATCCCCGACAGCAGCACGGATAATCGGTCCCAAGATACCCAGGTGTTCGTCCGGGGCAGGCGCAAGCGACGCAAAATCCGCCGTGTATTCCCGATAGATTGATTTCAAATAGGTGCGCCCGATGCCATCTTCCACAAATACGCGTTGTTCAGGCGTAAATTCCTCGTCCGTCATCAGGTTGATGGGAAAAGAGGGAGCGAAGTCCCAAAATACTTCATCCGCAGCGATCCAATACTCGCGAATCGTCGACTTCCGGTTTTTATTTGCCATCGCTGGCAAACCGATCATAACGATAAACAGGATGAATAGAAGAAACACCTTTAATATGAATAATTTTTTCTGGAATATTCTGTTCATGGGAACCTCCTTGTTCAGATATCAACGGCCGGTTCATTCAATCGGATCTATATCAGAGGTCATGGATTGGACTTATTGCGATCGCCACGATCGTCCGAGGATAGGTTGAAAAAGAACTCGGCTATCAATGTTGCGAAAGTTTAATAAAAATGAACGATTCCCTAAGCAATAATGATCGCAGGGATTTTTTCTTCGATTGGTACTGTATTATGGATGTTGTATTGATGAGAAAGCAATATTTGTTCCATTGCCGATGACACCCGATACAAAAATTTTTTTCATAGTATTTCAGTATGATATTAAAGGGGCAAGGATTTTACCGTCGGAAATAGAGAAAAAATCTACATAGTTATTCAGTAAAGTGTTTCACCTTGCCTAAGAAATGCCACAATCGGTGTAAAAATGAACGACAAAATCAGGAAAGGGGGCTGAGGCGCACTTCAGCATTGGCGATATCCACCAGCACTGGGCGGTGCATCCTACTTGTCCGCCACCGCCATCAGTTCATCCCGGGTGATAAGCGCCCGGGTGTCCGGACCGTGTTTCCGGATG
>JARRKU010000011.1:39378-44321 GCA_037387725.1 Desulfobacteraceae bacterium
GGGGGCGCCCTTCAACTCCGAAGCAAAGGCCGTGGCCATGGCGATGGGATCGGCCCCGAATGTAAGACCGCCGACACCGTCAGGCGTCAAGTCGGCGATGGCGTCAAACATCAGATGCCCCACGAGAAACATCCCCCTGGGATTGAGGGTGGTCGGTTTGCAATTGACATAGCATCGGCTGACCCGCCCTGAAACCAATTTGAACGATGGTTCAGGGGTATATTTAAACGACTTCTCAAGCAGCAGGGCGATCAGTTCCTCTTTCATGATTCCTCCGGTCAATTTATAGGAAATCCTTGATTTTAGAGCACTTATCAGATAATAAAGCCTCCACTGAAAGGAAGAAGCCGGTTTCCTGGATTCCAGTGGAGGCGGAGCAAGGAAAACTGGGGGCAGCACTCCTCGAACTCTTGGCGAGTTCATACCAGGTATGCCCCAGAGGGTCAAACCCCCAGATTAGAAGAAAGCGCACATCGCAGACGGCCATCCCCATCGATGCCCACACTTTGCCGGGACCAGAGACGGATAACGCCATGGTTGAATCGAGCAGCAATGCCATCATTCGAATGTTTCATGTCCACAAGCGGTATGGGGCAAAATTCGCCCTCCAGGACCTGACCCTGGATATCATGAAAAACGAATATCTGTTTGTCACCGGTGCCAGCGGGGCCGGGAAAACCACCCTGCTCAAGTTGCTCTATCTGGGCGAGAGCGTCTCAGAAGGACAGGTGCTGGTGGACGGCATGAATATCTCCCGCATCAAACGAAAGGGGATTCCCCAGTTGCGCCGAAAGTTCGGCATCATCTTCCAGGATTACAAACTGATTCCCACAAAAACCGTTTATGAAAACGTCGCCCTGGTTCTGGAAGCGGCCGGCCGCAAGCCTCGTCTGATAGAGAAAAAGGTGCGCAGTGTATTGCGGACCGTGGGCATGGAAGACCGCATGAAAGCGCTGCCGCCGAGTCTCTCCGGAGGGGAACAGCAAAGGGTGGCCGTGGCCCGGGCCGTGGTGGGCGACCCGAAAATCATCTTGGCGGATGAGCCTACGGGCAGCTTGGATACCGAATCCGCAGGGGTGATCATGGCCTTTTTGGACGAATTTCACAGCCGCGGCGCGACAGTGGTCATCGCCACCCACGACGCCGAGCTGATTCGGAAAGGCACCGGACGGGTGGTGCATTTGCGCGACGGCCGCTTGCTCTCCAGCTCGTCTACTCCAGGCCATCGGGACTGAAGATGAAACGTTTTTGCCAAAGGGCTGTCAAAGATATCCGGGATAATCGATTTCTCACCGCTGTATCGGTGATTACCATCGCCTTGTCGATCTTGATCGCTGCCGCATTTGCGCTTTTTTTCATCAATGCCGGAAATGTTCTCAGCTCCTGGCAAAAGGGTATCCGCATGATGGTGTACCTCAAAGCGGACACCTCCGATGCCGGTCGTCTGGATACCAAATACAAGCTGCAGAGCATAGCCGGCGTTCAGGAAGCCCGGTTTATCCCCAAAACCGAAGCCATGGAAAAATTGAAGGCGCAGATGCAGCATCACACGGCACTGCTGGAAAATCTAAAAGAAAACCCGCTCCCGGATGCATTTGAGGTCTATTTTCAGCCCGGGGCCCGCAACAGCGAGGCGCTTTCGTTTCTGGCCGAACGGATTACCGCGCTTCCAACGGTGGAAGAGGTGGAGTACGGCCAGCAGTGGATCCAGCGGTTCACCAATATCATTAATTTGTTTCGGTTGGCGGGATACGGTATCGGCGGCTTATTTTTCATGGCCACCGTATTCATTGTGGCCAACACCATCCGCCTGGTGCTCTATTCGCGCCGGGACGAAATCGAAATCATGCGGCTTGTGGGCGCCACAGACCGCTTCATTAAAATCCCCTTCTATCTTCAGGGCATGATTCAAGGCGGTGTAGGAACCCTTATCGGATTGCTCATCCTGTACATCGGCTATATTTCGCTGAGCACACACTTCAGCCAAACCGGCTCAAGTGCGCTGATCTCAATCCGTTATTTCTCCCAGGGCATATGCGCACTGATGCTGCTGGGCGGCATCGGCGTTGGATGGTTGGGGTGTTGGGTGTCGCTGAAACAATTCATGAAAGCATAGCAATATTTGGCAATTCTTTTTTGACATGACCTTTAGAAAGTGCATATATGCCGCTCTGCTGTTGATATGGTGCACTGCGGCATCGGCTGCAGAGACGGGTACCATAAAGGTTTCGGATTTAAGGGTGCGGACCGGACCCGGGACGGAATACCGGATTTCGGCATCGCTGCCAATGGGCGCCAAAGTGAATATCCTCTCCCGCCAGGAGGGATGGCTGGAAATCGAACACAACGATATCCGAGGTTTCATCCTCCAACGAGACGACTTCATAACCATTGCCCATGATAGAGACGATATAGCCCGACAGCCATCCCGTCCTCTAAAGAATGCACCGCAAAACGCCGAAACCATCAAAGGAAAACTGCGCCAGGCCGAATCCGAATTGGCCGCCACCCGTCGAAAAGAGAGAGAGGTGCTGGAACAATTCAATGCCGCCGATCAAGCTTTGAGCCACACCCGCCGGCAGGTTCGCACCGCAAAAACCGGATTGACAGAGGTCCAGGAGAAGATCGAGGAGGTAAATGAACGGTCTTCGGCCCTGGAAAAAGATATTCTCGAGGGTGAAAAATATGCGGCCAAAAGGCTGGTGGCCCTTTACAAAGCCAATTGGGTCGGAAAAATTCATCTGCTGGCCACGGCCGATTCCTTTTTTGATTTCGTCAGCCGGAAGGAGACATTGGAAAGAATCCTAGCCCAGGACGAAACCTTTTTGGAGGAGCTGAATCGTAACAAAACCGCATTGGAATCGCTGCTCACGCAGCTAAACACCCGAAAGGCGGAAAAGCGGGCATTGGAGCTTAAGCTGCGCGAGCGTGCAGCCAAACTCGATGCCCAACAGCAAAAACGCAAAAAGCTGTTGAAAACCATTCGTGGCAAGAAATCATTGGAACTGGCCGCCCTGAAAGCGCTGAGAGAAGCGGCACTGGAACTCGACGCCGCCATCGTACGAATCGAACCGGCGACACCGCCGATCGACGCTGCAGTCGGATCCAAACGTCAAAACAAGCCATTTAAAGCGCACAAAGGCTTGCTCAGTTGGCCGGTAAAGGGTAAGATAATTTCGTTTTTCGGGCCCCACCAAAACAAGAAATTTGCCGTGACCAATTTTCAAAGCGGCATCAACATTCAAGCCGAAAGGGGAGAGCCCATACGTTCCGTATCAGACGGACATGTCATTTTCGCCAATTGGTTCAAGGGATTCGGCAACATGATGATTTTGGACCACGGCGATCATTATTATACGGTTTATGCCCATCTTGAAGAGGTCTTTAAAGTCAAAGGGGATCGTGTGGATCAAGGTGAAGTGATCGCCACTGTCGGCGATTCCGGGTCGATGAAGGGACCGGCCCTGCATTTTGAAGTCCGCCATCATGGCAAACCCATTGATCCTTTAAAATGGATTCATAAAGGATAATATTTCAGGTAAGGAGTCAACTGCCCATGTCTCAAAAAAGCAGAGCATTTCGCTGGTCACTCTTGGGTGTCCTGGCGTTGGCCATCGCCATATTCGGACCGGGGGTATACCGCGGTCTGAGTGACAACAGTGAGAGCACCTATGAGGGGCTGAAAATATTTTCGGATGTTATCGACATCGTGGAAAAGACCTACGTGGATGAAGTAGAGCCGAAACAGCTGATTGAAAACGCCATACAGGGCATGGTCAGCAGTTTGGACCCCCACTCTTCCCTGCTGACCCCGGAGGCGTTCAAAGAGCTGCAGATCGACACCCAGGGAGAGTTTACCGGTATCGGGATCCACGTCACCATGCGGAACAATCTGGTAACGGTGATCTCACCCATCGAAGGGACTCCCGCCTATAGAGCCGGCATCAAGGCTGGAGACAAGATTGTGAAAGTGGACGGTGTGACCACGGATAACCTGCGCGATGCCGTCAAGCGGATGCGCGGGCCCAAGGGCACTGATGTGACGGTGACCATCATCCGTGAAGGCGAACCCAAACCCATCGATTTTGAACTGGTTCGGGATGTGATCCCCATCAACAGCGTTAAGGCGACCACCATTGCGCCGGGTTACGGCTATGTGTGGGTGACCCATTTCAGGGAGAACACCTACACCGATCTTGTTGCGGCACTGGATAAATTGGAATCCCAGAAAAAGCCGCTCAAAGGGTTGATCCTGGATTTGAGGGATAATCCCGGCGGTGTGCTGCAGCAGGCCATCGATATCTCGGATCTGTTTTTGGATAGGGGCATTATCATGACCAGCAAAGGACGCCAAAAGCGCCACAACCGAACCTACAAAGCGCATAAAGACGATGCCAAGCCCCGGACCTATCCTATGACCGTGCTGATCAACGGCGGCAGTGCCAGTGCCTCGGAGATTGTTGCCGGCGCCCTGCAGGACCAGAAGCGGGCACTGATTATCGGCACCACTTCTTTTGGCAAAGGCTCCGTCCAGGCCATAGAAAACCTAAGGGACGGCTATGCCCTGAAGCTGACCATTGCGCGATACTATACCCCCAGCGGGCGAAGCATCCAAGCCAAGGGGGTGGAGCCGGACATCGTAGTACCGCTCAAAATCGTGAAGGAAGCACCGGAAGATCAAAACCGGTTGTTTAAGGAAAAAGATCTGGTCAATCATCTGGACGCCGAACCCGACGGCAAGGGGAGTAAAGCCCCAAAAAAAGGAGAAAAAACCAAATCCAAGAAAGATCAACCGGATCGGCCGCCGCGGCTCAGCCCATTGGATGCCGAACAACTCATGACGGACAGCCAGGTGCGGCGGGCATTGGATATCCTGATGGGCTACGATATCTTTAAATCGTTGCGCAATGGCTAAAAAACGCGCCCGCCCCGCCCGGCGGAAG
>JARRKU010000011.1:44332-72220 GCA_037387725.1 Desulfobacteraceae bacterium
ACAAGCGTCCCGATATGGTCCTTCAACTCATGAAGGTCTTCGGGGCGTTGGCCATATTGGTGCTGCTCGTCATCAGTGTCGCTTTGCTGGCCCACTTCCTGTTCAAACGTCCACAGGACTATGTGGCGCCATCCGTCAAGCTACCGGTTCCCAAGGCGCATGAACGGCACAAGCCGGTGTATGAGGTTTATACACGAAAGCCGCTGCCTCCCAAACCGGTGGAAAAATTGAAGCAGCTGCCCGGCGACAGTCCCCCCCTTGTGGCCGTCATCATCGACGATATCGGCTACGACCGTCAGGTCACCAAAGAATTGTTGTCGCTGGATGCGCCTCTGACGTTCTCTGTGCTGCCGGACGGCCCGTTCAGCCGGCAACTGGCCGATTTGGCCAGAACCAAGGGCCATGAAATCATGCTGCACCTGCCCATGGAACCCAAGGAGTATCCGCAAGTCGATCCCGGTCCCGGCGCCTTGTTGAACCGGATGACGCCAGACGAACTGATTGGACAGCTTGCGAGGGATCTGGACCAGATCCCGGGTCTAAAAGGGGTCAACAACCACATGGGCTCCGGCATCTCCACCTCCCCGAAGCGCATGCGGCAAATCTTTTCCATACTGAAAAAGCGCGGCCTTTATTATATCGACAGTCGCACCACGGCTGAAACCGTGGCACGCCCATCGGCCGAACTTTTGCAGCTGCCTTTTGCAGAGCGGGATATCTTCATCGACCACTTCGAAGATGAAGCCTTCATCCGCAGCCAGCTCCATAAATTAATCGAGCGGGCGCAACAGCAAGGCTATGCCGTCGGCATCGCCCATCCCCACGAAGTAACACACCGCGTGTTGTCAAAATTACTTCCTCAGATGAAAGAAAAAGTTGAGCTGGTGCCAGCCTCCATGGTGGTGGCCGCCGAAATGAAAGCACAATTTGCAAAGGCGCAAGCCAATACCGAATAGCAGTGGTTCACCCCAACATGAGGGGGTATTTCATGAAACGCTCCCATGCACTGGCCCTTCTCATCTTTTGCGCCTTTTTTTGGAGCTTGGGCGGTGTGCTGATCAAAAAAGTCCAGCTGCATCCCATGGCTATTGCCGGCTGGCGGAGCAGCATCGCTTTTGTTGCGCTCTTGCTTTGGAGCGGGATGCCCAGATTCGACGGGTCGCTTCCCCAGATCGGCGGTGCGATCGCCTTTGCCGGCAACATGTTCAGCTTCATCGCAGCAACCAAAATGACAACGGCGGCCAACGCCATTTTGCTGCAATTTGCTGCACCGGCCTATGTGGCGCTGTTCGGCATCTGGTTTCTCAAAGAGCATCCCCGGCCAGCCGACTGGTTGACCATTGTTGTCGTATTGGGGGGCATGGCCTTCTTTTTGTTCGATCGTCTTTCCTTCAAAGGCCTGTGGGGCAATGCAATGGGGATTGCTGCTGGGATCACCTTTGCCTGGCTGATTCTGTTTCTGCGCAAACAAAAACAGGGGGCCCCGCTATCATCTGTGATCATCGGTAACGGCATAACCGCACTGGTAGCCCTGCCGATAATGCTCCGGCAGCTACCCGCCATCCACGATTGGGGCTGGCTTATCTTGTTGGGAACCATTCAAACCGCCGTCCCGTATATCCTTTACACCACCGCCATTCGCCATGTAACCGCTTTGGATGGTGCACTGATACCGGTCATCGAACCGATTCTAAACCCGGCGTGGGCCCTGCTGTTCTTGGGTGAAGTCCCCGGCCGTTGGGCAATGGTAGGTGGGGCTTTGATCCTGTTGTCCGTCACTTCCAGAGTGCTCTTGCGTCCCTCCCCTCAAACGGATCGGAGAAGATGAATTCTACCATAGTCCAACTATTGCAAAGCCTCGGCAACACAGGATCAGCTGCCCTCCGGCCTACCTGCAAAAGCCGGAGAGCGTCTGAGCCAAGGCGCCGAGGCTGAAGCCATAGTCCAACTATTGCGAAGCCTCGGCAACACAGGATCAACTGCCCTCCGGTAGCTATGACAGATGCTTTGATTCTGCATGTAGTGAATCAGCTCCAAACGCCCCTCCATCAATACGGATTGACGCGCGATGTAGTAACCGTTATCCGCGGCGGCTTTAAGCACTGCCTCAGGCGCACGTTCCGGAGCCGCATAGCGTATCCTTTGAAGCACAGTCATTGCAGCGATCAATTCCTCATCGGACTGTCGGTGGACAGGAGACGGTCCCAGCAGCTCCTGCCCCTCGACGCCGGAGAGAAACGCAGTAACCTCGTTGTCCTGTTCTTCGGGAATGCTGATCACTGCGGTGTTTCCCGTAATCCGGGCTGCGGCGATCCTGGCCAAGGCGTCAAACAAACTGTCTTGCGGATGAAGCCGTATGCCAATGGCCCCAATCGGCCGGTAGCAATGCAGGTTGTCCTGACCGCGAATATGAAAGAAATCCTTCTCCTTTGAAAACTCCTGCTCCCAATGAAAGAGATAGCTTTTGATGGCCCGAATGGTCTTGTCGATATCTTCGGTATAGAATTCTAGCCGGTTCCAAAGAATTTTTCTTCGCCAGGCCAGCGCCATTCGCAACAGCGCATGCTCCTTACCGATGGCCTCGACCTTGGGTGGCGCGACATCCTTTGTTTCCATGAACTGCGCCACATAGTTGGGACCGCCGGCTTTGATGGCCGGCCCCAGGGCGGATTTGCCCATCCCGCCAAACGGCTGTCGCAGGGTGACGGCACCGGTGGTGCCCCGGTTGATATACAGGTTGCCCGCCTTGACGGTTTTTTTCCAGCGCGCCTGTTCCCTGGCGTCCAGGCTTTCCAATCCGGATGTAAGGCCGAACCCGGTTTGGTGGACCAGATCGATGGCTTGATCGAGATTGTCGGCCGGCATCACCCCCAATACGGGACCGAAGAATTCGGTCATATGGGTAAGGTTTCCGGGTTGTACATCGTATTTGATACCCGGTGTCCACATGTGGGGATTGTCATCCACCATCTGCGGTTGAAGCGCCCACGTCTCTTCGGGTTCCAGGGTTGTCATGGCCCGCTGCAGATCTCCGGACGGTGGTTTGATCAGCGCGCCCATCCTATTGGAAAAGTCCCAGGAAGATCCCGTCTTGAAACTTTGCGCCGCATCGACCAATTGTCGCTTGAAATTTTCATCGTCATAAATTTCTCTTTCGAGGATGAGAAGAGAGGTGGCGGAACACTTCTGGCCACTATTGCCGAACGCGGAGTAGATGACATTCTTAATGGCCTGGTCCCGATCGGCCATGGCGGTGACGATGGTGGCGTTTTTGCCGCCGGTTTCGGCGGAAAGGAACATCCCCGGCTTCTGTTGGAGCATGGCCATACCGGTTTCGGTACCACCGGTGAGAATAACGAAATCCACGCCTTCGTGGGCCACGAGATGGGATCCGACCCGCCCGCCGGGGCAGGGTACAAATTGCAGGACATTTCTGGAGATCCCGGCGCGCCAAAAGCATTGGCATAGCGCCCAGGCCACCAGGACCGCCTCGCTGGACGGCTTGAAGATGACGGTGTTACCAGCAGCCAATGCGGCCGAAATACCGCCGCAGGGAATAGCGATGGGAAAATTCCACGGAGAAATAACAGCCCCAACACCTTTGCCCTGAAGGGCGACTGTGTCGATATCGGAAAATCGACGGGCCGAGTACGGGTAGTATTCGGCAAAATCGACGGCCTCGGACACTTCCACATCCGCTTCGGTAAATATCTTACCGGTATTGGCGGACGCGGCGCCGATCAGATCACCCCGTGCCTTTCGCAACTCGACGGCGACATCGGACAGCATCCTGTGCCGTTGGTCCATGCTGGCCGTCCGCCAGCCGTCAGGGTCTTGCTTTGCGGTGGATACGGCGGTGTCGATATCCGCTATATCGGCCAGCCGGTAGGTGGCTATCGTCACCTTGGCCGGGCGCTGGGAAGGATCCAGGCAGCTTCGCGATGGTCGATCGTCGTACACCTCCTGGCCGGCCACAACCAGGGGGATTTGAATGGGATCGTCCCCTTCGGACTTCATCCACTTTTTTCGAATGCCCTCAGCCCACCGCCGATTGGCCGCCAAGCTCCAGTCGGTATCGGGCTCGTTGTTGAATTCACCTTGATAATACGTTCCAATGGCTTCAGGAAAGCGCTCCGTAGTTCGGTCCTGGATCCGATGGGGTTGGGTGCCGGCTTTGTCGCGATACCGGCAGGCGGCCTTGAACTGCGCCTCAAGAAAACGCCACTCCTTGGAATCCACCTCCAAATGGGGGGCATATCTCAAGAAATTCTCTTTTGCCGTGTTCTCATCGAGACGCCGCACCAGATAGGCAATGGCATTGATAAACTCATCCCGGTTGGCCACCGGTGCGTAGAGCAGCATTTCTTCAGATTCCTCGGATAAAGCCCGGCGCACGTGATCGGCCATGCCCTCCAACATTTCAAAATGGAAATACGCCTCGACCTGGTTGGCCTTGGCCAGGTGATACGCATAAGCCAGTTCGAAGAGGTTGTGCGACGCAATGCCCAGACGAACTGCACGGGCATTTTCCGGTGTCATGCCAAAATGGACCATGCGCTTGTAGTTGGCGTCCACCTCCAACTTGTTGTCGTACGGTGCCGGCGGCCAGTTGAAAAGCGCCGCTTCGAGCTGTTCCATCTCCAAGTTGGCGCCCTTGACAATGCGCAACATGATCGGGCTGCCCCCACCGGCCAATCTTTGATGCGCCCACTTGGTGAGCTCCTTTTGTATGGAGAACGAATCCGGCAAATACGCCTGCAGGACGATACCGGCCATGTAATCCTTGAACTCGGGCTGCTCGAGGGTTCGAATAAAAGAGCGATAGGTGATCTCCAGATCACGATACTCTTCCATGTCGAGATTGACCAGCTTGGGGACCTGGGTTCCGTCGGCCCGGGTGAAGAGATTGGATTTGGCCTCGCGATACAGTGTGGTCAATCGATCCACCAGGATGCTCACCGTATGTTCCATCGCCAGAGAGCTGATCTGCGAGTATATGGTGGAGATTTTAACCGAAATCACCTCAATGTCAGGGTCTTTCATATCCTTGAGATAGGAGGAGAGCCGTTTTCGGGCCTCCTCTTCTCCCAGCACTGCTTCACCCAAGTGATTGATGTTCATGCGAACATGCTCTTTGCGGCGCTTGCGCAAATGGGCGTGGAGCACCTCAGCCTCGCCGGCGATGATGGTCCGGCTGCTGTCCTGGCGCATTTTTTCTATCATCTTGGGCACTGTAAGGGATGGAATATGGCGCCCCACCCCCAGGAACATCTGTACCAACAATTTTTCCACCCGAGAAAAAAAGTCCGGAACCCCATGTATCGTGAGGATGGCATTCACCTGATCGGCCACGCGACGGTTGTCGTTGGACCTGAAACTTTGATCGATCAGTTTGGTCAGCGCCACTTTGTCCATGGGATGGGTCAGCAGGCGCACCATCTGCTCCTGAATTCCCTTTTCTTCGGATGTCATCAGTTGATTGGCGCGGTTTTGCCATTTTTTTGCGGTCTCCACCGCCAGCCGGGTGATTTCCATATCCACTTGTCGTCCCATCACGGATATTCCCTTTTGTTGATGTTGCGTTTTTTCTTTTGCATATAGCTGTTAAACCGGCGCACATGTTGACGTGCCACCCGAACGGCGCGCTTTTTCTCTTTGCCGGCAACAGCTGCGACCAACTGACACAAATCATCATAGTTTTCATTCAACTCTTTGGGACCCCAGGGCAAATAGCGATCGTAGTAGATATGGATGTTGTCGTGAATGGTCTTGAGAATAAATTCATAAATTGGATTGCCCGAGATACGGGCCATGAACATGTGCACCTGTTCATCCACCCGCATAAATTCGGGCCATTGTTCCACTCCCGCTTCCCCCAAGGCTTTGGCGGTTTTTAACAACCCCTTAAGGTGACGGATATCATCTTCCGTTGCGCACTCGGCCGCCATTCCGGTCACCGTGCCTTCAACATCTTCCCTGAATTCGGCCAGATGGCGCAGGGATATCTTATGACTGCGGATCAGCATGGCCAGGGACTCGGTGATTTGTTTGCCCCCCGGATTTTTAACGATGGCGCCACCGCCAACGCCCAGACGGATCTCGATCAATCCCTTTTGTTCAAGAACTCTCAGGGCTTCCCGCAGAGTGCCCCGACTGGTCCCCAGCATTTCACCCAAATCCCGTTCCGGTGGAAGCTTATCGCCGGCTTTGATCTGGCCGTCGAGAATTGCGCCTTGGATCTGGCCCACCACATCCTGAAAAATGCGGCTCTGTTTTGCTTTCCGGAATAGCGCTGACATGCCTTCTCCCAACGTTTTTCACAGCTTGGACAGGGCCTGTCCACAAAACGGATTTGGTTCCAAGTTGCAGGCGGCGCCGGGTTTACACCGCAGGCATGCGCGCTTTGCAACCTGGCGCCAACACCTATATCGAGCCAAAAGACTTTTTATAGACAGGTGCTATCTTTTTTATGCAGCATTGGGGTTCATACTTCACCCAAATAGGCTTTGCGGATCTCAGGGTTGTCCAGAAGGTTTCCTGCTTCGTCTTCCATCACCATTTTTCCGGTTTCGAGCACATAACCGCGTTTGGCAATCTGCAGGGCGATGTTGGCATTCTGTTCCACGAGGAGAATGGTCGTACCGTCTTTGGCGTTGATGTCGCGGACGATGTCGAAAATGCGCTGTACGATGAGAGGCGCCAGACCGAGGGAGGGTTCATCCAGCAGCAGCAGTTTAGGCCGGCTCATCAACGCCCGGCCGATGGCCAGCATTTGCTGTTCGCCACCGGAAAGAGTGCCCCCCAACTGTTTACACCGGTCACTGAGCACCGGAAACAATTCAAATATATGGTGAATATCCGCTGCGATATCGCTGCGGTCCCTACGAAAAAAAGCACCCATCTCCAGGTTGTCTTCCACCGAGAGGCGGGGGAAAATTCGCCGACCTTCGGGAACCTGGCAGAGCCCCAATTGGGGGAGGGTGTCAGCCGCCCTTCCCTGAATCGCTTCACCGGCATAGTGGATTTCGCCCGATTTTACCGGGACGATGCCGCATATGGACATCAGGGTCGTCGATTTCCCGGCACCGTTGGCGCCGATGATGGTCACGATTTCGCCGGGGAATACTTTCAGGGAGATCCCTTTTAGGGCATCGATGTTGCCGTAGCTGGCGTGGACCTCTTTTAGCTCAAGAATCGGCGCTGTCATCGCTTACCCTTTCTCTTCCGACCGATGCCCCATGCGCTGGGCAGGGATCAATCCTTCCGGTCGGAACTGCATCATCAAGACCATGGCGCCGCCAAGGGCCAGCATACGGTAAAGTTCGAATTCCCGGAACACCTCCGGCAGGACGATCAGCGCCAAAGCCCCCGCGATAATACCGGGTATGGAGGCCATACCGCCCAATACCACCATGGCCAGGACCGTAGCCGATTCAATAAAGGTGAAGCTTTCAGGACTGACGAAGTGCATCCGAGCCGCGAAGAAAGCACCGGCCAACCCGGCGAAGAGCGCTCCCGTGGCGTAGGCGAGCAGTTTCAAGCTGAAGGTGTTGACCCCCATCAGTTCGGCGGCGGTTTCGTCCTCCCGTATGGCTTCCCAGGCCCGACCGATCCGGGAGAAGTTCAGCCGGTGGATGGATAGGACGGTAACGATGGCCAGCGCCAGAATGACGTAATAGACCAGGTGCAGTTTCTTCAGCCAGAGATGCTCCAGGTTGAAGCCGTTTGCAAAGCTCGGGTAGTAAATACCGGGTGCTTTGATACCCAGGATGCCGTTGGGACCGTTGGTCAATGACATCCAGTTGTTCAGGACGATCCGTACGATCTCGCCAAACCCCAATGTGACGATAGCCAGATAATCTCCGCGCATGCGCAATGTCGGATAGCCGATGATGGATCCTGCGATACACGCCGTGGTGGCCGCCACCGGCAGCGCCAACCAGAACGAGAGGCCGTAGTGGATGCTGAGAAGGCCATAGGTATAGGCCCCCACACCATAGAAAGCGATATAACCCAGGTCGAGCATGCCGGCCAAACCCACCACGATATTCAGCCCCAGACCCAAACAGATATAGATCAGCACGCTGATGGCCACGTCCTGTCCATAGCGGCCGGTCAGATGCGGAAAGATCAAGGCCCCGGCCAAGAGGACAACGAGCCAGATCCTGGTCGGCACAGTGTTGGCCGCCTTGCGGGTTTGGGCGCTCAGCTTAGCCAGTGGTACCGTCACAAAACCGAGCTGCCCGGCCCTGCGCAACATCACCACCACCATAATAATCAAGGTGACACCAAGGACGTACAGCCAGACCGTAAACGTATTTTTAAACGACAGGGTGCCATCGGGGTGAATGCCCAATAACGGCCACAACAATCCAAGAAACCAGACCAGACCGATGGCGTAATTCTTCCACAGTTTTTTAGACGCGGGTGTCATCGACATTCTCACCCATTATTCCTGTCGGCATGAAGTAGAGCACCGAGATCAAAATGATAAACGCAAAAACGTCTTTGTATTGGCCGGAAATATATCCGGCCCCGAAAATCTCCACCATACCGATAATCAGTCCACCGAGCATGGCGCCGGTGATATTGCCGATACCACCAAGGACCGCGGCGGCAAAGGCTTTGATTCCCGGAACAAAACCCATGGTATAGTTCACCGACCCGTAGTAGAGTCCCATAATAATCCCTGCGGCGGCGGCCAATCCGGCGCCCAAGGCAAAGGTCAGGCTGATGACCTTGTTGCTGCTGATCCCCACAAGGGACGACATGACCTTGTCCTGGGCCGTGGCGCGCATGGCCTTGCCAATGCGCGTCTTGAAAACCAGTATATTGAGAAATATCAAGAGGGCGGCGGTCACCAGGAAGATGATGATTTGCAGGTAACTGACGATCACTGTGCCGAAATTAAACCCGCCCTGGGCAAAGCTGGAGGGATAAGCCTTATCATACACTCCCTGGGTCAGCATCAATCCATTTTGGAGAAAAATCGACATACCCAATGCGCTGACCAGCGCAGAGAGCCTCGATGAAAACCGCAGCCGGGCGTAGGCGACTTTTTCAACCGCCATGGCCAAAAAAGCGCAATAGATCATCGCCAGCACCATCGCGCCTCCCAGGCAGAGCCAGGGATGGGTCTCCAGGTAGCCCCGGGCGGCCAGAAAGCTCAACAGGATGACCCCCATGTATCCACCGGCGGCAAAGAATTCACCATGGGCAAAGTTGATCAGCTGGATGATGCCGTAGACCATGGTATACCCGAGGGCGATGAGGGCGTAGATCCCGCCAAGGGTCAATCCGTTAATCAGTTGTTGGACAAAAAACTCCATGGTGTCCCTATCGTTGTCTGTCCCATAGGAATCTCAAGCGTCACCCCGCCCGGCAGGCCGGGGCGACGCCCAAGGGTTATACATTCGCCACGAATGGATTCCCTGGATACCGGCAATGGCGATTAAAAAAGTTTTCCGGTCGCCGGGTTCCAGTAATTTTTGAACTCGCCGTTTTCCACCTTCCAGATCACATAGTCGGATCCTGAATCGCCGTTGGCCTTAAACTTGATTCGCTTGGTGGCGCCTTGCATATCCATCTTCATGATCTCGGCTTTGATCTTGGCGGGATCGGTGGAACCGGCCTTCTTGATGGCGGTCAACAGCACGTAAGCCGCATCATAGGCGTATCCGGAATAGGAGCCCGGTTTGCCGTGTTTGGCCTCATAGGCCTTGAGGTATTTTTTATAGGAATCGGTGTTTTTGTCCGTAAAGCCGAAGGTGAGGTAGGCGCCTTCGGCCGCATCCTTGGCAATGGTGAGAAACTGCGGATGGTAAATCGCGTCCTGGGTAACGAGTTTGGCTTTGAGGCCGAAGCGCTTGGCCTGAATCGCCATCAAGCTGCCCGTGGCAGAGTTCTGCAGACTCATATAAAAGGCATCCGGGTTGGCTTGCTTGACTTTGGTCAACACGGCCGAATAATCCTTGTCCCCCTGGTTCACATGATCATGGGCGACCACCTTGACCCCCAGCTGTTCGCACTGCTTTTTGACATTCTCCGCCAAGCCTTGGGAATAGGTGGTTTTGTCATCGACGATGTAGATGGTTTTGGCTTTGAGGTAGTTCTTGATGAATGCACCGGCGATCTTGGCCTGGTCGTCGTCCCGTCCACAAACGCGGAACATATACGGCAGACCGCGTTCGGTGACCTTTTCATTGGTGGACGCCGGCGTCAGCATGGGGATATCTTCTTCTGCCAGCGCCTCGGAAGCCGGGATGGTGGAAGAAGAACAATAGGCCCCCACCACGCCGACAACCTCTTCATTGATCAGCTTGTTGGCGGCAGCCACTGCCTGGCGGGGATCGCAGGCTGTATCCTGGGAGACCACTTCAATTTTATCATAGCCTGGGACGCCGCCTTCGGCCATGATAACCGCCACAGCTGTTTTCGCGCCATTGGCGATGTCGTTGCCATCTGCCGCATAGGGACCGGTCAAGGGGCTCATGGTTCCTATCTTCAACGTCTTGGCTGTTGCGCTGCCCATCAGAAACGGACCGGCAATCAAGGCACATACCAGCAGGATGATCATCTTCCTCTTCATGGTGAACCTCCTCATCGTGATTAACTATTAAGGGTTCGCGCAAAAATAAATTTACTTTTTTATGCAAGCCCTAAGTTGCGGGTTGCCCCAAGTAAGCTTCAATTACCTTTTCGTTTTTCTGGATCTGTTCGGGTTTGCCTTCCGCAATTTTTTCGCCATGATCGATGCAGACGATGCGCTGGCAAACCCCCATCACCACTTTCATATCGTGCTCTACGAGCAACACGTTGATCCCCAGATCCGCAATCCGGGCGATATCTTTCATGAGTTCAATGCTCTCGGCCGGATTCATCCCGGCAGCCGGCTCATCCAGCAACAGAATGCCGGGCTGGGACGCCAAGGCCCGGGCGATCTCCAAACGCCGCTGAATGCCATAGGCCAGATTCTGCGCCACCACGTCGGCAAATTGGGCCACCCCCATAAAGTCGAGGGCTTCCATCGCCTTGTCCCTGATTCGGGACTCTTCTCTCTTCTGAGAAGGTGTCCTGAAGATAGCGCCGGCGACGCCCTTTTTGGACCGACAGTGCAAGGCCACCATGGCGTTTTCCAGTGCGGTCATTTTTGAGAAAAGGCGGATGTTTTGAAAGGTTCGGGATATCCCGCTGGTGAGAATCTGGTAGGGGCGCTTTCCAAGCAGGCTCTTCCCATCCAGCGTGACATTACCACCGGATGCTTTGTAGACCCCGGTTATGACATTGAAAACCGTTGTCTTGCCGGCGCCGTTGGGGCCGATAAGGCCTAATATCTCTCCTGCCGAAAGGCTGAAACTGATGTCTGAAAGGGCTTTCAGGCCGCCAAAAGAGACGCTGATATCATTCAATCGAAGCTCGGTCATTTCGAATCAGATTTTGCTCTAAGATATTGCGTTCATTGCCATTATACGCCGCAATGGCCCGTTGCCGCCTGCAAATTTGTAATGGTTTAACCATTACTATTAGCCGGCCATTCCAAAGTCAATAAAAAAATGGGCATCACTTCAGCTGATGAATGCCATTTAGAAGGATCGCATGCCTGACCGCTGCTCAAAAAGACACGGTGAGCCGTCCCATAGACACTTTACCCCGAGATAACAACAAGAGCATGCGACTTAGGTGGACAGCGTTGGGATAAAAAGACCCTGCCAAGGTGGTAGATGGTTTGCCAGTGAAATCGCACCAAGGCCACGATGGGGCAACGTCCAAATGAAGCATAAACAAAAAGAGATTGGATGACGCGTTTCGTATAGAGAAGTATTTCTCGAAGAGATAGTAGAGCAAATAGGAAAATCTGCATCGATGAACAGATCCCCCCAAGGCCCTAAAATTCTTTCCTAAACTTTTTGATTCCGGGCAAAAGCCGGGATGAGTTGTATTCTTACCGGGTGCTGTGCGCCCGATTACAACTGTAACGATAGAAGCACTGACGAGCTTTTATCTTTCCGACCGGTAGCCGGAAAGATAAACCACCCGATTCGCGGTTGGTCGTTGACTCAGAGTGTCCTTCGCCCCACAAGGGCCACCCAATCTTGTTCTTTTTTCACCTCCAGGACTTTGAACCCGCAGTCCGCCATTTTTTCTTCCACATCGCCCTGTCGGACTTCGATAATTCCAGAGCAGATAAAAAGACCGCCGGGCTTGATGACGCGCATCACATCATCGAGCAGCGCCATGACCACATCCGCCAATATGTTAGCGACGACGACATCATAGACGCCGGACACATCATGTACAAGATCACCGACGGCCAGCTCCACAGCGGCCGGATCGATACGGTTCAGGTCGAGGTTCCGGCGTGCCACCTCAATGGCCATGGGATCAAGGTCCAGTCCCCGGAGTTTGGCCGCCCCCACCTTGGCAGCGGCGATCAAAAGAATGCCGGAGCCGGTACCCACATCCAAGACAGTATCGCCCGGGGTCAGGTAGTTCTCCAGCAGCTGGACGCAAAGCATGGTAGTCGGGTGGGTCCCGGTCCCAAAAGCCATACCGGGATCGAGTTCGATGATCTGCTCATCGTTTTTCGGATGGTAATCGCGCCATGTCGGCTTGACCACCAGATGCGGTGTGATCTTCTGTGGGTGGAAGAAGGCTTTCCAGGATTGCGCCCAGTCTTGTTCATCAATAGTGTTGTAAACGATGGTGTAATCAAAAGCATTATCACCGGCGATTTTCGAAATCGCTGCTTCCAGCTTCTGCCTGAGGAACTCCCAATTGGCGTCTGCCGGCAGATATCCGGTGACCGCCGGAAGGGTTGGCCGCGCCACTGCATCGGGCGCCCAGCTCTCTTCAGGCTCCAGGTCCGGGTCGTCCACCACCACGCCTTTTACCTTCAGCGTATAAAACACGTCGGAAATAAGGTCGACCGCCAGCGCATCCCCGGCGCTGACCAGCGTGACGCTTGCTTCAATCCATTGCATGGCTTTTTCTATCTCAAATAAGCTTGTAACGCAACGGCCCACCATTGGGAGGATGATGATAGGTGACATGAGGTGGGCACTCTGTCATCATTCGAGCCGTCCGACGGCCAAAAAGCCAGCTTTTCCCCTTAATTAACCGCCCGGGTGGACCGATAGTATAGATGGGGACGAACCGCCGTTGTTAAACCAATGGCTAATATCCTTAATTAATTAAGATTATATCTGAAAGGAATAAAAAATGAAACCGGCATTTCGAGATGGCCAAGTGGATCTTTTTGACGCTGAAAAATTTCATCGTCTGAAAAATTCGAGAGAGCTGTTTAATAAAACCATGGCCCGGCATCTTCTTGGCAATATGGTAACGCTTTTTATCGAAGATCGTGCTGTGAATCTGGATTGTATAAATGTGATCGGCCGGATGAGCTTGGATGATGCTAAACGTTTTTTAGCCAAATCCAAACCCGTAAAATCGAAAACCCTGCCTGTGGCAAATTCTTTTTTAAAGTGTGCGGATGACGATATGGTTGAACAGATCTTTAAAAACACCCAACAGCTTGCCCTGAATTATGTAAGCGACTGCACCCACCTGACCGCCAATGAACTAGAGGACGGTGACGGAAAAGGGCTCTGTGAATCGACAAATTCCTAGTCGCGGTACTTTTAATCCTTATCAAGCAGACCGGTGGCGTTTGGCTGCTCTTGACAATAAAGCCGATGACATGGCAGGCTCAGGCGTCCTTATCCTATTCACACCGCCCCAACATGGGGATTGTTCCGCTGGAAAAGGATTCGTGAACCACACGCAGGCCCTGGGACCAGCGCTACCATTCGGCCGGCGTGCAAGTTTTCGATCAATGGCCTTCATGGGGCGGGGCTCCTCCAGCTTTTGCAAGATCGGGGTCTTGAAATCTCTTCACCGCAATGAACCACTCGACATCGGGAAAGGACAGCCATGAAAACATATGTCGGCATGATTTCTTCAGATTGGAGTCAATGTTTGTCCCCCAACGGTCCATTCGATCCGCTGGTCTTTCTTTATCCGGAGATGGAGCCGGATCTATCTTTGATTTTCAAGCAATATACGGGCAATGCGATATCCTTGGGAGAGGCCATCGGCCGGGTGAAGGCCATGCTACCCCGATGGCCGTCAACAGCACAATTGGACGACTATCTGAAGGCTTGTTTCGAGACCTATCCCGGTGTTCCGGCCTTGATCCGATGGTGCCGGCAAAACGGGATTCTCTTCATGGTCAACACCACCAATTTTGCGGCCTATTTTCAACGCGTATTCGCCGAATCGCTGCTACCCACCATCGATGCCCTGTCCGCGCAATTCAAGTGGTCTTTCCATTTGGCGGAAAAATCACCCGAACATCTGGTCGACCTGAATGAAGTCGAAGACAAAGCGCAAAATACGGCGGCCATTGCCCACCAGTTCTCCATCCCTCACCACAGGATCGTTTTGATGGGCGACAGCGGAGGCGACGGCCCCCACTTTGATTGGGGTACTAAGATTGGCGCCACATTGGTCGGCAGCATGACCAAGCCGTCGCTGAGCAGATTCTGCCGCGAGCGGAAGATCACCATCCACCACCACGTCGGCCACACCTATCAGGACGGCGAGTCGGTTTCAAAGGACAAAGAACGCGATTTTGATTTCCAAAACCTGATCCCTATTCTCGAAACCGCTTTGGGCACCCCCCCAT
Source organism: Desulfobacteraceae bacterium (assembly GCA_037387725.1). GTDB lineage: Bacteria > Desulfobacterota > Desulfobacteria > Desulfobacterales > Desulfosarcinaceae > JARRKU01. The sequence continues at coordinate 59,019 of JARRKU010000011.1, forward strand.
CAAGCCGGCAAGACCCGCCAGGTCAGCAGAATTAACGGACGACTAATCGGAATAGGTGAAGTCGCTTAGCACTTTTGCCGAATAGCCCTTTTGCAGATACCGCTGCCGCTCTTCCTTAAGCCGCTTCTCTGCGATTGCCTTGCTCTTGTAAGCGCCTCTGACCGCAGTGGTATACTCCGATGGCTTCACGCCGGCCGCTGAAGCCAGGTGATCCTGAAACTGGGCTTCCATCTTCCGGATCAATTCGACTTCGGTAACAAACTCTTCATCGCTATAGGAGACGTCTCGAACTCTCTCAGTGATCACATTCGAAAGGAAGATCTTCTTTTGGGCAAATGAGTAGCTGATCACGTAAAGATAGCCTTTGGCTTTGGCCCAACATGGCGGCGCTGCGATAAGAAAGGCCATCGACAACAGGAGTCCGAACCGTACACTCTGTTTCATCATGGTATCCCCTCCATTCCATGTGATAGCAGTACAATGACGGCAACAATTGCTTATATGTAGAAAGCAGCAGAAGAACTACCGCTTGGGCACAGAGATCATCCAAGCAGAATCGGCAACCAGGGCAGATCAATTTCAACGCTTAACTCTAGGGTCATACCAAACTATTGAATTTAATTCAAACCGGCAGGATGCCGGACATGGGTGAACTTCTCCTTGGGGGGATTAAAGTAGCCGAAGCGCAGGTGGGGAAATGCCTTTTTTGTCCCATCGAGCAGACGACGAACCCCTGTTGGCCGGCTGTGCCGTGCCGCCCTGTTCATGGCAAGCAAGTAGCGCAAGGGATCGAAATTGAGATTGCGCCACTGAATCATGCTGATGGGATGTTGATCGATAAAATCCATCAAAGCCGCACCCTCTTCCGGCGTATCGTTGAATCCGGGACAATTCAAGTAGTTGATGGCCACATGGGCTCCTGCCTGCAGCGCCAGATCAATGCTTTCGAGCACATCCCCGAACCCATATCCGCGTGGCCGAAAATAGGCGGTGTAGCACACTTTCCGTAAACTGTTCATGCTGATGCGCAGACTGTCCAAGCCGGCATCCAGGAGGGCCTCGATCTTATCCGGCAAGCTGCCGTTGGTATTCATATTGATGGTCCCCTGGTCTGTCTGCGATCGAATTTTCCGAATCGCCCGGGTAATGGTGTCGGCCGCCATCAACGGGTCACCTTCACACCCCTGTCCAAAGCTGACCACGGCCTGTTTGACCCGCTTAATGTGGGTCATGGCCACCTGTGCGATCTCTTCAGGGCTGGGAGTGAAAGCGATCCGCTCCTGGCTGCAGGAGATGGCTTTATCGGATTGAAGCGAAAGGCAACCCAGGCACCCGGCGTTGCAAGTGGTCGCAGTCGGCAAAGGCGCTTCGTAGCGACCCAGGAAAAAATTTTTTCCGGCCGGGCAACCATAGTTCAGGGCGCAATTTTCCAGATGGGCGCTGAGCCGGTTGCCGGCAAGCGTCTGTCTTAAATCCTGGACACCGGCGGCAACCTTGTCGGCCGGCATGCGCCGCAGGTCCTGACGCGGCTCCTTGTCCACTTGCAATACGGCAGAGCGGAATTTTCCCCGGTGCCACCCAACTGCGCCATATGAAAACAGGGGCAGAGGAACTGCGCGGCTGCGCTCTTCCCATGCACCGGTATGGGTGATCACATAGCCCGGCGAATTGAAGGCCGCCACTGGAAAAATCGCCTCTCCCGGTTCATATGGGTTCTCCGCCATGGCCACCACAGCGTTGGATTGCAGGTCGTACACCAGCGGAACGCGGTCGGGCAAATACATCAACTCACTGCCGTGGGGCAGGTTGCGGGTCTCCTCGACACACAAGCACGCCTGCACCGGTCCGTCGCACCCCACGGCCGCGTATCCGGCCAAATCGAATATCTCGCCCTTTTCATTGGCCACTACAGCGGTTATCGGCCTGAAGGGGAGAGATGACTTTTTATTCGTCTCAATCACGGATCACCTGTCATTGGCGTCTCTGTCGGTCGGCTCGGTTATGGGTCCACAATCGATAAAGGGGCGCCAGTTTGTGGGGATCGACCCCGATGAGGCATCCGATGGCGATCAGATAGTTGATCATCGTCGCACGCCAAACACCGATATGCCGCCAACGGCGGCCGGATGTCAGGGACATCCCTTTTGCCAGGCCGACGCGCCCCAGCCGCGCCAGCCGTCTGACCAGATAAAGATCCTCGGCGATGGGTGTCACCGGAAACCCGCCGACTTTTTCAAAAACCGGCCGGGGCATGAACAAGGCCTGGTCGCCGTAAGGCATCTGAAAAAGGGACGAGCGGATGCGGGCCGCTTTCTCGATCAGCCGCATGCTCATTGTATCGTAATCTGTCTTGAACTGAAAAGCCCCAGCCACTACCCGATGATCCACGAGGCACTCAAAGACAAGGCGGGTGTAGTCTGGCGGCAACAACGTATCGGCGTGTAAAAAGAGCAAAATCTTGCCTTGGGCCACAGCCGCACCGGCGTTTTGCTGCAGCGCCCTGCCGGGCAGTCCAATGTTGACATTGGCGCCGGCCTCCCGCGCGATCTCCACGGTCGCATCGCGGCTACCGCCGTCCGCCACAATGATCTCGCTTTCGGGCGAACGGGCCCGGTGAATCACCGATGAAATGAAATCCGCCTCGTTCAGGGTAGGAATGATCACCGACAGGTAGGGGCCGGTCCCTCCGCGCCAAGACCGATCCGTCTTGAGATCGGAAGGCGTATCGATATCATTGAGTTTCGGCAGACAGGCCGTTTTCAGCCCTTGCTGCCGGGCCCTGGTCAGGGTCTGGTCCAACACCTTATCACTGCCCCACTGGATATCTCGAAAAATATCGGCTTTGCATCGCAACCCGATCAGCCAATACCCACCGTCCCGGCTGGGTCCCAGCACCAGTTCATGCCGGTCCATGGCATCAAATGCCGCGATGATATGGGCAGAAGTCATCTGCGGAATATCGGTTCCCACCAGCACCACTCGCCCGGCCCCCCTGTCCAGCGCTTCGAAAAGCACAGCGCGCATGCGCTCACCCAGATCGCCCCCCACCTGTTGCGTCAGATGAAGCGGTGCGGGACCGAGCCATCGGCGAACCAGATCCCGCCCTCCGCCCGTATAGCAAAATGCCACCGAATAGACACCCCGGTATTCCATGACCTTTTTTAGGGTATTCTCCGTCTGGCGCCGATGCCACTCGGCGGCACCCACTTGGCCCAAAAGCGGAATGAGGCGCGTTTTGGTCTTCCCTGGAACGGGATAGCGCCCGAACAGGATCAGATGGCAATCAGATACTCGGGGGAGAGACGGGTGGCAGCTCATGAAAATGTTTTGTACCATGATGTTGAGTTATTTGTCCCGGTGCAGGGGATTACATCTACCATATTCAATAAGTAATGTACATGAAAGGCAATAGGGAACCATTTTGTCCTGGACGCGATCTTTTCAATCCCGATACCGACCCCGATTTGCCGCGACCTCGGAGTCGGGGTCACGGGTGGCACCGGCAACTGGTTGCCGGTGGCCGCAGGCCAAGAGGAGGATTCATCCCGGGACCGTCAGATCCACGCCCTTCGATCTGCTGTGCAGATACCCAGATACCCACCGTCCGAGCTGAAGCGACAATTTTCGGCCTTTGCCGGTGCCACCCGGCGGGATTGCCGGTGGTCGTGGCCGAGAGGGTTTGATCCGCATGGCACATACCTCTTGTTGCTGTGCAACCCTGGCAACCAGTTGCCAGGGCCGCCCACGCGGTTCCCAATACTTTCTTGACATGACACCACTTAAAAGCTATGCGTTTGGTAAATTCAAGACGGTTGAGGCAGAACCCCTCTGCCTGAACGTGAGTTATGTAATAGGCAATGCCACCCAGACTCGCACTGGGTGGCTTTTCTATTTGGACCAATGTTGGAGGAAACGCATGTGCAGCCGACTGCTGGTCATCGATAATTACGATTCATTCACTTACAATCTAGTGCAGATGTTTCGCCAGTACCCGTTGGAGGTGATGGTGTTCCGCAGCGACCAGGTCGATCTGGATCAGGTGGACGATCTCAACCCCGATTACATCCTGATCAGCCCGGGCCCCAAGGACCCGGTCCATGCCGGCTTCTCCATGCCGCTGATCAAGGCGTGGTACCGCCGGGTGCCGATATTGGGGGTATGCCTGGGCATGCAATGCATCAACGAAGTTTTCCATGGAAGAACCGTTCGATCGCCAAAACCGCGCCATGGCAAGACCAGCGCCATTCACCATGACGCCCGCGGTCTTTTCAGGGATGCCCCATCGCCTTTTCAGGCCGCCCGCTACCACTCTCTGATGATAGAACCCAATCCGGCGGCGCTGCAAGGTGAGCTGACCATCACCGCCCGCACCAAAGATCAGGTCATCATGGGGATCTCACACCGGCGTTATCCCCTGCACGGGGTGCAATTTCATCCGGAGAGCTTTCTCACCCACCACGGATTCACCATCATCGAAAATTTTCTTAAACTTGGCACTGCGAGCTTGGCTCGAGGACATCGGCGCATTGGATAAGTTGTTGACCAATGCCGGTCGACTGACCGGCGTCCACACGGAAATACTGAATTGGGAAGCAGATTTTTGTGAATTGGCGGCCCGTTTCGCCCATCTTCCCGGTACGGTGGCGCTGCTCAGCGGCGGGGATCTGGATTGCGCACGGCATCATGTATTGGGCGCCTTTCCCTGGCTCATCCTCGAAGGACGGCACGACACCACGCGGCTCACCATTGACGGGGTTGCCGAAGAGATTTCATCGAGTCCATTGGATGTGCTGCGCGCCGTATTGAAACATTTCCGCCTTAAGGATGTGGATTGGCCCCTTCCCATGGCAGCCGGCCTGTTGGGCTATCTGGCTTATGACCTGAAAGATGCTCTGGAAAAGCTGCCCAAAACCAGCGTAGACCGCACCCACCTGCCCCAGATGCTGTTTTATGCGCCTTCCATTCTGGTGGTCCACGACAAGAAAGACCGCATGACCCGGCTCATGGTTCCGCAACGCTCGGTCGGTGAGGAAAAAACAGCAGCTATCCTCGCCCGTTTCCACCGGATGGCAGCCGAACCCATCACCACTGACCTTGACTATGGAACAGATGGCGACGCACTGGCCTCCAATTTCACACCCGAAGCATACCGGGATGCCGTACGCCGGGTTATCGAGTACATCCGCGCCGGGGATGTCTACCAGGTAAACTTGTCCCAGCGCTTCCAGGTTCCTTTCGAGGGCAGCGGATTTGCGCTCTTCCGACACCTTTACAAGGAGAACCCGGCGCCATTTTTCGCCTATATCCGGGCAGATGATCACCAGGTGGTCTCCACCTCTCCCGAACGATTTCTGCTGCGAAGCGGGGCCGGAGTGGAAAGCCGCCCCATTAAAGGAACGCGACCCCGGGGGCGGACAACCGAAGAGGATCATCGGTATCGAGAGGAGTTGGTCCAAAGCACCAAAGACGACGCCGAACTGTCCATGATCGTCGACCTGTTGCGCAATGACATCGGCAAAGTTTGCGCCGCCGGATCGGTGAAGGTCTCCCAACACAAGCGCCTGGAAGCGTATCAGAATGTCTACCATCTTGTCTCGGTAATCGAAGGGGAAATTGATGACGGTAAGGACTCGGTGGACCTGATCGAGGCCACCTTCCCGGGGGGCTCAATCACCGGCTGCCCCAAAGTCCGCGCCATGGAGATTATCGACGAACTGGAGAGCCACCGACGCGATGTGTACTGCGGCAGTATCGGCTATATCAGCTTTCACGACACCATGGATCTCTCCATTGCCATCCGCACAGCCACCATCGTAAACGACGTCCTTGCCTTCTCAGTCGGCGGCGGCATCGTTTTCGACTCGGATCCCCAGGCCGAATATGAGGAGACACTGCACAAGGGACACACTCTGAGTACCGCCTGCCAGGGGCATCCCATCCAAAGGCCAACCCCCATGGTCTGGATGAACGGCCGGATGCTGCCGGCACATTCGGCCGGTGTACCCGTGAATGACCAAGGGCTGCTATACGGATATGGTTTTTTCGAAACCCTCCGCGTGGACAACAGCCATGCCCCGCTGCTGGATGCGCATCTGCAACGCTTTGAAAAAACCTGGACGGCATTGCACCCAGGACCTTTTCCAGACCTGACCTGGGAAGATATTATCGCCCAAGTGATCGGCGCCAACGACTTGCAGGACACCTGCGCCGCCGTTAAAATCCTGGCCACCCGGGGCAGCCGAAGCGAACCGCCATGGGACCATACTTTGTGCGTATCGGCGCGTCCCTATATCCACCGGCTGACAGCCAATAAGGCCAAAGGTCTCCACCTGGGATGCTATCCCCATCCCCGGCAAACCCCTCTGGCCGATCATAAGACGATCAATTATCTTTACTATTTGCGGGCCGGCCAATGGGCCGCGCAGAATGGGTTTCACGAGGCCCTGATTCTTAACCCGGATGGAACCGTATCCGAAACCAACACCGCCAATCTCCTGATCATCAGCGACCGGGAGGCGGTGCGGCCAACATCGCCGGCAGTACTGCCCGGAGTGATGGCCCGGGCCGTGTCGCGACAACTGGCGGAATGGGCGTACCGTATTACCGAGCGTCCGGTTCGACCCGATGAGTTGCTATCGGCACAGACCGTACTGGCGGCCAATGCCTTGATGGGCGCTGTACCGGTAACACGGGTCGACCACCAAGGCCGATCTGAAGGAAGTGATTTGTGGGTGCGGCTCAATGATGCTATCATTCCGGAATGGAAAAAGACAATGGAACAATAGACAAAAACGGAGACAGCACGCGTCGGCTTACCCCTGAGCTCGATGAGTGGCTCGCATGGTACCATGAGAAAATGGAGGCGTTGGTAGCCGGCGGATTTACGCCCACCGTTGAAACCACCCGCAGGGGATTGGCCGACTTGACCCGCCTGGTCACAGACCACCCGGCTGTCGCCTGGATCGAAGACGACCGATTGCATGCCCCCCAAGGCGATATTCCGGTCAGGATCTACCACCCTGATCCGCAAACCGCCCTGCCCGTTCTGATCTACTACCATGGCGGCGGCCACATGGGCGGTAGCGTCGAGGTTTACGATCCGATCTGTCGCAAGCTGGCCCTTGCCGCACATCACATCGTGGTATCGGTGGACTATCGCCTGGCACCGGAGTATCCATACCCGGCCGGCGTCGAAGACGCCTGTTCCGCCGTCCACCATATATGGGAGACCTTGGAGCGGCATCCATTTCCCTATCGGAAGGAACTTTCCATCGCCGGGGACAGCGGCGGTGGTGCACTCTGCGCCACCGTGGCCCACAAAGTCCAGTGGCAACCGGAGATAACGGTTCGGCGACAGGTGCTGATATATCCAAGCCTGGATTACACCTTGTCCCTTCCCTCTGTTGAGATCAACGGCACCGGCTATCTTCTGGAGAAAGAAAAAATTCAATGGTACTTTGATCACTACTTTCAAAGCGATGAGGATCGCCGTAAAGCATCCCCTCTTTTTATGGCGGTTTCACAACGGTTGCCGCAAACCCTGGTCGTTACGGCTGAATTCTGTCCGCTTCGCGACGAAGGAGCGGCTTATGTCCGGAAGCTAAGGAAAGAAGGGGTCGATGCCGAACAGTACCATTTGGACACCATGATTCATGCTTTTCTAAATATGGAGCAGGTGACCCCGGAGGCGTGCAGGGCTGCATATCAGACAATAGGACGGTTTCTGGCATACCGGTAATCGCATTGCTTCATGGGCACCACCAGGAGCCCATGGTCTTTATGGCGCGATCGGTTTGGGTTACCGCACCTATTCCCAATATGGGTTTAGTATTGCAATAATGCCTGAACCTTTGTACCTGTTAGCTGTGTGGGATCAACCTTCCGCCGGATCTCAGATGGTGTCTTCCTGACTTTTTAGAACCACAGCGCATTTCAAAATTAGCGGCGTGAGCACCACACTGCCCCGCCTTCTCCCGATGAAGGCCGGCCAGCGTGGAATTTCGACACGTTTCAGCGTACCCTGATTTCGTTTGAGGAGAGCTATCATGTTACGGTATTCAGTCACTTTGATGATTTCATTTTTACTCCTCGTCCTGGTATTATTGTCGTTTTCGATCAGCATGGCCGATGACAAGGCCACGTCACCGGTACTGAACAAAGGTCGAAAGTGGCGGATCGGATACTACGAGGGCGGCCCCTACATCAACTACCCAGCCAATTTGAAAACCATCGTCGCTGGGTTGGCTGATCTGGGCTGGATGGCGCCGTTAAGTATTCCGGCCATGGATGATGCATCCGATTCCAAAGCCGTATGGGACGTCCTGGTCCGAAATACCAAAAGCAAATATATTGAATTCGCAGCTGATGGTTATTGGTCGGCCCATTGGGTGACGGAAACGCGAACAGCGCTCAAAGATCAGATCATCAAACGCCTGAACCAAGACGACAGCATCGACTTCATGATCGCCATGGGAACCTGGGCCGGACAGGATCTGGCCAATTATCGTCACACCACCCCCACCATGGCGGTATCGGTCAGCGATCCGGTCCGCTCCGGAATGTCGGCCACGGCCGAGGATTCCGGTATCGATCACTTTCATGCCAGATGCGATCCGACCCGTTACATTCGCCAGCTTCGCCTGTTTCATCGGCTGGTCAAATTTAAAAAGCTCGGCGCTGTATATGAAAACACACTGGCGGGAAAAACCTACGCGGCCTACGACGATATCCAGAAGGTGGCCAAAGAGAGGGGCTTTGAGGTGGTTTTATGCGAATCCCCCTTTTCCGATGTCGAAACAACGATTTCCACGGATAAAACAATCGAGTGCCACCGGCAGTTGGCGCAAAAGGTGGATGCGGTCTTCGTCACTGTACACCGGGGTATCGACCCAAACCGGATGGAAGAGTTGCTGGCCCCGTTGATAGCACACAAAATCCCCACCTGGTCCCAGCGCGGCCCCATCGAGGTAAAAAAGGGCGTTCTTTTCAGTATCTCAAGGGGCGGTTTCAAAGCAGTGGGGCGTTATCATGCCGAGGTCATGGCACGGATATTCCACGGTGAAAAGCCGCGGCGCATCGGGCAGATATTCGAAGATCCCAAGCTGATTGCCGTCAATACCGAAACCGCCAAACGGATCGGTTTCAAAATCCCGAAAAGCATCCTGCGAATTGCTGACGAAGTCTATGATACGATTGAACAGTAAGTTAAAATTCATCCTTATCCTGATGGTGTTCTGCACCGGCTACTGGCTTTTGGACAGCGCCTGGTCTTTTGTCTCCTTTGAAAGGAACCTGAGCGCCCTCTTGTTTCAGGAACCCATGTCCTACACGGACACTCTGATGTTGAAGGTATCGCCCTATCAGGTGGTATCGCGAATCATGGTGGTGGTCATTTTCATCATTTCGGGGGTCTTGATGGCCATCTTCATTGGCAAACGAAAGAGAGCGCAGGAGGAAAAGGTCCGCCTCGAACGGCAGCTGCAACAGGCCCATAAGATGGAGTCCCTCGGCACTCTGGCCGGCGGCATCGCCCACGATTTTAACAACATCCTCTACGGTGCCATGGGCTTTACCGAATTGTGTCTGGACGATACAACACCGGGCACCTTGCTCAGGGACAACCTCCTTGAAATCCAAGCGGGTCTGCAGCGGGCCAAATCCCTGGTCAACCAGATACTGGCCTTCAGCCGGCAGAGCCATTCAGAGGTGGAGCCCATCCACGTTGCACCGGTGGTGGACGAAGCGCTTAAACTGATTCGGTCCACCATCCCCACAACCATCGAGATTAGATCCGATACAAATGTGCCCAGCAGCTACATCATGGGCGATCCCACACAGATCCATCAGGTCATCATGAATCTTTGTACCAATGCCGCCCACGCCATGGAGCACGGCGGCGGTCTGCTCACCATCAAGCTGGACAGCCTTGAAATCGGACCCCATCAAGAGAAAATGGAAGAAGATGATTTCCCGCCGGGACCTTGCCTCAGAATCAGTGTCTCTGACACGGGCAAAGGCATCCCGCGTGATTACCTCGATCGCATCTTTGATCCTTTTTTTACTTCCAAGGAGCAGGGCAAGGGAACCGGCATGGGCTTGGCAGTGGTCCACGGTATCGTTAAAGCCCACAACGGAAGGATTTTGGTGGAGAGTCTTGAAAACCGTGGAACCACTTTTGAGGTCTACTTCCCGCTGCTCGATGATCCCCAAAGGACCGCGGATCAGCCAATGCCCAATCATCTGCCCAATGGCCATGAGCATGTTTTGTTGGTGGATGATCAGCCTCAAGTGGTCGGATTGCAAAAACAACTGTTGGAGCGACTGGGCTACCGGGTCACCGCTAAAAGCCGTGCCAGAGAGGTCCTTGATGCCCTCCGCAGTCATGATAAATTGTACCAGGCCGTTATTACAGATATGACCATGCCGGAGATGACCGGAGATGTGTTGGCTTTGGCCAAAACGCTGCGACGCGTGCTGGACACGTAAGAATCAGCTCAGAATTACCGCCGCCATATCATGAAAATTTGACATGGCTCCCTCGTTTCAATATATAGAGCCATTATCGGCAATGGCACATTGTGATTTCAATCGCCATGCCCTGTAAACTTAATGTCGTATCCAATGCCACCCGAGCATTGATCCGGTTCATTCAAAATTCGATGGGGCACCAAGTTGGTGATGATCCCTGAATCAGCACCATTGGGCCGCTGGGGGCCGTTGAACGCTATCTGGGGAGGTACTATGCCATGGCAAATCACAAGCACGTCGAAATCCTGTCCAGGGGTGTCACGGCCTGGAATGAGTGGCGCTCACAAGATTTAGACATTAAGCCGAATCTAAGCGGGACCAATCTGTTCAAGGCCGATCTGACCCATGCCAATTTACGCCAGACTGATCTGAGGAAGACCGACCTGCGGGAATCCAAACTCAACGAGGCCGATCTTTTCAAGGCTGATCTGCGCAACGCCAATCTCAGGGGCGCCAGCGCCATCTCCTCAGATTGGAAAAGCGCCAACATGACAGGGGTGCACATGGTGACGGCAGATCTGAGCCGGGCGGATCTGAAAGGCGCCGACATGCGTGGGGTCAGGCTGGACAGCTCCGACATGTATGAAGCCGATCTTCAGGAATCCAATCTGAGCGCCGCCAACCTCACGAAAGTGCATCTGCTCTCCGCCAATTTATCCCGTGCCAACCTTCGGGGATGCAATCTGGCGGGTGCCGTGCTGATGATCGCCAAACTGGGCAACGCCGATCTCTCCCTGGCCAACCTTACCGGTGCCAAATTGTATGGAACCGAGCGGGACGATTGGAGAATCGACGGCATCAAATGCGACTATGCCTATTGGGACGGGCCGGGCAACCAGCGCTCACCGGCCGACCGGGACTATAAACCAGGCGAATTCGAGCACCTCTACAGCAAGTCTCCCACCATTGAATATCCATTTGAGGATGGTTTTACCCCCGTCAAGGTCGCCGTAATGAATCGGGTGGTCAAAGTGATCAACCACAGGACGCCCGGTTTTGAGCTGCGGCTGGACAGTCTGATGTTGAGGGGGATTCCCCGAGCGGTATTTTCGGTATTGCATCCCAAAGACCGCCCCAAAGCGCTCTCTATGATCCATGAGCAATACCAGGAACAAATGCAGCAGGAGGAAACCCGGGAGGCGCAAGAATATCTCGAACAATGGGACAACTTGAACCGGTGATGCGATCGAGGGGAGTGATTCGTTGGACGGCCGCATGCATCGCACTGACTTCGGCAATAAAATTGAATGATTAGCCCCTGCGGCCCCTCACCTTAGGAGATCCTATGACGATCACTGCCTGGCAAAACGACAACGTGACCATCAAACTCGATGCGGCGGCTTGCAAAGGCCACGGTCAATGTGCAGAGCATTGCCCGGGAGAGGTGTATGATATCGTGGACAACAAAGCCGTTGCCGCCCGGATAGACGATTGCATTGAGTGCTGCACCTGTGTAGCGGTTTGCCCGGAGCATGCCATTGAACACAGCGCCTGCGAATAGCGCAGGCGTCTAGCGTAACGCTACCGGAAGGTCTTGATGCCGAGACTTGCCCCTAAACCAGACTGCGGGCTGGCCGAAATGCCAACGAGATGCTGCCCCTTCTATAGCCGAGGACTTCTCTCATCGCCTCAACACTTGACAAAGGCGCCCAGCGAAGCGCGTCTCGGCTGACATAGATCATATATCGATAAATTCCAAGATATCGCCGGGCTGGCATTGCAGATGCCGACAGATGGCGTCCAATGTACTCAGGCGGATGGCCCGGGCTTTTCCAGTTTTCAATATGGACAGATTCTGGGGGGTCATGCCGACTTTTCCGGCCAATTCAAAAGACTTCATTTTGCGCAGGGCCAGCATGACGTCCAGGTTGATGCGGATGGTCATGGTTCTCCTTATATGGTAAAGTCCTGCTCTTCCTGCAGCTTGCGCCCCTCATCCATCACCCAGGCAATGACCGCCAGCACGCAACCGATCAGCAAAGCGGTCAGGTCAGGAGATCCAAGCTCGAGGGTGATATAGCGTTGGCCCGGCGGATGATGCAGCGTCAGGACGACACTGAGCAATGATCGGTGCAGGATGCCGATAAAAAACCAACCGACGAGCACCCGGGATAGGTTTCGGAAGCAACGCACGTTGGACGACCTGAAGATCTCGCCCTGCTCGTAGAGCCTGAAAAGCCGCATAAGATAGAAAACCCCGAGCATGGCGATACCTGTCGGCAGCATGGTGATCCCAAAGCCCATCAGACGCGCCGACAGCGGCAGCGGCATTGAGACAAAATAGGGGATCAGTTTGGATTGGAAAACTTCCGGCCATTGATTGATGTACAGCCAGACGACGCCATTGATCGCCGGCATCAGACACGCCACGACTATTAGCAGGTGTCGCAAACGGCGACTGGCCCGTTGGATCCGCAATCTGTTGTGCATCGCGTGCCGCCACTCTTGAGATGGCTCGCATTGCCGAGCCATGTTGAAAACGATTCATACAATTTTTATCGTTTTTAATTTATTTCTTATTGTTTATCAATAATTTTACGCGCTTATCCGGAAAACTTAAGTGCAAAAATCGTTGGTTCCGGACTGTTGCATGAGGCGGAGCGAAGGGCTTGGGCTGCAGGACATTGGCCATCGGTTTTAGTGCGGCTTAGGTGCAGCGGAGGATCAGCGTCCCG
>JARRKU010000012.1:0-46660 GCA_037387725.1 Desulfobacteraceae bacterium
TCGGCATCGATGCTATTTTCCGGACGCCAGATTATTAGATGTAAAATTTCAATGTATTACGGACAAAACCACCATGAGAATATTTGACAGCCACTGCCATCTGGACGACCGCAGCTTCAATAAAGACCTGCAGGAGACGATTCAGCGCGCTCGCCAGGCCGATGTCTGCGCCATGATGGTGGTGGGCATCGACGGGCCCAGTTCGGGCAAGGCCGTTGCCATCGCCGGTCAAAACGACGGGCTTATCGCATCCGTGGGGGTCCATCCCCATGACGCTAAAAGCTGCAATGAGAAAATCCTCAACGATCTCAAATCCATGGCCATAGCTCCTAGTGTGCGGGCTTGGGGTGAAACCGGCCTGGACTTCAACCGTATGTACTCGCCTCAAAAGGAACAGGAACACTGGTTTGCCCGACAACTGGAAACGGGCGCCGAACTTGACCTGCCCATGATATTTCACGAGCGCGACAGCGGGGGGCGCTTTTTGGATATCCTCACCAGCCACTGGAACCCGCAGCGCAAAGGTGTGGTGCACTGCTTTTCAGGAAGCCCCACCGACTTGAACGCCTATCTGAAGCTGGGGCTGTACATCGGCGTGACCGGCATCGTCACTATTAAAAGCCGCGGGCGTGATTTGCGGCAGATGATCCCCTCCATCCCCGATGACCGCCTCCTGGTGGAGACCGACGCGCCCTACCTGACCCCCACGCCGGAACGCAACAAACATCGCCGCAACGAACCGGCTTTTGTCCGCACCGTACTGCACAAACTGGCGGCCGTGCGCGGCCAGGATCCCGAGTCCCTGGCTGACATCACCTGGAACAACACCTGCCGCCTCTTCGGCGAACCTTAGTGTTCAATCATTTAACTAAAGATTCTATCAAATGGGTCGATCATGGATTCAAACCATGTGCCAGAAACGCAAATATTGCATCAAGGATGGCCGTCCATGCCGCAGCGCACCATTCTCATCGTCGACGATGAAGAAAAAATACTGAAAGCGATTAAGCGCACCCTTCGCAACGAAAACTATACGATCTTTGCCGCAACGGGTGGCGATGAGGGATTGAAACTGCTGGAGATGCGGGAGTTCGACCTGGTGGTCAGCGATCAGAACATGCCGGGTATGGACGGGGTCACCTTCCTTCAGAAAGTCAAGGCCGAGCAGCCCGAAACCCTGACCATCATGCTCACCGGGGAAAAGGAGATCCAAGTGGCCATGCAGGCCATCAACGAGGCCGGTGTCTACAAATTCATCCTAAAACCATGGGACGACGAAGATCTCAAAATCACCATCCGACGCGCTCTGGAATCCCTGGACCTGGTACGCGAGCGCGACGCCCTGCGGGAAAGGATCAAATCGCGGGACACCCTTTTGAGAAACCTCGAAAAAGAGCATCCCGGCATCACCCAGGTGGAAAAGGATGAAGACGGCTATCTGATACTTGAGTAGCCGCATCTTACCAAATCATCTGACGGCCAAAAACAAACGCAAACCCGCCTCCATACATCTTTGTAAAGATCAGTACAGATCGTACCTCACAACGCGCCCGTCCAGCCCGGCGTTGCGCAGCGGTTTTTTCCAGGACGGCTTCAGGCCGATCTTCTTGATCATCTCCCGGTTGCCGAAATAGAGATAAGCTTGGGATCCCTTACAGCGTCTTTTCAGAAAATCCCCCAGTGCCTTATAGAAGGCGCCGAGGTCCTGGTCGCTTTTCAAGCGAAGACCGTATGGCGGATTGCACAAAATAACGGTATTTTCCAAGGCTCTGATCTGAGCGTAGTCCTGGCGATGAATCCGTGCATTTTGCCCGCCGGGCAGCAATTGGCAGTTGGCGCGGGCCGCCGTCACCGCCCGGTTGGCGATGTCGCTACCCGACACCACGCCTTTTGCCACAGGGCGAATGGTTTCGTCGGCGCGGCGCTTTACTTTCCGCCACAGCTCGGCGTCGAAATCCGGCAGGTTCCGGAATCCGAAGTTGGCCCTGAGGTAGCCGGCCGGGACACGGCCGGCTTTCATCATCGCCTCGCACAGCAAGGTGCCTGAGCCGCACATGGGATCGTAGAGGGGCTGCCCCCCCTCCCAACCGGAAAGGATCACCATAGCGGCAGCCAGGGTCTCTTTCATGGGGGCGGCCACGCTCTCTTTCCGGTATCCGCGCTTGTGCAGAGAGCCGCCGGAAGTGTCCAGGCTGATGACCGCGCGCTTCTTGTTCACCAGCAGATGAATCCAGACATCGGGATCGGTTTTGTCCACATTGGGCCGCTCACCGGATTGCTCCCGGAAGCGGTCGGCAATGGCATCTTTGACGCACAGCGCCGCGAACTTGGAGTGTCGGAGCTTTTCGTTTCCGGAAACATTGGAAAAGATCCCGAAGGTCTGCCGCAGGGTGAACAATGTGCTCCAATCAATGGTTTTGGCTGTCTGGTAGAGGTCGCTGCGGTCCCTGCAATTAAACGAGATTAGCGGAGCCAGGACCCGCGACACCAGACGAGATTGGTAGTTGATGCGGTAGAGGCCGGCCGCGTCGGCCCGGAAATGGAGGCCGCGAAAGGCGTGCTTGATCTGTGTGGCGCCCAGGGCTTCCAGCTCCTTCCGGGTCAGCTCCTCGAATCCGTCGGCGATCTGGGCAAAGTAGGTTCGGGTCTTCTGGTATTGGAACATCAACGGCCTGGTGTGAAGAATTATCGGTTAGCGTCGCGAATGCGATTGTAAGGAATTGACCGGCAAAGTCAATGACGTTTGGAAAACGGTTTCGGGGCATGGGAGACCATGCCCCTATGACGGAATGCGCCGGTGTGGGTTCAGTGGGGATACATGCCCAGATCGAAGAGCTCATATTCGGTTTCGCCGTCCAAAAAGGTTTCAAACTCTTTCTCTTTGGCCTTGCGCACCGGACTGTTTTTCCAGGTGGCCCAGTGTTTTTTCGATCGCCAGGTCGAGGCAATCACCACCCGGAACGGATCCTCGTGGTCCCACATGGTCTCTGAGGAGATGTATCCTTCCTGGTCCATGGCGCCGTAGCGGACCAGTTTGATCATTCTCTCGATTTCATTGAAATAGCCCTCTTTGAACCGCCGTTTAATGAGTACCTTGACTGCCATGATGACCTCCTTTGGTATTAGATGTTTAAAAAGGTCAGGTGTCGTGGGGTCGCCGTCGGGTCGGGCCTGAGGAGGATGTCGGTGTCATCCACCGGAGATGGAGCCAATCCAGAAGGTGATGGTGCTTCCAAGCATCTGTAAGATATTATAACTCTAACATCGGGCGGCTTGTATGACAAGGATTCAAGCAACGATCACCTGAGCTGTGTATATTGATTTGGCACAAGGCGGACTTTATGGTTAGATAGGCATCGGTAAGCGGTTATGGAATATCGAGCATCAGATGCCGAAAAAGTCGCCGGCTGTGCTCAACCATTTTGAAAATCCGCAAAAATGCCGAGAATTTCATTGCCTATCGGGTTACCTGCTTATCGTTGACAACAGGTGATGATATCCGGGATGGCCCTGCGGCTACTGGCTTTACTAAAGCATTGGTGGTAACATCCGGATGTCATAATCAATTCAGCGTAACGCCGATCGCTGAAACTCCATCTCGCCGAACCTTTTTTTACTTTATCAGGAGACCTGCTTATGCGTCATGCTTATGTGTATATTCTTCTGGCCCTTTTCGGTATCGCCCTGGCGTCTTGCGCAACACCCACCGCCAAGGATGAGACAGCCGCCGATGCCGCTGCCGTGGTGGCCACGGTAAACGGCGCCGTGATCAAGAAAGGTGAGTTCAAGCAGGAACTTGATTCAACTTACCGGCGTTATCATGAGGCCGGTCAACTCATCGACGGTTCCATGTACGAACAGCTTAAAAAGGAAGTCCTGGAATCCCTGATCAACTTGATCATTCTGGACGAGCACAGCCGGCAGCTTTCCATCGTGGTGGACGAGGGCGCTGTGGAAAACCACTACCAGAAAGCGGTCTCCAAATACGCCTCCAACCGCGCCTATCATGAAGCGCTCGATGAGGCGGGACTCACCGAAGCCGATCTGCGCACGCGAATCCGGCGCACCCTGGCCGCCCAGCGCGTGGTCGAAGAGCATCTGTCGCCTAAAATTATTGTGACCGATGAAGAGGTGAAAGCCTACTATGAGGAAAATGCCTTTGAGTTCGAGCACGACGTCCAGGTCCATGCAGCCCACATCCTGATCAAAGTCCCCCCGTTCGCTGACAAAGGAAAACGCCAACAGGCGCAAAAACGAATACGGGAGATCCAGTCGAAGATAAAAGCCGGTGAAGATTTCGCCGAGCTGGCCAAGACTTACTCCGAAGGGCCCAGTAAAGTACACGGTGGCGATATCGGTTACTTCAGCTCCGCCCAAATGGTACCCGCTTTTGAAACTGCGGCGTTTTCCCTTGAACCGGGAGAGGTCAGCGATGTGGTGACCACCCAATTCGGATATCACCTGATCAAGGTCTATGACCGCAAGCCGGCCGGCAAGGTGCCCTTTTCGGAAGCAGGCCCGATGTTGAAACAAAGATTCTTCAGGCAGCGACTGAATGCGTCTGTTGAAAAGCTGGTGGAAGAACTCAAAGCCGGGGCCAGCATCGAACGCTTCCCCCTGGATTAACGGGTGAGGGGCTTATAGATGCTTTTTTTCCTTGAATCGGCGCGCCTGACCAACCAGCGCAGGCGCCCATTGGGGCGTTCCCAGGGCGTGGATGTGGGTGTAGGTGGCCAGCACATTGTTGCGGCAGAGGCCGTCCCGGCTTTTTACAATGCCGTTGCCGCGCTCCATGGCATAAACCATGTCGTCCTCCGAGCCCTGCCACTGTTCAACGGTTGAATAGTGAAACTCATGCCCCCTGATCAGGGTGCCGGCCTCGAAATAGGGGTTGTCCCGGTCCACCTTGATGATGGTGTAACCGTGGCCCTGGGGCTTTTTGGAAAATCCGAAGACGATGGGCAGCACACCGGCCATCTCATAATCGCCGCTGTCTAAAATCAATTTCTCCCCCAGATACATCAACCCGCCGCACTCCGCATAAATCGGCAAACCCTGCTCGGCCAGGTCTTTGATGCGCTGGGCATAGGTGCTGTTGGCAGCCAGCTGTTCGGCATGGGTTTCGGGAAAACCGCCGCCGATATACAGGGCGTCCACCTCCGGCAGGCCTGCGTCGGTAAGCGGACTGGTAAACACCAGATGCGCGCCGGCGGTCTCCAAAGCCTCCAGGTTTTCGGGGTAGTAGAATTGAAAAGCCGAATCACGAAGGACGCCGATGCGGGGCATGGCCGGATCGGCAGGGGGCGCCTTTTCGGTCCCCGCCAGTGCCGAAGCCTTGATGGCTCTCTCCGCCAGGGCCGCTTGTACGGTCGTCTCTTCGGGTTCCGGAGACTTGAAACGGATGTCCGCGCATACCTGGGGCCGGCGCTCTTCAGGCTGCCATTGGTAAGTTCCGGCCGCCACCTCATTGACCGCATCCAGGTCGATATATTTTTCCGCCAGGCCCTGGATAAAGGCGACCGCCTCCTGGGCCCATTCATGCTCATGGGTGGGCACCAGCCCCATATGCCGCTCGGGAAAACGCTGCTTGCGCTGCTTGGGCAGGGCTCCCAGGATGGGAATCCCGCAATAGTACTCGATGCTATCGCGCAGAATGCGCTCGTGCCGTGGTCCGGCCACCCGGTTGAGCACCACCCCTTTGAGTTTGAGGGCGGGATCGAAGTTGGCGCATCCGGAAACCACGGCCGCCATGGTGCGGGTGGTCTTGGTTCCGTCGATGCAAAGAATCAGGGGAATGTCCAGCAGCTTGGCCAGTTCAGCCGTGGCGGTCTCACCGCTGGTGTCGATACAGTCGTACAACCCCCGATTGCCTTCGATCACCGCAATATCGGCATCGGCGGTGTGGGTGCGATACGATTGTTGGATGGTATCGGAATCGATGAGGAAGGTATCCAGATTATAACAAGGCCGGCCGGCGGCCAACGCCAGCCAGCCGGCATCGATGTAATCGGGACCTTTTTTGAACGGCGCCACCCTGAAACCTTTTTCACGCAGGGCGGCGATGATGCCCACAGAGAAGATGGTTTTTCCCGATCCGCCCCGTAAGGCGGCGACGACAATTCCAGGTGTGGAGTTGTCCATCCGGTCTGTTGGCGATGCTATCAAAGATCTAAATATTAAAACAGATAAACGGCAACGGCATTAATCTTCGTGCTCAGCCGCTGCCTGCTTGCCGGTGCCGGGCAGGCCGTACATGGAGGTACTGCCGCTGGACCAGTATTCCAACACGCCTTCGACCACCATCTGGTTGACGACTTTCTTGGCTTCGCGCGGTTTGGCTTCGAGAATTTTGGCCAGATCGTTGAAATAGAACTTGGATTTATTCTTCAACTTTTTGGTCAAACCTTCAACGATTTTCTTTTTGGACTCTTCATAATCGAGCGCCATATGGATTTGCCTTTCGTGTAAACGGAGGGCCGCACGCGGCCCTCCGCAATGTTATTCAACCTGCTCCTTAGAACTTGAACTGCGTGGTCTGGCGCCAGGTGTAGTACGCCGGATCGCGGAAGTCATCGATCAGGTGGTGGGTGAACGGCAGTTCGGTTTTCTCGAAGAAGCGCTCCCAACCGATACGTTCTGCCCATTCGCCCAGGCGTTCGTACTTGTTGGCTTCGGCGGCATAGGTCTCGACCAGCTTGCGGATGGTCTTTACCGTTGACGGCCAACGCGGTGCTTCGTTGGGCAGGAAAGCCACAACGACCTTGGAGAATTTGGGCGGGGTGATGCGGTTGGAGACCTTACCGCCCGCCATGATCACGATGCCGTCGCCTTCGGTGTCGGCCAGGGGCAGGGACGGGCACATGGTGTAGCAGTTGCCGCAGAACATACAACGCTCTTGGTTGATGGCCACGGAGTTGATCTTGTCGCCGCCCATTTCAACCTTGGACGGTTTGATGGCAGCGGTGGGGCAGGCGGCGATGGCCAGCGGAATCTCGCACATTTTGTCCAGATATTCGTTGTCGACCATGGGCGGTTTGCGATGGTAGCCCAGGATGGCGATATCGGAGCAGTGCACGGCGCCGCACATGTTCAGGCAGCAGGCCAGGGAGATTTTAACCTTGGCCGGCATTCTGTGGTTCTTGAACTCGTCGAACAGATCATCCATAACCGCTTTTACCGGCCCGGATGCATCGGTGGCCGGGGTGTGGCAGTGCATCCAGCCCTGGGTGTGAACGATGTTGGTGATACCGCAACCGGTGCCGCCCACGGGGAACTTGTAGGAACCGGCGTCGAACTTGCGGCTTTCCAGATCGTCGATCAGGGGCTGGAGTTTGGATTTGTCGTCCACCATGAACTCGATGTTGTTGCGAGTGGTAAAGCGCAGGTAGCCATCGCAATGTTTGTCGGCGACTTCACAGATCTCGCGGATCAGGGAGACAGACATGGTGCGGGCGCCACCGCAGCGAACGGTGTAGACTTCATCGCCGGTTTCGGAGACATGCACCAGCACGCCGGGCTGCAGGATTTCATGATAGAGCCATTTGCCTTTGTTGGCGGCGATGACGGGCGGATAAAAATTGTCGTATTTGAGCGGGCCGATATCGGTGACCCGGTTTTCCATCGGTTTATCAGGATTGTATCCGGATGAAACAAATGCCATGGTTTTTCCCCCTTATCTCTGATGGTGTTTTCTGAATTCGTTAACGTCACGATCCCAGCCGCCTTCAACCTCATCCTCTTTCCAGAAGATGTACGGGTTGTGGCGCGGTTCCTGAACCATGCACGGTTCTTGCCTTCTTCCATCCACCAATCCCAGATCGGTTCGATGATCTCTTCTTTGATCTCGGTGTAGGGCGCTTCGGCTTTGACGAAGGGGACAATCAGGCTGCCCATCTGGGCGCCGTCGAGAATCGGGGCTTTGGCGCCGGCGAGTATGGACAGACCACGGTCATCGCCGATGTGCAGTGCGCGCGGCATGGTGTTGATGCAGTGCATGCAGCGGTTACACTCTTTGGTTTCGATCTTCAGCTCTTTGCCTTCCATCCACATACACTTGGTGGGACACAGATCGATCACTTCTTTCTGAATGTCGAAAGCACCCCAGTCACGGCCGCTGTGGGCGCCGCCGTTGGGAGCCAGTTCACCGCCGATGTAACCTTGTACGGCTTCCTGATCGATCTTGATATCGTCTTTCCAGGTACCGACAAAGGAGAGGTCGGCGCGGGCGATGGAGGCCACGCAGCAGTTGGGGCAGCCGTCGAATTTGAATTTGAATTTGTACGGGAAGGCCGGACGATGCAGCTCATCCTGGTACTCAATGGTCAGGTCGTAGCAGAGATCTTGGGTGTCGTAGCAGGCATATTCGCAGCGCGCCTGGCCGATACAATCGGCCGGGGTCCGCAGGTTGGAGCCGGAACCGCCGAGGTCCTGACCAACTTCGTGGGTCAGTTCATAAAAAATCTCTTCCAATTGGGGGGTGGTGGTTCCCAGGAAGATGATATCGCCAGTGGATCCGTGCATGTTGGTGACACCGGAGCCGCGCATATCCCAAAGATCGCAGAGTTTTTTCAGGTGGTCGGAGGTGTAGAATTTTCCTCCGGGCTGGGCGATGCGCATGGTGTGAAAATGGGCTACGCCGGGAAAGTTTTCCGGCTGGTCGCAGTAGCGACCGATAACGCCGCCGCCATAACCGAATACGCCGACGATACCGCCGTGTTTCCAGTGAGTCCGTCCATGTTTGTAGGACAATTCCAGAATCCCCAGCAGGTCGTCAACGACATCCACCGGAATCTGGTACTCGATGTTGTCTTCATTTTTGGCCCTTCTGGCTGCTTCCTGTTTCAAATCGGAAACAAAGCTCGGCCATGGTCCAGACTCAAGCTGGTCCAACAACGGTGTTTCGTGTTTTGCCATCATTTACCTCCATTGGGTTAATCGAACAGTCTCAAAATCCCTGACTTAAATTACAGAAACGGTTAAAAGGCCACCTCCTCTCGATTTTTCGCTATATTTAAAATTGGTTCAATTTTTCAGCACATAAAGCACTGCACATTTTAAGATATGAAGAAGCTGATATAAGCTTATCAGCCGTTGGTTGTCAATAAAAAAGCCCCGGCCAAAAGGCCTCCCGGATGCATAAGATCGAGGCTTTAGTGGTCTCCCCACCATGTGGTGTAGGCCGCCACTATTTTCACCATGATGTAGTGGATCGGCCGGCGATCCATTATCCATTTTTTTAGGGCTGAACGGCTGTCTGAATGGCGGTTATATGGCGGTCCAATTTGCGCTGCAACAGGTCCAGTTCGCCGGCCTCGACGACGGCGGTTTTAAGGACGACGCCGGCAGCCGTGCCCAGCTGAGCTGTATCGTGCAACGCGATATACGCCCTGACCGTTGCGTCAAAATCCTCCGGCAATCCGTAATGGGGTGCAGACACCGCCACTCCCTGAAAAAAACCGGCGCAGATGGCCGGCACCACACGGCGGCTGTGGCAGACCATCCGGCCGATTCCGTCCAACCGATCCAGACGCAACTTCAAGGAGATCTCTATCAGAAAAAGCAGCAAGCCTTCCAGCATGGCGGCGACATCCGGCTCGCGATTCTCTATCATTGGCGCGTATTCGCGCACCGTGATCAACCGCACGCCGACCTCTCCTTCATTGGCAGCTACCACAAAATCGCCGGCTGCAGGGTGCCAACGACGGATGGCCTCAAAGGTAAGCGGATTATATGCATGGGTTAAAATGCGGGCGGCCTGACCCAGGCACGACAGGACCTGATTCCGGGAGAGCCGGTGATGGCCCCGGGCTGAATCCCACACCACCACGTGGCGTTTTTCCTGGGTCGCTCCGCTGAGATGAAACTCATGATAGCCGTCCAGCCATTGCCCTAGAAACATGGGAATGGGTCGACCGCCCAAATCCAGGCCTTCGCCCAGACCGAATACCCTTGGCCAATAGGATGGTCCCCATCGGGTAATAAGATGGGTGAGGCTCTGATACTCCCGTGCGATCATCCGGCGGCCTTCGGCGGATACCGCCACATTAAGCACAAAGGCCAAGGAGCGTTCACCGACCTCGGCGACGACGTAGGACGGATGATAAAAAGCACCGTATTTCACCAGGTAGACCGAAATCTGCCGAAAATCCTCCAAGGCAACTGCCCTGCCCGTCATCTTTCCGGCGGCTTCACAAAGCAGCTTGCACCGGTCACGGGAGAGAAAGTGACATGCGGCGGTAAAGTAGTCGCCATATGTCATCGAACCTTCAGCGGGGCGGCCCTCTGGCGACCGGTCCACTTCATGTCGCGATCCCGGTACGGGTACAGACCACAGATCGCTCCGAGGAGTGAGTGCCAGGCTGTCGGGGCTTAAGGCGAATTTAAAGGTTGGTTCGCAGTTCATGGTTTCTGGTTCATGGTTCTAGTTCATAGTTCATGGGTGCTGGATCGTTATAACAGATTCACTGACGATCTGGACCGAAATGTCAGTCTGGAAGGTGACGATGAATATTTCAAAGGCATTGGCTTGATGTGGGGGTGTGTGAATGCAGGAAATAAAAAAGGCGCGGGGCCTGGCCCGCGCCTTGGTTGCAAACGATTTTATCACTTCCCGATTTCCTGTAAAATTTGCGGTGCCACGTCGTAGCCCAACGCCTTGGCTTTAAGGATGTGGGTTTTGGCCTGGGCCTTGTCCCCTTTTTCCAGATAGGCGATGCCGAGATTGTTGTGGGCCACGGCAAAATCCGGTGCCAGCTTCAACGCCTTTTCGCTGTTTTCGATGCTTTTATCCAGGTCGCCTTTCATCATGTAGGCGGAGCCCAACGAGGCAAAGGCCTGGACAAAACGGAAATTGAAGACGGTGGCCTTTTCCAGGGCTTTGATGCCCTCGTCCACTTCACCCCGCTGCAGGTGAACGAACCCGATATTGCCCCATCCCTCAGAGAAGCCGGGCCGCGCCTTGGTGGCGCGCCGGTTCCAATCCAGACACCCCTCCAAGTC
The DNA here is from genome assembly GCA_037387725.1 of Desulfobacteraceae bacterium. Lineage (GTDB taxonomy): Bacteria > Desulfobacterota > Desulfobacteria > Desulfobacterales > Desulfosarcinaceae > JARRKU01. The sequence goes on from JARRKU010000012.1 coordinate 10,999, forward strand.
TCCGCGCTGGAGGCAGATGCCGCCCATTTGCACGTAGGCTTCGGCCAGTGATGGACTGCACTCGATGGCGGCGATAAACTCTTTTTCAGCTGCGTCATATTCTTTCTTGCCCATCAACCCCACCCCCAGATTGTAGTGGGAATTGCCGCACTCCGGGTTTGCGGAAACAGCGGCCCGTTGCTGGGCAATAAATTCATCTGCGTTCTTTGCTGCTGGCATGGTCGTTCATCCTTTATCAATAAGATGCACAGGAAGATGCACAGGCCGATTTGGCCTGAATCGATATCGCTATTATGGGGGGCGCGGCATGTCAAGGGAATTATATGATGGTTTCTGGTTTCTGGTGTTAATGGGTTGCAATCTTGTGGTAACAGCGCAAGGTTTACTTTTTAGGGCTCCCAGCGTCATTTCGCCCAAGAACTGAGTGTTGTATGGGAAAGACAAGAGCCGTGAGCCAAGAACCATGACCATGAACTGGGAGTTCTGCCGATATGCGGCCGATGAGAATGGACCTGAAGATGAAATAGCGCTTGACACAGTTGGGGGGGTTTTTTAATCTTTTGCCATCAGCCGTTTTCGAGGAGAAGGATTCAATTGCCTGCTACAGTCGCATACCCGTTCATTCGACATAAAGGAGTCCTGCGCGCGTTGGACTTTTGCCGGAAACCCGCGGCAAGGGGCCAATGCCCGGTAAGTAAGCGCTGACTTTTCAACTTCACCTGTTACACATCACCAACACTTTCACTGCCATCCCAAAGAGGGGGAAGTATGAGATCTGGTTGTCATACCGCACTGATCACGCCGTTTACGGCAGACGGTTCCCAGGTGGACCGGGAAGGACTCGAACAATTAACTCAATTTCAATTTAATAATAAGATTGCCGGTATTCTGGCGGTCGGCACAACCGGGGAAAGTCCAACATTGACATGGGACGAACACCATGAGGTGGTGGACAGCGTTTGCGCCACCATAAAGGACGACTGTGTCTGCATTGCCGGTGCCGGCAGCAACAATACCCGTGAAGCCCTGGCCGCTACCGAGCACGCCGCCAAACAAGGGGCCGATGCCGCCCTGCTGGTGGATCCCTATTACAACGGCCCGAGCTCTCTGGAGATCCGGCGGGAGTATGTTGGGCCCATCGCCGAAGCATTTCCCAGCATCGATCTGATTCCCTATGTGATTCCAGGACGTACCGGCGCCAAATTGATGCCGGAAGATCTGGCCTTGCTTTACAGCGCCTATCCCAATGTCCGAACGGTCAAGGAAGCCACCGGCGACCTGGACAACATGCGGCGTACCCGGGAGTGCTGCGGTCCGGATTTCACCATTCTTTCCGGGGATGATGCGCTGCTGGTGGAAATGATGACCGACAAGGCCATCGACGCGGCCGGAGTGATTTCCGTGGCCAGCAACGTGGCCCCCAGAGCCATGACCGAACTGGTTGATCTTTTAAATACCGGCGATACGGCCAAGGCCAACCAACTGGCCGAAGCCCTGAAACCGTTGTTCGGGCTGGTGACCGTGACCACTCGGGAATCCACCGCTTACGGAGAAGTGGCCTGCCGCGCCCGCAATCCTCTGGCCATCAAGACCTTTATGGCGTTGCTGGGCATGCCGTCCGGTCCCTGCCGCAGGCCGCTGGGCAAGATGACCCGCAAGGGCCTGGATGTCGTGGTTTCCGTGGCACGCCAGGTGCAAACCAACAATCCGGAAATTCTCCAACCCATCGCCGACTGCTTCGGTGTGGATATCGCCGAACGCCTGGACAATCCCGAATACCAAAAGGGATTGTGCTATGATGCTTATTGAAAAACGGCATCGCTTTGACAACGATTAGCCGGCTCCCGTTCCTTTGCGGGAGCCGGTTCCGGCTTGGGGTATCTTTTTTCAAGCGTTATAAGTTGATTTTCGACATTTGCTCCAGGGCCATCTTTATATTCTTCTGGGCGGCCTTTTCTATGGCCCGTGTCTTGTTGTAACCGGCGGCGTTTGATTGTTCGGATGAGGGAAGACCCGTATCTGAAGTAATGATAGACTTTTTCCAAATTATTTCTCTGTCCGGCATTCGCGTTAACTGCCAGGCAACCTCCAACTGAACCGGATTCCTGACAAAAAATGGTTGGGAGAGATTAAAAATCGTTGCATCGATGCGATAGTCTCCAGCCGGATCGACGGCAATGTCCTGGAAAAGGGTCGATTGCCTGATAGCCGCCTGCAATGCCTCTAAAAACTTCTCGTTCGAAATTACCGGCAGATTCATCGCATGCTCACTGCGGCCGCCATCAACATGCAGAGCGACGGCCACAGGATGTCGTTCGGCCAAGGTCAAGTGCACAGGGACCATTGCTTTGGATTTGACCTGGGCGGGCCCACAGCCGACCAGCAGCAATAATCCGGCGATACCGGCAACGATGATGAAATGCATGGCCTGAGGACCTTTTCGTTTCAGCACCATTTGTTAGCTCCTTTTAAAATGTGATCAATGACAGAATATCCGATTGCGCTTTTTAGCCCACCCGATGATTGCGGCTTTACGACCATTACGCCATCAATTTTTGGTCGGATCAGCCGGTAATGCTGAAGGATTGAATATCGGCGCGAGAATCTCAAATGCCATTTTATCAGGTGATTTGCGTGCCAGTGAAGGGCGTACGGATTCTCCCATAGCAATGGGCCACTGGGTATCCGGCTCCCTTACGATCACTTTGAGCATCAACAGGTAGGTTGAAAGATCCCAAAACCACTGGAACTCGTAAGTTACGATGGCGTCCGGGTCGCCCGGAATACGGCCGGCATCTCCGATGGCGGCTTCGAACCCCATCTGCTGAAAGGCCTGCTGGATCACCTTGTCAAGCCCCCCCGTATCATCTTTATTGTGAACCACATAAAAAGATCTGACCTGAGTCAGATCGGGCGTACCAACTTTGCGTGAGAACGCATGCCATGGAGCACATCCGGCAAACAAAGACAAACCGACTATCACAGCGACAGCGCGCAGGAATCTTGGCCTCATAAGATCTCCGTTTTAATTCAAATAGAATATGTATACGATGGGTGGGACTTGTACCTTTGCATCAATAAAACATACGCATCCAAGCGTGTCAATGCCCTATTGACGGGCGTCGTCCCGGCTACCGCCGGGCACTACCCATGGCTCTGCCGGTCGTCACATCGTCTCCAGGTTGACCAAATCCATATTATCTGTTTTAACCCAGACCACCGTTTGCGGGTACGTTTGGCATCGCCTTTAGCCGCTTTGAACTGTAGCAGATAAGAATAAGGAATCGTATGGCCGAACCATTTTTGAATGAAAAGCATCGGGTGCTGCGCCGCAGCGTCCGGGCCTTCTGCGAGCAGGAGCTCGGCCCCATCGCCGCTCAAATTGATCAGGAAGCCCGGTTTCCCTGGGAAGTGATGGAAAAAATGGGGCCGTTGGGCTATTTCGGCATCCAAGCCCCAAAAACCATGGGCGGCGCCGGCTTGGACAGCCTCAGCTACGCCGTCACCATCGAAGAGGTGTCACGGGTGAGCGGCTCCATCGGCCTCTGCCTGAGCGTTCACAACAGCGTTGCGCTCTATCCCATCATGGCGTTCGGATCGCCCGAACAGCACGAACGCTGGGTTCCGGCCCTGGCCAGAGGAGAGAAGATCGGCGCCTTCTGCCTCACCGAACCCAATGCCGGTTCCGATGCCGCGGGCATCACGGCTACGGCCATCGGAGACGGTAACCATTGGCTGGTCAATGCCAATAAAGTCTTCGTCACCAATGGCGGCGTGGCCGATATCTGCCTGATCTTTGCCCGCACCGACCCGTCCGCCGGCCCGCGCGGCATCAGCGTAGTGGTGGCCGAGCGCGGTGTCCCTGGATTCGTGGTGGGCGACCTGGAAGACCTGAGCGGCATGCGCGCCAATCCGGTCACTTCCATCCGGCTGTACGACTGCAAATTGCCCAAAGAGAACTTGTTGGGCAAAACCGGCATGGGATTGAAAATCGGCCTGGCCGCCCTGGATACCGGCCGGGTGGGCATCGCCGCCCAGGCTTTGGGCATCGCTCAGGCCGCCCTGGAAGCATCGATCCGCTATGCCAACCAGCGGCAGCAATTCGGCGTGCCACTGGCCCGCCACCAGGCCATCCAGACCATGATCGCCGATATGGCCACTCAGGTGGACGCGGCCCGTATGATGGTCTACCGGGCCGCCTGGCTGAAAGACCAGAAACAGCCGGTTACCAAAGCGGCCGCCCAGGCCAAATTGTTCGCGGCCGAGACCGCCGGCAAGGTCACCGACCTGGCGGTTCAGATCCACGGCGGGTATGGGTACTCCAAAGCCTATGCCGTGGAGCGCTATTGGAGAGATGCGCGGGTGACGCGCATCTATGAAGGCACATCGGAAGTGCATCGTATCGTCATTGCCAGGGAAGCGCTGGCCAATCGATAAAGCATAGTTCATAGTTCTTGGTTCATAGTTAAGGATGGTCTCTATTTAATAAAATGAACCACGAACTAAGAACTTTGAACCATGAACCATAAACTTGGAGTTACAATGTCGACACACATCGTTGTCTGCATCAAATCGGTGGTGAAGGAAGCGCCCAAAGGAGTGGCCCGGCGCACACCGGAAAACAGCGAGCTCAATCCCTTTGACCGGCCGGCGTTGGAAGCGGCCCTTCAGATCAAAGAGCGCGGGGACGCATCGCTCACTGTCGTGACCATGGGGCCGGCTGTCAGCCGGGAAGTGCTGACCGAAGCCCTGGCCATGGGAGCGGACCGGGCCGTGTTGATCAGCGACAAGGCGCTGGCCGAGTCCGATACACTGGTCACCTCCAAGGTTTTGGCGGCGGCCGTTTCAAAACTGCCGGCCTTTGATCTGCTCCTCTTCGGAACCCGAACAGCGGACAGCGACACGGGTCAGGTGGGCCCCCAAACGGCAGCGCTGCTGGACATCCCCTTTATTGGCAACGTCAAAAAGATATCGGGTGAGAACAAGGAATGGGAGATGGACCGCACAATGGATGCCTGGGAAGAGAACTGGCAAGTGCAATCACCGGCAGCGGCTACCATTGATCCCCGCACCTTTTCACCCCGTCCGGTGGGTCTGGTGGGCATCTCCACGGTCTACGAACAGCCGGCCATCGAAAACTGGTCGCTGACGGATCTGGACCTGAAACCAGGCGACGTCGGTCTGACCGGCTCTCCGACGCGCGTATCGAACTTGGAGATTATCAAACGCAAGCGCAAGTGTGACATGATAGACGGTGAACCGGGCATGCAGGTCGAGCGCCTGATGGCGCGTCTTAAAAAGGCCGGTGCCGTATAAAAATAATTGTTTCTTGTTCCTGGTTTTTGGTTCCTGGTTCAAACCCAAGACCTTCTATCGGGTCGATATTATGAAACAGATGCAGCAAAGCGGTTTACGCAAATGACTCTTATTATTAACTGGATTGTGAAATGACGGCTAAAGCGATTTGGGTATTGGGGGATCTTCGAACGGATCGGCTCTGGAAGGAAAGCCTTAATGTGCTGGCCAAAGCCCTGGCGTCCGCCGGTGAGATCGACGCACCGGTCGCCATGGTGTTGATGGGCGCCTCGGATTTGGGACACGTGGACCAGAAGCGCATCGATCTGACGCCCTGCGTCGGCGTGGATGAGGCGGCGTCTCAGGCGGCGGCATTGGGCGCGAAAACGGTCTATTGCGTACTCCATGAGAATCTGGCGGTGCCGCGGGCCGACACTTATGCCCGGACGCTGGCGGATCTCGTCACTCGCATGACCCCCTGGCTGGTGTTGACGCCGCTCAACGACTTCGGCAGAGAGACGGCAGCCTACTGCGCCCAGCGCTGCGAGGCCGGATTGATTGCCGACTGTGAAACCCTGGTGCTCACTCAGAATCAGGTGGTGGGGCGTTGTCCGGCGTGGGGGGGCCAGATTCTGGCCGATATCACCCTTGCCCCGGGATGGTCCACCGCTTTTATCACAATGCAATCCCATGGCATTGAAGCCAGCCCGGTTCAGGGGGCCAAGGGACAGATTGAAAAAATCATACCGGAGAAGGTCGAAATCCCAGCAGGGATGCGGCTCAACGAGCGCCGCATGGAGTCTACGGATGCCCGCCGGCTGGAGGATGCCGACACGGTGGTCGTGGGCGGCGCCGGTCTGGGGGATATGCGCGGTTTCGGACTGGTGCGGGAGCTGGCCACCGCCCTTGGTGGGGAAGTGGGGGCCACGCGTCCCCCGGTGCTGAACCATTGGGTGGAAGAAGACCGGCTGATCGGCCAGACCGGCAAAGCAGTGCGTCCGCGGCTTTTGCTCACCGTGGGAACCTCCGGCGCCATTCAATACACGGCCGGTATAATGGATGCCGGCACCATCGTGGCCATCGACCGGGATCCGGCAGCCCCTATTTTTCATCTGGCCGACATCGGTATCGTAGCCGATGCCCAGGCTTTTCTGCCCCTGCTCACCGAAACAGCCAAACAGCTCAGCCTGCGCCGCCTGGCCGATGCCGCCTGCTACATCGGAGAAGAAGATTCACAATCCCAGGGTGGATTCGGCGCCATGGTCCGCCAGTTGCGCGAGGCACGACAATGGTCGGCTGAAGATCTGGCGCGCAAGACCGGCCAGACCCCTGACTTTATATCACAGCTCGAATCCGACCAGCTGTCGCCTTCGGTGGCTTTCATCATGCGGATGGCCAAGGCCATGGAGGTGGATCCGGGCACATTTCTGAATAAAGAAGAACAGGCCACCATCCGCGATCGCCGCGCCCAGGCCTTCTACCAGCGCGCCCGGAACTACAGCTACACCACCCTCACACCGGAGGATGAAAACAGCCATCTACGGGCCTTCATGGTCACCATCGAACCCCAGCTGGATCACAAACCGGTGGCCTATAAGCATGAAGGAGAAGAGTTCATCTTCGTGATGTCCGGAGACCTGGAACTTACCCTGGGATCGAAGGTGCAGCGGTACAAATCCGGGGAGTCCATTCACTTCAACTCAGATGTCCCGCATAAATTGAAGAGCATCTCCAACGAGCCGACAAAGTGTCTGGTTGTGTTATATTCAATTTAAGGCATGGGATGGGCGGGTAATCCGGCATCGGAGACGATGACCGACTCCGATAAAATGGACCATTTCCGTTTCAAAACCCCATCTTTTCGGGCGGACGGCGCTCGGGTACGTATTCGTGGGGGATCGTTTCATCATTCCACGCCTTGGAGACATAGAGGTTGCAGTAACAGCTGCCGAACTCCTGCACATCCGGCGCTCGGTAAACGCACGGGCAGATGATATCCTTGTCGGCTTCGCGGTCGCCGGAAGCCAGGCGGCACGGGCAGACCATGTAGCCGTAGCGCTCCTTGTTCTGCAGCAGGCTCTCCAACAACTCCGTCACGCGGGTCATATCCTTGCTGAAATAATACCCCTTTTTCTCCTGGAGATTTTTCAGGGTGTCGTAAAGCTGATTGGCGTTCATTGAATACCCAGCGCCTCCTTTATCTCGTCTTCTTTGTAGCCGACAATGACCGTGTCACCGATGATGATGGTGGGAAAGGAGCATTTGGGATTGAGTTTTTTGATATCCTCGAGAATCGCCTTGCGTTCATCCCCCTCAAGCAGGTCCACATCCACAAATTCGTATTGAATGGCGCACTCTGAGAGAAATTTCTTTGTTGACTTGCAGTGGCTGCAGGTGCTCAGAGAGTAAATTTTCGTTGGCTTGTCTGACATGGTTGCTGTCCTTTCACCATTGGTTGTCTTGGATCATTGGAATCTGCCTGCATTTAAACATACCATATGGAATTTGAGATTGTTAGATAATACAGGTCGGCGCATAATGCAAACGGGGAGAAAATTGAATTTTCGATATTTTCTCAATTCCATCCTTGACAGCTTGTTCATAGAACGGTAAATCTTAATAGGAATTATTACTAATATTAAAAAACCATACTTTTAAAAATCCTGAGGCCTTTTTCTTAGAATTCATTTAGGAGGGGAAAAATTATGGCGATCAAAAAAGACATCGTCAAGGAGAAAGCCGAGATCCCAGTAACGGATCTCACCACATGCGATGCCACCCAGCAAATGATTATCAAATCAAGACTGGATGGGGTCGAAACAGCCTTTGACCGCGCCAGAAGCATGAAAGCCTGCCCTATCGGTGCAGACTCCGCCTGCTGTAAACACTGTTTCATGGGCCCCTGCCGCCTAAACGCTAAAGATCCCTACGGCAAGGTAGGTGTTTGCGGCGCCACCATCGACACCATCATGTCCAGAAACTTTGCCCGAAATGTAGCAGCCGGCGGCGCCGCTCATACGGACCATGGCATGAGCATGCTCGAACTGTTCCGCGAAGTGGTCAACGGCAACATTGACGATTATGAGATCAAAGACGTCGGAAAGCTGGAAAGCGTTGCCCAATCGATCGGCATCGAAACCGAAGGACGTACCACAAAAGAGATCGCCATTGATTTGTATGAAGAGCTGGAAAAAACCTACACCCAGGTTGAAGGCGAGATTCCATTTGCTAAACGCGTGCCGGAAAAGACATTGGAAACGTGGAGAAAATATGGTCTTGTGCCCAGGGGGGCCATGCGCGAAATCATGGAGTTGATGCACCGCTCCCATATGGGGGTGGACCAGGATTACGAAAACATCACCCACCAGTGCAGCCGCACCGCGCTTGCCGACGGATGGGGCGGCTCCATGGTGGCAACCGAAATTTCCGACATTCTTTTCGGTACGCCCTCTCCGGTGGCTATTGAAGTCAACATGGGTGTGCTCAAAGAGGATCAGGTCAATATCATCGTCCACGGACACGAGCCGAACCTGTTCGAATCCATGATCGCCTCGGTCAATGAACCCACTCTGGTCGAAGCCGCCAAAAAGGCCGGTGCAAAAGGGATCAACCTGGTGGGCATGTGCTGTTCCGGAGCCGAGGTGCTGGTTCGTCATGCCATCCCCCACGCCGGTAACTTCATGTCCACTGAAGCAATTCTGGTCACCGGCGCCGTAGATACCATGTGTGTGGATGTCCAGTGCATCAAACAAGGACTGGCCAAGGTGGCCGAATGCTATGAAACGCCGCTGGTTACCACCAATCCGCGGTGTAAAATAGAAGGGGCCATGCACATTGATTTTCATGAGCACAAACCCAAAGAGTGTACCGATGAAGTGGTCATTAAAGCCATCAGCCGGTTCAAACACCGCAAAGCCAAAGTCCAAATTCCAAAAAATGTCAACATCGGTGTGCACGGATTCTCCCATGAGTATATCAATTATATGCTGGGCGGCAGTTTCCGCGCCTCCTACACACCGCTGAACGACAACATCATCAACGGCCGAATCCGCGGTGTGGCCGGTGTGGTAGGCTGCACCAATCCGCGTACGAAACAAGATTATGTCCATGTGGAACTGGTTAAAGAGCTGATCGCAAACGACGTCCTGGTTGTTCAGACCGGTTGTTCCCAAATCGCCTTGGCAAAAGCCGGGCTTACCACTCCTGAAGCCGCCCATCTGGCAGGCCCGGGGTTGAGAGAGGTTTGTGAAACCGTCGGCATGCCGCCGGTGCTGGGTATCGGATCATGTGTGGATAACAGCCGCATTCTCATTGCATGCGCGGAAATGGTCAAAACAGGCGGCCTGGGTGACAGCATCGCCGACCTGCCGGTGGCCGGCTGCGCCCCAGAGTATATGAGTGAGAAGGCCATCTGTATCGGGCAGTACTTCGTCGCCTCTGGTGTATACACCGTATTCGGCGTCACCTTTCCCATCGTTGAGAACACCAAGTTTCATGACCATCTGTTCGACAAACTGGAGAGCGAGCAAGGCATGGGCAAGTGGGGATTTGCCACCGCCCCTCACGACATAGCGCAGCTGATGATCTCCCATATCGATAAAAAGCGCAAACAATTGGGCATCGACAAAGCCCGCGATCGCATCCTAATGGACATGGCCGACCGTCGCGACATCGACGCCGCATAAAACCAGCCGGCATTTTTCAAGAGCATCTCATAAAGAAGGGCCTCCTTTCGGAGGCCCTTCTTCCTTTTGCTGCAGGCGTATCTTGGCCCATACCTTAAGCGGACCCTGGGTGGGTGCTGTAACTGCTTACGGACGCTGTTGTCCCATGGTTTAGCCGGACGCCTCCCTATATATTTCTGTACAATGTTAATATTATTAAGGTATATAATACTGATTTGCATAAAAGACGATGTAAACCAGATAAGGAGGTTGGCACATGAAATGCCCGGCTTGTGACACGGCAATGCAAGAGGTCATCGTTGAGGACATCACCATCGACGTGTGTAAACAGGGATGCGGGGGAATGTGGTTTGATCGGTTTGAGCTGCAAAAAGTGGATGAACCGCATGAGTCTGCCGGCGAAAGCCTGCTGCAGATTGATACAGATATGAAATCCGGGATCGACCCATCCCAGCGACGGATGTGCCCGAAATGCGACGGCATCACCATGATGCGCCATTTTTTTAGCGTGAAAAATGAAGTGGAGGTCGATGAATGCCCCAGTTGTGCGGGATTTTGGCTTGATGCCGGAGAACTCGGCCACATCCGGAAGCAATTCACCTCAGAAGCGGAAAGAAAGAAAGCGGCTGAAGCCTATTTTGAGAATATTTTCGGTAACGAGCTGAAAAAGATGCAGGATGAGGGGGAAGAGAAACTTAAAAAGGCCAAAAAGATTGCCCGAATGTTTCGATTCATTTGCCCGAGTTACTATATCCCCGGAAAACAGGATTGGGGTGCTTTTTAAACAGATGGCAGCAGCCGGGCAGGATAGATCCATGGTGAGAAAAATAATAGCAGGGTCGCTGTTGTGGATGATGCTTGCAGTGGCCGGTTTGAGCACGGCCCACGCAGACGGTTCAGTCTGGAAGGTGGTCAAGGGAGAAAACCATCTGTATATCGGCGGGACCCTTCACCTGCTGTCCAAATCGGATTATCCCTTGCCGGCGGTGTTTGAAGATGCTTATCGCCAATCGGCCATCGTGGTTTTCGAGGCCGACATGCAGAAGCTGCAAAGCCCTGAGTTTCAACAATTGCTTCAGAGCAAAGTCGTCTACACCGACGGGCGCACCTTGAAAAAAGTGTTGCGCGAATCGACCTATCAGGCCTTGGACCGGCACATGACCCGTCGCGGCCTTTCCATGGCCAATTTTGAGCATCTGAAACCCGGCATGCTGGCCATTACCCTATCGCTGATTGAGATGCAGCGGCTCGGGCTTGTCGGCACGGGCGTAGACGAATTCTTCCATCTCAGGGCCATGAACGACAGAAAGCGCATTGGACAACTGGAAAGTGCCGAAGAACAGCTGGCATTCCTGTCAACCATGGGAGATGGCAGAGAGGACGACCTGATTATCCAGACCCTGCGCGACATCAAAAAGCTCTCCCAGCTGATGGCCGATCTCAAAGCGGCGTGGCGGCAGGGCGACAAGGACAAGTTAAAGGAGCTGGCCATCACCCCTGTAAAGAATGACTTCCCCAGGGTCTATCAACGGCTGTTCGTACAGCGGAACAATAACTGGATGCCCCGAATCGAAACCTTGATGCGCACAAAAGAGGTCGAGTTTATCTTGGTGGGCGCCGCGCATCTGGTGGGCGAGGAGGGGATTCTCGCCCAGCTCGCTGCCCGGGGTTATACCATCCAGAACCCCTGATCGCCGCGACCATCCAACCGAAAGCTTACCCCAATGTTACAAAAGTCGGAGGGCTTCAGAGCAAAGGCGCCGAGGGCGCAGCCGTAGTCCACCTGCAATCGCAAGTCCCGCCGACGGCGGGACAACGCGTGATCTGGAGTCCTCCGGCTTTTGTAACATTGGGGTTTAAACCACCTTCTGGTAGACATCGCGATAGCTGGAATAGAGTTCGTAGACCCTGTATTTAAGCTCCTTGATCTTGTCGGACATCTGTTTGTTCAGCCAGCGGGGTTCGCTGATGGAAAACAGGGCGTTGGCCAGTTCGTCGATGACATGCTCAGTGGCTTCGCACCATTCGCTGGTGCATTCGTGGGCCATTTCGCCGGCCTCTTTGATATCTTTTTCCAGCTTGGCGAGAGATTTCCCCAATGCGGCCACATAGACGCTCCACGCCTCGGTGATCTCTTTCTGGACTTCGTCCTTTGGCATGCTCATTTTACACCTCCTGGCCATGGCCCTGCACGGCATTTTCAATGACAGGCTATTGAGATGGTTGCGGATGTCGGTCTTGCTTTTAGGCACAGACAATATGCACTTAACGATAGGATCTTTTGGGTATGGGTCAAGTTCTCCATATCAATGGGCGGATGGGATGGTTCGAATTTTTAAAGACCGCATTCGGGCAGTGATGAATGGCGCGCACGCTTTTCATGGGCTCTTGTCGATGAGACTTCGGGGGTAAGTTTAAGGCTTAGGCCTGACCCGGGCGGTTGCGATGGCGCTCATCGGGTCATCCGGCCAATAGTGTTTCGGATAGCGGCCTTTGAGCTCCTTTTTCACCTCGTGGTAGGTGCTGCGCCAAAATCCGGCCAGATCCTGGGTCACCTGAACCGGCCGACCGGCCGGAGAAAGCAAATGAATCAGCAGCGGCTGACGGCCGCCGGCGATGGTCGGGGTTTGCTCAAGTCCGAACATCTCCTGTAGGCGTACGGCCATAACCGGTACTTTGCCACCGTAGTCGATGGCAATCCGGGAACCGCTGGGAACCACCCAGTGGGTCGGCGCCAGCATATCGAGTTGCCGGTGCTGAGTGTAGGTCAGCTGCCCCACAAGTGCGCTCCGCAGGTCGATACCGGCCAGATCCCGCAGGCTGGAGACGCCGCCGAGACAGGGGGTGAGCCACTCCAAATCAGCGATCAGATTCTGATCGGACAGGTCCGGCCATCCGCCCTCAATGCCCGGAATGTTGTGGAGAAAACAAACCCGTGCCTGCAGGTTGCGCAGGGACCGGCTCCAGGGCAGCGCGGCAATGCCGTTTTGTGCGATCCCTTCCATCATGGCGGCCATCACCTGATTTTCATCCGGTTGATGGATCGGTTGGACCGATACGAGCAAAGCACCCAGCCGCAGCTCCTTTCGGGATGTCACAGCGCGGCGCCCGGCATCCCAGCCAATTTCGGATCGCTGCTCCAGCCGGTCTGCGAACTGTTCCTCCAGATGGTTGCGGTCATAGGCGGCCGCCCGAAAGATCCGTCCATCCTGACGGCGACCGTCCGTCTCCACAGCCACGATATATTCTTCACCCGCCAATGGATCTTTGGCATCGAGACGCACGCCTTGACCGCCGGCCATGAGGTAGCGCCCTCGTGTCTCTGGTCGTCTTCGGGCGATTCGGTCCGGATAAGCCCAAGCCAGCAAACGGCCCAGGGAAACGTCCCCGGCGGTGTCCGATGGTCGGAAGCGGCCCAGCGGCCGCGACATTTGATCGCCTATCCTTATGATGTGACGGCAGGCGTTCTCATCGATCCGCGCCGCTGGAATGGTAAACGGCCTGCCCTCGCGCCTGGCCTGGATCAAATCAAAGCGAAGCCGCATATCCGCCTCCCCGCAGCCGTCATAAAACCATAGAGGATCCCGCTCCGCAAGCAGCGCGGCCAGATCGCACGCGGCACGTCCCTGACCGTTCTGCCGGGCCATCAGAACCATATGGGCCAGGCGTGGATGCATCGGCAGGAGCGCCATTTCGCGACCGTGCCGGGTGGTTCGGTTGTCCTGATCAAGTGCGTTCAAATCCCGCAGCAGATCGCAAGCTCTGTCAAAGGCCCCTTCGGGCGGCGGGTCCAGCCACTTCAGGTCGAGGGGATCGCCGACGCCCCATCCCGCCAGGGTGAGCACCAGGCTGCACAGGTCAGTCTCCAAGATCTCTGGCCGACGGTCAGGCACCAGCGCCCGATTCGCGGCTTCACTCCACAACCGCAGGCACGCACCCGGCCCCAAACGCCCCGCCCTGCCCCTGCGCTGATCGGCAGAGGCCTTGGAAACCGCCATGGTCACCAGGCGGGACATTCCACTGCCCACATCAAACCGCGGAAAGCGCTGCAGCCCGCTGTCCACCACCACACCGATGCCCTCGATGGTCAGGCTGGTTTCGGCGATGGCGGTGGCCAGCACAACTTTTCGCTGCCCCGATTTCGGTGGGGATATGGCGCGGTCCTGCGCCTTGGCGCTGAGACCACCCAGCAGCGGCAGGATATGGATGTGCGACGCCAATTGCGCCTGCTCCAGCAGATGGGCCACCATGCGGATCTCCGCAGCCCCCGGCAGAAATACCAGGATGCTTCCCTGCTCCTGCCGTAGGGCGGTGCACACGGCTGCGGCGACCTTCTTCAAGTCTCCGGTTGGGGAATGTCCCCCCAGATACCGGGTTTCGATGGGATGGGTGCGCCCCCGGGCTTCGATGACCGGCGCTTGCCCCAGAAGGGATGCCACCGGTCCGCTATCCATGGTGGCCGACATCACCAGCAGCTTAAGATCGGCGTTTAGAATGCCTTGGATATCAAGGCAAAGGGCCAGCCCCACGTCGGCATTCAAACTACGCTCGTGAAATTCGTCAAAAATGACCAGGCCCACGCCATCGAGGGCAGGATCGTTTTGCAGCATACGGGTGAGCACGCCTTCGGTAACCACTTCGATGCGCGTATGCGGCCCAATCCGGGTGTCCAGCCGAACACGGTAACCCACGGTCCGGCCCACCCTCTCCCCCAACATATGCGCCATCCGGCGCGCGGCCGCACGGGCCGCCAGACGCCGGGGCGCCAGCATCACGATTTTACGCCCGCTCAGCCACTGGGCGTCTTTCAGAAAGAGCGGCACCGCCGTGCTTTTGCCCGCACCGGGGGGTGCCATCAAGACAGCGGCCGTATGGGCGGCCAGGGCGCCGTCCAAATCATCGAAGATTTCGGTTACCGGTAGATCGATCATGTCAGTGAGATGTCATATTCAAATTGTTCCTGCCTGGCGGTGCGATGCTCCAAATTAATGCACCATAACTGTTTATCTGCCAGCGGTGCAACCGGCGGCCTACGAAAATGGTCGTAGATGATCCTGCCATGGATTCGATGATGTTTGAGACCCGTTCCGATTCGGGCAGGGCTGAGAGCGTCTTGGCTTCTGCCGCGACAGTGTCAATTCACTGACTAATATTGTCCTTCGATGTGACGCGAAATGTCATAAATACTGGCCCTCGGGATGGTCACTGCAGTTAACAGCCTGTAACCTAAAGAGATATTTTTTCAACAGATCTGGTATGCATATTGCGACATTTACGGCGAGGATAATGACTCAGAACCGGAAACTGGAGATAACCGAATGCCTGTTTTAAAACGGCTCATATGGGGGCTGCTGCCCCTTTTTATTTTAATTTCTACGAGTTGCACAAAAGAAATTTCTGTCCAAAGCACTGTTATGCGCAGGGGGCGCTTGTACAAAATCGGAGGGGAGGCCCCGTTTACCGGCCTGGTGATCGGAAAGGGCCGAGAGTCCCGCCACACCCAGCTCATGGCCTACAAGAAATCATACAAGGATGGGCTCTTGGACGGTGAGACCTATTTCTACTATCCCAACGGTAAAATCGAGAGCTTGGTGCCGTATTCCAATGGAAAAATTAACGGTGCGCTGATTTGTTACTGGCCCAACGGCAAACCCAAATCCCGGATTCATTTCATAAACGGACTTCGCGGTGGGGTGGCCGGTGAAATGTTTTGGGATAAGAACGGCCATCAGCTTTAGCTGAATGCCCGTACCCATCCAACAAAAGGCCAGTTCGCAGGTTAAGTTGAGAAACCTTGCAAGGCAGGAGGCATCGACGTAATAATTGAGTTTTAGGTTTGCGCGACGTAACCCCAATGTTGCAAATGCCGGAGGGCTTCAGAGCCAAGGCGCCGAGGGCGCAGCCGTAGTGAGTCTACTGCAAGTCCTCGGCAACGCCGGATATGGAGTCCTCCGGCATTTGCAACATTGGGGTTTATTCCCCGGCCGCATCTTGTGCTCTCCGAGCCCGCTGCTCAGACAGCGGATGGGAAGACAAGTATTTCATCACGGATGGTATCTCCTGCTGTCCGGCCAACCGCTCCATCAGGGTGGCAAAGGCCGCCGGTGAATACCCCTTCCGTTTGAGCAATTCAAAAGCAAAGTCATCTGCCGCCGTCTCAAATTTTCTGGAGTATTTCATCTGCGCCAAAACCATCGGCAATCCGGTTACCGCAGCACTGAGGGTCGATGCATCGGAGGTGATAGCTGTAATGACCACGGCCACAACGGATTGCTGCAAAAGGCCTTTCATGGCATGGCGCTCTTCCACATGCCCGATCTCATGGGCAAGGACCGCCAGCATCTCTTCGGTCGACTCGCTCAAGTTCACCATATCGTCGGTGACGATGATGGTTCCTCCGGGAAGGGCAAAAGCATTGGCACCGAAAATGCTGCTGGCATGAAATCTGAGTTGATAGGCATTTCTCCCGGGCAGATCTTCGATCAGCCGCTCAAATCCTTCAGCAATGGGATCAAGTGTGTCAGGGTCCAGCTGGGATGCCGTCACCCACCCCTCTTTTTCCATCCACTGGGTAATCTGTTTTCCCAGCGCCTGTTCCGTCTCAATGGGAATGACGTCGACAATACGATCTGCTGCAGCCGGAAGCCCGTAATAATGGCCGACGACCAGCATGCACACCACCACGGCGATGCACGCCACTGCGGCCCACCATCGCTCTTCCAGCCAGGCCACGATGCCTTCAGACCAGCTCTCCTGGGGCAATCGATCGAAGAAGGCATGATCTGCACATAGAAATTGGCCCCCGTCCGGGATGAAGATAAATCGTTCCGAAGCGCTGATACGGGGCGAGACCCTCAACCGTCCGACGTCGAACTGCTGGCGGATGCTGCCTGCGGTCAATGTGGCGATGTCGCCTGAAAAAGCCAATTGGGCCTGGGCATTTTCCGGAACCAACCCGTCGAAGTAATGTCCTTCAAATGATGTCATAGTGCGATATCCAAATCAAATATGTCGATGGCCTCGGCGCCGGCTGCGGCCACACTGCGCTTTTCACTGCCCCTGAACTGGGTCAGGGATCCGGTGTGCATCACGCGCATCTGTTCGGCCCGGTAACGAATGGTGCGAATGACCGCCCAGGGAATTAGCAAGCCCAGAGAGAAGATAATCCCAATCGCATTGGAGATATAGAGCTTTATCAAATCTCCGGTGCGCAATGTGGACTTGAATTCGAGGGAACCGAGTCGAATGTTGTTCCAGGAGATATTTCCGCTGCGGGCTTTGACAAAGGCGTAAGCGATCACATACCCCGCATAAACAGGAAGGGAAACAATCAATGCAAAGGACTCGGCATTATTATCAGATCTATAGAAAAGGGTTGCGATGATGGTCATAGGAACTGCAATAGCCGCAACAATCAACCCGGACGTGAAATAAACGCCGAAAAATTGTCCGCCTGTTGCCGCAAATTCGCCCTTTTTGCCGCCATAGACCGTATGTTCGACAATGTACGCCTTGATGCGCCGCAGAAACCAGGGGAAATGGAAGCTGAAAACAACGGATGCAACGCCCAGCGTTGCCATATGGCCCCGGCTGCTTAAGACCATGCCGACGACAAAGGCGGGAACGATGCCCCAAGCATACAAGGCTTTGAAGGCTTCCCAATAGGTGCCATCGAAGTGAAACGTCATGTTGCGAAACGCTGAATACCTGGCGTTAAACCCGGCTGACCGGGATAGTACCCATGGCGCCGCCACCATGCCGGCCACCATCACAAAGGGGAACAGGAAGGCGATGAAGTGGCTGGAAATATAGTAGAGGCCAAAGCCGGCAATCGCAATTGTGCGCCCTTTAAGAATCGGTTCGGGCCGCGCCAGGTATTGGAACGGCGTTCCCCCCAAGGTCGTATGGGAGTACATATACCGCTTTTTGCGCACCTTGGCCCAGGCGGAAAAGATTCCAAGTGTTACCAGGGAGAGGCACAGATTCACGATCCAGATGCGAAAATAGTCGCGGGAGCGCCCGTTAAAGAATAGCGCCAGCTCCATGGGTCCCCGGCCAGCAGCCGGATCGGAGGCGGTGTCGATGTTTTGCGGGTTGTGAAACGGTTGATCGAATGCGGTTGCCGCTGTACCCTCCGATGACCCGGTATCGACCGTCAGAGGACCGGTAATCGGCTTCTTTCCTTGGTCCATGGTTCACTCCCGGTTACTTGTTCACGTAACCCTAGCTCTGGAGCCCTCCGGCTTTTGCAGCGGCAGGGGCAGGGGCATTTCAACCCCACAAAAAATATGGGGTGCCTGATTCAAAGCAGCACATATCGTCCCCTATCGTCTTTTACCGATAGACATAAAAAAATCGAAATTAATCCAAATATAGATGTGAGGCGACAAAGAATGGCTGTCTTTTATCAGAGCAGCCGCCCAATTTCAAGAGACCATGGAATAAGCCATTTCCGCGCTGTGCCTGGAGTCCCGGGTCAGCATTTTGGCTGTTGACCCCGGTGGCCCATGCTGTCATAGTGCGGGCACTGTAGGACGATTTCATCCGCAGGATATGAAAGACGACTTTATTTTGCATCGCCGGACGCCATTCCAGTCCGAAACCGTTCCGTTTTATATACGTCACAGCCAGCTGGAAGCCGGCTACACTTGCAGCCATGTTGATTACTTGTCCTAAATGCAAAGCACAATTCGATACCGAAGCAAGGCGGGAGGCGGACGGATGCCTGAAAACCCGGTGCGCTGGCTGCCATGCAGCCTTCACCGTCTATATGGCTGCGGACGCGCCAATTCCCGATGATCCGGAAGTCCCATTTCCGCCAGCTTCCGATGGGATTCCGGCACCTGAAACAGAAAAAGCGGGCATAGGCGAAACACAGCTCTTGAGCCCCATCGAAATTCTGAAACGATTTTTCGGATATGACGCCTTCCGGCCGATGCAGTCGGAGATTATTGAAGCCGTGGCATCAGGCGGGGATGCCTTTGTTTTGATGCCGACGGGCAGCGGAAAATCGATCTGCTACCAGATCCCTGCCATGATGCGGGCAGGGGTTGGAGTGGTGATATCACCGCTCATTGCCCTGATGCAGGACCAGGTGCAGGCGTTGAACCAAAACGGCGTGCGGGCGGCTTTTCTCAACTCCAGCCTTTCGGCGGAAGAGGCCCGCAGGGTGGAAAACCAGGCCACGGCCGGAGCGATCGACCTGCTCTACGTGGCACCGGAGCGGCTGGCCACTGATCGCTGCCGGCAATTGCTGAAAAGTATGCAGCCGGCCCTTTTCGCCATTGATGAAGCCCATTGCGTCTCACAATGGGGACACGATTTCAGGCCGGAGTATTTGACCATCCCCGAAGTGACGCGACAGTTTGAAAACGTACCGAGAATCGCTTTGACCGCAACGGCCGACCCCCAGACCCGTCAATCCATTCTGGCCAACCTGGAACTGACTGGGGCAGCAGAGTTTATCTCCAGCTTTGACCGGCCCAACATCCGCTACCGCGTGGAATTAAAACAGAACGACAAGCGTCAACTGCTCCGTTTTTTACAAAACGAATATCCCGGAGCGGCCGGCATCGTCTATGTGCGCACCCGCAAGCGGTCCGAGTCCATTGCAAACTGGCTCAAGGAGAGGGGCATTGAAGCCCTGCCCTATCATGCCGGACTGGATCAACCGGTCCGGTTTGCCCACCAACGCCGCTTCCTGCAGGAAGAGGGTGTGGTGATGGTGGCCACCATCGCTTTTGGCATGGGCATCGACAAGCCCGATGTGCGTTTCGTCGCCCACCTTGATTTGCCGGCCAGTGTGGAAGCTTACTATCAGGAGACCGGCCGCGCCGGCCGCGACGGTCTGCCGGCGGATGCCTGGATGATCTACTCCCTGTCCGACGTGGTGGCCATGCGCAAGATGCTGGAGCTCTCCGAAGGGGACGGCGACTTCAAACGCATCCAAATCAAAAAGCTGGAAGCATTGCTGGGTTACGCCGAGACCGTTGCGTGCCGGCGCCGGGTGCTGCTCGACTACTTCGGTGAGAACGGCAACAGCGCCTGCGGCAATTGCGACACCTGCCAGAACCAGGTGGAGACCTGGGACGGCACTGTCGCCGCTCAGAAAGCCCTGTCGTGCGTCTACCGAACCGGCCAACGCTTCGGGGCCGCCTATCTGACCGACGTGCTGATGGGCAATCCCACCGAACGCATCCAGCACTTCGGCCATGACAGGATCAAAACCTTTGGAGTGGGCCGTGAATTCTCCAGTCGGCAATGGCGCTCAGTATTTCGCCAACTGACCGCCGCAGGTCTGCTGTCGGTGAACTTGGCCCGCATATCGGGTTTTCGTCTGACGGAGAAGAGCTGGCCGGTGCTCAAGGGTCAGCAGACCCTGCACCTGCGGTTGGACCCGGAACCGGTCAAGCCGGTAAAATCCAAGCCGGTCCGGAAGAAGAAAGAAGCTGTGGCAACCCACCTGGCGGCATCCGATCTGCCCCTGTGGGAAAAACTGCGGGCCTTGCGCCTGGCGATCTCCCGGGAGCTCGATATTCCCCCATTTGTGGTCTTCCACGACAGCACCCTGGCTGAAATGGTGGAGGTCAGACCCACCACCAGAGAGGGCCTGCTGCTCATCAACGGCGTGGGACAGAAAAAGGCCGACAAGTATGGAGAGCAGTTCCTGAACGCGATCAAAGAAATGGAGCAGTCGGAATAAAATGGCCAAGAAGAAATTTTATGCAGTGGCAGCAGGAAGAGCGACCGGGATTTTCACCCAATGGTTTGGCGAGGGCGGCGCCGAGAAACTTGTGAAAGGTTACACCGGAGCGGTCTATAAGGGATTTCCGACCATCGAAGAGGCCCGCGCCTTCATCGAAGCCAACAAGGGCAGGAGACGAAAACCGTCGGCCAGCGCCGGCAAGAAGGCGGCATCCCGCGCAAGGACGCCAGCCCGGAATAACGCGCCGGTCCCGATCAAAGCCGGACAAATCGTCATCTATACCGATGGCGGCGCTCTGGGCAATCCGGGTCCGGGCGGTTACGGCACGCTGATCATCCAAAACGGTAAAACCAGAGAACTCTCCAAAGGCTTTCGCAAGACCACCAACAACCGCATGGAGCTGATGGCCTGCATCGCCGCCCTGAGCGCCGTCAAAAAGCCCAGCGCCATCGTCCTGCACAGCGACTCCCGGTATGTGGTCAACGGCATCACCAAAGGGTGGGCCAAAAAATGGAAGGCCAACGGGTGGAAGAAATCCGACAAATCCCCGGCTCTCAACCCCGATCTGTGGGATCAACTGCTCAAACTCTGCGACAAGCACGACGTTGAATTCCGCTGGGTTAAAGGCCACGCCGGAATTGCCGGCAACGAGCGCTGCGACGAACTGGCCGTAAAAGCCGCCTCCGGCCGCAATCTGGCAGTGGACAAAGTCTACGAGAACAGCGATTAACAAGGGTGCTCAGGAGGCGTGCATGGCAGGAGCGGCCGGGACTGCCCACCAAAGGCGTGTCGGCGACACGCTGGGAAGATTCATCCTCATTATATTGATAGTGGCGATCACCGCCGGGCATCTTTCCGATTTTCCTATCATCTGCACGATATCGGCTGCCTTGCTATTGAGCTATGCGTGTTATTTCCGCCGCGGGTCGCTGCTGCTGTGCGGTATCTTGTTCCTTTTGCTCAGTATCGATGATATTGGCCGGTGGATTCCCGTTTTTTCCGAAGTGCCGGTGATCTGGAAACTGACGGTGATTGTATTCAGCTTTCTCGCCGTCAGCCCCTTCAGGGGCTGCCGCAGTTGGTCAACCTGGTTCAAGTATGGCAAAATAGAGGGTTTCACCATTGCCGCTGTTGCGGGTGTCAGTCTCGTCTCTGCGGTCGCATTGATCGCCTGGGCCGGTTGGAGCGATAACTTGGGCATTGCGGTAAAAATGGCACAAGGCGTTCGCCACTATCCCAAACCACTGACCTTTATGGTGCTAATCCCCTGCTTTGCAGCGCTCAATGCGCTGATGGAGGAAATTGTCTTTCGAGGGGTTTTGCAGACAGCGCTGAGTGAATTCTTTCACAACCCGTATTTGATCATAGCGATGCAGGCCAGTGCGTTTGCCGCGTTTCACTTTGCGATGGGTTTTCCCAACGGGTGGACCGGCTATGGCATGACACTGCTCTACGGATCAGCCTTAGGATATCTGAAACAATGGACGGACGGCCTGTTTGCCCCGTGGCTCTGTCACCTGATGGCGGACTTGACCATCTTCTACTATGTGGTAAATCTGACGCTACAGCATGCCGCATAAATCGACCATCTGGCAAAATTGAATCGGTCAGAAAAGGTGACCTTGAAGAAGATGATGGTGTAAATAATGCAGACAGAAACCGTAAATGATTTCCTTGAGGCTGCATCGGCAAAATACGGGTCTAAAACCGCACTGACCTTTTTGCGCCGCGGACAGCCTGAAACCCAACTAACGTTCAAACAATTGCTTTCCGATGTCCACCAGTTTGCCGCATCACTTCTACAGATGGGCGTCCGAAAAGGCGACCGTGTCATACTTTTCCTTCCCAAATCCGTTGCATCCATTGTCGCCCATTTTGCCATCCTGAAAATCGGTGCCATGGCCGTACCGCTGAATCCAGGGTTCAAGAAGAATGAAATGGCATATCTCCTTGGGGATGCCCGGGCTGAATTGATCTTCGTCACCCCTGAAAAAGCGCAGCTTGTCAGGGAGATCGATACCAATGCGCAGATCTTGGAAATGGATACCGCCAGGCCATACCAGGAGATCGATTTTTTCAGATCGTCCAATGCATCCCTTCCGGCCATCGCGGTGGCCCCGGATGACCCCGGCCTGGTGATCTATACCTCCGGGACCACCGGCAATCCCAAAGGCGCAGTGCTCACCCACAGGAATTTGACTTATGACGCCAACAACGTCATTACCATCTGGGAAATAAGGTCTACAGATGTCCTGTGCCATGCGCTGCCGTTGTTTCATGTCCACGGATTGTGCTTTGCGGTGCATACGGCGCTGTTCAGCGGCGCGCATATTTTGCTGCTCGATCGGTTCAGCCCTGAGTCCGTGGTAGATGAGCTGTCCCGCAAAAGCGGCGACGCCGTCTGCACGGTTTTCATGGCTGTGCCGGCCATGTACACCAAACTAATGGACTACATTGGCGACCGGCGCATCGATTTCAGCCACTTGCGGTTGCTGACCTCCGGATCTGCGCCGTTGCTGGTAAAGGAATTCAAACGCATTTCCACAGTGTTCGGTTTGGAACCGGTCGAGCGGGAAGGCATGTCTGAAACCGGCATGAATTTTTCAAACCCATTGACAGGCAAACGCATTCCCGGATCCATCGGCATCCCTCTGCCCGGACTGCAAGCGAGGATTGTCGATCCGGACGCATGCACCGATGTTACCCAGGGAGAAATTGGCGAGATCTGGTTGAAAAGCCCGGCCATCACACCTGGATACTGGCGAAAGCCCCAGGAAACGTCCGATGCCTTTAAAGACGAATGGTTTCGTACAGGAGACTTGGGCCGGGTGGACGCCAACGGCTACTACTATCTGACCGACCGAATTAAACATATCATTATCTCCGGAGGGGAGAACGTATCCGCCAAAGAGGTTGAAACCATCATCAATCAGATCGACGGGGTCGATGAATCGGTGGTCGTCGGCAAACCCGACGAAAAATGGGGCGAAAAAGTCGTGGCGGCCGTGACGCTCAAACCGGGTGCTGAAGTAACCGAAGCCGAGATCAAAACTCACTGCAAAACAAACCTGCACGACTGGAAATGCCCGAAGGAGATTAAATTCCTCGATGCAATCCCGCGCAACACCATGGGCAAGATGCTCAAGGAGGAAGTAAAAAAATTATTTGTTGATGAACCGGTATGAATTAGAAGCTGTCTCAGGTATCAAAAACTTTCCGATCACGATCAAGCACCCAGCACCTTTGATTTTGTGTATATCCCAGATGCGGATAGTAAGCATTGGCCGCCGGGGCGGCAATCAGGATCAACTTGCATTGCGGTCCCAGTTGTTCCTGCGTCACCACCTGCAGATGCTTGCCAATGCCGGCCTTTTGATAGTTCTTGTGGACCGCAAGATCGGAAAGGTAGCAGGCGTAATGGAAATCCGTCACGGAACGGGCAATACCAACAAGCCTTTCACCATGCCAGGCGCTGACCATCAGATTGCTATTCTTCACCATGCCTGCCATACACTCACGATCGTCTATCGGTCTTCGCTCTCCAAGCGTTGATGCTCTGAGCAATTCGATGAATTGATCTGTTGATACGGGTGTGTTGATTTTGTATTCGATGCTCATGTCTTCTTCTCTATTCCGTGAATTTTTTCATCGCTCGCGGATCCTTGAACAGCGCCATGCCGGTTTTCATTGATCCGAATCCAAGCTTTCTGTAGAAACCTTCCATTCCCGGCGCTGCGTAAAGAATGTGATTGCAATCTGGAAGTCGTTCCAAAATAGTATGAACGATGCGTCTGCCGACCCCCCTCCCTTGCATTTCCGGCAGAACCGCAACATCGTAAAGTGCGCCCTGATATTCACCGTCTGAAATCGCTCGCCCAAATCCTATCAACCGTGGTCCATCATAAATGAACACAGTTGTATGGCTGGCCTCAAAAGCCCTCTGGTGAACTTCAGGCGCATAGTATGCCATTCCAACCTTTTTCAGCAAATCGGCAATGGCCTGCCATTCGACCCCGGAACAATCTGTTTTGATTTTTAATCCCATATTCTTTGACTCGCTGAACGTCCTGCCTTTGGCGCATGAGAGAATCGTTGCGAAGAAACCGAGAAGAAAAATGTCTTCTGTTTTTTATTTTGCTATTATTTCACTGTTACCGCCACAATATACAACCTGGTCTATAGATGCGCAACGTTGAGGATCAACACACCCTAGAATAGCCTGAGGGCCCCATAGCCAAGGCGTCCAAGGGCGCAGCCGTAGTCAGACTACTGCAAGCCCTTGGCAACACAGGATATGGGGCCCTCAGGCTATTGAAGGGATTCGGGGTGGTCGGTGATGTAGCGGTACAGCGTCGCCCGCCCCACCCCAAGCTCTCGGGCGGCTTTTGCCTTGTTTCCGCCAGTCTTGCGCAGGGCTTCCTGGACGGACCGGGTGTCCAGCTTTCTGCTGGGGCCGCGGCGGATTTGCGGGGTATGGAGCCGCAGCAGTTCCATGGGCAGATCTTCTGCAGTAATGATTTCGCCATTGCACTTGACAATAGAGAACTGTACGGCATTTTGCAGTTCGCGCACATTGCCGGGCCAGGAATAATCCATCATCGACCTCAAGGCATCCTCTGTCATCGCCGGTGCCTTTTGTTCGTTGCGCTCGGCCGCCTGGTTGAGAAAGTGTTCGGCCAACATGGGGATGTCGTTCTTACGCTCACGAAGGGGAGGGATCTGGATGGGAATGACGTTGAGCCGGTAGAAAAGATCTTCTCTGAAGTTGTTGCGCTTGACCTCTTTTTTCAGGTCCTTGTTGGTAGCGCTAATGACGCGGACATTGACTTCTGTTGTGCGTTCTCCGCCGACTTTTTCAAAAGTGCCCTCCTGCAAGAACCGCAGCAGTTTGACTTGAAGGGACTTGGTCAACTCGGCCACTTCGTCAAGGAAGACGGTGCCGCCATCGGCCAATTCGAAGCGCCCCTTCTTATCCCTGATGGCGCCGGAAAAAGCGCCTTTGACGTGACCGAAGAGTTCGCTCTCAATCAACCCTTCCGGCAGTGCCCCACAGTTGATGGGCACAAATGGCGCGCCGCCGCGCCGGCTCTCATTGTGAATGGCACTGGCCACCAACTCCTTGCCGGTACCGGTTTCGCCGTAAAGGTGAACGGGATAGTCGTATTGGGCCACGTCAACAATCTGCTGGTAGACACCTTGCATTTTGCTGTCGCCGCCGATGATGTTGGCAAAGCGGTTCATCTCGCCGCTGCGATGCTGCAACGCCATCAATTCGGTCATGTCGCGAAAAGAGGCCACGATACCGACACGTTCGCCCTGATCATCCGTTACCATGGTGGCGCTAAAATCGACCCGGCGTTGTTCACCGGTCTTGGTGGATATGGTCAGGGGGTACTCCTGCCGGTCCTTGCGGATGCCACTGTTATTGCGGAAAGTACAGCGCTGGCCGCAAAAGGGCCCTTCAAAAACATCATGGCAGTCCTTACCCAGAACCTCGTCACGGGTGTAGCCGGTGACACGCTCGGCTTCCGCGTTGAAAAGATAGATGCGCCGATGCTTGTCGTGGGCGATGATGCCCTCTTTCAGATTGTCCAATACGCGAAGGAGATTTTCACGGTTGGCAATTGTCTCGACTAACGGTCTTTCACTCATGGTATTCATGGTGCCGCTTACATTCCATGGCAATTTAATGTTGCGCGAGCCCTAAGTATAATACACATACAGCAAAGTCAAATCCGCTACCACTGAAAATCGTAGCGTTGGCAATGGGTTCCGGGTCCATCAAAACACGCAGGGCAGGATTCGTCTCAACCTGATGGCCTGCGTAGAAATCTCCACATCGTAGGCTATGGGTTCCACCCCCTTCTTTGCCACCTCCCGCAGGAGCCGGCCGTAAGCCGGATCGATGTCGTCGGCGGGACGGAAGCGTTCAGCGTCGGTGCGCTGGACCAGAAAGAATATCACGGCCCGCGCGCCGTCGGCTTTTAACCGGGCCAGTTCCTTCAAGTGCTTTTGGCCCCTCAGCGTCGGCGCATCCGGGAACCTGGCGCAGCCTTCCTCCACCAGGGTACAGTTTTTGATCTCCACGTACGCATCGGGCAGCCCGTTGCCGGAGAGCTTCAAATCCAGCCGGGAGCTCTTGTTGACCCGAACCTCGCTGGCAACCGTCTCATAGCCGGCCAACTCAGGCACAAGTCCGCCCCCTACCGCTTTGGCCACCAGCCGATTGGGCACCAGGGTGTTGACCCCCACCATTGAGGTGGGCATCTCGATTAACTCCCAGGTATATTTGAGCTTGCGCTTGGGGTTGTCATGGAATGAGAGATAGACCGGCCGGCCGGGCTGGTTGCAACCGGTCATACGACCCGAATTGGAGCAATGGGCGGTAACGATCTCACCGCTGTCCAGGGTCACGTCGGCCAGAAACCGTTTGTAGCGCTTGATCAGCCGGCCCCGGTAGAGCTTTGGCCAGCGCAGGCCCTGATCTTCAAAAGGTTGTTTCAGACCCATGTCTCGGTTCCATCCAGATGGCGCAGATTTCGTAAAAAGGATAACTATCCTACAGTCGCGGGTGTGATGTCAAACATTGCCGGAAAGGATGGAGAGGACATTTGCGCCACAAGAAAAGCCGCCCCGTTCTTGGGGCGGCTTTTCTTGTGTTGCTTATATAAAACCTAGGCAGGTTTGGGGGCGAGTTTGAGAATCCCTTTGGCCCTTTCGATCAGCTGATCGCCTTTAAACGGTTTGACCATATAGTCGCGAACGCCCATTTTCACAATCTTCATCACGTTCTCTTTGCCGGATTCGGCCGTCAGCATGATGACCGGAATCTCTTTGAGCTCTTTCTCCGCCTTAAGCTTTTCCAGCATCTCGATGCCGGTCATCACCGGCATGGTGATGTCCAGGATAATCAGGTCCGGCTTCTCCTTGTTGGCAATGGCCAGGCCTTCCACCCCGTTTTCTCCTTCGAACATCTCACAATTGAACGGGGAGAACGCTTTTTTGACGATCATACGGATGGTCTTGCTGTCATCGACGGTAAGTATCTTATAGGCCATGAAATCCCTCCAATTTAGTTCGGCCGAATCGTGGATCGCATTAACAGATGATCGATATATCTTACAGCCGGACCGGCTGCGCACATATTGTTTAACGACGCTTTTGGCGAATTCTTTAGAATTTTCTAGAACCTGTCCCAAAAAAGTCTTTTGGCCCAATCTGGGAGCTGGTGCCAGGTTCCAAATCCTCGACATACTGCCGTATGCCTGCGGTGTAAACCCGGCCCCGCCTACACCTTGGACCAAAATCCGTTTTGTAGACAGGTTCAAAAGTCGGCGGACAAAAAGCCTATAAATAAATGGATTTATTTATCATATCCAATATTTCGGCCTTGGTGAACAAGCGACCGCGGCCGATGCCGGGGCATTGACGCGCGGCACGCCGCCACTGCGCTTCGGACCGCAGGTTGCTGAACCAGAAAGGGAATGTGCGGCATTGCAAAGGGCGAACGTCATAGACGGCGCATCCGTCATCGAATAAAAGACAACGGCCCTGCGCATCCTCATCGATGCTGTAGCTGTCCTTGAAGGGATAGAGGTATTGGTGGGTAAATTCATCGACCGGAAGATGGAGAAACGCAGCGATCGCTTCGATCTCCGGAGGCGAAACATAGATCGTTCCGGGTTCGCCCACGCAACAGTCACCGCATTGCCGGCAGCCGAACCGTAGGCCTTGATCAAAAAAATAGGGCCGGTTTGCGAGCTTATCCGGAAGGAAGATAGACATTGTCTAAGCATAGCAGGTTCCCGGCTCTCATTCAAATGTAAGCTTCCGTTTACATGGTCAAATAAATCATTATTATGAGCTACATATTAACGATATGAATCCTCAGGTGACCCAATGACCAATGCCTATATTTGTACTTGCCCCCACTGCGGCACCAAAAACCGGATACCGGAAAATCGGATGGCAACGACGGCCAGATGCGGGCGCTGTCATGAGTCCTTTTCGCCCCAAAACGTCCATAAACAAGAGGAAGTTGTTCTGACCCTGCGGTGCAGCAATTGCCGGACCAAGAACAGGGTGCCGGCGGCCAAGCTGAATGCCGGCGCCAAATGCGGCCGTTGCGCCGCCGCACTGCAGCACCAGAACGTCCTGACCGGTACAACCGTCATGGTTACCGATGCCAATTTCCACCAAACCGTGGTGGACTCTCCGCTGCCTGTCTTGTTGTACGCCTGGTCCACCACCTGCCCGGTATGTACCACCACCGGCCCCCAAGTGGAGCAGATGGCCTCTGAAACCAAGGGCAAGGTGCGGGTGGCCAAGCTCAACGTAGAGGCCAATCCCCATTTGGCAACGACCTACAACGTTTTAAGCGTTCCCACGTTTCTGATTTTCGATGCCGGCAAGCTGAAGGAGCAAATTCCCGGGGCTGTTCCCAAGCACGATCTGCTCTATAAAATGGCCCGATATATTTGATAGGGTATTAAATTTCCTATGACTTCAATTCCTAAAGTCCCTTTCCCTTACAGCCGATAACAGGTTCGATATCGCAGCCCATGACGCTTTGCTGACGCACTGAATCTGGACTTCCCCATCAAGGGGCGGTTCGCTATTTTGCGCTGTTCGACCGGCATCGTTGCAGTGTTCAGACTAGCTGGAAACTTTGGATTAGAGTGAATCAATTTCTTATGAGCCAAGCCGCCCAGCCAATGAATGGAGATCACAGCCAGGATGCCGGACTTATGTCCAGTCGCTCCACCATTCTTGAGCTGGTCAAGCGGATTCACCAGCTCGAAGCGGAAAAAGCCAGTTCCGACCGAGCCCAGAAAGCGCTCATGGAGAGCGAAGAGCGGTTCAGGCTGATATCGGAGACCATTCATTTCGGCGTCTTTGAAATCGATGAGGAGGGCAGCTGCCTCTATACCAATACGCGCTACCAGGAGATCTTCGGCATCAATCTGGTGGAGAGCCTGACCACACAATGGATCGACTACCTGGATGGGCAGGACCGGGAGTGGGGCGTTGAGAAGTGGAACGCCTCCATGGCAGTAATGGAAGAGTTCTCTGAGGATTGCCGAATTCAAACGAGCGAAGGCGAACTGCGCTGGGTGCACGTGCACTCCTCCCCGGTCTTTTCCGACGCCGGCGCCCGGTATACCGGCACGGTCGAAGATATTACCCGCCGAAAACAGGCTGAACAGGAACTGAAAATCGCCAAAGAGGCCGCGGAGATGGCCAGCACCGCCAAGAGCCAGTTTCTGGCCAATATGAGCCACGAGATACGGACGCCCATGAACGGCGTCATCGGCTTTACCGACCTGCTCATCGAAACGGAACTTGACGCCACCCAGGCCGACTATACACAGACCATCAAACGTTCGGGTGAAGCCCTGCTCTCTTTGATCAATGACATCCTCGACTTTTCCAAGATTGAATCCGGCGAGCTGGAGTTCGAATGCATAGAGTTCGATCCCGAACTGCTGGCTTTCGATGTTTGCGAGCTGGTTCGACCCAAAATCGGCAACAACCCGGTGGAACTGCTTTGCAGCATCGCCGACGACGTACCCACCCTGGTCAAGGGCGATCCCCTGCGCTTCCGCCAAGTCATCACCAACCTGCTGGGCAATGCACCCAAATTTACGGAAAAAGGTGAAATTCGACTCACCCTGGAGCTGGATGAGGAGACCGACGACAGGGTCAAACTCCACGCCAAGATCAGCGATACGGGAATCGGTATCGCCCAGGACAAGGTAACCTCCATTTTCGAACCGTTTCAGCAGGCCGACGGCTCTACGACGCGCAAATACGGCGGTACCGGTCTGGGCCTGTCGATTTGCAAACAACTGTCCAACATGATGGACGGAGATGCCTGGGCGGAGAGCGAAGAAGGCAAGGGCAGCACCTTCCATTTTACCTCCTGGCAGGAAAAAGTGGACCGTGAGGCGCCGCCCAGGGTCGTACCGGAGGCATTGAGCGGCAAACGGGCCCTGGTGGTGGACGATCATGCCGGAAACCGGCAGATACTGGAGCAGTTTCTCGACGCGGCAAAAATGACCGCCGAATGCATTGATCAGGGGCAGAAGGTAATGGCGGCATTGAAAAATGCACGATCGGAAAAAGAGCCGTTTCATGTCTGCCTGGTGGATCTCAATATGCCGGAAATGGACGGATATGCCGTGGCCGAGCAGGTGCGAAAGGCATTCGAAAATCCGCCGCTGCTGCTGGCGCTCTCCTCTGCATTGGAACGCGACGCCCAGAAGTGTGAGATGGCCGGATTCGACGGATTCTTATCCAAACCGGTCCGGCGTCAGCGCCTGCTCCAGATGATCGCCCGACTTATCGGGGAAGGCTCCGAAGGTTCGGATGCCGAAAACCCGAAACGCAAGATGCACACCCAGTATTCCGTGCGCGAAGCCATGAAGCATTCGGTTCGCATCCTCCTGGCCGAAGACAATCCGGTCAATCAGAAACTGGCGGTGATGATGCTGGGCAAGGCCGGCTATACCGTAGACGTGGCCGGCAACGGCAAGGAAGCGGTGGCCGCCTTTACCAAGTCGCCGGATGCGTACGACCTGATTTTCATGGATGTGCAGATGCCGGAAATGGATGGCAAGGCCGCCACCCAGACCCTGCGTCGCCTCGGGTTCCACAAGATCCCCATTGTGGCCATGACGGCCCACGCCATGAAAGGCGACCGGGAGATGTGCCTTAACGCCGGAATGAACGATTATACGACCAAACCCATCAAACGAGAGACCGTTTTTGAAATGATCCATAAGTTTGTCCTTCAGAAGGAGACATCATGAATTTTCAGGAACTTGCAGATAATCTGGGATTGGAAGTCGATGAGTACCGTGAGTTGATCGAACTGTTCATCGATACGGGGTCCGCCGATTTTCAGAAGATCCAGGATGGCATGGCCGGCAACGATTCAGAGCAGGTCATGCGCAGCGCCCACACCATCAAAGGGGCCGCCGGCAACCTGGGGCTGATGGACGTGAGTGAAACGGCCAAAACCATTGAAGAGGGCGCCACCCAAAATCAGCTCGACGGTTTGGTCACTGCCATGGAAACTTTGAAAGCGCAGTTCAAAGCCATCGAAACCTTCGTTGCCAGTGCCTGATCACGTCAAATTCAAATCCTTCGACTTTTTCAATGATTAAGGCAAAACCCATTCCTTTCCATTCATAGGGCTGGTGATCGCTTTCATTGTTTGAATCCGCCATTGATCGGCGCCAATTGCTGGCCAATGGGGATGGTTTTTGGTATTGTGCCGCCCATGTCGGATCAGAAGCCAAAGGAAGCGCTGGGTCGGTGGCTGCGGCGCCAATTGGAGCATGGCGTCAACATAACCGAGGAAGTTTTCGGTTATCTTGAGGCCACCTTCGGCACACGTGACCTGGCGGCGGTGCTCGCCGATGAGGACGCCAGCGAAGTTGACTCTCTGCTGGAGCTGCTCTTTTATCCGGATACGGATCTGCAATTGAAGTTTGAGGCGCGTTGGGGCCGGGAAAGCTTTTCCGAGCAAGACCGTAAGGCCATTGTCGATACCCTGTGCGGCGATCCGCCCCAAGCGCATCTGGCCTTGCCCGGCGCAGAATTTCCCCTTTCCCTTCCGGTGCCCGCATTTGCCTGCCGCACATTTGTTGAACGCCTCCGTATCTGCCGCAAGCTTCCCCCTCGCCTGGACAAGATCCTGGAGGCCCGGCCCGAGGCTGAGGCCGACATGATGACCCGTGTGCAGTTGCGAAATTCGCGGCTGACATGGCACGACGATCAAGTGGCGCTGTTGGAGCAGTTTCTCACCCGCATGCCGGCGGCATCCCGTAACTTTTCGGCAGATCTCGGATTCTTGATCTCCATTTTGCCCGAGATGTCCAAAGGAGATGACGCCTATGCCTTCCTCGTCGGCAAAAAGTTTTTTTATTTCAAAGCCCTGTGCAGCGCCGAAGACTTTGAGCGCAAGCGCGCGGCCAGCAATATGGAAATTATGATGATGAGCGGCGCGCGTTGCGCCCACGGCAACGTCGAGGAGTGGCGTCGGCTCATGCGACAGGTCGACCGCATCTGCCGGGCGTTGTTCGGCCGGACCGAGTTTTTCCAGCAACCGGACAGCCGGTACATCAACCTGCGCGAGAACGGAACCATTCGGGATGTGATCCAAAAACTCTCTTAGCCGCCGGCTCCGAACCGTTTTTTGAATCCGCGATTAAACTATCCATTGAGCTAATGCGTCATATTGTTTATGTAGCATGGTTGTTTATCTTTTTTACAATAGGTGCCGTGTCCCGCCTGAGGTGGGGCTGCAACACCAAAGATTAAACTAGTGGTGTGCTTTTGACTCGGCCCGGTTGCCGTTGGACCCGTTGGCCGGATCCCCACAGGAAAAGGTTGAACCATGAGGCGTTTCATCGAAATACTGATGTTGTTCATCTGGATTTTGGGTGCAGGAGCGTTGTCTGCGGCAGAGCATTCCGACGCCGCAAACCTGGACAAAATTCTCAAGGGGTTGGAGGCGCGCTATTCAGGCGAGGGATTCAGCGTGGCCTTTTTTCAGGAATCCATGCTCAAAGCCATGCAGATCAGCGACACGGCCGAAGGCCGGCTTACGGTAAAAAAGCCCAATAAAATGCGCTGGGAGTATATCCTGCCGGATCCCCAGACCATCATCACGGACGGCAAATCGATGTGGATTCACCGCCCGGCGGACAACCAGGTGATGGTAGGCCAGGCACCGGCATTTTTCGGCGACGGCAAGGGGGCGGGATTTTTGTCCGATATTCGTCAGGTCCGAAAAAGCTTTCGCGTGGAGACGCTCCCAAAAAAAGATGAGCGCCACTACCGGTTGAAGCTCACGCCCAAGCGGCCGACACCCGATATTGCGGAAATTTTCCTTTGGGTGGCCAAGGCCTCTTTTCAGGTCGATCAGGTGGTAACGCTCAACAATTACGGCGATGAAACCAAAATTTCGCTGAACAACTACAAATTCAATCTGAATCCCAAGGAATCGCTTTTCTCGTTTGTCATCCCGGAAGGAGCGGACGTTGTGGAACTGAATCAGCCGTAACCCCAATGTTGCATAAAAAAGATGGCACAAGGGTTGAAACCGGAACGGATAAATCAATCAAAGTGTTGGAGATAGAGAATATGCAATCGAAGATCAAGGAACTGGCCAGGAAACGCAACGCCATCATATTGGCCCACAACTACCAGCCGCCGGAGATCCAGGATCTGGCCGACCTGTGCGGCGACTCCCTGGAGCTGAGCCGCAAGGCCGCCCAGACCGATGCCGAGGTGATCGTCTTTTGCGGGGTCCATTTCATGGCCGAAACCGCGTCCATCCTCTCCCCCAGCAAAAAAGTGCTGCTGCCCCGCATGGATGCCGGCTGCCTGATGGCCGATATGATCAGCGCCGAAGCCCTGCAGGCCAAAATCGCCACGCTGCCGCCCATGCCGGTGGTGACCTATGTCAATTCCACGGCCGATGTCAAAGCGCTGTCCACCATCTGCTGCACTTCGGCCAACGTGGTTCAGGTGGTCAACAGCCTGCCCCAGGAGGAGATGCTGCTGACGCCGGACCGTAACCTGGCCATGTATGCCGCGTCCAAAACCGGCAAAAAGATTCATGTTTGGGACGGATACTGCCCCACCCACGAATGGCTGACCGTTGCGGATGTGGAGGCGGCACGCGCCGCTCACCCCCATGCGGTTTTCCTCGCCCACCCCGAATGCCGCCCTGAAATCGTCGCCATGGCTGATGTGGTGGCCAGCACCTCCGGCATGCTCCGGCATGTGGCCCAGGCCGAGGAAGAGGAATTCATCATCGGCACGGAGATGGGGATCCTCCATCCCATGCAAAAAGCCGCGCCCGGCAAGAAGCTTTACCCGGCGTCGAAGAAGATGACCTGCAAGAACATGAAAAAGATCAGCCTGGAAGATGTTTTGAAAAGCCTGGAAGAGATGTCCGGAGAGGTCAAGGTCCCCGAAGAGATTCGCCTCCCGGCACTGGGCGCCGTGCAGGCGATGATCAATTTGAAGATTTAGCGCTTTTTTTACCCGCCCCCTTTTCATTCCATCAAATCGCACTTACTATTCTAACAGTGGTTTCAGAACCTTGGCGGTTTCAAAACCACTTTCGAGAACGTCCAAGCCAAGATACGCGCCGGTTCGGCGCTTTCTGCCAACGAAAGGAGCGTCCCATGGGAGAGGTTGTCCACCGATCGGAGATTCGAATTACAAGGGTCAAAGGCCCCACGCGAAAGGCTGTCATCAAAGGATTTGAAGACCCCGTCTATTATGGCGTTCACGGCGGCATCAAGGGGTTTTACAAGATCGATCCGGAGGAGGAGCACGCTGCCACACTGGACCACATCGTGGGCGCGGTGGGCGGCTGAATGATGGGCACATTCGCCGCGATGCTGGCGAAAAGTCGCATTCACACCTGGGAAGATCGCTATCATGCCGACGTGGCCGGTGACATCGAGGCGGTCGACGGGGTCCTGAAAATCGTACGGATCAACGTCAGCTACACCTTGAAAGTTGCGGACGACAAGCGCTCCGATGCCGAAGCCGCCTTTGAGGCCTACATGCCCCACTGCCCGGCCGCCATGAGTGTCATCGATGCCATCGATCTGTCCCATGACATCACCTATGAAGCACTTTAGGCGGCCGTCAGCGATTTATTTCAGCTCATTTCTCCGCAGCACCCAAAATTTCTTCGGCATGATCGACTCGGGAGGATGGCGCTATGATTGAAGATCAATCCATTTTCATCAGTCACGCAAGCGAAGACCACCAATTGGCCCATGCCTGGCAGGTACTGATCCGCATCATATCCAGCGGGGCTGTAACACCCTGGTACTCGGGCGACAAGAGGGCCGGCGGCGGTATCGGCATCGAAGAGTGGCGGATGAAAATATCCAAAGTTCTCTCCGAGGCCAAACACATTCTGGTGCTGTTGACCCCCGGCTCT
>JARRKU010000012.1:46674-51690 GCA_037387725.1 Desulfobacteraceae bacterium
GGTGCACTTCATGGAGAAAACCGATGTCCACGATATCTTCAAGGGGCTGGAAGTATACGATGGGCGGAACGAAAAGGATGTCTTCAAGCTTCTCCAACTCATGGTGTTTGACGGGCGGGAGGTGCCGGACGAGTCAAAGGCGGCCTGGCAGGTCCCGTTCGACAATTTCCGCGAGGCGCTCTCCCAGGAGCGGCTGGCCACCTTCACGCGCAATCTGTTCCAGGATCACTTCCACAACAAACAGGAGGCCAAAAAGATCGAAGGGGTATGGGCGGCCAAATGGATCGAAATCGGCGCGGACGGAAAAGAAATTCCCTTTGAAGAGGACGCCCTCTATGTCTGGTCCACCGAGACGCGGGTGCGGATGGTGGGTGTCAACACCAAAAAGGGCATCGAAGAGATCCTGCCGGGCGAATCCGGATTTTATCCCATGGAGGGTGTGGTCTCCGGAGATCGAAACATTGCCCTATCTTACTGGAGCGCTGGAGACATCCCCATCTGCGGCGCCTGCCTGCTCAGGCGCAAAGGCAGCTCCGGCAATAAGTACGAAGGCTATTGGCAGGGCATCACCAC
Organism: Desulfobacteraceae bacterium; assembly: GCA_037387725.1. Lineage (GTDB taxonomy): Bacteria > Desulfobacterota > Desulfobacteria > Desulfobacterales > Desulfosarcinaceae > JARRKU01. The sequence continues at coordinate 47,248 of JARRKU010000012.1, forward strand.
GCGCAATATTGATGAGGATCCCATTTTCACCCAAGGGCGCGTTCTGCTGACCCGTATCGGGAGAAAGATCATCCCACCGCAGGAGGTCCAGGCGGAATTGGAAAAGATAAAAAAGGGCGAATGACTGAAAAGCCCGGCGCCGTGGTCAGGATGCCTTTGACCCGGCGTCTGCATTCAACCAGGCATCCAGCTTCTCTTTGAGTTTCTCGGGGCTTACCGGTTTGGAGAGATAGTCGTCCATGCCGGCCGCCATGCACTTCTCCCGATCACCTTTCATGGCGTTGGCGGTCATGGCGATGATGGGCAGCCGGGCGCCGTTTTGCTCCTGACGGCGAATCGCGCGGGTCGCCTCCAAACCATCCATGCCCGGCATCTGGACATCCATGAGAACCAGGTCGTAATTCCCTTTTTTCACGGCTTCCAGGGCTTCACGGCCATCGGAGGAGACATCGGCCGTGTACCCTAGCTTGCGCAAGTGGATCAGGGCCACTTTCTGGTTAACGGCATTGTCTTCAGCCAATAAAATGCGGGGAGCGCTGGAATGGGTCTCGGTCAGGGTATGCCGTGTAATAATCGGCGCTTCCTTGGCAGGCGGATCCGTTTGCGTCTGCTTCCCAAATACCGAAACCATAGCGTTGAACAGTTGAGATTGCCTGATCGGCTTGGTGAGATAGGCATCGAAGCCGGCATCCCGCGCCCGGGCTGCATCGCCGCGAATCCCCCGGGAGGTCAGAAGCATCAAGCGGGTCTTTTGAAGCTTGGGATGCTCTTTGATGGCCTTGCCCAGCGCCTCCCCATCCATCAACGGCATCAGATAGTCGACAATCGCCATATCATACGGCGCTCCGCCGTCGGCCGCCCGCGTCAGGAGTTCAATGGCCTCTACACCGTTTTTGGCCAGTACGGGTTGGCATTTCCACGATGAGAGGTAGGCATGCAGCATCTTTCGATTGGTGGGATTGTCATCCACCGCAAGGATTCGCTTCCCTTGTATCTCCACCGGCAAATGTTCGGGTTGAGCCGTCTGGATATTGCGCGATGCTATTTTCAAAGCTGCGGTGAACCAGAAAGTCGACCCTTTGCCAAGGGTGCTTTCCACACCGATTTGACCATCCATCATCTCCACCAACCGTTTGCAGATGGCCAATCCCAGGCCGGTTCCACCGAATTCCCTCGTGGTGGAGCTATCCACCTGTGAAAAGGATTTAAAGAGACGATGAAGGCGGTCGGACGCTATGCCGAGGCCGGTGTCAGACACCGCAAAACGGATTTCGATGCGGTCGCCGGACGCTTGGCGCACCGCGGCCTCCATCATCACTTCACCAGCCTGTGTAAATTTAATGGCATTGGCGACCAGGTTCAGCAACACCTGGCGTAGCCGGCCCGGATCCCCCTTGACCATCTGGGGAACCCCGGGATGGATAAAGCAGGCGAACGCCAGTGACTTTTCATCGGCCCTGGGGCTGACCAACTCGGCGATTTCCTCCAGCGTCAGCCGCAGGTCGAAATCGATCATTTCGAAATCGAGCTTGCCCGCCTCGATTTTGGAAAAATCGAGGATATCGTTGAGCACCGAGAGCAGGGCATCCGCGCTGTTCTGTACGGTTCGGGCGTACTCGCGCTGCTCGCCGTTCAGTCCGCTGTCGAGGAGCAGATCGGTCATTCCGATGATGCCGTTCATGGGCGTGCGGATCTCATGGCTCATGTTGGCCAGAAAATCGCTTTTGGCCTTGTTGGCCGCCTCGGCGGATTCCTTGGCCTGCTGCAGCCGCTCGCGCACATTGGTGCGCACATATTCATAGACCACGGCCATGATGGTAACCACGGCCAGGGAACCCAGGAGCCTCTGTTTGAACGGCGTCGTGTATTCTGCGGTGACGAACGGCAGTTGCGGATTGAGGATGATGAGCGCACACAGTGCGAGAAAGACCGACATGGTCACCGCGCCGCGTCTGAGGCCCTGGGCAAAAAAGGTCAAAATAGGGAAAGAATAGAGCCATAAGGGACCTGTGTTGCCGACCCCCCCGGTGCACAGCAGGTAAAGCTGAAAAATCGCCATCAAATAGAGGAGATGGGATGTGGCCCGGGCACCGTTATGCCGGACATAGAGATTGAGGATATTCAAGCAGATCAGGGAGAAAACAATGAACAGGATGGCAGCGTGGATGTATTTGCCGACGCCCAGGGAGAGGAGCGCGAAAATCAGGGTACAGATGGCGCCCGATCCATTGAGTCCACCTCTATTGAACGGCTGGTTGCAGTGCTGCTTTCGTGCGAATTCATTTTCGCTCCATTGACAGTGCCGTGCCGATTTATGGAAAACCATCCGGATTAATCATTATTATCGACAAGCGTCCGAGCCTTGACAAATGATGGGCCATTACGCGCCGCAGCTCATTTATGGCCCTATCGGCATAACACCGGAAAATCTTTAGATAGGTGATCTCAGAAAGGTCTGGAAACAAGGACAAATTGCCGTGGCGCCGCATTAATTTTTCACGATGGCGCGCTCTTTCACCGGATCAGCGGCAAATCACAGCAGCCTTTGGTGGGCAAGTCTGACGATCCCGTCAGGTGAATATCCACCGCCCGGGCCGCCTCCCGCCCTTCGGAGATGGCCCACACGATGAGCGACTGGCCCCGATGGGCATCCCCGGCGGAGAAGATGCCTGGCACCTCGGTGGCATACATCTCGTCAGTGGCGATGGCGCCGGTAGGGGCGATGGTGAGGCCGAGCTGGTCGGCGATGGTGCCGGTCTCAGGGCCGCTGTAGCCGATGGCCAGCAGAACCAGGTCTGCGGGCCACTCCCTCCGGGTGCCGGGGATCTCTTCCAGTTTGGGCGGGCCGTCGGGTTGCGGCACCACATTGACATCCACGGTAATCAGCTTTGTCACCTTTCCATCGCGGCCCTCGAAGGCTTGGGTCAGAATGCTCCAATGGCGATCAACCCCCTCTTCATGGGATGATGTGGTCCGCAGACGCATGGGGTAGTACGGCCAGGGCTGGTGATCGGGACGGTCCGGGGACGGCATGGGCAGTGCTTCGAAATTGGTGACCGACTTGGCCTTGTGCCGGTTGCAGGTGCCCACACAGTCGCTGCCCGTGTCCCCACCACCGATGACGATGGCGTGCTTGCCGGCGGCGCTGATGCGCTTTTCGCCCGGCAGCAGCTCGTCTCCCGCGTTGAGGCGGTTTTGCTGGGTGAGAAAATCCATGGCAAAATGGATACCGTCCAGCTCCCTGCCCGGCAGGGGCAGATCCCTGGGCACGGTGGCCCCCAGGCAGAGCACCATGGCATCAAAGGACCGGATCTCATCAACCGTCACATTGGCCCCCACGTGCATGCCGGTCTTAAAAACGATGCCCTCGGCCGCCATGATCTGCATGCGCCGGTCGATGACCCACTTGCTCATCTTAAAATCGGGGATGCCGTAGCGCAGCAGACCGCCGATGCGGTCCGCGCGTTCAAACACCGTCACCTGGTGGCCGGCGCGATTGAGCTGCTGGGCGCATGCCAGCCCGGACGGCCCCGATCCCACCACCGCCACGCGTTTGCCGCTGCGCTGCCGGGGCGGACGGGGTTGAATCCACCCCTGGTCAAAGGCGTGCTCGATGATCTCTTTTTCGATCTGTTCGATGGTCACGGCCGGTTCGTTGATGGAGAGCACACACGCCTCCTCGCACGGCGCCGGGCAAAGCCGCCCGGTAAACTCGGGAAAGCAGTTGGTGGCCTCCAGCCGTTCGACGGCCTCCTTCCACAGGCCACGGTAGACCGCGTCGTTCCACTCGGGGATCAGGTTGCCCAGCGGGCATCCGGACATGCAGGTGGCCACACCGCAGTCCATGCAGCGCGCCGCCTGCTGCTTGGCTTTCTCTTTGGGAAAGGGCTCGTAGATCTCTTGGTAATCGTCGACGCGTTCTTCCACCGGCCGCCTTTTTGGCAGCTCGCGGTCATATTCCTTGAATCCCGTGGGTTTTCCCATGGATCATTCCTCTTTCATCTTCTCCAGCGCCCGTTTATAATCCACCGGCATGACCTTGACGAACTTGGGCAGGACGGCTTCCCATTGATCCAGCACCCGCCGGGCCACACTGCTGCCGGTATGGTGCAGATGCCGCTCCACCAGGGTTTTCAGCTCGGCCACATCTTCCCCGGCCACTTCCTCCAGGGCCACCATCTCCAGGTTGCAGCGGTGTCGGCCGAAGTCGCCCTGCTCGTCCAACACGTACGCGATGCCGCCGCTCATGCCGGCTGCGGTGTTGCGACCGGTGGGGCCCAGGATGACGACACGGCCGCCGGTCATGTATTCGCAGGCGTGGTCCCCGGCCCCTTCCACCACGGCGCGGACGCCGCTGTTGCGCACACAGAATCGCTCCCCCGCCCGTCCGCGGATGTAGACCTCTCCGGAGGTGGCGCCGTAGAGGGCCACGTTGCCGATGAT
>JARRKU010000013.1:0-9345 GCA_037387725.1 Desulfobacteraceae bacterium
CGGGCCAGAGAACTCGGTGCTGTGGTGCAAACGTCGGTAAGCGGTGCCACTGATCTGCTGGTGAGGGGTGAAAATGTCGGGGCCACCAAGCTTGAAAAAGCATCTAAGTTAGGCGTAGCAATTATTACTGAAGCGGATTATAATCAATTGATTGATCACAAAGGCTAAGGGTTCGCGCAAATTGCGTCGCATTTATTGGGCCAATGCATCCTGCCTGGCGGTGTTGCCCATGGGCAAAAAAATCTCGATTACCTGCGTTTGGGTGCCTTGCCAGACAGGCGCCCCTGCACTTACAAGCGTAATTTTATTTGGGCGACTCCTTTACGCGTATTCTCGTTGACCACTTGATGATGCATCCATTGGTGAATTGTTTTGCATCGGGTGCTAAGCCCCGTCTGAGGCGGGATGGCAACTGCAACGATGGAAGCACTGACATGCTTTTGATTAGTTGTTTTCAAACCGGGTGCGATGCACTCGGTTACAACTGCAACGATACAGCACTGACGTGCTTTCGTTTTTCCGGCCTATGGCCGGGAATCCAAGCCACCTGCTGCGCGGGTGGTCGTTGACTTATCCGTACCATACCCACGGATCTGGGAGGAGCGGGACGGGATGCGAGAACTGTCAACGGATCAGCTCAAAAAAATCTTAAATACGCCGTATGTCGAAGGGACAGCTGAACAAATCCGTCTTTTTGCCATCCGGGTGACCGAATTATGCCGTCTCAACGGCATGGGCTGGGTGGCGGATAATGCAGGCCTGTTATTGGATCAATGGCGGCTGGCACTTAGCCAAATGACCAGGGAAAATCGACCACACGATGCGGCCAATGGCCAGATAAGGCAGGTGAATGATATGGATGAGCAGGCAAGGGCGCGCGTGATCATTTCCGGACGCGTTCAAGGGGTATTCTTCCGCGTCGAGACCCAACGGGCGGCTGAGCGCATCGGCGTAAAAGGATGGGTGCGCAACCAGTCCGATGGTACTGTGGCGGCGCTCTTCGAAGGTTCTAAAGAGCGGGTGGATCAGGCCATTGAGTGGTGTTGGCAAGGGGCCCCCATGTCCCGGGTCACCGATGTATCGGTCCAATGGGAAACCCCAACCGGTCAATACGATACCTTTGATATTACCTATTAAGGTATTTAATACCGATTAAAACAGTGCCTCGGCAAACTGTTGCGGATCGAATGGCTGCAGATCGTCAATGCCTTCACCGACTCCGATGAATTGGAGCGGTAGGTTCAAGGATTGACTGATACTGATCACAATGCCGCCTTTGGCCGTACCGTCCAGCTTGGTGAGGGCCAATCCGCTGACACCGATGGCTTCGTGAAAGAGTTTTGCCTGGGAGAGGGCGTTTTGCCCCGTTGTGGCATCCAACACCAGCAGCACTTCGTGGGGGGCATCCGGGATCTTCTTGGCGATGGTCCGTTTGATCTTCTTGAGCTCCTCCATTAGGTTGACCTTGGTGTGCAGCCGGCCGGCGGTGTCCACAAAGACCACATCAACATTCCTCGCCATGGCCGCTTCCATGCTGTCAAATGCCACAGCCGCCGGGTCAGCATTGGCTTTATGCTTGACGATCTCGGCGCCGGCCCGGTCCGCCCATATGGTGAGTTGCTCGATGGCGGCCGCACGGAAGGTGTCGGCCGCTGCGATCAGCACCCGCTCACCCCGGTTGGAAGCCCTGGCCGCCAGCTTTCCGATGGTGGTGGTCTTGCCGACGCCATTGACACCCACCACCATGACCACATGGGGTTTGGCGGTTCTGGGTGTCGCTTCGCTCTGTATGGTTTCCAGCAGGGCGAGCAGCTCTTGCTTGAGGGTCGCCTTCAACGCTTCGGGACCATCGATCTTGGCGGCATGCTTGTTAATGACCTTCATGATATCCATGGCGGTCTGCACACCTATGTCGGAAGTGATGAGAAGCTCCTCCAATTCTTCCAGCATATCGTCGTCGATGCTTTTCTTCATTGAGAAGAGTTCATCGATGTCCGTGGTGAGGATGTCGCGGGTTTTGGACAGGCCTGCTTTAAGCCGCTTGAACAGCCCCATCTTCTTCTTTGGCGTGTCGGTCCCTACCGGCTCCTCGTCATCCGGAATGGCGGCCGGTGCGTCGTCCCTTGCGTTAATTGATTCCGATTCCTCCGTATCGCCGCCTTCCGGTTGTGGGATGGCCGATTCAAGAATCTCTTCTTCGGCGGGTACTCCCAGCTCTACGGATGCTGCTTCCGAGTCTTCGGACGATGTTGGTGCGGATTTCTTTTTAAACCATTTAAAAGCCATAGTGCGATTTTTATTTATGCATGTTTTTCGTTCAAATTGACGGAAACAACCTTGGAGATGCCTTTTTGCTCCATCGTGACGCCGAAAAGGGTTTCGGCAAATTCCATGCTCTTTTTGTTGTGGGTAATCATGATGATTTGAGATTTTTTGCCGATGACCTGCATTAAATTGTTGAAGCGGACCACATTGGCTTCATCCAACGGCGCATCGATTTCATCGAGCAGGCAGAAGGACGTCGGCCGCATGAGGAAAATAGCGAAGATGAAAGCGATGGCCGATAGGGCTTTTTCACCGCCGGAGAGCAGACTCATACGGGTGAGTTTCTTCCCCGGAGGATGGACCATGAATTCCACCCCGGTCTCTAAAGGCTTGTCCGGATCGGTCATTTCCAGGCGGGCCGAGCCGCCTTCGAAGAGTTTGGGGAAGACCTCCTGGAGTTTTTCATTCACCTGGTTAAAGGTTTCAATGAAACGCTGCTGGGTAATTCGGTTGATTTTTCGGATCACCTTGTGCAGATCCTCTATGGCCTTCTCAAGATCGCTGCGTTGATTGTTCAGGAAGTCGAATCTTTCTTTAAGCTCTTCAAACTCTTTGATAGCGCCGAGGTTGACATCGCCGATGCCGGCAATCTTGGCGCGAAAGTTCTCCAGCTCTTTCTCCATTTCTGAAATATCCATCTGTAATTTCTCTTCCATTTGGGCCTGCTTCATGCGCAAACCTGCGATGGAGATGTGGTAGCGATCCTGTACTTTTGCAGCGATATTGTCGCGCCGGATGCGCTTTTCAGAAAGATCCAGTTCCATCAGGCGGATTTTTCCAAGGGTCTTTTCGCGCTCAGACCGGAGCTCGGCGACCTGGGAATCATGTTGCTGAAGGTGGTCGTCGATGCTTTGATACTCGGTTTCGTTGGCCGTCAGTTGGTGGTTCAGATCTTCCATCTGGTCATAGTACCGCTTCAGGTCCTGCTCCTTGACGGTCACTTGGGATTTGGACTGGTCGTGCTTCTCCTGCTTGATAACGATCTCTTTTTTGAGCTGTTCGAGGCGCTGGCGGCTGTCTCTTTCAAATTCCTTTAGCCGGTTTAAGGTCTGGGTGCCATTCTCCAATTTGGTATGATAAGCAGTCAACTGGAGCTTGAGATCCACAACATCCTGGTTGCGCTGTTCGAGCTGCGAGGAAACCTCAACGATGCGCCGGGTGGTCTCCTCGGTCTGCGACTGGGCCTCTTCGACTTGTGTGGTGATGCGGGCCAGGGCCTGGTTGTATTTGGCCATCTCGTCGTCCAGATCACTCTCTTCTCCCATCAACTGTTCCTGCTCCAATTCGGACATCTCGAGCTGGCGGCGGGCGTTTTTCAGATCTTCGCCCATGCGGTAGAGTTCTTTTTCAGCTTCAACGGCCTCACCGTCGGCCGCTGTTTTTTCCGTGATCCGCTTTTGGAGATCCGTTTCCAACTGGCGAACCGTCTCTTCCATGGCGGCCTGATCTTGCTTGGCCTTATCCAGATCCTTTTCCAGTTGAGCGCATTTTTTCTTCAACAACCGCCACATGGCCAAGCAAAGCCTCGGCGATGTCCTGGCAATCGGGCTGAACCGAAATGTGATTCAGCAGACGATGATCTTGCGGGATCGGTGTCGACGCACTTCCGCTGATGGGTTTGAGGGTTGTTTTTGGTATGAAACCGCTACGGCCGGCTTTCCTGTCCATAAGATAGTCGATGGCCGACGTTCCTGCCGCCTGATCCCGGACCAAAATGTACTGCATGGATTCACCCAGTACGGCTTCGACGGCTGTTTCATAGCCTGCCGACGGTTCGACCACGTCGGCCAAAAGGCCGATAACACCTTCAAGGGGGGCGCTCTGGGCTGCATCTTCTGATGGTGATTTGGCCTGCATTACCGCCTTGACACCGTCACGGTACCATTCATAATTGGCGGCCATCTTCTGCAGAGTGGCCAGATGCGATCGGCTCTGACTGCGTTCCAATTCCAGGGTCTGGGTGCGCTTGACCTGGGCCCCAAGTTGGGCCGCTTTTTGGGACAGATGCCCCTTCAACGCTTCAATCTGTGATGCCAATGCCTCCATTTGCGACCGAAGGGTGTTATATGCTTCCTCAGCAGCCTGCCGAGCTTTTTCAGCATCTGACACCTTTTTACCTGCCACGGCTACGTCTTCATCGATGCGGACCAACCGCCGTTTCAGCGACTCCTTGCTATTGGATGCATTTTGGTAGATGTTCTTATACCGGGCCTCTTCTGCGACCAGGCCCATCAATGCGTTTTTATTGCGATCGATGATGGTGTTGAGCTGATTGAGTTGATCCTGGAGATCCCGCGATCCGGCACGCTGACTGTCAATTCTTGACTGGAGCCCGTCGATGTTTGTTTTGAGCGTACTGTTCTGCTCTTGTACATCGCTTACCTCCAGAGCAATGGTTTTAGATTTGGCACTCAATTCCTCCTGGGCCCGCCCCAATTCGATGGTCTCATTGTTCAGGCGCTGAATTTCCGTTTTCAGGTGGGAGAGGTCCGCCTCACTCCGATCGATTTTGCGCTGGGTATCGAACTTTCTTGATTTTTGGGATGCAATCTCCTGATCTTTTTGGTGACGCTTCAGTTTGATCTCTTCTATGGCGGCATCTACCTTTTGGAGTTGGGTGGCATGTGCCATGTCCGTATCTTTGAGTTCCTTCAATAAGGTCTGGGCCTCGTTGATCTGACGGGTATAGGATTCGTGGTAGTGAACCAGCAGATGCGTGTCGAGCAGCTTGGCCCGTTCCTGATACCCTTTGTATCGTTCGGCCTTCTTGGCCTGTCGCCGCAATCCCGCCATCTGGCGGTTTACTTCAACGATGATATCGTTAATGCGAAGCAGGTTCTGTTCAGTGGCCTTGACCTTTCGCAGCGCCTCGTTTTTTCTGAATTTGTACCGCGTGACCCCGGCGGCCTCCTCGATAAACAGACGCCGCTCATCGGGTCCGGCATCGATGATCGCACCGATATTGCCCTGTTGGATGATGGAAAACGTTCGTGTGCCGACACCGCTTCCCATAAATAGATTGTAGATGTCTTTGAGTCGGCACGGTTGTCGGTTGATGAGGTATGCGCTCTCACCGGAACGGAACAGCCGCCGTGTGACACTGATTTCTGAAAAATCCCTGAACTCTTCGGGGGCATGACCGTTGTCGTTGGCCAGCGTCAAGGTTACCTCAGCCATGTTTAATGGCGGTTTGTTGTTGGCCCCGGCAAAGATGATATCCTCCATGCTCTTGCCGCGCAGCTGTTTGACGCTCTGCTCACCCATCACCCAGCGCAGTGCATCAATCACATTGCTCTTTCCACACCCATTGGGACCGACAATGGCGGATATTCCGGAGGGAAAGGCTATGCTGGCCTTGTCCAAAAAGGATTTAAACCCAAGTATGTCGAGTTTCTTAATTTTCATAGATTGGGCCTCCGCGCTTGATCTTTATGGCACGCGCTGAATCGTCCTTGGTTGCAAAGCAGTCTCTCAGGATAAGGGGGTATCTCCCAGTGGGCTCTTTCATATCAAGGGTGCAGTGTGTTGTAAAGGGTAAAAAGCACAAGGTGGGGTGTAGGAATATGATTTGATATACAATATATGGTGCTGTAAATAATTCAATAAACTCACATACAAGGAGGTAATGCGCGCGGCGGAAACAGCCTGCAGGGATCGTTCAGGGTGAAGCCGCAGCAGAATTTATAGATGCTGGAAATCATCCGCCCGTCATGGATGCGTGTCCGATGGATTGAACGCGTCTCTTAAATTCCATCGCCGCACCTATGGACTGCCACCAGAACCACCTTCCGGACAGAGGCGCAGTCCTGTTTCAATTTCCTTGACTTGCCTTTGTAAGGCCCGATATGAAGCGATACATAATCCTATCTCCCCGCAGGGGGTCTCCTTGCGGCTCGATATTGAGAAGGCTTAACCTAAAATGGAGGTCGGCGTGCCGGACAAAACAGATATTGACATTCAGACGCTCTTAAAGAATCCCGAGGTTCAAAGTGTGGTATCGTCTGTTAGCCAGGTGATGGAGGCCCGGCAGGCATACAGACCTGCTGTATGCAGCGTTTTCAGTGGAGAGGCCACCAAGCTAGACATTAGCGATGATTATCGGTTTGAGATTGACAAGGATGCCCGGGCAGCCTTGCCGAGGATCATTGACAACAAAGTTCAGGTGGTGGCGCCGTGCACCAAAACTGATCAGCATGCAAAAGCATTCCAGATTGGCATCGTTTTTTCCGGCGGACCGGCCCCCGGTGGCCACAATGTCATCGCCGGCCTTTACGACGCTGCAAAGAGAGCCAATCCCGACAGCCGTCTATTCGGGTTTCTGGTAGGTCCGGATGGGATCATCGAAGGCGAATTCGTTGAATTGGATGACCGTCTGATCGATCATTACCGTAACCTGGGCGGATTTGCCATGATTAAAACCGGCCGGACCAAGATCGACACCAGTGAGAAGATGGCGCTATCCAGAAAAACAATTTGGGAAATGGGATTAGACGCTTTAGTGGTTGTGGGCGTCCCTAAAACCATTGACGGTGATATCCAGGTGCGGGATGCCGACGGCAGGGTGCTCTGCGCCATGTCGTTTGGATTTCACACTGCGGCTCGGGCTTTCTCGCTGGCCATCAGCAACCTGTGCACCGATTGCAGTTCGGATATCAAATACTGGCATATTTGCAAGGTAATGGGGCGGGTGGCCAGCCATTTGGCCTTGGAAGTGGCCCTGCAGACCCATGCGAACCTGACGCTGATCGGTGAGGATCTGGCCGATTACGTCGATACTCAGCGGCTCGAAAAAGCCCGGCAGGAAGGGGAGGTGGATTTTACGGCCTATGGCATGACCTTGAGGCATCTCTCTCGTTTGATCTGTGATGCCGTCGTTCGTCGGGCCGCCGTAGGCAAGAACTACGGCCTGATCGTCATACCGGAGGGGATTTTAGAATTTATCAATGAAATCGAAGTGTTCATTATAAAATTGAATACCATCATCGCTGACTACAACGACAGGCACGATCGGGATTTCCACACCAGTTTCCCGCGGTTGGTGGACAAGCTTGAATATCTGCGGCGTCTTTTCAGAGATATGCCCAAAGGTTTAGCCCCCAATGTCTGGAATGCCAGGGATGATGAGCTTTTCAACGATCTCCCGCCATTTTTCCAGGAAGGTTTGCTCACGGAAAGGGACAGTCACGGCAATTTCCAATTCTCCCAAGTACAGACGGAAAAAGTGCTTCTCGGATTGGTTGAAGAGTATCTGGATATCCTCAGGGACCAGGGCCGGTACAAGATGGGTATCAATCGCGCCTACTATCGCAAAATACTATCGGGTGCAGGATTGGATGCGGATTCCTATGGCGAAATCCTTTTCAAAGACTATGGTAAATCCAATGAATATCTTCTGATCAGGGACAGTATCATCTCCAGACGAACACTGAGAGCGGCTTTGGAACAGGCCGGCGTGCTTGCAGAAAAAGAAGAGATCCATTCTGCAATTCTCAAAATTTACAAAGCCTCCGTACCCAAATTTAAAACCCAAACGCACTTTTACGGATACGACGGGCGCGGAAGCGACCCCACACAATTTGACTGCACCTATACCTACAACCTCGGACTAACGGTCTTCAGCCTGGTGTCCAATGGAGCCACAGGGCAGATGGCCGCCATCCGTAACCTGGAGCACGGGTTCGAACGCTGGGAACCCATTGGGATCCCCATTGCGCCGCTGATGCGACTGGAAGAGAGAAAGGGTAAACTCACCCTGGTCCTGGAAAAGAGCATCGTCGATGTCACGACACCTGCGTTTCAGGTAGTGAAATCACACCGGGAAAAATGGTTGGCGGATTTGCCCGGAGAAGACCAATACCGTCATCCTGGCCAAATCCGTCTGGATAACGAGCATGAAGAAGACCGGCCGATCACCTTGAGGCTTAATGCGCTCCTTCAGAACGACCGGGTTACTTGACGAAGATTGATACCGTTCAAGGAGGAATCGTGCCGAAAGCCAGGACGACATCGAAAAACATGGTAACACCCCTTCCTAAAAGCCGATTCCAACCTCTACGGCAGGATGCAGGGAATACAAAACCTCCCGCCATCGGCACTGGAAAATATCGTTGCTGCGCCATCCATCGACATCCAATGGTCGCCGGAGAACTAGCCTCGCCCTGGACGATGGGTGTCTTCATCAACAGCCAGAGCCAACAAAATAGCAGACGTCTCCAGGACGAAAACAGATGGCTCAAAGAGGCCCTTAAAGCGCTGTCGCAGGAGAACAGGGCAATGCAGACCAGCAAGGCGCAATACCTTGGTCTGGCTTCCTGTTCCTCAGACCACATATTTGTATTGGATTTCGATGGCACTTATACGTACAGCAATGAACGTGTTAAGCAGTTTGGTCTGAACTTGGGTTCCGAACTTGTCGGCCGGCGAATTCAGGATGTCTATCACGGCGATCTTCTGGGGCAGTATCGCGATAAAATTCATGATGTGTTGGTCCATGGGCATGCCGTCTCCTTTCATCACCAGAAAGCTACCCCAGACGGAGAGGAGTATCATATCGATACACTCTACCCAATCCAGTACAAAGGCACCCTGCGCGCGATCGGTGGGATTTGTCGGAATATTTCAGAGCAAAAGCGCATTGAAACACAGCTTTTTCAATCACAAAAGATGGAAGCGCTGGGGACCCTGGTCGCGGGTGTGGCGCATGAAATCAACAACCCCATCAATTTGATTTTGTTCAACCTGCCGCTATTGGAGAAGATGTGGCAAGATTTGATGCCAGTTCTGGAGTCCCATATTTTAAAGACCCCGCAGAAGAAAATAGGCGGCCTGCTTCCAGCCTTTGTCAAGGAAAACCTGCCCCGGCTCATATCAGACATGGAGATGGCCGCAAACCGCGTCGCACGTATCGTTTCCGGTTTGAAAGGATTTTCCCGCAAGAGCAATCCCGCCGAAAAGTGGGACTTGGAAGTCAATAAAGCGGTGCGCAATGCGGTCCGGTTGGCCAGCGCCACCATAAAAAAA